>JBBQHP010000029.1:0-60821 GCA_038324085.1 Burkholderiales bacterium
TGGACCAAATGAGGCTATGGCAATGACAGGCGGCCCCCACGAAGGTGGCCCCAAGAACGCGGGGCCGCGTTAGCGACCCCGATCAGCCGCTTCGAGCGGCTCACAACTTAAAGCCCCCGGCTCTGCCGGGGGATACTTACATGACGGCGTCTACGCCTGTGCCCGCGCACTGTCGGGCGAGTACGTCGGCTTCAATTGAGTCTGGCGCAACGGTGGGCGGCGGCTTCCTGGCCTGGAGGGCGCTGCGCGCGCCACCGCACAGACCAAACCCCGTGCAGCGCCCATAACCCATGCAGGCCTGACGGCCCGGTGCGTTCCTGCCACCACCTGTCGCACTGTTGCTCCCTGAAAGGACGCCATTCCATGACCCACCACCCGTTTCCTTCGCCCGTGCTCGCTGCACTCTCCATCCTGAGCGTGATGCTCTTGCTGGGCGCTTGCGCCAGCCCCGGCGCCCCTCCCGTGGCTGAACTCACCACCGCGCGAACTTCGATTGTGCAGGCTGAGAGTGCCGGCGCAGTGCAGTTGGCCCCGGTGGAAATGCTGTCGGCGCGCGGCAAGCTCGCGCAGGCAGAAGCAGCGGCACGCACCGAAAAATATGCGCAGGCACGCAACCTGGCCACGGAGGCGACTGTGGATGCCGAATTGGCCGAACGCAAGTCGCGGGCGGTGAAGGCCACCAAGGCTGTCGAAGAGCTGGCGCTCGGCAATGCGGCGCTCGAGGAGGAGATCGCCCGCAAGGCCAGGCCGTAGCGCGCTGTCACGCCTCGCGACGACTCCATAGATGCACAAAACCCCTTCCATACACCGGCGAGCCCCCATGAACATCCGCACATCCCCCGCACTGCGCACCGCATTGACGTTGACCGCATTGACCACCATCGCTGCCTGCGCCACGGCGCCCCTCAGCAACGCCCGGCTCGATCAGGCTCGAACGGCCTATGACCAGGCCGCTGCCGATCCCCAGGTGGCGCGCGCGGCGCCAGTGGAGCTGCAAGCGGCGCAGCGGGCGCTGGCCAGTGCACAGGAAGCGTTGGGTCGCGGCGAACAGACCGACGTCGAGCACTTTGCGTATCTGGCCCAACGACGTACCGAGACAGCGCTGCAGGCCAACAAGATTGCGCAGGCCGAGCAGGCCGTCGCGCAATCGAAGCTCCAGCGCGACCGCATCCTGCTGAGCGCGCGCACCCGCGAGGCCGATGTTGCAAGCGCGCACGCCGACGAGGCTCGTACAGCCGCCGATACGGCACGCGGAGATTCCGAAGTAGCCCGTTCGGCGGCGGACCAGTCACGCCTCAGCGCCGAGGCCGCAACGCGGCGTGCCGGCTCCCTTGAAGCTCAACTCGCCGAACTCAAGGCCCGCCCCACCGAACGCGGCATGGTGCTGACGCTGGGCGATGTGTTGTTCGATTCCGGGCAGTCCAATCTGAAGCCGGGCGCACTGCGCACGGTGGACCAACTGGCTGGTTTCCTGACCAAGAATCCGACGCGCAAGGTATCGATCGAGGGTCACACCGACAGTCAGGGCAGCGATGAGTACAACCAGGCGCTTTCGAGCAGACGCTCGGACAACGTGCGCCTAGCGCTGATCGCCCGCCACGTTCCGGCAGACCAAATCACCTCCAGTGGCGAGGGCGAGGGATTCCCCGTTGCCAGCAACGACAACGCCGCCGGCCGCCTGCAGAACCGTCGCGTCGAGGTGGTGTTCTCGGACGACAACGGCACAATCGCGCCGCGCCGCAGGTGAGATCGAACACGCAGAAATCGGCGACGCGACCTCTTCTTGCATCGATGGCGTTTTCTCTAGACTGATGACGCTGCACCCACCCGCACGCCGCTTCTGATTCCGGCCATCGGCGATCGGGCCACAGTGGATTGGCCGGGTGGTGCTTGAGATGGCGGGACCACAAGGCGTACGCCATCGGGGCGGCGCCCGGTGGCAATCGCGGATGGCCGCTGTCGGCCTGCTGAACCATGTCCACCGACAGGAACCGGAGCGCATCGATGCACTGAAGGTCGAGCGGAGTGGACGTGGCTGGTCCTGCGGGGTGCTTCAGGCGGGGGTGTCGGCCGCGGCGGCGTATTCGCCTCGTCGCGCGGCGCGGTTGCAGGCAGCGCGGTGCTCCAGCACACGCTGGGCTTGCAATGCGTTGTCCGGGTCGCCGCGCCAGATGTCGAGGGCGGGCTGCTGGATTGCGCGCGAGAACGAAAACGTCAGCGCCCAGGGCAGGTGCGACTTGAATCGCCGGTTCATCGCGTTGAGCCGGGCGGAAGCCAGCTCGGGGCTCTGGCCGCCCGACAGGAACGCGATGCCCGGTACCGCCGCGGGCACGGCGCGCAGCAGGCCCGTCACGGTGGCGTCGGCCACGTCGTCCACCGTGCCCTGGTCGCCCTGGTCGGCGCAGGCCAGCCCGGGCAGCACCATGTTCGGCTTGAGCAACAGGCCCTCCAGCAGCACGCGCTGAAGGTGCAATTGCGCGAAGACTTCGTGCAAGACCTGCGCGGTGACCTCGGCACAGCGCTGCAGCGTGTGGTCGCCCGCCATCAGGACCTCCGGTTCGACGACCGGCACGAGCCCGGCTTCCTGGCACAAGGCTGCATACCGCGCCAAAGCATGGGCGTTGGCCGCGATGCACGCGGCGCCTGGCAGCTCCGCGTCGATCGCGATCACGGCGCGCCACTTGGCGAACCGCGCACCCTTCGCGGCATAGCCGGCCAGGCGCTCGCGCAGGCCGTCGAGCCCTTCGGTGACGGACTCGCCGGGATGCCCGGCCAGCGCTTTCGCGCCGCCGTCGACCTTGATTCCGATCGCGATCCCCGCGTCGGCCAGCACCTGGACGAACGGTGTGCCGTCCTGCCGGCTCTGGTGGATCGTCTCGTCGTAGAGAATCGCGCCGCCGATGCTGTCGGCCAGTCCCGGGGTCGTGATGATGAGTTCGCGCCACGCGCGTCGAGCTTCTTCGGTCTGCGGGATACCGAGCGCGGCGAAGCGCTTGTTGCAGGTCGGATTGCTCTCGTCCATCGCCAGCAGGCCCTTGTCGTTGCCGATCAAGGCCTGTGCGATCTTCACGAGGACATGCGCGTTCATCGGGTCACCGAATCGCTCAGCGAACTTTCGAGCGCGTCCAGCGTCTGGTGGATCGCGCGCGGAATCAGCTGGTCCGAAGCCGGCGTGTCGACATCGGGAACGTCCCATTCAAAGATCGAACGGTACTTTCCGACCCTGCCTCCGGTATCCACCGCGCACTGTTCGCGATGCGCTTCCAGTTCCTGCTGTTCGATTCCTGCCACGACGTTGCCCATTGTGTCTGCCTTGAATTGAACGATCATCCCGGACACGCTTGCGTTCGATTCAGCGCGCGCCGGCCGCCGGCCGCCGGCCGCCCGGGCGCCCGTAGTTCGTGCGATTGCGTCGGCGAGCCGCCGTCCACGTTTCAGCCACGCCATTTCCAGTCGCGAATCTCCGGCATGTCCCGGCCGTTCCTGTCGATGTATTGCTTGTGCTCGACCAGCTTGTCCTTGAGCTGCTGCTTCAGGTAGATGCCCTGGTCTGCGGTCTGGGGCAGGCGGTCGACGACGTCCATCACCAGGTGGAAGCGGTCCAGGTCGTTCAGCACCGTCATGTCGAAGGGTGTGGTGATGGTGCCTTCTTCCTTGTAGCCGCGGACATGGATGTTGCCGTGGTTGGTGCGGCGATAGGTGAGCCGGTGGATCAGCCAGGGGTAGGCGTGGTAGGCGAAGATGACCGGCTTGTCCCGGGTGAACAGCTCGTCGAAATCCATGTCGCTCAGGCCGTGCGGGTGTTCGCTAGGCGGCTGCAGCTTCATGAGGTCGACGACGTTGACAACCCGGATCTTCAGGTCGGGTAGATGCTCACGCAGGATGGAGACCGCGGCGAGCGTCTCCAGGGTGGGCACGTCCCCGCAACACGCCATGACCACGTCGGGCGCAACCGCCTGGTCGTTGCTGGCCCACTGCCATATGCCGATACCCTCGGTGCAGTGCTTGACGGCAGCGTCCATGGTCAGCCACTGCGGCGCCGGGTGCTTGCCCGCGACTACCACGTTGACGTAGTGGCGGCTCCGCAGGCAATGATCCATCACCGACAGCAGGCAGTTGGCATCCGGCGGAAAGTAGACCCGCACCACTTCTGCCTTCTTGTTGACGACGTGGTCGATGAAACCGGGGTCCTGATGGGTGAAACCATTGTGATCCTGGCGCCAGACGTGCGAGGTCAGCAGGTAATTGAGCGAGGCGATCCGGCGCCGCCAGGGCAGATGGGCCGTGACCTTCAGCCACTTGGCGTGCTGGTTGAACATCGAATCCACGATGTGAATGAACGCCTCATAGCAATTGAAGATGCCATGGCGCCCGGTGAGCAGATAGCCTTCCAGCCAACCCTCGCATTGGTGCTCGCTGAGCATTTCCATCACCCGCCCGGCCGGTGCGAGAAACTCGTCATTCGGCTCGGTCGCGGCGTCCCATTGCCGGTTGGTCGACTCGAACAGTGCGCCCAGGCCGTTAGACAGCGTCTCGTCCGGGCCGAAGACGCGGAAATTGCGCTGCTCCGCGTTCAGCTTCGCCACATCGCGCAGGAAAGGTCCGAGCACGCGGGTGTCGCCGATGCCGGGCGCTCCCGGCTCTGGAACGGCGGCCGCGTAGTTGCGGAAATCCGGCATGCGCAGGTCGCGCAGCAGCATGCCGCCGTTCGCTTGGGGATTGGCACCCATGCGGCGATTGCCCTGGGGCGCCAGTTCGGCGAGCTCCGGCCGCAGGCGGCCCTGTGCGTCGAACAGTTCCGTCGGGCGGTAGCTCGCGAGCCAGTCTTCCAGCAACGCGAGGTGCTCGGCATGGGCCCGGGGGTGGAGAGGCACCTGGTGCGCGCGGAAAGTGCCTTCGATCTGCAGGCCATCGACCACCTTCGGCCCGGTCCAGCCTTTGGGGGATCTGAGGACGATCATCGGCCAGCGCGGCCGCGTGGTGTCGCGGTCATTCCTTGCCTTGTCCTGGATCCGGCGAATATCGTCGATGACCGTTTCCAGAGTACTGGCCATGAGTCGATGCATTTCCATCGGATCGTCGCCTTCGACGAAATACGGCATCCAACCGCAGCCGCGCAGAAACGCATCCAGGTCCCCGTGCTCGATGCGCGCCAGCACCGTCGGGTTGGATATCTTGTAGCCGTTCAGATGCAGGATCGGCAGCACCGCGCCGTCGTTCTCCGGATCGAGAAACTTGTTGGATTGCCAGGCGGTCGCCAGCGGCCCGGTTTCCGCCTCGCCGTCGCCGACGACGCAGGCGACGATCAGATCGGGATTGTCGAACACCGCCCCGAAGGAATGGCTGAGCGAGTAACCCAGCTCGCCGCCCTCGTGGATCGAGCCCGGACACTCCGGCGAGGCATGGCTCGGAATGCCGCCGGGAAACGAGAACTGGATGAACAGCTTGCGCAGCCCGTCTTCGTCACGGCTGATGTCGGGATAGACCTCGCTGTAGGTGCCCTCGAGATAGGTGTTGGCGACGACGGCCGGACCGCCGTGGCCGGGTCCTGAAACATAGATCATGTCCAGGTCGTATTGCTTGATGACCCGGTTCAGGTGCGCATAGATGAAGTTCTGCCCGGGCGTGGTACCCCAGTGCCCCAGCAGCATGTGTTTGACATCCCCGATCTCCAGCCGCCGTTTGAGGAGCGGGTTGTCGTAGAGAAAGATCTGGCCGACCGACAGGTAGTTGGCGGCACGCCAGTAGGCGTCCATGCGGGCCAGCAGGTCGGGGGCGAGGGTCTTGTGGCGGGTGGACATGGCGATCCTCTGTTCAAGTGCCGAGGCTGCGCACGGGTCGACTTCCCAACGAGGGATTGGTAACCGGCGGAGCCAGTCTTGTTGAAGAGAACGACCTGGCGAGCAGGAGTTCCTCGTCGCTCCGGATCGGAAGCATTCTAAGGTTGTCGCTGGTATCGGGTGGCAGGGGGTTGCCGCAGGACGAGTGGGGCGAATCGGGAGACATGGGCGATGGCGCGCTCATTGCACGAGACAGTGATCGCCGAGGCAATGGGGCGTGCACTCGAAGGCGATCACTGTCATCCGCGGATGACGAGCATCGCCCTCGGGCGCGCAAGTCGATGCGATGGTGCCGTTGCGCTTGACGAGCTCGTCCTGCCGGAAGCGCAATCGATTAGAGTCGAGGTGCATGCAGGGTCACGAGGCGTCGGATTCGCCGACAGCCGGATGGCGACGGTGATCGTCGAGCCGCCCGAGCAGGGTCTCGATCGACGCTCTCAGCTTCCGGGCCGCGCCGTCCACGGCCTGATGGATGCTGCCGGCGTGGTCGCTGACGGCCACGGGCGGGTAGTTGGTCATTCGCGCTTCCATCACGCAACGCTTGTCGTCGGCGCCGGATTTGCCGCCGTTTTCATCGGCGAGGTGCACCTCCACCCGCGTGATGTGGTCCTTGACGTGGCGCAGGGTGTTGCTCACCACCGCGTCGACGTGTGCCGACAGGGCCGCATTACCGTCGATGTGGTTGTCGGTGTTGATCTGGATCTGCATGAGCCGTTTTCCTTTTCGCAAGGGCAGGGAGGTCAACGCGCCAGGCATTGCCTCCGGGCACCCGGGATAGATCAGATGCGTGAGGCGTCGGAGGGTTCCGTCGACGCGCACATGACGAGCCGGCGAGCGCGGTACTCCTGGCCCCAGCGCGCCAGTCGCTGCGTGATCTCGCAGTCCGACGGGAACGCGAAGACGATGTTGTTCCCTGCGCGACCGCTGCGTTGCCGCGGCCGGTTGGTGCAGCGACTCACGATGTCGCGCATGAGGTTCAGTCGTGCGTGCGCCTCATCTGCCAAGGCGCCGCGGGCGTGTGGCGCGAAGACAGGCGTATCACGACGGCTCAGGGGCGTGACGATGCGCTTGATGCTCCTGTCCTTGCCGGCCGAGGCACCCTCGAGCAGCGCCGAGAGGCTGTCGCCGTGCGCGCTGGCGTGCCGCTGCAGTTTGACGAACTCGATCTGCAGGGCATGCGGTCCGGGCTTGCGTTGGTGGTGCGGGATGAACGGCTCCGAGCTGTGCGTTTACGTACTCGCGGCCACGGGGCCGTCGCGTGTTGCCGGGCGCACCGAACGAGGACCTTCGCCGTGCTTGGCGCCTTTGTCGCTCACCGAGAACCACCTTTTCGACAGCGCCCTCCGGGCCGTGCGTTGCACTATGTGTGCGCGCAGGTGCCAGGTCTGTTTGCCAGCGCACAGACTCTGCCTGATCGGAGGCACGCTCCGCGGCGCACCCACCCGTAACTCCGCACCGACGGTCCGCAAACCATCAGCCAAGGCGGCCTGAGCCGGACCGGAGACTCCCCGGGAAACCGGAAGCTATTCATCCTGTCCAAGCAGCTGACAGTCGTCGAACCGGATGGGGACTGCTTAACTCGGGCATGATATCGACCCGCTACACCAGATACTCGCAAGGTGCACACGCAGCCGCTCTCTCCGCCTCCGCAGACCTTGCCCCCCTTGGCCACCGCCGGCGGGTTCGACCCCGCACACGCCGTGGCGCTGACGATGGATGGGAAGTCCGTCGAGGGAGTGATGAGCCTGTTCGATTACGAACAATCCCGGGTTGTCATCCTCGTGAACGGCCACGCCGCGAATCTCGCATTCGGGGACTTGAAAGCCCTCAATTTTCACCATATTGCCGGACTGGCCGCGGGTGCCGTCCCGCCGGAATGGCGGTTGGCCCTGCCGACCAAAGGAACCGCAGCCCGGTTCAGGATTCGGTACAACGACGGCAAATTCGGGAGCGGTACGCTGTTCTCGTACGCACGTCACCACAAGGGCTTGTACCTGGTCGTGCACGCGGGTTCGCCCGACGTGCCGGAACCGGTCTACTGCTTCGTGCCGCAGGCCAACCTGGCGGAATTCACACTCGACGAGCGCTTGGGGACCCTGCTGGTCAACACCGGCGCATTGCCGCCAGACGACCTCGCTGCCGGGCTGGCGCAACAGGGCCGCATGCGGGAAAAGAAGATCGGTGAATACCTCACCGGCATCGAAGTCGTCTCGCCCGCACAGCTGTCCCGGGCCTTGGAAGTGCAGCGCCAGCGGGGGCCGGGCGCCCGGCTGGGGGATGTACTGATTGCGGAAGGGTTGATTACCGAAGAGCAATTGACCTCGGCGCTCGACACGCAGAAGCGCGAACGCGGAAAGGTGCTTGGCGAGGTGTTGATCGGCATGGGATTGCTGGACCGCATCGCGCTGAAACGGGTCCTGACCCAGAAGCTCGGCATTCCTCAGGTCGATCTGAAGCGTTTCCCCGTGGACCCGAATGCCATTCGGCTACTGCCGGAGGCCACTGCGCGCCTGCACCGGGCAGTGCCGCTGTGCCGGCAAGGCGGCTCGCTGGTCGTCGCGCTGGAAAATCCTCTGTCGCACGAGGCCATCTCGCACGTGGCGATGGTGAGCGGCTTCAAGGTGGACGTGGTGACGGCGTCCGAAGCGGACATCTCGGTGGCGCTGGAAACCTACTACGGGGGGCGCTCGGGCGTGAGCGCGCAAGAGCTCAGCGCCGCGATGGAATCGGACCGCATGGCGGACGAGACCGAGGAAGTCGGCGTGTCGGAGGCCGACAACGTGCTGGTGCGGATGGTCAACCAGATGATCATGGAGGCCGTGCGCCAGGGGGCTTCGGATATCCACGTGGAGGCAAGGCCGGGGCGACAGCCGGTCCTCATACGCTTCCGCAAGGATGGCGTGCTGAGCAATTACCTGGAGATCCCGGCGAATTTCCGGCAGGCCCTGCTCTCGCGCTTGAAGATCATGTCGGATCTCGACATCTCGGAGAAGCGCCGGCCGCAGGACGGCAAGATCGATTTTACCCGCTTCGGACCGGTGCGCGTCGCCTTGCGGCTGGCCACAATTCCCACCAATGCGGGGCTGGAGAATGCGGTGCTGCGCGTCCTCGGAAATGCCGCGGCGGTTCCACTCACGCGCCTGGACCTGGACCCGGCGCTGGAAAGTGCGCTACGCATGCTCATCGAACGTCCTTACGGGATGCTGCTGGTGTGCGGTCCGACGGGCAGCGGCAAGACCACGACACTGCATTCGTTGTTGCGGGAGCTCAATACGCCGGAGCGCAAGATATGGACTGCCGAGGACCCTGTGGAGATCACACAGGAAGGGCTGAACCAGGTGCAGGTCGCCCCGAAGCTCGACTGGGGCTTCGCCCAGGCCCTGCGGGGATTCCTGCGCGCGGACCCCGACGTGGTCATGGTGGGAGAGATGCGCGACCAGGAGACCGCGCAGGTCGCCATTCAGGCGTCGCTCACGGGCCACCTGGTACTTTCGACCCTGCACACGAATTCGGCCTCGGAGTCCGTCACGCGATTGCTGGAGATGGGGATGGATCCGTTCAATTTCGCGGATGCGCTGCTGGGGGTCCTCGCGCAGCGGCTTGCCCGCCGACTTTGCGAGGCGTGCAAGCGCCCGAGCGACGTCGATGAACGGCAGCTCGACCAGGTGGCACTCGAATACTCACCGGACGGGACTGACGAGACGAGACGCGCGTTGGTGCGCCAGTGGCGGGAAGCCTTCCGCGACACCGCCGGCAAAGTGGTCCTGCATGAGCCGGTCGGCTGCCCGGAATGCGAGGGCAAGGGCTACAAGGGGCGCGTTGCGCTACAGGAACTCCTGGTGGTGAGTCCCGACGTCCGCAGCTTGATCCAGCATCGGGCGCCGGTGTCCGAAATCGCAGCCCTGTCAGCCACCCAGGGCAGGCGCAGCCTCAAGCAGGACGGCATCCGCAAGGCCTTGCAGGGGCACACGACCTTGCAGCAGGTGAGGGCGGTGGCGGCTTAGCAGCCTGCTAGTCCACGACCGCCCGGGTGCGCGGGAACCGGGGTCGGGGCTCTTCGCGTTCGTACCGGGCTGCCTGCAGGCAACTGCGAAATCGGCAACGGTCCGACTCCGACCGGTATGCATTGCCGGCCTTCCGCGCAAGCGGGGCCGCGCCGCGCGGTGAGTATCGGTCTGCGGTTCAGCCCTGAAACGACATTCGTCTCGCGGCTGAAGGCGCGATGGCGCCCGGTTCACCTTCCGACACTGCGCAACAGACTCGGGTACTGTGCGCATCCCAGCCTTGCCAGTACCGTTCCCCCCAATGCAAAACGAAGTCAGAGACGAACCCGAGCGGGCCATCGTGGCCGCTGTGCAACTGCCGGGTGTGAGTGACGCCGAACTCGAGGAATCGTTGACGGAACTGCGCGAACTCGCGAAAACCCTCGGCTTCGAGGTGGTGGGCACGTTCATGCAGAAGCGGGATCATTTCGATACCACGGCCTACCTGGGTATCGGCAAGCGCCAGGAGATGCGCCGGTTCGTGGAGAACAAGCCTGAAACGGCGGACGAACCCGACGCGCTGCCGGGTGCCGGCGGGGTGCCCCGTGCGGCGAAGAGCGGAGCGGCCCGGGCCAAGGAGGCCGCACGATCGGCTGCAGATCCGGCAACGCGGCGCGCCGATGTGGTCCTCGTGGACCACGAGATCTCGCCTTCGCAGGCGCGCAACCTCGAGATCGAGGTCGGCTGCGAGGTGATGGACCGCACCATGGTCATCCTGGAGATCTTCCACCGCCACGCGCGTTCGCGCGCGGCGCGTGCGCAGGTGGAGATCGCGCGCCTCGGCTACATGGCGCCGCGGCTGCGCGAAGCGGCGAAGCTGGCGGGTCCGAAGGGGCGCCAGCGTAGCGGCACCGGTGGCCGGGGTGCGGGCGAGGCGCACAGTGAGCTCGACCGGCAGAAGATCCGCAATCGCATCGCCGAGTTGAAGCAGGAGATCGCCGCGATGGACGTCGAGCGCAAGACGCAGCGCGCGCGGCGACAGGACAGCCAGGGCCTCGCACGGGTGGCCCTGGTGGGCTATACGAACGCGGGCAAGTCCACGCTGATGCGTGCGCTGACCGGGAGCGAGGTACTGGTCGCCAACAAGCTGTTCGCGACCCTCGATACCACCGTGCGCGCGCTCCATCCCGAAAGCGTGCCGCGCGTGCTGGTCAGCGACACCGTCGGATTCATCAAGAACCTGCCGCACGACCTGGTCGCATCCTTCAAGTCGACCCTCGAAGAGGCCGCCGAAGCCTCGTTGCTCCTCCATGTCGTCGACGCCAGCGATCCCGGTCTCGAACGTCAGCTGACGGTGACCGATGAAGTACTGAAGGAGATCGGTGCGCAAGCCATTCCGCGCATCCGCGTGTTCAACAAGATCGATTGTGTCGGCGACGAGGCGGCCCAGGCCGCGATCGAAGCGTCGCTCCGGCTGAGCTATCCGGATTGCATGGTGATCAGTGCCCGGCGCCAGAGCGATATCGCCGGGCTGCATGCGGCGATCCTGGCGTTCTTCCAGCGCGACCTGGTCGAGGCGGAGATATTCCTGCCCTGGTCGGCGCAGCACCTGCGCGGCGAGATCTTCGCCCGCTGCGAAGTGCTGGAGGAGCGCGCCGACGGCGACGGGGCGTATCTGCGCGTGCGCGGCGAGTCCGACACGGTCGCCGGCCTGCGCCGGCAACTCGAGCCGGCGGGCTGAGCGCCACGTATTCGATGCCCCCGATCCCGACTTCGCGGGCTCCGTTCCCGGGTGCAAAGCCGGCGTGGATCACCTTCGATTGCTATGGCACGCTCATCCAGTGGGACGAAGGTCTCGTCACGGCCGTCGAGACGATCCTCGCGGCCCGGACGCAGGGGTGGCAGGATGTCGAATCGCTCATTCGCGTATATGACCGCTTCGAGCATGAACTCGAAGCGCAGCAGCCGCATCGGACATTCCGCGCTGTGGCAGGCGAGGGCCTCAGGTTGGCGATGCAGGAACTGGGACTGTCCCATGCGTCGTCCGACAGCGAGATCCTGACCTCCGGCATCTCGCGCATGCCGCCCTTTCCCGAGGTGGTCGATGCCCTCGGCGCGCTCAAGGCGCAAGGCTTCAATCTCTGCATCGTCTCGAATACCGACGACGACATCGTCGCCGGCAACGTCGCCCAACTCGGCGGACACATCGATCGCGTCATCACCGCCGAGCAGGCGCAGGCCTACAAGCCGGACCGCCGGATCTTCGCGCATGCGCATCGGATGCTGGGCGTGACGGGCGACGATGTCGTCCACATCTGCGCGAGCCCCCATCTCGATCTCGCCGCCGCACGCGACATGGGATTTCGCTGCATCTGGATCGACCGCGGCACCGGTCGCAAGCCGCTCGCCGACTACACGCCGGATCGCGTGTTCGACCGGCTCGATCGCGTGCCCGAACTATTCCGATCCATCGGGTGGGGGTGAGGCAGGCGGCGGCGTCGATTCCGCCGACCAGGACGGGCGAGCGGCGAGGCGCGGCTTGCCTCTTGTGCACAATCGCCGCGCCCACGCGCCGTGTGATGATGGCCTAGCATATAGTAAGCTAGACAACCAATCCGGCGTAGAATGGCGGCCCATGTTCCGCGAAGACCTGTCCCGCAATTTCGGCTTCATCCTGAACGACGTCGCGCGGCTGATGCGCACCACGTTCGACCGGCGGGTGAAGTCGCTCGGCTTGACCCGGTCGCAGTGGTGGGTGCTGAATCACTTGTTTCGCAACGATGGCGTCACCCAGTCCGAACTGGCCGACATCCTCGAAGTGGAAAAGGCGACGCTGGGCCGGCTGCTCGACCGCCTGGAGCAGAAGGGGTGGGTACGCCGGGAAGGCCACGCCGGGGATCGCCGCGCCAAGCGGGTGTTCCTGACCGAGGAGGTCGAACCCGCCATCAAGACCATGCGGGCGGCCGCCGTGGAAGTCCGCCGCGATGCGCTGGCCGGCCTGTCGGCGACGCAGCAGGAGCAGTTCGTGGACGCGCTGCTCGCCATCAAGGCGAATCTGTCACGGCAGGACAACGGTGTCTCCGGGAACGGATCACGCAAACAGAAGCGCTAGATGAAGCTCCACTCCCTGTTTCCATTGTCCGGTCCGGCCGCTGCGCGCGGCCGCCGGTCCGGCCCATCCGCGCGCGACTGACATGGCGGCGATGAACAACAGGGCCGTATTTCTGGTGCACCGCGCAGTGCGCATCGTGCTGCTGGTCGTCGTGCCCCTCGTGGCGGTGTTCGTGGGGCTCTACTTCTACGCCAGCGGCGGGCAGGAGGTCGAGACCGACAACGCCTACGTCAAGGCGAACATCGTCCCGATCAGCGCCGCCGTGGCGGGCCGGGTGATCGAAGTCATCGCGCATGACAATCAGGCGGTCGAGGCCGGCGCGGTTCTGTTCCGCCTCGATCCGCAGCCCTATCAGATCGCCGTCGACGGGGCCCGCGCGCAGATGGATGTCGTGCGGACCACCGTTCAGTCGCTGCGCGCGGAATATCGCGCCACCCTGCAGGATGCCGCGGAGGCCCGGAGTCACATCGACTTTCTCGAAAAGCAGCTCGCGCGGCAGGAATATCTCAAGGAAAAAGGCATGACGCGCGGCGACACCTACGACGAAGCGCGCTACAACGTCGTGGCGGCCAGGCTGCGCCTCGACAGCATTCGGGAGAAGACCAATCGCGTGATCGCGGAACTGTCCGGTGATCCCAACACGCCGGTGGAGCGGCTGCCGCGCTATGCCGAGGCCCGCTCCGCCTTCGACGCGGCCATGCTGGATCTGTCGCGGGCGCTGATCAAGGCGCCCTTCGCGGGTGTCGTGAGCAACATGAAGCTGCAGGTCGGGGAGTACGTGGACAAGGGCGCGCCGATGTTCAGCCTGATCGAGAGCGGTTCGTTGTGGATCGAGGCCAACTTCAAGGAAACCCAGCTCACCCACATGGCGGTCGGGCAATCCGGCACGGTGGTGGCCGACGCTTATCCGAACCAGGAATGGCCGGCACGGGTCGACGCCATCGCTTCCGCCACCGGCGCTGAATTCGCGGTGTTGCCACCGCAGAACGCGACCGGCAACTGGGTCAAGGTCGTGCAGCGCATTCCCGTGAACATCAAGGTGCAGGAGCCCCCTGGCAAACGCCAGCTGCGTGCCGGTATGACCGTGACAGTCACGGTCGATACCGGCAGCCCGCGCGGCTTGCCGCGGTTCGTGCGGCGCCTCGTCGAAGCCGGCTGGCTGCCGCGCTTCCTGGCGCCGACTCCCGTCGCGGCGGGCGAGCGCCGATAGCGTGACCGGTCCGTCCCGACATGCGGCCCTGATCACCGCCTCGGTCGGCCTGGCCAGTTTCCTCTATTCGGTCGACTGGACCATTGCCGCGGTCGCGCTGCCGCACATGCAGGGGACGTTCTCGGCATCGCAGGACCAGATCGCGTGGGTCATCACCTCCTACATTGTCGCCTCCGCCCTGTCCATTCCCGCCGCGGGCTGGCTCAGCCTGCGCTTCGGGCGCAAGCGCCTGTTCATGTGGGCGGTCAGCGTTTTCCTGCTCGCTTCGGTCGCGTGCGGTGCGGCCAATTCCCTCGAGTTCGAAGTGTTCGCGCGCATCGTGCAGGGCCTGGGCGGCGCATTCCTCATTCCGCTGTCGCACGCGATCATTCTCGACACCTACCCGCCGGAGGAGCAGGGCAAGGCCATGTCGCTGTGGGGCATGGCGGCGGTGCTCGGCTCCTTCGCCGGGCCGACGCTGGGCGGCTATGTCACCGAGTACCTGAGCTGGCGCTACATCTTCTACATCAACGTCCCGTTCGGCATCCTGGCCCTGCTCGGGGCCGCGGCTTTCCTGCCGGAGACGAAGCGCGACCCGACGCGGCGGTTCGACTGGTTCGGTTTCCTGACCCTCTCGATGGGCGTCGGTTCGCTCCAGCTCATGCTGGATCGCGGTGGCCAGCTCGACTGGTTCGAATCGTGGGAAATCATCACCGAGGCCTTTCTCGCGGTCCTGGGCCTGTACATGTTCAACGTCCACAGCCTGACGGCGAAACAACCGTTCCTCGACCCGACGCTGCTGGCGAAGCGCACGTTCTTCCTGGGGCTCGTGTTTGCGTTTCTCTATGGATTCGTGACCACGCCGCCGATGGTGCTGATGCCGTCGTTCCTCGACCAGGTGCGCGGTTATCCGATCGACATGATCGGTGTCCTGCAGGCGCCCCGCGGTATCGGCCTGTTCGTGGCGATGGTGATCGGCGGCCGCATCACGGGGCGCATCGATCCGCGCCTGTCGATCGCGTTCGGGCTCCTGTGCCTTGCGTTCTCGAGCTGGCAGATGTCGAACTGGACCGGCGACGTCGGCGTATGGCCGCTCGTCTGGACCAATTTCATGCAGGGGATCGGAGGTGGCATCATCTTGGTCCCGATCCAGGTGATCGCTTTTCCCTCGCTGGAGCCGCACCGGCGAACGGAAGCGACCGCCGTGTTCAACCTGGTGCGCAGCGTCGGCGCAAGCATCGGGGTGTCCGGCGCGCTGGCGATCTTCGTGCGCACCAGCAACACCATGCACTCGCAGCTGGTCGAGAACGTCACGCCGTTCAGCCGTGCGTTGCAGGCGCAGGGACCGGAGGGCTGGAACATGGCGACGACCCTGGGCCTCGCCCGGCTGGAACGCGAGATCAGCCTGCAATCCGCCATCATCGGTTTCACCGGCGATTTCTGGCTGTTCGCACTGGTTGCCCTCGCGGCACTGCCGCTGCTCCTGTTCATCGGCAAGACGCGAGTGCCGGGCGGCAAGGACCGGGCCGAAGCGGTGATCATCGCCGAATAACGGGAGGCTTCGTGCACCCGGCTATCCGCGGGCCCGGCATCGGTGGTTCAATGGCGCCGTGAACCCGATAGCCGACGACTCGCCTACGCTTTGCGTGCTTCATCTTCCACCGAGAATCCCGATCGATGAAACCTGACCTGCTGCTGATCTGTCCGCTGTTCCCCGCCACCATGGCCCAACTCGATGCAGCCTATACCGTGCATCGCTACTACCAGGCGACCGACAAGGAATCGTTCGTGGCCGGACTTGCAGATCGCGTCACCGCCGCGGCCACGGCCGGTCATGCGGGCATGAGCGTCGCGCTCATGGGCAGGTTTCCGAAGCTCGAGATCATTTCCTGCTTCGGTGTCGGCGTCGACGGCATCGACGTGCCGGCAGCCCACAAGCTCGGCATCGCGGTCACCAACACGCCGGACGTGCTGACCGAATGCGTGGCCGACAATGCGCTGGCGCTCGTTCTCGCCACCATGCGTCGCACGGTGTTCAACGACAGATTCGTGCGCGCCGGCAAGTGGCTCGACGGCAACGCTCCGCTGGCCGACAAGGTGTCGGGCACCCGCATGGGCATCATCGGTCTCGGGCGCATCGGCAAGGCGATCGCCAGGCGAGCCGAAGCGTTCGGCATGACGGTCGCGTACCACAGCCGCAACCGGCAGGCCGACGTGGCCTACGAGTACTTCGCCAGACCGATCGAGCTTGCCCGCAGCGTGAAGGTGCTGGTGGTGGCCTGTCCCGGCGGCAAGGAAACGGAGAACATCGTCAGCAGCGAAGTGATCGCAGCGCTCGGGGCGGATCGCTTTCTGATCAACGTGTCGCGCGGTTCCACCGTCGATGAGCCGGCGCTGCTCGACGCGCTGGAGAACGGCCGCCTCGCGGGCGCGGGACTGGACGTGTTCGTCGCGGAACCAAAGGTGCCCGAGGCGTTCTTCAAGCTCGACAATGTCGTGCTCCAGCCGCATGTGTCGAGCGGAACGCACGAGACCCGCGCGGGCATGGGTCAGCTTGTCGTCGACAACCTGGCGGCGTACTTTGCCGGCAAACCATTGCTGACCCCGGTGTGAATCCACGACGAGGACATCCGATGAGCGCGCGTACCCCCGACTGGAAGGCCGAAGGCGAACTGAAAGCGCGCTCGTCGCGCTACGTCAGGATGGATGCGCTGCCGTGGCGACCGACGCCGTTTCCCGGCGTCGAGATCAAGGTGCTGCTGGAGGACAAGGAGTCCGGGCTGATGACCACGATCACGCGCATGGCCCCCGGCGCGACCTTGCCGCTGCATGAGCACGTGGACATCGAACAGACCTACGTGCTCGAAGGGCGCCTGGTGGACGAAGAGGGCGAGGTGAGCGCCGGCGAATACGTATGGCGCCCTGCGGGGAGCGTCCACGTTGCGACGGCACCCGAAGGGGCGCTGTTGCTGGGCATGTTCCTGCGGCCCAACCGTTTTCTCTAGCCCGCGCTCGCCGCACCCACCCGCGTGACAGCCACGAGCCAGGCGTTCCGGCATGGTCACGCCGATCTGGGCGACGTACGCCTGCACTACGTCACCGCCGGCGAGGGGCCTGCCGTCGTGCTGCTGCACGGCTGGCCGCAGACCTGGTACATGTGGCGCGACATCATTCCAGGGCTCGCGACCAGATACCGCGTGATTGCCCCCGACCTGCGCGGACTCGGCGATTCATCGCGACCTGCCGACGGCTACGACAAGAAGACCGTCGCGCACGACGTCTGGCGCCTCGCCAACGGCGTCCTGGGCGAGCAGCAGTTGTTCGTGGTCGGCCATGACTGGGGCGGACCCGTTGCCTTCTCGCTCGCGGCGCAGCATCGCGACGCCGTGCGCCGGGTCGCGATCTTCGACGTGCCGGTGCCGGGCGACGGCACTGATGTGATGTTCAACAATCGCTGGCATCATGGATTGCACCGGGAGCTGGACTTCGCGGAAGCGCTGACCGCGGGACGCGAGGATATCTACCTGGGATTCTTCTATCGCCAGTTCGGTGCGCGTCCCGACGCCATTTCCGAGGACGCCGTGCGCGAGTATCTGCGCACGTACCGGCAGCCCGGCGCGATGCGCGCGGGGTTCAGCTTCTACCGCGCAACGCCACAGGACATCGCCGACAACGAAGGCTTTCTCGCGCAAGGCAAGCTCGCCATGCCGGTGCTCTGCTACGGCGGATCGTCAGGGCGCGGCCGAGGCATGGTGGCGCTCGAATCCTGGCAACGGGTCGCGAGCGACGTGCGCGGCGGGATCGTGGAAGGCTGCGGTCACTGGATACCCGAGGAGCGGCCCGATTGGGCGCTCGCGCAATTGCTCGCGTTCTTCGGCGAGGAACGCGACTGAACGGCAGGACGTGGCGGAAGCCCCCACCGGGACCGCCTGCACGCGCCGTATCGCAGTATCGATGTCTCGGCTGTTGGCGCCCGCCCGCTATTGCAGCCACCGCGGCAGCCACAGTGCCACGTCCGGAATGAACAGCACGATCATCAGTCCGATGAGCTGCAGTCCGATGAACGGCAGCATCGACACGAAGATATGGTTGAGCGAGATCTCCGGTGGCGTCACCGATTTGAGATAGAACGCGGCCTGGCCGAACGGCGGGGACAGGTAGCCGACCTGCATGGTGATGTTGAACAACACGCCGAACCAGATGAGGTCGTAGCCGAGGGCGGTCACGGTCGGTCCGAAGATCGGCATCGTGAGCAGCATGATGGAAAACCAGTCCATGAACATGCCGAGCAGGACGAAGATCGCCATCATGATCAGCACCACGCCGAGCGGATCGAGCGGCAGGCCGGTCATGATGCTCTTCAGATAGGTGATCCCGCCCAGCAGGTTGTAGACGCCGACCATCGCATTGGCGCCGATGGAGAGCCAGATCAGCAGGCCGCAGGTCGACATCGCCGAGAACAGCGAGTCGCGCAGCATCGCGTAGTTCAGCGTGCGCCGGATGGCCGCGGCCACGATCACCCCGGCCACCCCCATCGCCGCGGCTTCGCTCACCGAGGTGACGCCGCCATAGATGCTGCCGAGCACGGAGAAGATGATCATCAGCGGCAGGATCACTTTGCGCAGCGCGGCGAACTTTGCCCTGAGCGGTATGTTGTACAGCTCAGGCGGGGCCGGCGGTCCGAGCGACGGATTGATGCGGCAACGGATCAGCACGTAGAAGATGTACAGCGCGCCGAGGATGACCCCGGGGACGGTGGAGGCCAGGAACAGATCGCCGATCGAGGTCGACGTGGTGAGCCCGTAGAACACCAGCACGAGGCTGGGCGGGATCATCGTGCCGAGCGAACCGCCGGCGCAGACCACGCCGATCGCGAGCTTCGAGTCGTAGCGCAGGCGCAGCATCTGCGGGAGCGCGACGAGGCCCAGCAGGATGACCTCGCCCCCGATGATGCCGGTCATGGCCGCCATGACCGAAGCTGCGATCAGCGTCATCACGGCGACGCCGCCGGGCAGCCGGCCCGCCCAAATCTTCAACGCATCATAGAGATCGTGCGCGACCCCGGACTTGTCGAGGATGTTGGCCATCATCAGGAACATCGGCACCGACAGCAGCACGTACGAGTTGACGAAGCCGTAGGTCCGGAAAGTGACGATCGCCAGGCTGTTCAGATCGGCGAAGACGGCGCAGAACACGACCGCGATCAATCCGGTCGCGAACGCCACCGGCATGCCCAGCACGATGATCAGCAGCACGAAGGCTGCGAGCATCAGCAGCGATATGGCCTCGATGCCCACGGCTCAGCCCTTCGCGCGCAGTGCCCGCAGCGCTCTGAAGTCGCCGAGGATGTTGGAGATCATCTGCACGATCATCAGCGCTGCCCCGATCACCATCGCCACCTTGACGACGATCGGCGTGGGCTGTTCCCACGCGGATCCGCTCACTTCCCAGTCCTCGATCGAGAGCTGCGCCATGTTGAAGGAAAACCAGGCGAACACGGCGAGGTACACGATCGCGAGCAGCGAGGTGACGATGTCGGCGCGCAGCTTGTTACGCTTCGAGTATTTGTCGTGCAGGGCCTCGATACGGATGTGTTCGCGGCGCATCAATGCGTACGAACCGCCGATCAGGAAAGCCACGGCGATCGCGGTGGTCACCACGTCGTAGACCCAGACGGTGGGTGAACTGAAGATCACGTCCGCAATCACATCGTAGATCGTCACTGCGATCGACAACGCGAAGCCGATGCTGAGCACCTTCGCGATGATCTCGATCGAGCGATCGACGAAGTTCTTCCCGGACACTTCGGTCGCGCGCGCCGATTCCGCCATCCCCCTGCCTCCCGTGTTGTCTTGTTATGTCCGCTCTTGTCGCGGGACGAAGCGGGCGCGGCCCAGGCCGCGCCCGCTTCCCCGGTAGCTGCCTTGCCGCAAGCCTCAGAGCTTGCCGATCGACTTCAGGAATTTCACCTGGCTTTCGTAGATCTGCTTGGCGAGCGGGCTCTTCTTCGACCACTTCTGCCACACCTCGTGGGCAATCTTGCGGAAATCCGCCTTCTCCTTCTCGCCCCACTGAACGAGCGTGGCCGGGTCGCGCTTGGCCACCGCCAGGCGGTCCTCGCGTTCCTGGTCCATCCAGGTACGCAGGCTCCACTCGTCCACGGCGGCCGTGATGATCGCCTTCTGTTCGGCGTTCAACGCGTTCCACTTGCGCTTGTTCAGCACGAAGTCCATCGAGTTCATCGAATGGATGCCGGGGTAGATCGCGTACGGCGCGATCCGGTTGTAGCCGGCCTCGTCGTTGACCGACAGGGTGCCCCAGTCGGTCGCCTCGATCTTGCCGGTATCGAGCGCCGTATACACTTCCGTGCCGGGCATCACCGAGACCGATGCGCCGAGCTTGGCGAAGATCTCGGCCGGGATGCCGTCAGGGGCGCGCATCTTCACGCCCTTGAAGTCGGCGATCGAACGGATCGGCTTCTTAGACGGGATCGACTCTAGTCCGAGAATGATCGGGCCCAGGAACACCGCGTTCCACTTGGCGGCGATCTTGTTCATGATCTCCATGCCGCCGCCTTGCCGGTACCACATCAGCAGGTGCAGCGGATTGTCGTACGCCGCCGTCATGTCCCAGAATGCCGCGGCCGGTTCCTTGCCGCCCTGGTAGGCCATTGTTCCCACGGCGCCGTCGAGCAGACCGGCCTGGATCGCATCGAGGGCTTCCGATTGCGGCACGATCGTCGCAACCGGAAACGTCTGGATTTCCACTTCGCCCTTGGTGGCCTCTTTCACGCGCGCCGCGAAGGCCTGGAAATCCTTGTAGACGGAGGTGCTCGGCGGGTAGAGGTTCTGCACCTTCCACTTGTGCTGTTGCGCTTGCGCTGTCCCGGCCGAGCCGACCAGCAGGCCCGCGGCGAGCATGAGGCCCGCCGTCCGCGCGATGCTTTTGAGGGAATGCATCATGTGTCTCCTCCCGATTTTTTTGGCGACGGCCCGCAGCTCGAATGGCCATCTGGGTTTCGGAATTTCAGCTTGAACCATACCACGCGAATGGTCCGACGAGAGCGGCGGCCGCTGCATTCAACCCCCGTCTTTCGTGCTGCATGGCGGCAATGCGCGCATGGGGCGGCGCGTTCGAGGCGTGCCATGTGGCTCGCGGCGCGACCCTGCTGCCTCGACCACAACAGGAGCCCCCGGTATTTGTGTTCATGCGCGCCGCGGGCGCCCGCACAGCGCGCGAATTCGCAACGAGAAACAAAGTTCCAGGAGACGGTTTCCCGACCACGGGCGTGTACTGTTCGGTCGAGGATCGGTCATGGGGTCCGGCGGCTAGAAGAACGCGCGCTCGATGAACAGGCCGAGGCCCACGGCGAGGACCACGCTCGAGGCCGTGGTGATCGCGCGCCGTTCCCATGGCATCTTGCGCAGCCAAAGCAACAGCGGCATCGCCACCGCCACCGCCACCGCCTGCCCGGTCTCGACCCCGAGATTGAATCCCAGCAGGGACCAGACCAGCCCGGTCTTGGGTAGACCGAGGTCCTTCAGGACCGACGAGAAACCGAATCCATGGACCAGGCCGAAGACGAATGCGACCACCCAGCGCTTGGATGCAGCGCGATCACGCAGGAATACGTTCTCGGCTGCCACGTACGCGATCGAAAGCGCGATCGCGGATTCGATCAGGCGCGAGGGCAGGGTGACGACATCGAAGGCCGCGGCTGCCAGCGTGATGCTGTGCGCGATGGTGAACGCGGTCACGATCTTCAGCAGCCCCCAGAAGCTGCCGCCGAGAAGCAGCAGGCAGGCCAGAAACAGCAGGTGGTCCCAGCCGATCAGGATGTGCTCGACGCCCATCAGGTAGAAGCTGCGCGTGCCCGAGGCCTGCGCGCCGGCGGCACCGATCGAGACCGTGTACGAGCGCGCCTCCGGGGCGAAAGCGAACTGGTCCGAACCCGTGGGCCAGGTGATGGCCGCGAGCGTGTGGTAGTCGGGCCCGGCGAGGTCGAACAGGTCGTCCTCGATCGTCAGCGCATGCACCGGTTGCGCGCACACGAAGTCCACGATGCCGGTCAGGCTGTCCGACCGGGCGGACGGCGGGATCACCTGCGTCGGACCGGCGACGCAGGGCGAATCGCCGTTGCGCAGATGGATGCTGCTCGCGATGGCGTCGACCAGCGGCTGGTAGGTCGGTGTGACGCCGGCCTGCCCGAAGCCCATCTGTTCGGCGAGCGCGCTCGGCATCGGCACCGAGGACAGCGTCAGGCTGTAGCGGACGGCATTGCCGCTGATCGAGATCGCCGCGTAGCCGGACGTCCCGCCAGTGTGCGCCAGTGCCGCCCCGCATCCGATGCCGGCGCAGGCGAGGGCGAGGGCGAGGGCGAGGGCGAGGGCGAGGGCGCAGCGCACGAGCCGGCGCATCACTGCGCCTTTGCCGCCATGGCGAGCTTCTCCCAGCCTTGCCCGACGAAGTCCGACATGAGATAGACCTGGTCCTTGCCCTTGACCCGCATGAACTGGAGGATTCCGTCGGTATTGCTGGCACCGAACTGCGCCGCCAGCACGGTTCCGTTGGCATTGCCCAGCGTCACGGCAACGCGCGGCTGGTCAAATCCGAACTCCGCCGGGCTTGCACCCGTGAGGTCGTCGCCCGTGAGCACGCGAACCGGCTTGGCGTTGTGCATGATCTTCAGCGCGCGGTCGAGCGCCGTGGCGATTTCGGCACTGACCGGGCCAGCGCCCGACTCGGTGATCCAGTCCGATCCGCGGCGCACGAACACGTGGGACGCGTCCTTCACCGCAACCGCGACCCGCGTGATCGATTCCGGCGCCTGTTCGAGCAGCCCTTCGGCCTGGAATTCCGCGATCTGCCGATTCTCCGGCAAAGCCCCGGTGACGACCATCGTGATCAGATAGCCGAGTGCAATGGCGGCCGCGGCCGACAACAGCAGGCGTTGCGATGGACTGCTCATCGGCGTCGCCACCAGATGATGCCGCCGATGACGATCACCAGCAACGGCAGCAACACCTCGACCAACAGGAACACGACCTGCATCTGGCCGCGGGTCAGCAGGATCATCGCCGGCACCGGAATGCGCGATGCGACCGGGGTGTTGGCTTCCTCGTGCACCAGCCATCGCACCATCGACAATGCCAGGTCGCTGTTCGCCATGTACGGGAAGAACGAATTGCTGGCGAAGTCGCCATCGCCGATGACCAGCGCGCGGAACGGCTTGCTGCCCGCCTCCGGCAGCTTGCCTTCGATCGCCGCGGCGAACACGTGCGGCGCCGGGGCCCGCTCGTGCGCGTCGAGGGGGGCGGCGGGCGTCGAGGCGAGCTCGCGCTGGACCACGGGCGTAACCGTCTTCAGGTAACTCTCGTTGCTGCTGGAGATCAGCGGGAGGGTCCGGATCTCCGGCGCCGTGGGCACCAGTTGCATCGAACGTGCGCCCGGGTAGAACGTGAAGGACACGTTCTTCGTCATCGGATGCGGGTCGTAGGCCGTGACGGCCACCATTTCGGGATCGGTGCCGTAGTGGCTCTTCGGGTCCACGATGACCGCCTGCTCGAAACGCACGCCGAGGGTCAGCAACAATTTCTCCAGCCGCGGTTCGAGCACGAACCCGAGGTCGTACATCAACAGCAGCGCGCCGCCCTGCTGCAGGTAGCTCTCCAGCGCCGCGCTCTCCGCCGGCAGATAGGTGGTGCGCGGGCCGGCATCGATGGTCACGACGCAGTCCGTTGGAATGGTGCCCTCCGTGGCGAGGATGACCTTGCGCACGTCGTAGCCGAGCGCTTCCAGGGAGCGTCGCATCCGGCCGATTCCGTGGCCGGTGGTCTGCACGACCGCCGAGTTCGCGTCGCCGTGGCTGTGCCCGACCAGTCCCTCGAAGTGGGTGTGGAACTCGAAATTGTCGACCGGATACTCGTTATGGCCTTCGATGTAGCAGATGTTCACCACACGCTGGCGCAGCACGCGCTGGATGCCGATCGCGATCTCGTTCTCGTCGGTCGTGCGCACCAGGATGCGACGGCCGTCGGCCTCGAGTACCGCGGCGTTGTAGACCTTCACCCCCGCGGTCTGCGCCAGGGTGGGATGCTTGTCCGGGTCGACGGTCTGGACCTCCAGCAGGCGATTGCGGTGCCCCATCACTTCCACGATCTCCTTCGCACGCCGGCCCGCGCGATCCTCGCCCTGGAAGAAATAGGTCAGTTTGACCGGCCTGTCGAGCCGGTCGACCACTTGCAGCGCCCGCTCGCTCGGCGTGAAGATCCGCTCGCGGGTCAGGTCGAAGTGCACGTCGTGCAACGCCAGCCCGATGACCGCCAGAGCGCCGATGGCCAGCGCGGCGACCACGATCGCGGCCACATAGATGCGCGTACCGAAACGGCGCAGGCGTGTCTGCAACGGCAGCCGCAGCGCCAGCACGAACAGCACCGCGATGGCTACGAGCCAACCCGCAAACCACAGCAGGTTGGTGAGCTCGTGGGTCGAGAGCGTCTGTTCCATCGCTCAGCGCCGGGCCAGTGCGCGGACGCTGAACAGCAGTCCGAGCATGATCAGGATTGCGAAGAAGCCGAGGTCGGAGAGGTACAGGGCGCCGGTCGCGAATGGCGTGAAATGCGCGGTGAGCGAAAGGTTCACCACGAAGATGTCGTACGGGTCCGGCAGCAGCGAACCGAGGCTGTCGAGCATCCACATCAGCAGGAAGATGCCGAGCGACACGGTCGCCGCCACGATCTGGTTCGCGGTCAGCGCCGAGATCGCGAGTCCGATGGCGACGAGCGCACCGGCGAGCAGGATCAGCCCGAGATAGCCGCTGTATACGGGACCCCAGTCGGGACTGCCGAAGATCTGCAAAGTGATCGGGTAGGCAAGCGTCAGCGCGAGCATGACCGCGATGACCGCCATGCTCGCCAGGTATTTCGCCAGCACCACCTCGATCTCGCGCACCGGCGAAGTCAGCAGGAGCTCGAGCGTGCCGTTGCGCCGCTCTTCCGCGAACAGCCGCATGGTGATGACGGGCACGATCAGGAGCAGGATCATCGAAGCCTGGAAGACCGATTGCACCAGCGTGGCCGTGCGCGAGATGAACAGGTAGGCCGTGAAGGTGTAGCCCATCAACAGCAGGAACACGGCGATCAGGACGTAGGCGATCGGGGACGTGAACAGTGCCTTGGTTTCCTTGGCGAGCAAGGTCGTGAAGTTGTTCATTGCCGTGCCTTGCCGGTCAGTTCGAGGAACAGATCTTCCAGGTCGGTCCGGGTCCGCGCCATCGACAACAGGCCGAAGCCCGCGCCGACGATGTCCGCGGCAACTCTTTCCGCAACGGATGGATCGTCGATCTCGACGGTGAAGTCGTAGCTGGCTTCGCCCGCGTCCTTGGCCGAGGATACGTTCCGGACGCCTGCGACCGCCACCAGTGTCGCTGCGATCCGGTCTGCCGACCCTCCGCGGATGCGCGCCAGGATTCTTTCCCGGCCGCCATTGTCCAGTGCCTGTATGGTCAGCAGTTGTCCGTCCAGCAGGATCGCCACGCGCGTGGCGACGCGCTCGATCTCGCTCAGGATGTGCGAAGTGACCAGGATCGTGTGCAGGGAGGCCAGCGCGCGTATCAGCTCGCGCACTTCGATGATCTGGCGGGGGTCGAGTCCGTTGGTCGGCTCGTCCAGGATCAGCAGGTCCGGACTGTTGAGCAGGGCCTGCGCGATGGCGACACGCTGCCGGTAACCACGCGACAGCTTGCCGATACCGAGATTGCGTACCCGCTCCAGGGACAGCTGATCGCACACCCGCGCGACGGCGTCGCCGAGCGCGCGTCCGTCGAGGCCTTTCAGGCGCCCCATGAACTCGAGAAATTCGTCGACGCGCATGCCCGGATACAGGGGCACGTCCTCGGGCACGTAGCCGATGCGGCGGCGCGCCTCCAGCCCCTGTTCGGTGACGTCGAACCCCGCTATCCGCGCCCGTCCGGAGGTCGGGTGGAGATAGCCGGTGAGCATGCGCAGGATGGTGCTCTTGCCGGAGCCGTTCGGGCCCAGCAATCCGAGCACCTCGCCCTTGCCGACTTCGAAGGAGACACTGTCGACCGCGACCCGGTTTCCGTAGTGCTTCGTGAGCTGGTCCGCAACGATGACCGAGGGCATTTACCGGGGGTTCTTCCAAAAAATCGCCGGGGCGTTTCCGCCCCGGCGAATGTGCGATTCGAGAGTGCTGCTGGTCCGTTCGGTGACGGTTATTCGTAGTACTCCGGTGCGTGCTTGGCGGCCTTGTAGGCGTCCGGATCATGCGCGGTGAAGTAGTCCGCGCCTTCGGTCGCCATCATGAGGCGGATGTAGTCGTACGCGCGCATGATGCCAGCCGGATCGTAGGCCAGAACCAGGTTCGGCGGGATGTGCTTGTCGACGTTCTCGCGGAAGTAGACATTGTCGCCGGTGAGGATCGTCGTACCCTTCTTGGGCAGGCGCACGACCATCATCTGGTGGCCCTTGGTATGTCCGCGGGAATTCTTCACCACCACGCTGTTGTCGCCGAAGATGTCGTAGTCCTCCTGATCGAGAACGATCATGTTCATCGCGTTCGGCTTGTTGCTGCCGTTCGGCGCGCGCAGCACCCATGCATCTTCGCGGATGAACGGGCCGGTGTAGGGCTCGTCCGGCCACATCGCGTAGTTGATCTCGTCGCGCTGGATGATCAGCGTCGCATTCGGGAACTTGGCGATGTTGCCGCCGTGATCCAGGTGCATGTGGCTGACGACGACGTACTTGATGTCATCCGGCTTCAGTCCGATCTTGCTCAGTTGCGCGTCGATCGCCACGTCCGGCGTGCGCACCGGATTGAGTCCCTGCGCGCCCTTCGGCCAGTAGTCGAAGTTGTCGATGATCTTGTCGTTGTTGCCGGTGTCGAACAGCACGTTGCCCTTGGGGTGCTTGATCACGAAGAAGCCGACCGGAATCTTGATCGGTGGCTCCATGGGTCCGAAGTTCTGCAGCACGCCCTTGCCGATCGTCAACGCCCCGGAACTGAACAGATAGAGCTTCATTCCTTGCGGTGATTCGGCTTGCGCCACGGCAGTCAGGCCGCCGAGCGCCAGTGCACTGGCGGCGACCAGCAGCCGTTTGCACCATCCTTGATGCTCACTCATGCTTCTCCTCCTTCATTATTTACTTGAGCGTAAGCGCGTCCGCAGCGCCCCTCGGGCGGGTGCCCTGGGTGCCGAACGCTAGAGCGCGTGATCGGTTGACTCGGATGCAGTTGGGCGCGCAGAGCACCACGCGAATTTCGCGCACCGCAACATTCGCGCTGCGCCCGTGCCGAGTGAAACCAATCACTTAGCGATTGCGCCACAGCTCGCCATGCGGCATTGCGAGAAAAGCCTGACGCCCGCAGCGAATTCGAGTCATCCGTCCCGCGCATGACCTCACGTGCGTAGTCCGCAGGGGCGAGGCGGATCTTGCGCTCCATCCTGCAACCAGGGGACGCCGCTACTGGGCCGTCCATCCGCCGTCCACGACCAGCGAGGTCCCGGTCACCATCGCCGCCGCCGGCGACGCGAGATAGGTTGCCGCAGCGGCGATATCGCCGATGCGGGCCAGCGTACCCATCGGAATGCGATTCATGATGAAGTCGCGTTTCTCCGGCGTGTCCACGACCCGCCGCACCAACGGCGTATCGACGAACGTCGGCGCAATGCTGTTCACTCGGATGCCGGTGGACGCGAGTTCGACGGCGAGCGCCTTGGTGAAGCCCTCCACCGCGTGCTTGGTCATGCAATACACCGTGCGGTTGGGCGACCCCACGTGGCCCATCTGCGACGACATGTTGAGGATGGCGCCACCTTTGTCCCTGCGGGCGGAGTCTTCCAGCATCTTGCGCACGGCCGCCTGCGCGGCCACGTAGACCGAGCGAACATTCAGCGCGAGCATCGCATCGAGGTGATCGTCCGACACATCCACGATGGGCTCGGGAAAGTTCGTGCCCGCGTTGTTGACCAGCACGTCCAGGCGCGGGAGGGCGGCGATCAGCTGGCGCAGCGCCGCTGAGTCCGTGACGTCGCAGGGCGTGACTCTGCAGCGACCGCCGCGCCGGACGATGCGCGCAGCGACCGTTTCCAGAGGTTCGCGCGAACGGGCGAGCAAAACCACTTCGGCGCCGGATTCGGCAAATGCCTCGGCGATGGCGGCGCCCAGTCCGGCGCTGGCGCCGGTGACGAGCGCCGTGCGGCCGTCGAGCCGAAAATTCGGCAATACGCTGCCGACCGCTGTCTCCGCTGCACGCGGTTCATTCATGGTCTCACTCTCTGTTCATCCGGCGCGATGCCGGTCGTGTGCAAGCCTGACCGGGATGCCGACGCATCTCGCGCGGCGGATCGGAGGGGCGGATCAACTGAACCCGACGATGGTATGCGGAACGTACGGTGCCTCGAGCGTCGCGATCTCCTCGGCCGTGAGCTTCAGGTCCAGCGCGGCCACCGCGTCGTCGAGATGCGCCACCTTGGTGGCCCCGACGATGGGCGCGGTAACGGGCGGCCGGGACAGCAGCCACGCGAGTGCCACCTGCGCGCGTGCCACGCCGCGTTGCGCGGCGATGGTCGCCACCGCCTCGATCACCTTGCGGTCCGCGTCCACCGTGGCTGCATAGAGCGGCCCCATGAGGTCGTCGGTGCGCTCGCGCTCGGTGACTTCGTTCCAGTCACGCGTCAGCCGCCCGCGCGCCAGCGGACTCCAGGGGATCACGCCGATCCCCTCGTCGATGCACAGCGGCAGCATCTCGCGCTCTTCCTCGCGATTCAGCAGGTTGTAGTGGTCCTGCATGGTCACGAACCGGGTCCAGCCGTGCCGCTCGGCCACGTGGAGCGCCTTTGCGAACTGCCAGGCATACATCGACGACGCGCCGATGTAGCGCGCCTTGCCGGACTTCACGACGTCGTGCAGGGCTTCCATCGTCTCCTCGATGGGCGTGCGATGGTCCCACCGATGGATCTGGTAGAGATCGACGTAATCGGTGCCGAGACGCCGCAGGCTGGCATCGATGTTCGCGAAAATCGATTTGCGCGACAGCCCGCTGACGTTGTGTCCCTTCTTCGTGGGGAAGAAGACCTTCGTCGCGATCACGATCTCGTCGCGATCGGCGAGTTCACGCAGTGCGCGGCCCACGATCTCCTCGCTCGTGCCCTCCGAGTAGGAATTGGCCGTGTCGAAGAAATTGATGCCGAGATCGAGCGCCTTGCGGATGACCGGCCGGCTGGCGGTTTCGTCGAGCGTCCAGGGATGCCGCCCGCGCTCGGGCACGCCATAGCTCATGCAGCCGACGCAGATGCGCGAGACCTTCAATCCGGTCTGACCGAGTCTTGTGTACTCCACGGTGCCTACCCTCCGGGATTCGTGCGAGGCGGAAGAGTACCGTTGGAGGTCCGGCGTTGTCGACTGCAAGGCGCGAAGTGCGCCGGCGCGCGCCGTGCGACGGAGCCTGGGGCACAACGCCTCGTACGCTCCGCGATGGCGCGAAGCGTGGTCGGACGAGCGCGCCGCGCGACTACTGTTTCTTGGTCGAGCCGGGGGGCGGCGGCGCCTCTTTCTTGTAGTCGCCGATGATGCCCTTGCCGGGGCAGAAACTGACGATAGGGCACTTTCTGCAGCCTACTGCCAGCGCAATCGGGCATAGCGTCATGATCGGTCTCCCTGTGTTCATCGTCGGGCCTGCGCGGAAACCTTCCGCCGGAACCCGCGGGTCCTGTCGTCGCCGCAAACGCAAAGGGCGCGACTTTCGTCCCGCCCTTTGCGTTCGGCTCCGGCGTGCCAGTCGAGATAACCCTCAAACATTCGGTTCAAGGTGGTCATCGTCCGCCCGCATCAGGCACACCGCAAAACATCAGCGCGCGCAACAACGGAGCTTGTGGACTACGACCGGAGCATCATGCTTTGTGCTTGAAGATCTACCCCGGACCGACTCGCGGAAGCGCACTCAGTTGGCGCCCATCAGGGGTCGAAGTCAAGGGATTTCTGCAGCCTTGCCGAGCGCGAAACGAGCCCCGTTTCGGCACGGAAATCCGGTGCGCGGCGCACCCTGCGGCGAGCGCTCAATTCGTCGATGGCGGAGCGTTGCGCACGAAGCGCGCATTGAAGGCGATCGTCACCCGCAGCGCGTCGCTGTCGTTGGGGTAGACCCAATGCCGCAGCCAGGACGGGAACAGCAGCATCTGCCCTGCGCGCGGTTGCAGCCGGTGCTTGCCAGCGAAGCATTGCGCCCCGTCCACCGTGAGCGTGCGGACGTTGGTCCTCGGATCGAGAAACTCGATGGCGCCCGCGGTGTCGTTGTCGACGGCTGGCATCTGTACGTAGTAGCAGCCGGACCAGACCCATCCCGGATGATCGTGGGGCGTGTTCATGCCGCCTCTGCCGCAGACATTGATCCATCCCTCGGCCTGCAGGGCCTGAGCGGCCGCATCGAATCCGGGGGCCACCTGCAGGCTGCAGCGAAACACGGCCTCGACGATCTGCCGCCGCAGAGCCGCGGCGCCGGGCTCGCTGCGGCGGAAGAAGTCGTCGTCCGAATGCCAGCCTTGGAGGTTGCTGCGCTGGAGGCCGGCGGAAGCCTCGCGGCGGGCGAGGGCCTCCTGCAGCAGGCGGGCATTCAGGGTTGGCGCATCGGCAATGTCGAAGACGGCCAGCGGCGCGGGAAACAGCGCGTCGACGCGCTGCAGCGCGAGGCTCGTCAACGTCGCGCATCCCGCTTGCGGACGCGCTCGATCCCGAGGAGCACGCCACCCCCGAGCAATAGCAGCAACGCGGTGGCGGGTTCGGGAACAGCCGCGACTGCGATGCGGCCGAACACCCCGTCGTCCTCCAGATTGGGACCGGCGGCGAAGTACAGCACGCTGGCGTCACCGAGGGATACCCCGTTGCCGAACGTCAGGCCCCACAGGCCGTCGATCGCGATCAACTTGCCGGAGGCATCCCGCAACTCGCCCACGAACGCGCCGGTGTCCGGGTCGTACGCCGCGATCGTGCCGCTGCCGAAATTTCCCACCAGCAGCTTGCCGGCATAGGTGCCGAAACTCTCCGGCGCAAGGGCGAGGCCCCACGGCGCGTTCAGCGGCAGCTGATCGGCGAAATCCTGCACGATGTGACCTTCGCGGTCGTAGGCCACGACTCGTCCTGCCGCGGGCGCGCGGATCGGCTCGCTCGGTGCGTCGAGCTCGAAATCGCTGGCCGCATAGGCCACGTAGAGACGACCGTCGAGATTCTGGATGTTGAACGGCGAGTAGTCCGGATCCATGGTCGCGGGCCGCTCGAACGTGACCTGGTCGCTGAGGTCGTTCCACTGATTGTCGAACGTCATGATGCGGTTGTTGCCGAAGTCCGTCGCGTAGAGGCGGTTGTCGGCCTGCGCCTGGCCGTGGGCATCCAGCGTGAACGGATCGGTCGTCATGGCGACCCCGGTGAGGGTGGGTGCGAATCTCAGCCCGCGATCGCTCGCCCAGTTGCCGGTGAAGTCCTTGATCACCACGGCCTGCTGCATGCCCGGATTGGTGCCGGACCGCCAGGCGTTGATCGTGCCCTCGAGCGTCACGAAGACGAATTTCGCCGAACCGGAAACGGTTCCGATCGCCGTGGGCGGACTGGTCGACCAGTTGTTCGCCGGGCCCGACACGTAGAACTCTGTCGGTTGGCCGGCGATGTCGCTGGTCGCGTTGTAGACCTGCCCGGTTACCTGGGGCGTATACGACCCGTCGGCGGCTGCGATGGGAATTACCTTCAGCCCATCCTGGTGCAGCGGAATCCCGTTGACGTCGCCGATGTACGTGGTGGTCGTTCCCGTGCCGGCGTTGCTGAGCCAGATGTGGCCGCCGGCTCCGGGCGGTCGCAGCGCGATGCCCCAGCCATTGACCAGATCCGGGTCGATCATTGCGGTCGGGTTGTACAAGGCGCGATTGGCCACCAGGATGGAGGTCGAGTACGCGTTGGTGGCGCCCGCGGCGGATCCGGCGCAGATCAGCGTGCTCGTGGCGAGGGCGACCGCAAAGGCGGCGATCATCGGGCGGGTCGTCTGCATGCTGCTTACCTCGTCTGAATTGAAAATAACCGGCATCCCGGGCCGGGTTGCCGGCGCGCCGGATCAGCCGGCCACCGACCGTTGTGCGGTCAGTGGCCGGTCATGCGCCGTCGATCGGGTAGCTGTCAGGCCTTGTTGCGGTTGCGCGCCCGGGCGATGCCGGCCACGCCGACCAGGCCCGCCACCATCAGCGCGTAGGTGCCGGGCTCCGGCACGGGAGCGAGCGCCATCAGCTGCAGTTGTCCGCCTTCCACCAGCTCCGCATCCGCCGACGCGAGATGGTTCTGCATCACGAACAGCTCGTACTGCTTGCCGTCGTTGCGGCCGAGAATGCCGGTGATGTCGATCACGCCGGAGGTCTCCTCGTCGCGCGTCTGCTGCAGCGCGCCGGCCACGAAGCTGCCGTTGACCACGTCGCCGAAGATGGCCGGGTCGCTCCGCGCGATGATCCTGATCTCTCCGCTCTTCGGGTCGTACTGCCAGATCTTGCCGTTGTGGTCGGCGTTGCCGGTGTCCTCCAGCAAGGTGATCGTGCCGTCGGCGTTCACCGAGATGTTGTCGAACATGTTGGGCCGCCCGGCGCCGTCGGCGAAGCTGCCGCCGTCGATCACCAGGTTCACGGTACCGCCCGCGTCGGGATTGGTGATGTCGTCGAACGCGAGGCTCCACAGCCGGGTCGAGCCCCGGGTCGTGTCGCCCGTCAGTTCAGTCCGGTCGAGGCGGTCGGTGGTAACGAAATAATAGGTCGAACCGTCGGCACTCCAGGCACCGTCCTCGGGGCGGGAGAAGGCCGTGGAGGCGTCGGTGCTGAGACTGAACCGCGTACCGCTCGCGATGTTCGTTGCGCGCGTCGTGCTGTCGGCGAGCTCGGTGGCATTGCCGGCGACGTTGATGAACTTGAGCGTGCCGTTGGTCAGTCCGGCGCGGTCCACGTCGCTGCCGGTGTCGGTCTTGGTGCCGACGTACACGGCCAGCGAATTGCCCTGCAGGCCGGTGCCGCCGTCGTTGTTGCCGATCACGACCGTCTTCATCTGGCTGTACGGGTTCGCGAGCAGATTCTCGAACGCGGCATAGCTGTTGACGTTGCTGCCGTTGGTGTTCAGGCCGAACTTGCCGAGCACGTAGCTCGAACCTGCATTGGCGCCCGTGGCGACATGGGCCATGGCGCGGCTGTTCTGCGCGGTGCCGACTTCCTCGCCATTGAGGAAGATCCGGTTGGTAGTGCCGTAGTTGCCGAACGAATACGCCGACGTGGCGGCGAGATCGGCCGAACAGAAGCGCTGGAAGCTCAGCTCGGACCCGCTCAGCAGCGCACCGGTCGACTGGGTCGCCGTGTCCCAGCCGTAGACCTGCTGGATCAGGTCATGGCCCGAAACCACTGCCAGCGTGTTCTTGTTGATCACCCACTCCGAGACGAACGATCCGACGCCGCCATGCGCGCGCGTGATGCCCAGGGTGCCGGGAATCTCGTGGTTCATCAGCACCGTGAAGGTGTCGTTGCCATTGTCGAATGCACCCATGCCGTCGGGAATGCCGACCATTCGATAGCCTCCGACCGAATCGCCGGTCGTCAGGATCGACGTGATGTCCACACCCGCGATGCCCTGGTTGTACGGTCCGATGGAACTGCTGGGCCCCTGGGTCAAGGCGCCGGTGTACTGTGCCATGGCAGGCGCGGATGCGAGGATGGCCAGCGACAGGGCCGAAAGCTTGAAATTCATGCTGAATGCCTCCCGATGAATGATCGCCGAACCGGGGCGTCGACGATGCCGGTGATTATCTGGACGGGATATGACCCCATCGTATCGACGCGACTCCTGCCCGTAGGCCGTCTGGAGTGGTGTGCATGCGTGCGCACGTCACGCAACGTAGTCGTTTCTGCCGGCGGGCAGCCAGCGCAGCGCGGGATCGCCGTCGCGCAGCCATTGCGGCTTGCGGCGTGCGGTCACGATCGCATCGCCTCGGGCAATTCGCGCAGTCCGCGCTGTCTCGTCCATGGAGCTCGCGGGACGCTCCGCGCCGATGACAAGACCTGCGATCCCGCTCGTCGAACGCCTGCCAACGGACCCTTGCGGAAGTCGATGCGATCGTCGCCCGAGCGCCCGCCTGGGAGTGCGTCGTTGCACGGAACGCAGCGGTCGCGCGATTCGCAGCCGGGGGGTGTGCTATTTTCGGCGTCCCATCGACATCGCGACAGACCTTGTCCCATGAACGGCGCCGAAAGCCTGGTCCGCTCGCTGCTCGCCAGCGGCATCGACACCTGCATTGCGAATCCCGGCACCTCCGAGATGCACTTCGTCGCCGCGCTCGACAAGGTCGCGGGCATGCGCTGCGTCCTCGGGCTCGCGGAGACCGTGGTCACCGGTTGCGCCGACGGCTACGCCCGCATGACCGGCAAGCCCGCCGCCACCCTGCTTCATTGCGGCCCGGGCTTCGCCAACGGCATCGCCAACGTGCACAACGCCCGGCGCGCATTTGCGCCGATGCTGAACATCGTCGGCGACCACGCCACCTACCATCGCCAGTACGACACCCCGCTCACTTCCGATGCGGAAGGGCTGGCCCGCGCGGTGTCCGATTGGGTGCGCACAACGACCTCGTCGGCGCGCGTCGGGGCCGACGGGGCAGCGGCCGCACAGGCCGCGCTGAGTCCGCCCGGGCAGATCGCCACGCTGATCCTCCCGGCCGACACGGCGTGGAACGACGGGGGCGAGGTCGCTGCTGCGCTGCCGGTGCCGCCGCGCACGCCGGTCGCACCGGAAACCCTGCGCACGATCGCGCAGGCCCTGCGCAGCGGCGAGCGCGCGTTGCTGGTGCTGTCGGGCGAAGCGTTGCTGGAAGCGGGGATCGTCGCCGCGCACCGCATCGCGCACGTCACGGGCGCGAGCCTGCGCGCACCGACCCAGTTGCCGCGCATCGTGCGCGGTCGGGGACGCCCACCGGTCGATCGCATCCCCTACGCAGTGGACGCTGCCGTGAAGGTCCTGGCCGAGGTCCGGCACGTGATCCTCGTCGGCGCGAAAGTCCCGGCCTCGTTCTTCGCCTACCCCGGCAAGCCGAGTCTGCTCGCGCCGCCGGAGGCCATCACCCATGTGCTTGCGCGTCCGGAGCAGGACGCGGTCGGTGCGCTCGAATGGCTTGCGCATGAACTCGGAGCCCCGCGCCAGGTACCGGTGCCGGAGGCCGCAGCGCCCGCTGTCGCGCGCGGTGCGTTCGAGCCGGTGGCGTTTGCGCGCACCCTCGGTGCCTTGCTGCCCGAGAACTGCATCGTCGCGGAAGACGCCGTGACGTCGGGGCGGCAACTGTTCGCACCGACCTTCGGTGCCGCGCCGCACGACTGGCTGCAGATCACCGGCGGAGCGATCGGGCACGGATTCCCCTGCGCGACCGGGGCGGCGCTCGCCTGCCCCGACCGCAAGGTCGTGTGCCTTCAGGCGGACGGCGCCGGCATGTACACCCTGCAGTCACTGTGGACGCAGGCGCGCGAGCGGCTCGACGTGATCAATGTCGTGTTCGCGAACCGTCTCTACAAGATCCTGCACGGCGAATTGCTCAACGTCGGCGCCCAACCCGGCCCGGCGTCGAACGAACTGTTCGATCTTGCGCGGCCGGAGATCGATTGGGTGGCGCTCGCCGGCAGCCTCGGTGTCGAAGCGAAGCGGGTCGAGAACCTGGAGGGCTTCGCCGATGTGTTCGGGGCCGCGTGCGGGCGACGCGGACCGTTCCTGATCGAATTCCGCATCTAGCGCGGCAGCCGGGAAACGCGGACCGCGATGGGGCAGGGGAACGAAGCCAGGCCGATGCTGATCGGCGGGCAGTGGCTGGCGGACGCGGACGACGTGATCGTGTCGGTCAATCCGGCGACCGGGCAGGTGAATCACGAGGTCTGCGCGGCGAGCGCGCGCCACGTCGACGCCGCGGTGGCCGCCGCGAGTGCCGCTGCCGGTGCCGCCGCATGGCGCGAGATGCTGCCGCACAAGCGCGCGCGCCTGCTCGCGCAATGCGCCGACGTGATCGAGGAGCGCAGCGCGGAGTTCGCGCGCATCCAGATGCTGGAGAACGGCAAGGTGCTGGCGGAGTGCCAGGCGCAGGCGCTCTCCGCCGCCGCGACGTTTCGCTACTACGCGGCAGTGTGCGAGACGCTCGGTTCTGCGCTCACGCCTGCGCGCGGGCCCTACCTGTCGCTGGTCGTTCACGAGCCCTATGGTGTCGTGGTCGCGATCACGCCGTGGAACTCGCCGCTCACCATGGAAGCGCAGAAGGTCGCGCCTGCGCTGGCGGCGGGCAATGCGGTCATCCTCAAGCCGTCCGAGGTGACGCCATCGGCCGCGCTGGCGCTGGGTCAGGCGGCGCTCGATGCCGGCATCCCGCCGGGCATCCTCAATGTGCTGCCGGGTACCGGGGCGGTGGCCGGTGACGCCCTCGTGCGCCACCCCGGGGTGAAGTTCGTCTCGTTCACCGGCGGCACAGCGAGCGGCCGGCGCATCGCTGCCATCGCGGCCGGCAAGCTGATGCCGGTGGCGCTGGAGCTGGGCGGAAAATCGCCGCACATCGTTTTTGCCGATGCCGACCTGGACGCGGCTGCCGCGGCGGTGGCGGACGGCATCTTCGAAGGCTGCGGCCAGTCGTGCGTGGCGGGCTCGCGCCTGTTCGTCGAGCGGCCGGTGTACGAAAGAGTCGTCGATCTGGTGGCGGCGCGGGCACGCGGCCTCGAGCCCGATCTGCCCGATGCTCCCGGTGCCCGGTTCGGCCCGCTGTCATCGTTCGCTCATCGCGAGCGGGTCGAGCGCCTCGTCGCCAGTGCGCGAGCGGAAGGCGGTGCCGTCGTGACCGGAGGCGCGCGTCCGCAGCAGCAGCAGCTCGCGGCCGGCGCCTATTACCTGCCGACCGTGATCGGCGGCTTGTCCAACGCGGCCGGCGTGTGTCAGCAGGAGATCTTCGGCCCCGTCCTGTGCGCGCTGGTGTTCGACGACGAGGACGACCTGGTGCGTCAGGCCAACGATTCCGCCTACGGCCTGGCGGCCGGCATCTGGAGCGCCGACTACCGGCGGGCCTGGCGCGTGGCGCGCCGGCTCGAAGCGGGCACGGTCTGGATCAATACCTACAAGCAGCTTTCCATCGCGACGCCGTTCGGGGGCTTCAAGGACAGCGGCATCGGACGCGAGAAAGGCGTCGGCGGGATGCGCCTGTACCAGCAGGCGAAGAGCCTGTACTTCGGGCTCGACCTGCCGGGGCCGTGACGGGGGACGAACGGATGGACAAGCCTGTGATCGGATTCGTCGGCCTGGGGGTCATGGGCGAGCCCATGTGCCGCAATGTACGCACGCGTGGCGACTATCGCGTCATCGCCACCGATCTCGATGCAGCGCCGCTCGGCCGGCTCGCCCTGCATGGCGTGGAAGCGGAGGCGGACGTTGGCGCGCTCGTGCGCGCCAGCCACGTGGTATTCGCGTCATTGCCCTCCGGGCGAGTACTCGAAGCGGTGGTGCGCGCGCGGGACGGCGTTCTCGAGAACCTTCGCGCCGGCCAGATCTTCGTCGACCTCGGCACCTCGCCGGTGGCCCTCACGCGCACCCTCGCCGCAGCTTTCGCGGAACGCGGCGTCCGCTACCTGGACGCCCCGGTCGCGCGCACGCGCCAGGCAGCGGAAGCCGGCACGCTGTCGGTGATGGTGGGCGGAGAGGCCACCGCTTTCCGCGAGGTCGAGCCCGTGCTCGCGTGCTTCGCTTCCGACATCACCCACTGCGGCGCGGTGGGCAACGGCCAGGTGACCAAGATCCTCAACAACATGGTGCTGTTCGAAACCGTCGCCGCACTGGCGGAAGCGCGAGCGATCGCCCGGCGGGCCGGCCTGGACCCCGCACTGCTGTTCGACACCCTGGCCAAGGGTTCGGCGGACAGCTTCGCCCTGCGCAATCACGGTATCAAGGCGATCATTCCGCAGAGCTTTCCGCCGCGCACGTTTTCGGTGGAGTATGCGAAGAAGGATCTCGCCTACGCGCTCGAGCTGGCCGCCGACACCGGGGTGGATGCGGCAGGCGCCCGCCGCGTCGACCGGCTGTTCGATCGTGCCATCGAGCAGGGGCTGGGTGATCAGTACCATCCCGTCGTGAGCCGTCTGCTCGACGACGAAGGGTAGCCTGCGAACGGCTGCCGATCGGCGCCGCGGCACGCCCCGGACCGCCTTCAGCGCAGCGACATGTTGAGTCTGCCCAGGGCGGCCGCGCCCGGGCACAGGTCGACTTCCCCGAGTCCGTTGAGCGGACGCGACGTGGTATTGAGCGCATGGTGCAGGTCGGTCGCTTCAGGATCCACGTACAACAGGCCGGTGACGATCTCGCCCAGCGCCTGGTGTGCCTGCAGGTGGTTCATCGCACGAACGCGATCCGTCGGGTCGTAGTCCGCGTGCAGTTTGCGCAGGCGCATCAGGCCGCCGTCGTGCTGCGGTACCGTGATGACATCGCCGGCGGCGGGCGTGGCCGTGATCTCGTCCGCAAGGTCGATGAAGTCGATGCGGTTCACCGCGTCGTTGTGTTCGCGCACATGGTCATAGCTTCGCGTACTGCCCGCGTGGTTGTTGAATGCAACGCAGGGGCTGATCACGTCGAGGAACGCGGCGCCCCCGTGGCCGATCGCGCCTTCGATCAGCGGTACCAGTTGTTCCTTGTCTCCGGAAAAGCCGCGTGCCACGTAGGTGGCGCCGAGTTGCAGCGCCATGCCGATCAGGTCCACCGCCGCATCGGGATTGACGACGCCCCGCTTGCTCTTCGAGCCACGGTCGGCGGTGGCCGAGAACTGTCCCTTGGTGAGTCCGTAGACGCCGTTGTTCTCGACGATGTAGACCATGCGCACGCCGCGCCGCATCGCGTGCGCGAACTGCCCGAGCCCGATGGAGGCCGAATCACCGTCGCCCGACACACCCAGGTACAGCAGCTCGCGGTTCGCCAGGCAGGCGCCGGTCAGTACGCTGGGCATGCGTCCGTGCACGGTATTGAAGCCGTGGCTCGCTCCGAGGAAATAATCCGGCGTCTTGCTCGAGCAGCCGATGCCGGAGAGCTTGGCGACGCGGTGAGGCTCGATGTCGAGCTCCCAGCAGGCCTGGACGATCGCGGCGGAGATCGAGTCGTGGCCGCAGCCCGCGCACAAGGTGCTGATCTTGCCTTCGTAGTCGCGCCGGGTGTAGCCGACCTTGTTGCGTACCAGCGTCGGGTGATGCAGCCTGGGTCTGGCGATGTAGGTCATGCGATCCTCTCGCGCCGTGGCGCCACCGCGAGCGCGTGCACGTGCCTGGTGATGGCGCTGGCGATGAAGCGCGCGGTGATGGGTGTGCCGTCGAAGTGCAGCACCTTGGCGAGTCGCGCCGGATCGATCTCGAGTTCGTTGATCAGCAGCGTGCGCATCTGCGCGTCGCGATTCTGCTCCACGACGAACAACTGGTCGTGGGCGTCGATGAAATCCAGTACGGCGCCCGGAAACGGAAACGCGCGCAGGCGCATCGCATCGAGATGGATGCCGGCTTCGGCCAGCACTTCGAGCGCCTCGTCCATCGCCGGCGAGGTCGAGCCGAAGTAGATGGCACCGAGCCGGGTGCTGCGCGCCGCGTCCCGTATCACCGGCTGCGGCACGAGGTCGGCGGCGGCGGCGAATTTGCGCAGCAGCCGCTGGACGTTGTAGGTGTAGTCGGTGCCGGATTCGGAATAGCGGGCGTAAGAGTCGCGGGTGGTGCCGCGCGTGAAGTACGCACCGAGCGTCGGATGCGTGCCCGGCAGCGTACGCCAGGCAATGCCGTCGCCGTCCACGTCCTTGTAGCGGCCGAAGTCGGCGCCGGCCTCGAGCTGGGCGGCGCTCATCACCTTGCCCCGGTCGTAGCGGCGCTCGTCGTCCCAGCGCAGCGGCGCGCACAGGCGCTGGTTCATGCCGATGTCGAGATCGCTCATCACGAACACCGGCGTCTGCAGCCGGTCGGCCAGGTCGAGCGCCGCGGCGGCATGTTCGAAGCATTCGGTCGGGTCCTGCGGCAGCAACAGCACGTGCTTGGTGTCGCCGTGCGACGCGTATGCGCTCGCGAGCAGGTCGGCCTGCTGCGTCCGGGTCGGCATGCCGGTGGACGGTCCGCCGCGCTGCACGTCGATGATGGTCAGCGGGATCTCGGCGAAATAGGCGAGCCCGATGAACTCGGTCATGAGGGAAACACCGGGGCCGGAGGTGCAGGTGAAGGCGCGGGCGCCGTTCCAGCCGGCGCCGGTGACGATCCCGATCGAGGCGATCTCGTCTTCCGCCTGGACGATGGCGAACTTGTGCTCACCGGTGTCGGCATCGACGCGGAACTTGCGGCAGTACTTGTCGAAGGCCTCGGCAACGGAAGAAGAAGGCGTGATCGGATACCACGCGCAGACCGTGGCGCCGCCGTAGACGCAGCCGAGAGCCGTGGCGGCGTTGCCTTCGATGAAGATGCGCTCGCCGACCGCGTCGGTCGCCCTCACGCGCAGGCCGACTTCGGGCGCTTGCGGCGGCATCAGGTGGCTGCGGGCGAAGCTGCACCCCGATTGCAGGGCGCGCACGTTGGATTCGAGCAGCCGCTCCTTGCCCCGGTACTGCTCGCTGAACAGGCTCTCGATGACGGCGGCATCGACGTCGAGCAGCACCGAGAGCGCGCCGAGCACCATGATGTTCTTGAACAGCTGGCGCTGGCGCGAATCGTCGTAGGTGGCGTTGCAGATCGCCGTGACCGGCATGCCGATCACCGCGACGTCGTCGCGGAACGCGGAGGCCGGCATGGGCCTGGTGCTGTCGTAGAACAGGTAGCCGCCGGGTTCGATCTCGGCCACGTCCTGCGCCCAGGTCTGCGGATTCATCGCCACCATCATGTCGATGCCGCCGCGCCGGCCGAGCCAGCCGCGCTCGCTGACCCGCACCTCGTACCATGTGGGCAGCCCCTGGATGTTGCTGGGAAAGATGTTGCGCGGACTCACCGGCACGCCCATGCGCAGGATCGCCTTCGCGAACAGCTCGTTCGCCGAGGCCGATCCCGAACCATTGACATTGGCGAACTTGACGACGAAGTCGTTGACCGCTTCGAGGCGCTTCATGCCGCGCTCGCGACGTGCGTCGTGACGGGTCTGCCGTCACGGCACGCCGGGCCCGCCATCGTCGTCAGCAGCAGGAATCTCTGCATGTCCCAGGCCCCCGTGGGGCAGCGCTCGGCGCACAGGCCGCAATGGAGGCAGACGTCCTCGTCCTTCACCATCACCCGCTGCGTCTTGAGCGGGCCGCTTACGTAGAGCGCCTGGTCGGTGTCGGTTGCCGGTGCCTTGAGCCGCGTGCGCAGGTCGGCCTCGTCGCCGTTGCCGGTGAAGGTGATGCAGTCCATGGGACAGATGTCCACGCAGGCATCGCATTCGATGCACTGCTTGTCGGTGAACACGGTCTGCACGTCGCAATTGAGGCACCGTTCGGCTTCCTTCAGCGCCGTGGCCGGGTCGAAGCCGAGTTCCACCTCGACCTTGATGCTCGCCAGGGCCTTCTGTGCGGAAGCCCACGGCACCTTGGAGCGGAGATCGTCGGACACCGCGTTGTGATAGCTCCACTCGTGGATGCCCATCTTCTGCGACAACAGGTTCACGTGCGGCGGCGGCCGCCGGGTGACCGGCTCGCCATGCAGGAACCGGTCGATCGAGACGGCCGCTTCGTGCCCATGCGCCACCGCGGTGATGATGTTCTTCGGCCCGAAAGCGGCGTCGCCGCCGAAGAACACCCGGGGCACGCTGGACTGAAACGTCTTCGCATCGAGCCGTGGCATGGCGTTGTCGTCGAAGTCGATGCCGCAGTCGCGTTCGATCCAGGGGAAGCTGTTCTCCTGGCCGACGGCGATCAGCACCTCGTCGCACGCGAAGGTCACTTCGGGCGTGCCGGTGGGCACCAGCGATCGGCGGCCCCGATCGTCGTAGACCGCCTGCACGAGTTCGAACCGCATGCCCACCAGGGCGCCGTTCGCATGCACGAACGCCTTGGGCACGTGATAGTTGATGATCGGGATGCCTTCATGGGCGGCGTCCTCCTTCTCCCAGGGGGACGCCTTCATCTCCTCGTAGCCCGAGCGCACCACCACCCTGACTTCGTCTGCGCCCAGGCGGCGCGCCGACCGACAGCAGTCCATCGCGGTGTTGCCGCCGCCGAGAACGATCACGCGCTTGCCGACGCTGGTCACGTGACCGAACGATACGGAGGCGAGCCAGTCGATGCCGATGTGGATGGTTCCGGGTGCATCGCGGCGACCGGGCAGGTCCAGGTCCCGCCCGCGCGGCGCACCGCAGCCGACGAACACGGCGTCCCAGGGCTCGGCCAGCAGCGCGCCGAGGGAATCCACGCGCTGGTTGCCGCGAAACTCGACCCCGAGGTTGAGGACGTAGTTGCACTCCTCGTCGATCACGCTCTCGGGCAGACGGAAGCGCGGGATCTGCGTGCGCATGAAGCCGCCGGCCTTCTGTTCGCCGTCGAACACGGTGACGGCGTAGCCCTGGGCGGCGAGGTCGCGCGCGACCGTCAGCGCAGCCGGGCCGGCGCCGACGCAGGCCACGCGCTTGCCGTTCTTCGTCGCGGCGCGCTGCATGCGGGCCCGGACTTCCTCGCCCTTGAAGTCGGCGGCGACGCGCTTCAGGCGGCAGATGGCGACCGGTTCCGGCTTGGCGGTGTTGGCCTCTTCGACGCGACCACGCCGGCAGGCCGGTTCGCACGGCCGATCGCAGGTTCGTCCGAGGATGCCGGGGAACACGTTGGACACCCAGTTGACCATGTAGGCATCGTCGTAGCGACCCTGGGCGATCAGGCGGATGTATTCGGGAACAGGGGTGTGGGCGGGACAGGCCCACTGGCAATCGACGACCTTGTGGAAATAGTCCGGGTCGTCCACATCGGTGGAACGCACGAGCGGTTGTCTCCTATTATTGGAGCGACCACGTGCGCCGGCCGGCGTCTGGAACGGACCGGACAGGGCCACCCCTTATGTTCTACCGCCAGTCTACATCCAGTAGGAACCGTTCGCTGAGGATGTGGGGGCGGGCCAGCGCGCTTTGGCGCTGCCGCTGCCCGCGGGGCGGGATCCGCGGCACGCCCCGCAGTCCGGATCGGCGCCGCTGAACATCGAGCATTTTCCGGTGCGATAGTCAGCCTGCCGGGCGGGCACGACGCCCGGAATGCGAGACAATCGAGACCATGATGCAACCTGCTTCCGTCCCATTCCATCCGGCCGTTTCCGGCTGGCTGCGCGAACGCTTCGGCCAGCCCACGGAAGTGCAGCGGCGCGCCTGGACGTCCACGTCGCAGCGCCGGCATGCCCTGATCGCCGCGCCCACGGGCTCCGGCAAGACACTCGCTGCGTTCCTGTCCGCGCTCAACGAGCTGGTAGTGGAAGGGCTGTCGCAGGGGCTCACGGACGAGGTGCATGTGCTCTACGTCTCGCCGCTCAAGGCGCTGTCGAACGACATCCGCAAGAACCTTCAGGAACCGCTGGCGGGTATTCGCCACCAGTTGGTCGCCATGGGGTTGCCGGACGTGGCCATCAAGGCCGCCGTGCGCACCGGCGACACGCCGGCGACGGAGCGTGCCGCCATGCGACGCTCGCCGCCGCACATCCTCGTGACCACGCCCGAGTCGCTGTACATCCTGCTCACGTCCGATTCCGGTCGCGCCATGCTGAAATCCGTGACCAGCGTGATCGTCGACGAGCTGCACGCGGTCGCGGGCAGCAAGCGCGGCGCGCACCTGCTGCTCTCGCTGGAGCGGCTGTCCGCGTTGTGCATCCGGGAGCCGATCCGGATCGGCCTCTCCGCCACGGTCAGGCCGCTCGACGCGATGGCGCGCTTCCTCCTCGGCCAGCGGCAGGGGGACGTGGCGATCATCGATGCCGGTCACGTGCGCAAACGCGATCTCGCGCTCGAGCTGCCGCGAGCGCCCCTGACGGCGGTCATGGCGATCGAAATCTGGGGCGAGCTCTACGACCGCCTGGCAGAACTGGTCGGGCAGCATCGCACCACGCTCGTCTTCGTCAACCAGCGTCGCACCGCCGAAAGGGTCGCGCGCCACCTGGCCGAGCGGATCGGGGACGAGCACGTCACGGCGCATCACGGCAGCCTTGCCCGCGAACACCGGCTCAGGGCCGAACAGCGGCTCAAGGCCGGCGAGCTGAAGGTGCTGATCGCGACCAGCTCGCTGGAGCTGGGCATCGACATCGGCGACATCGACCTGGTCTGCCAGCTCGGCTCGCCGCGCGCGATCAATGCTTTCGTGCAACGCGTCGGTCGGGCCGGTCATGCGATCGGCGCGATACCGAAAGGGCGGCTGTTTCCGCTGTCGCTCGACGATCTGCTGGAATGCGCTGCGCTGCTCGATTCCGTGGAACGCGGCGAACTCGATCGCATCCGTGTGCCGCACCAGCCGCTCGACGTGCTGGCGCAGCAGATCGTCGCCGAAACGGCCTGCGGCGACTGGCCATTGCAGGCGCTGTACGACCGCTATCGCACTGCCGAGCCTTACCGCGACCTGAGCGTGCATGAATTCGAGCAGGTCGTGCAGATGCTGGCCGAAGGCTACAGCACGCAACGCGGCCGCCGCGGCGCCTGGTTGCACTACGACGCCGTCAATCGCGTGCTGCGCGCCCGTCGCGGCGCCAGACTCGCTGCAGTCACCAACGCCGGCGTGATCCCGGATCAATTCGACTACGACGTGGTGCTGCTGCCGGAAGAACTGCGTGTCGGCACGCTCAACGAGGACTTCGCGTTCGAGAGCATTCCCGGCGACATCTTCCAGCTCGGCAACGTGTCGTACCGCATCGCGAAGATCGAGACCGGCAAGGTGCTCGTGGAAGACGCCAGGGGCCAGCCGCCGACGATGCCGTTCTGGTTCGGCGAGGGCCTCGCGCGCACGGACGAGCTGTGTCATGCGGTGTCCCGTTTCCGCGAGACGGCCGATGCCCGCCTCGACGACGGGGTCGAAGCCTGCGCGCGCTGGCTGAGCGAGGATCTGCAGCTTCCGGTGGCGGCCGTGCAGCAGCTGACCCGGTACCTCGGCGCGGCCCGGGCCGCCCTCGGCGTGCTGCCGAGCGAGCGGCGCATCGTGTTCGAGCGGTTCTTCGACGAGGTCGGCGATGCGCACCTGGTGATCCATTCGCCGTACGGTGCCCGCGTCAACAAGGCCTGGGGCCTCGCGTTGCGCAAGCGCTTCTGCCGAAAGTTCAACTTCGAGCTGCAGGCGAGTGCGCTCGACGACAGCATCGTGCTCTCGCTCGGACCCACCCACAGCTTCCCGCTGGACGAGGTGCGGCACTATCTCAAGGCTGCCACGGCCCGCGACGTCCTGGTGCAGGCACTGCTCGACGCCCCCATGTTCGGCACGCGCTGGCGCTGGAACGCCACCGCCGCGCTGGCCGTGCGGCGCATGAACGGTGGACGCAAGCTGCCGCCGCAGTTCCAGCGCTCCGACGCGCAGGATCTGCTCACTGCCGTGTTTCCCGACCAGCTCGCCTGCGCCGAGAATCTCGCCGGCGAGCGCGAGATCCCCGACCACCCGCTGGTCGAGCAGACGCTGCGCGATTGCCTGCACGAGACCATGGACGTGGACGGGTTCGTGCGTCTGCTCACGCGCATCGAAGCCGGCGAAGTGGCGATCACCACGCGCGATCTCGCGTCGCCGTCGCCGCTGGCGCACGCCATCCTCAATGCGAGACCGTATGCGTTCCTGGACGACGGCGCCGCCGAAGAGCGGCGCACGCGGGCGGTGAGCACGCAGCCGATGATGGACCTGGAGACGGCCGATCGGATCAGTCGCCTCGATCCGGCGGCGATCGCGCTGGTCCGGGAGGAAGCCTGGCCGGCCATCGGCAATGCGGAAGAGCTGCACGATGCGCTGGTCGTCCATGGTTTCCTCACCGCCGACGAGGCCGCGCACCCCGACTTCATCGCCACGCTCGAGGAGCAGCGCCGGGTCACGCAATTGCGGTTGGGCGCGGACGCAGCGCTGTACGTCGCCGCGGAACGGTTGCACGAGTTTCAGGCGCTGTTCAGCGCTGCAGAAATGTCGCCACCGATCGCAGCCGTGGTGCCGGATCGACCCGAACCGGAGCACGCGCTGCGCGAAATCCTGCGCGGGCGGCTCGACCTGCTGGGTCCCGTCACCGCTGCCGTACTGGCCGCGCCGCTGGGGCTGCACGGCGAAGCGCTGCTGCCCGGCCTGTTGCAACTCGAGAGCGAAGGCGCTGCGATGCGCGGCGCGTTCACGGCCGATGCCACGGCTGCGGGCTTGGAGGAATGGTGCGACCGGCGACTCCTGGTGCGCATCCACCGTCGCACGCGCGACCGGATGCGCGCCGATGTCCAGCCGGTGTCGCCGGCGCAATTCCTGCGCTTCCTGTTTCGCTGGCATCAGCTGCCCGATGCGGCCGGCGCGGGCGGTGGCGACGAACGTCGCGAAGGCGACGCGGGGCTGGCGGCGGTCTTGCGCCAGCTCGAAGGGTTCGCCGCGCCGGCCGCCGCCTGGGAAGAAGACCTGCTGAGCGCGCGTATCAAGGACTACGCGCCGTCGATGCTGGATCGGTTGTGCGCCGCGGGCCGCGTGGTGTGGTGGCGTCCGAGGGACGGCGGCGATGCGGGCAATCGGAAGTCCGGACCGATCCGGGGCACGCCGATCCTGCTGGCCGAGCGCGAAGCGCTGGCGCACTGGCAGCAGGGCGACGCCGAGGCGGAAGAGCCCGCGCTGTCCGGGAAGGCGCTCAAACTGGTGGCCGCGCTGCGCGCGCAGGGCGCGAGTTTTTTCGCTGACCTGCAGCACGACGCCAGCCTGCTCGCCACGGAAGTGGAGCAGGCGCTGGCGGAACTGGTGGCGCAGGGCATGGTGACCTGCGATTCCTTCGCCGGCCTGCGCGCGCTGGTCATGCCGGCCGATCAGCGGCGTCGGCATCGCCATCGACGCGAGCGGCCGTACGTCGGCATCGACGACGCCGGTCGGTGGTCGCTGACCCGGAAGGCTCGAGCCCCGGTGCCGGCTGGAAGCGCGCTGGCCGAACCCCACGTGGAGCACATCGCCCGCGTGTTGCTGCGGCGCTACGGTGTCGTGTTCCGCAAGCTCCTGGAACGGGAGAGCGGGCTGCCGCCCTGGCGCGATCTCCACTACGTCTATCGACGGCTCGAAGCGCGCGGCGAAGCGCGCGGCGGCCGGTTCGTCAACGGATTCGCGGGCGAGCAGTTCGCGCTGCCCGAGGCCGCCGCGGCCTTGCGCAGGATCGCACGAGCGGAAGGCATCGACCGTGTCTGCATCTCAGCGGCCGACCCGCTGAACCTGGCGGGCATCCTCACACCCGGCGAGAAAGTCGCGCGGCTGGCCGGCAACCGGTTGCTGTTCGAGAACGGCGTGCCGCTGGCCGTGCAGAGCGGTGGCGATGTCCAGTTCCTGCGGCCGCTTGAACCCGGTGCGCAGTGGGAGGTGCGCAACCTGCTGATCCGCAGGCAGCGTCGCCGATCCCTTCCGGACGAAGACGGGCTCGCGTCGGAGGATGACCGCACCGCTCCGGTCGCGGAGTTGGGTTAGCGGACGAACTGGTATCGCCGGCTGCCATGTATGCTCTGACAGTGCATTGCTCTCACATTGCCGCCGACCGGCGACTTCAGGCCCACTTACAGGAGGGACTTGATCATGTCATCTCTGTCACTATTAGCTCTGGTCGGCGCATTGTGGGCCGCCACCCCGTCGGCTCAAGCGGTCGGTGTGCCCGGGCAAGGCACCTGGGAAACGACACTGCAGGCGCGCGACATCAATGGTGACAGTGTCGTCGATGCCTACTACGACACCGCGCTCGACATCACCTGGCTGGCGGACTGGAATGCCAATGGGGAAATGAACTGGAACACCGCCACCGCCTGGTCCGCCGGCCTGGACGTGCATGGCGTGACTGGGTGGCGCCTGCCCCGCACCACGGACACCGGACCGCGAGGCTGCGACTTTAGCTTCGCCGGAACCGATTGCGGGTACAACGTTGATCCCGCCAGCTCCGAGATGGCGCACATGTTCTATGTCACGCTCGGCAACAAGGCGATTTGTCCTCCCGGGGGGGACACCGCCAGCTGCGCCGGTGCCCCGCAGCCCGGTTGGGGCCTGACCAATACCGCCGACTTTGTGAATCTTCGGCCCAGCATCTACTGGTCCGGTACGGAGTCCATTGCGATTGCGAACGCGTGGCTCTTCAACTCGAGCACCGGTGTCCAGAACGCCTTGGACAAGCGCTTTGACTCATTCAACGCCGTGGCTGTGCGCGCTGGCGATGTGGCCGCCGTGCCGGAGCCACAGGCGTGGGCGATGCTGTTGCTGGGCTTGGGGGCAGGAGCAGTGGCGGTGCGGTGGCGGGCACATTGAGGCTCTGAGGCTTCGGGCCCTTTGCGCGGACGAAGACGGGCTCGCGTCGGAGGATGACCGCACCGCTCCGGTCGCGGAGTTGGGTTAGCGGACGACCGGGAATCGTCGCGCGGCGTGACCTCGTGCGCGCTCACGTCGAGGCGGTCGATTTCGGGAAATGCCGCTCCCGGACCGCCGGATCAATAGGACCGCGGCAGCCCCAGGACCCGCTCGGCAATGAAGCACAGGATGAGGTGCGGACTGACCGGTGCGAGACGCGGGATCATCGCTTCACGTAGATAGCGCTCGATGTGATACTCGCGGGCGTAGCCCATGCCGCCGAGCGTCAGCAGCGCCAGCTCGCAGGTGCGGAAGCAGGCTTCCGCCGCGAGGTACTTCGCCGCGTTCGCTTCGGCACCGCAGGGTTCGCCCGCGTCGTACAGTGCGGCAGCCTTGAACACCATCAGGTTCGCGGCCTCGAGTTCCATCCAGCAACGCGCGAGCGGATGCTGGATGGCCTGGTTCTGACCGATGGGCCGGTCGAACACGATCCGCTCGTTGGCGTAGTCCACTGCCCGCCGCAATGCCGCGCGACCCAGGCCGATCGCTTCCGCCGCGATCAGGATGCGCTCCGGGTTCATGCCGTGCAGGATGTACTCGAAGCCGCGCCCCGCGTCGCCGATGCGATCGTCCGCGTCCACCGGCAGCTCCTCGATGAACAGCAGGTTCGAATCGACCGCCTTGCGGCCCATCTTCTCGATCTCGCGCACCTCCACGTGGTTGCGGTCGAGCTTCGTGTAGAAGAGCGACAAGCCGTGCGTCGGCTTGCTGCACTCGGCCAGCGGCGTCGTGCGCGCGAGGATCAGCATGCGGTCCGCGACCTGTGCCGTGGAAATCCAGATCTTGCGCCCGTTCAGAAAATAGCGATCGCCTTCGCGGCGGGCGAGCGTTTCGATGCGCGTGGTGTTCAAGCCGGCGTTCGGCTCGGTGACCGCGAAACACGCCTTGTCTTCACCGCGGATGAGCGGTGGCAGCCAGCGTGCCTTCTGTTCGTCGGTGCCGAACACCACGACCGGATTGAGCCCGAAGATGTTCATGTGGATCGCGGAAGCGCCGGAGAAGCCGGCTCCCGATTCGCTCACCGCCTGCATCATCACGGCTGCCTCGGTGATGCCCAGTCCGGCGCCGCCATGTTCCTCGGGCATTGCGATGCCGAGCCAGCCGTCGCGTGCGATCGCCGCATGAAAATCGGCGGGGAAGCGGCCGTCACTGTCGCGATCGAGCCAGTAGCGGGCGTGGAATGGTTCGCATAGCCGCTCGATGGCGTCGCGGATCGAGCGTTGCTCCGGCGTGAGGGAGAAGTCCAAGAGTGGTGACGAGCGAGCGGGGATCCCGGCGCGGGCTTGCGCGTGGCGGAGGATTCTACGCGCCGACGCCGATCACTCGAACGACTGGAACGACTCGAACGACTGGAACGACTGGAACGACTGGAACGACTGGAACAACTGGAACGATTCGAAAGAGATGGCGATCGAGCTCGCCATCAGGCCTTTCGCGTGCCATCCGGGTGCCAGCGCACGGAGCCCGCTATTCTTGCAGAACCGACCGACCTCCCCAATTGCCGATAGGGAAGGTGGCGTACGACACCCGACCTGTTTTCCCCTGAAGGAGATTGCCGTGAACTATGTGGACGGATTTGTGGTGGCGGTACCGACGGCCGCGCGCGAAGCGTATCGCAGCAACGCCGAGATGGCGGCCGGAGTATTCAAGGAGTATGGCGCCCTGAGCGTGGTCGAATGCTGGGGCGACGACGTGCCGAAGGGCAAACTCACGTCGTTTCCCTTGGCAGTGCAATGCAAGGACGACGAGACGGTCGTGTTCTCGTGGATCACGTGGCCCTCGCGCGGCGTGCGCGACGAAGGCATGCAGAAGGCCATGGCCGATGCACGCCTGAAGAACATGTCCATGCCCTTCGACGGCAAGCGCATGATCTATGGCGGCTTCCAGGTGATCGTCAGCGCGTAGGGAGTTCAGCGCGGGGGCAGCGAGCGCTGCTCCCGTACCGACTGCCGCGGCAGGCGGGCCGGGCGCTTCGATCGGTCGAGCGCCGGCTGCGGGGTGGACCCGGTGGCGGGATCCGCCGAGGAGCCCGTCGGCTCCGGGGACGGCAATGCGTAGCCGGGCATCGCGCGCGATTGCCGAGTGAGAATCGGGCCATACCCGGCTCGCCCCTTCGCCACTGAACCAGTCGTGCGGCCCGGACACCGGGCAACGCGCCGCACGCGCCTCCGGTGCCTCAGGTGTCTACGCGCCGGTTGTGCGATTGAGACCATCCGCGAGCGTGGATTCCTCCACATGGTCCGACATGGTGCGCGGTGGTAACGCTCTGCGGTCCACGCCTGCGCATCGTCCCGCGCGGACGCACCGCAGCGATGCGCTCGTCGCGAACACGTCGAAGCGCGGTGCGGCTTCCGCGCGCGTGGGATTCGATGCTGCCTGAGGTGTTACCCCCACGGGGGTATTGAGCGCCCACCAGCCGCAAGCTTCTAATCCGGCCATCCGAATCCGGCGACCCCGCAGCACCGACTCCGTTCGGGATCGTTGCGGGCCGATGCGACGGCAACTGACCAATCACGAGAGGGTACGAGGATGCCGAATGACATGGTCGATCCCATAGCCGCAGCGCGCGGCAGAAGCACCGACGCCGTGCGCGTCGCCTGCGACGTGGGCGGGACGTTCACCGACATCTGCATCGTGAACGAAGCCACCGGCCGCATGCACGTCGCAAAGGTGGCAACCACCGTCGATCCGATCGAGGGTGTGCTGCAGGGAATCGCCGCAGGCGGGGTCGACCTCAAGGACATGGTCCTGTTCTCACACGGCACCACCCTGGCGACCAACGCGCTGATCACGCGCAAGTTCCCACCGGCCGTGATGGTCACGACGAAGGGTTTTCGCGACGTCATCGAGATCCGCCGCGGCACGCGCAACGATCTGTGGGACACCTATGCCGAGATGGCAGGGCCCTACATCCGGCGGCGCGATCGCCTGACCTTCACCGAGCGCGTGGACTACGCGGGCAAGATCGTCACGCCCCTGGACGAGCAGGAGGCACGCGCCCTCGCGGCGGTCATCCGCCGGCGCAAGGTCAAGACCATCGCGGTGTGCTTCATCAACGCGTTCGCCAATCCGGAGAACGAAGAGCGCATGCGCGAGATCCTCATGGAAGAGCTGCCGGACGTCGCGATCTCGCTGTCGAGCGAGATCATGCCGGAGATCTTCGAACACGAGCGCTTCTCCACGACGGTGGCGAACGCGGTGCTGGCACCGGTGGTCGGGTCCTACGGCAAGGGACTCTCCGAGCGCATGTCGAAGGGCGGCTATCAGGAGGACGTGCTGCTGCTGCATTCCGGCGGCGGGGTCATGACCGCGAAGACCGCCGAGAAATTCGCGGCGCGCCTCGCCGCCTCCGGCATCGCGGCCGGCGCCATCGCGAGCCGCCACGTCGCCCAGCTCGCCGGATTCGAGAATTCCATCGGCCTCGACATGGGCGGGACCAGCACCGACGTGTCGTTGTGCGACCGCGGCAACCTGCGCATCACCAAGGATTGGCACGTCGAGTACGGTTACCCGATCTGCTTCCCGAGCATCGAGGTGATGACCATCGGCGCCGGCGGCGGATCGCTCGCATGGCTCGACGATGCGGGCTCGCTGCGCAACGGGCCCCAGTCCGCGGGCTCCAATCCAGGCCCCGCATGCTATGAGCGCGGCGGCACCAACGGCACCAATTCGGACGCCAACGTCGTGCTCGGGCGGCTCGGCTCGGAGCTCGCCGGAGGCATGGTGAAGCTCAACAAGGATCTCGCCACGCAGGCGATCCTGAAGGGGGTCGCGGAGCCGCTGGGCCTGAGCCTGCTGGAAGCGGCGACCGCCGTGATCAAGGTGGCCAACGCGAACATGGCCGACGCGGTCCGGCTGATCTCGATTCGACGCGGCTACGATCCGCGCGATTTCGCGCTGGTCGCTTTCGGGGGCGCCGGGCCGTTGCACGGTGCCGCCCTGGCGAAGGACCTGTCGATTCCGACGGTGCTGATTCCGCCGAATCCCGGCGTGACCTCCGCGTTGGGCTGCCTGCTGGTGGACATCAAGCACGACATCTCGAGCATGTTCCTCAGCAACGCGAAGGATCTCGATCCGCTGGTGGTCGAGAAGGCCTTTCAGTCGCTCGAGGCGGAGGGACGCGATCGCCTGGAGCACGAAGGCGTACCCGAGGACCGGATGCTGTTCCAGCGCTTCATCGACATGCGCTATCTCGGGCAATGGCGATCGATGGCGGTGCCGGTGAGTGCGCCGATCCGCTCGCTCGAAGAGGCCATGGCGACCTTCCACGAAGAGCACGGCCGCGAGCACAACTACAAGCGCACCGACGCGCCGGTCGAGGTCTATCGCCTGAGCGTGTCGGCCACCGGCTTGACACCCAAGGCCCAGTTTGCCGAGCACGCGGTACAGAGCGGCGCGAAAGCCACGCCGATCGGCCATCGCGAGGTGAAGTTCGACGAAGATCCCGAACCGCTCAACACGCCGCTGTACAACCGCGACGACCTGGTCGCCGGCACCGTCATCATGGGCCCGGCCATCATCGACCAGCTCGATTCCACGACGGTGGTTCCACCCGGCGTCACGGCCGAGGTCGACCCGTGGCTCACGATCATCCTGCGCATTCCGCAAGAGTCGTGAGCTCGCCGCGTCCGCAGGCATCCGCCCCGTTGTCCGTTCCGCGTTCCGACCCTCGAATCACGCACGCCCTGGAGAATCCGCAATGAGCTCACCCGTCAAGGCGCAAACCCTGGACCCGGTCACCTTCGAGGTCCTCAAGAACGCCTTCGTCAACATCGTCGACCAGATGGCCGAGCAGATCTTCCGCACCTGCTACTCGTTCGTGATCTATTCGCGCGACTTTTCCTCCGCGCTGTGCGATCCGAACGGCAACACGGTGATGCAGGGCAGCGGCGACATCGCCGCGCACGTGGGCACGCTGCACTACACCGCGCAGGCCGTGATCAACAATTTCCCGGGCGACATCCATCCGGGCGACGTGTTCGTCGTGAACGACGTGTATCAGGGCGGCACGCACTTCAACGATACCCGCATCGTCCGTCCGATCTTCTACAAGGACGAACTGCTCGGCTTCTCCCAGGCCAACGGCCACTGGGCGGACGTGGGCGGAGCAGTCCCGGGCTCGTTCAACGTGAGCGCGATCGACCACATGGCCGAAGGCCTGCGCATCACGCCGACGCGCGTATGGAGCAAGGGGCTGTACCTGGCCGACGTCGGACGGCTGATCGCGTCCAACACGCGCGCGCCGCTCGACATCATCGGCGACATGCAGGCGCAGGCCGAAGCAACGCGGGTCGCCGAACTGGAGATCGTGCGCCTGTGCGAAAAGTACGGCGTCGACACGATCAAGACGGCCTTCGCCGAGGTCCAGGACTACGTCGAGAAGCTCACCCGCCAGCGCGTCTCGAAGCTGCCCGACGGCGTCTGGGAGACCGAGGACTACATCGACGTCGATCCGGCTGCGGGCGAAGGGCTGATCCCGATCCGCATCAAGCTGACCATCGAGGGCGACCACGTCCACTACGACCTGTCCAAGTCCCACCCGAAGTCGATCTCGACGTTCCTCAATTCATGCTTCGGCGGCAGCTTCGCGGCCATCGTCGCAGGCACCAAGATGCAGTTCCCCGACATCCCGCTCAATTCCGGTTTCTACCGGGTGGTCACGGTCGATCTGGGACCTCCCGGCAGCGTCGTCAACGCGAGCTGGCCCACGCCGGTGGCAGGTTTCTGCTCCGGGCCCTTCGAGAAGATCATGAACGCGATCTTCGAGCTCTGGGCGGAGATCCTTCCCGAGCGGGCGATGGCCTGCACCTTCAATCTCGAATACCTCCTGATCGGCGGCCGCGACGCGCGGCACGCCGAGCGCCCGTACTTCATGTGGTACGACTGGATGGTCGGCGGCTGGGGCGCGCGCAACGGGCGGGACGGCTGGGCCGCGAGCGGCCCGGTGTTCGGCGTGCAGCTGGGGACGCAGCCCTTCGAGGGCCAGGAGCGGCTCTCGCCGGTGCTGACCACCGAGCACGAACTGCGCATCGATTCCGGCGGGCCGGGCAAGAGTCGCGGCGGCATGGGCGTGGAGAAAGGCGGCACGCTCACGCTGGCCGAGCGCTCCGTGGCCTCGTATTGCTGCGATCGCGAACGCTCGGTCACCTGGGGCCTGTGGGGCGGTTTGCCGTCGCTGCCGCACGGCGTCTGGCTCAATCCCGGCAAGAAGAACGAGCGCTATCTCGGCTCGCTGTTCTCCAGCGTGCCGATCGAGGCGGGCGATACCATCACGCGCCCTTCCGCCGGCGGCGGCGGCCTGGGCGATCCGCTCGAGCGCGCTCCGCAGGCGGTATGCGAGGACGTGGCCGATGGTTACGTGTCGATCGAACGCGCGCTCACGGACTACGGCGTGGTCGTGATCGAGGTCGACCGCGATCTCGCGGAATACCGCGTGGACGAATCCGCGACGGCAACCGCACGCGAGCGCATCCGGCAATCCCGATGGGGCTGGCTCGCGGAGGACGCCGAGTCGGTCGCTGCGCGCTATCGCAGCAAGCAACTGGACATGCTCGACCTGATCCGCCAGTACGGCGTCATCGTCGACTGGGGCTCCGGCAAGCTGCTGCCTAAGACCACTGCACAGTTCCGCGCGATGCTCCGGCGGCGCACGGCGCCTTACTGGGCGCAGGCGTCGGGGGTGATCGAGGCGGCGCCGACGCTCAAGATCGCCGAGGCCGCCTGAAATGCAAATCGGCATCGGCCCGGGGTTGCATCGGAGTTGCGACGGATGAGCGGCCTCGATGACGCGAAGGCGCAGGTGCTGAGCGCCGCCGGGCACCTGCTCGGCGTCTTCGGCGAGAACCGCGTGGAGGATTACTTCGCATGCTTCACGCCCGAGGCGACCTTCATCTTTCATGGACTAGAACGACGGCTCGCGTCCGTTGCGGAATACCGTTCGGCATGGGCCGGCTGGGTGCGCGACCTGGATCTGAAGATCCTCGGCGCGTCCGCGCAGCAGCAGAGCGTCGACTTCATCGCGCCCGGTGTCGCGCTGTACACGCACTCGGTGCAGGTCACCGCGAGCACCGTGCACGGCGTCGAGCAGCGCCGCGAGCGCGAGACCGTCGTCTTCGTCCGGCAACCCGATCAGCGCTGGCTGGGCGTGCACGAGCACCTGTCGAAGGACCCAAACCCGTGAGCACTCGCGGCGACGTGCGCTGACGGCTGTTTCCCGTTCCCTGACCCAATCGCCCTCACCACCGCAGTCACTCCAAAGGAATCGTTACATGGATACCAAGCTCGACCGCAGACGCCTGCTCAAAGCCACCGCCGCAGTAGCCGGAGCCGCCGCGGCCACAGGGCCCTGGTTCATTCGTGATCTGCACGCTGCGGACGCGATCAAGGTGGCCGGCATTCACGATGCGTCGGGAGGACTGGACCTCCTCGGCCGTCCCATGATCGACGTGCTGACGCTCGCCGTGGAGGAAGCGAATGCCGGCGGTGGCCTGCTCGGCAAACAGATCGAACTGATCAACTACGACGCGCAATCGAACATCCAGTACTACACCCAGTACGCGACGCAGGCCGCCACCAAGGACAAGGTGGCGGTGGTCCACGCGGGCATCACGTCGGCGTCGCGCGAAGCGATCCGGCCGGTGCTGCGGCGGTTCAACACGCTGTACTTCTACAACACGCTGTACGAAGGCGGCGTCTGCGACCGCAACTGCTTCTGCACCGGGTCGACACCGGCGCAGACGGTCGAGAAGCTGATCCCGTTCGCCATGAAGAAATTCAACGGCAAGAAGATCTACACGCTGGCCGCCGACTACAACTACGGCCAGATCACTTCGAAGTGGGTGAAGAAGTACACCCAGGACGAAGGCGGCACGATCGTGGCCACGGACTTCTTCCCGCTCGACGTGACCGATTTCGGGCCGACGATCAAGAAGATCCAGGCTGCGAAGCCGGACATCGTGATGTCGGTGCTGGTGGGCGGGTCGCACATCTCGTTCTACCGGCAGTGGGCTGCCGCCGGCATGAAGAAGGAGATTCCGATGGCCTCTACCACCTTCGGCCTCGGCAATGAGCACGTGGTGGTGTCGCCCGAGGAGGGCAACGGCATCCTCGCGTCCTATGCCTACTTCGACGAAGTGGCGACGCCGGCCAACAAGGAGTTTCTCGCGCGCTACCACAAGCGCTTCGGCGCGAAGGCGGCGCCGCTGACGGAGGTGGCCGCCATGACCTACCACGGCTTCGCATTGTGGTCCGCCGCGGTCAAGAAGGCCGGGACGACCGATCGCATGAAGGTGATCGCGGCGCTGGAAAGCGGCCTGTCCTTCGACGGTCCGGCGGGCAAGACCACGCTCGATCCGGCCACGCATCACGACATCCTCGACGTCTACATCGGCGAGGTGGAGAACAAGAAGTTCAAGCTGCTGAAATCATTCTCCCAGCAGAAGCCGGCGGACACCGCGGCGGTGTGCGATCTCGTGAAGAACCCGAACGATAACCAGCAGTACATCATCGACGTCAAGGTCTGACGCTCGCGCCAGTCAACGGTCTTTCGGGGAATCGTCGTGGATCTCGTGGTCGTGGTGATATTGCAGGTGGTGGCGTCGGTCGCCAGCCTGGCGCTGATCAGCGTCGGGCTGGCGGTGATCTTCGGCATGATGCGTGTCATCAACCTGGCGCACGGCGAGTTCATCATGCTCGGCGGATATGCGGTCATCTACGCGACACGCTGGGGAGTCAACCTGTGGGTTGCGATGCTGATCGTCGCGCCGCTGTTCGTCGGCGTAATCGGCATCGTCGTGGAACGCGCGGTCATCCGCTTCCTGTACGGGCGGATGATCGACACGATGCTCGCGACGTGGGGGTTGAGCCTGCTGCTGATCGGCGCGGCCACGATGATCTTCGGCAACACGACCACCGGCGTCTCGGCGCCGCTCGGCGGCATCAGCATCGGCCAGTACCAGACCAGCCTGTACGAACTGGTGCTGGCGGTGATCGTCGCGCTCGTTCTGGTCGGGTTGATGGTCATACTGAAACGTACCAAGGCGGGCCTCATCGCGCGCGCCACCATGCAGAACCCGAGCATGGCGGCGTCGCTGGGGATCAGCACCAGCACCGTCTATTCCGTGACCTTCGGGGCGGGCGCAGCGCTGAGCGGCATGGCCGGCGCGCTGATCGCGCCGTTGTCCGGCGTGCTGCCGACCATGGGCATCTCGTACGTCGCCAAGGCTTTCATCACGGTGATCAGCGGTGGTGCAGCCATCATCTCCGGCACCTTGTCGGCCAGTGCGCTGCTCGGTTCGCTCAACACCCTCGCGACCTTCGCCGCGACGCCCGTCATCGGGGAAGTGGTGTTGCTGCTGACGGCGATCGTCCTGTTGCGGATCCTGCCGCAGGGCATCACGGGCAAGTATTTCCGGAGGGCGCTGTGAGCAAGCGCTGGCGAACGGGGCTCTCGATCATCGCGTTCATCGCTGCGGCGGCGGTGATCTATATCCTGCCGAGCGTGCTCGAGCTGTTCGCCATCATCAACGCCACGATCTACGTGAGCATGGCAATCCTGGCCCTGAGCCTGGCGCTGATCTGGGGCGCCGGCGGCATTCTCTCGTTCGGCCAGGCCGCCTTCTTCGGCCTGGGCGGCTACACGTATGCGGTGGCGGCGATCAATTTCGGCGACTCCACCTGGGCGGTGGTGCTGGCCATGGTGGTGCCCGCGCTGTTCGCGGCGCTGCTGGGGTATTTCATCTTCTGGGGTCGCATCGGCGACGTCTATCTCGGCGTGATCACGCTCACCATGACGTTGATCCTGTACAAGCTGTTCAACGCCACGGCCGGCGACGCCTACACGATCGGCAAGGCCCGCCTCGGCGGCTTCAACGGGATTCCTTCGACCCCGCCGCTGAACCTGCCCTGGGACGTCGGCACTGCGTTGATGCCCGAGGAGATCTGGTATATCGCGGCCGGCCTGCTGCTGCTGTTCTATTTCGGCTCGCGCTGGCTGCTGTCCACGGCCTTCGGGCGCGTGGTGATCTCGATCCGCGAGAACGAGCGCCGGACCGAGCTGCTGGGTTACGACGTGCGGCGCTACAAGCTGGGCATCTTCACCATCGGCGGCGCGATGGCCGGCGTGGCCGGGATCCTGTTCGCAAACTGCGTGTTCGTGAGCCCCACGATGTTCAGCCTGTTCTACAACGCGCAGGTGATCATCTGGGTCACGGTCGGAGGTGTCGGTACCCTGTTCGGTCCGATCGTGGGCGCGATAGCGCTGCAGATGCTGGTCGCGAAGCTCGGCACCATGAACGGGCTCGATCCCAACGTCGTGCGCGGCGCGATCCTCATCCTGTTCGTGCTGCTCGTTCCGAAAGGCATCATGCCGGTGCTGCAGTCTGCCTTCGAGCGCCTGCGTGCCCGCTCGCCCGTGCCGCCGGAGCCGGCTGCGCCGCGCAGCGTCGCTCCGCCCGTGCCCAAGCACGAAGCCGGCAAGCCGGAAGCGGCGCTCACCGTGGGCGGCGGGTCATGAACGCACTGGCCGCGGTTCCCGTCGCGCAGCCGACGATCCGGAAAGCGATCATCGAGACGCGCGGCCTGGTGATGCGCTTCGGCGGCGTCGAGGTCTTGCGCGGTATCGATTTCGGCATCGTGCCGGGCGAACTGCGCTGCCTGGTCGGGCCGAACGGCGCCGGCAAGAGTACGTTCTTCAAGTGCCTTACCGGACAGTACCAGCCGAGCGGTGGCGACATCCGTTTCAAGGGCGAGCAGATAGGCGGTTTGCCGAGCGTCGACATTGCGCGCCGCGGCATCGGCATCAAGACGCAGGTCCCGAGCCTGTACGACGGCCTGACCGCGCGCGAGCACATCTGGCTGGCGGTCAGGCGCAGCGTCGCAACCGCCGGGGGGTTCGGACGCGAGGTGAACGCGGCCGTGGAGAAGGTGCTGGAGACCATGGGCATCGCCCATCTCGCCGATCGCATCGTCGGCCAGCTCGCCCACGGGCAACGCCAGATGGTGGAACTCGCCATGGTGACCGCGGCGCAGCCCGACCTGATCCTGCTCGACGAGCCGGCCGCGGGCATGACGCACGACGAAGTCGAGCGTCTGGCGGCACTGGTCCTCAGTCTGCGCGGTACCTGTTCGCTGATCGTGGTCGAACACGACATGCAGTTCATCCGGATGATCGCGCGCACCGTGACCGTGCTGCACCAGGGCCAGGTGCTGATGGAAGACAATGTCGAGACGGTCCTGCGCGATCGGCGAGTGCGCGATGTCTACCTCGGCAAACGCGAGGTCGTATGAGCGCGACCGGATCGGCACCCATGCTCGAGGTCGTCGGACTGAGGTCCGGCTACGGGCGCATCCCGATCCTGGTGGGGATCGATCTCACGGTGAACCCGGGCGAATTCGTCGGCGTGTTCGGCCACAACGGCATGGGCAAGACCACGTTGATGCGCACGCTCGCCGGGCACATCCGCGCCACTGCCGGCAGCGTGCGCCTCAACGGCCAGGTCATCACGGCAATGGCGCCGCATCTGCGCGCCCGGCAGGGGCTCGGCTTCGTGCCGCAGGGCCGCGAGATCTTCGGCGGCCTGAGCGCGCGCGACAACCTGCGCATGGGGGCCATCCACGCAAGCGACCCGGACCGCATCATCGCAGCCGTGCTGGAGGATTTTCCGCGCCTGAAGCCCATTCTGGACCGCGCCGGCGGGGTGCTGAGCGGCGGCGAGCAGCAGATCCTGGCGATGGCGCGCTGCCTGTGCGCGGAGCCCAGGGTGGTGCTGCTCGATGAGCCGACCGAGGGCATCCAGCCGTCCATCGTGGACGAGATCGGCGACACGCTGCTGCGGCTGCGCACGAGTCGGGGCCTCACCGTCGTCCTGGTGGAGCAGTCGCTCGAATTCATTCGCAAGCTGTCGGATCGTGTGCTCGTCATCCAGAAGGGGACGTTCATCCGCGAGGTCGCCGCCGACGGCATCGCCGCACTCGCCGACGAGTTCGTCGGCATGGAATCCGCCTCAGCAACCTAGGAGTCTGTCGGACTTTCCGGACTTTTGGATACTGCCGCGATCCGAGATAATTGGGGTAGTGCGTTGAGGAGATGTTCGCAATGAGCCGCTTCGTTTGCGTCGATCGAGACACTGCCTACCTGTTGCCACCGTCTG
>JBBQHP010000030.1:0-59956 GCA_038324085.1 Burkholderiales bacterium
TCGCCGCGCAACCGATTGCAACGGAGCCCGTGCAATACGCCCGTTCGCCCCGCATTCCCGGACCGATCACGAGCGCTGCCGGCGCCGACGACTCACACGCCGCGTCGTCCGTGGAGCCCCGCGGGCACGACGACCGACGCGGCCTCCGCTCGCGCCCCGGTGCGCGGATTGCTTTCCGGCGTCGTGTCGGTGATCGACCGCAGCCGCGGGCCCCGGGTACCGACGCTCCGCCGCCCGGGGAGTGAGCGCGGATGAGGTACCGCCACGACATGCCGTTCGGCGCGATGACCGAGTCGGACGCCGCGACCGTCTTCCGGCTGTGGGCGCCGGCCCCGACGGGCGTCGAACTGGTGCTCACCGCGTCCGGTACCACCCGCACCCTGCCGATGCGTTCCCAGGCGGACGGATGGTGGGAGTCCCGGATCGATGGCGTGGGTCCGGGCGATCGCTATTCGTTCCGGATCGACGGCGGCATCACGGTGCCCGATCCCGCTTCGCGCTTCAATCCGGACGACGTGCACGCGGCCAGCGAAGTGGTCGACCCACGGGCCTTCGACTGGAACGACGACGCCTGGCGCGGCCGTCCCTGGGCCGAGGCGGTCATCTACGAACTGCACGTCGGTGCGTTCACGCCCGCCGGCACCTTCGATGCCGTCACCGAGCGACTCGACTACCTGGTTGCGCTCGGGGTCACGGCCATCGAACTCATGCCTGTCGCGGATTTCCCCGGGACGCGCAATTGGGGCTACGACGGGGTCCTGCCGTTCGCGCCCGACGCTTCATACGGCACGCCGGAGACGCTGAAGCGGCTGGTCCAGGCGGCGCATGCGCGCGGGCTGATGGTCTTCCTCGACGTCGTCTACAACCACTTCGGTCCCGAAGGCAACTATCTGCACGTGTATGCGCCACAGTTCTTCAACCCACGGCACGAGACGCCCTGGGGCGCCGCGATCAACTTCGACGGCGAGCACGCGCGCACCGTGCGCGAGTTCTTCGTCCACAACGCCCTGTTCTGGCTCGAGGAGTATCGCTTCGACGGCCTGCGTCTCGATGCGGTGCATGCGATCGCCGACGATTCTCAGCCCGATATCGTCAGCGCAATCGCCGCGGCGATCCACGCTGGTCCGGGGCGGGATCGTCACGTCCACCTGATTCTCGAGAACGATCGCAACGAGGCCCGCTGGCTCGGTCGCGACGCCACGTTGCGGCCGATCTGCGCGACGGCGCAGTGGAACGACGACATCCATCATGCCGCACACGTGCTCGCGACGGGCGAGCACGATGGTTACTACGCCGACTACGCGGATGCGCCGCTGCGCCACTTCGGCCGTTGCCTCGCCGAAGGCTTCGCGTATCAGGGCGAACCATCGCACTACCGCGCGGATAGCGCGCGCGGCGAGTCCAGCTCGCATCTGCCGCCGGGTGCCTTCGTCAATTTCCTGCAGACGCATGACCAGGTGGGCAACCGCGCACTGGGCGAGCGTATCGCCGCCATCGCCGATACGCAGGCGCTCGGCGCCCTGACCGCCTGCATCCTGCTCGCTCCTTCGCCGCCCATGCTGTTCATGGGTGAGGAGTTCGATGCCTCCACCCCGTTCCTGTTCTTCTGCGATTTCGGGCCGGAGCTGGCGGCGATCGTGACGCGCGGCCGGCGCGAGGAATTCGCACGCTTCGAGCGCTTTCGCGACCCGGAATCGCAGGGCGGCATCCCCGATCCGAACGCACCGGAGACGTTCACCCGCTCCACGCTCTTGTGGCCCGAGACCGGACACCCGGGCCACCGGGAGCGCCTCGCGCAATGCCGGCAACTGCTCGCTCTGCGGCGTGAGCATGTGGTGCCACTCCTCGCGCACATCGACGGTGCCGGCGCGTTCGAACTGGCCGGACCGGGTGCGCTGCGCGTGACCTGGCGCTGCGGTGACGCTCGCCTGCATCTGCTCGCCAATCTTTGCCCCGACTCCGCCACCGGTCTCGACCTGCCGCCCGGACGCCGGCTCTACGTGCACGGCGCGGCGGGCGATGCCGCGCGCGCGCCGGGCGAAATGGGCCCTTGGACCCTGGTCTGGACCCTCGAACAATGAACGAGCGCATCGCCCATCTGGCTGAATTGCACGGCATCGCCCTCGGCTACCACGACATCTGGGGCAACCATCACCGCGTCTCCGACGCCTCGCTCGCCGGGCTGCTCGAAGCGATGGGCGTACCGGCCGCGGACGACGCCGCGATCGAGGCATCGATCGGCGCGGACGCCGCGCTCCACTGGCGCACCGTGGCCGCGCCGGCGATCGTCACGACCGCCGACGAACCGGAGCGCAGGATCCGGCTCCATCTGCCGACGACGCTCGACGGGGCCACGCTGCATTGGCACGTGGTGGAGGAAACCGGACCGCGTCACACGGGCACTTTCGTGCCGGCCCATCTTCCTGCACTGGACCATGCCGTCGTGGATGGCACGGATCGCAGCGCGCGCGAGCTGGTCTTCGCGCTGCCGCTGCCGAGCGGCTATCACCGCTTCGAGATTGCGCACGACGGCATCGTGATCTGGACCTCGACGCTCATCGCCACGCCGCGGGCATGCTACCGACCGCCCGCGCTCGAAGGCGACGGCACGATCTGGGGCGGGGCGGTCCAGCTCTACGGCGTGCGCTCCGAGCGCAACTGGGGCATGGGCGACTACACGGACCTGCGCACCATCGTGGAGCAATGGGGCCTGCGCGGCGGCGGCATCGTCGGCACCAGCCCGCTGCACGCGATGTTCCCGCACAACCCGGCGCATGCGAGCCCTTACAGCCCGTCGAGCCGATTGTTCAAGAACGTGCTCTACCTCGATGTCGAGGCGGTGCAGGACTTCCGCGAAGGCGACGACGCGCGTGCCCTGGTGCGTTCCGCGGCTTTCCAGTCGCGCCTCAAGCTGCTGCGCGAAGCGGAATTCGTCGACTATCCGGGCGTCGCGGCGGCAAAGTTCGCCGTGCTCGAACTGCTGTTCGCACATTTCCGGTCGCGCCATCTCGAACCGGGCACCGTGCGAGGCCAGAGCTTCCGTGCGTTCCAGCTCGCCGGTGGCGAATCGCTGCGGCGGCACGCGCTCTACGAAGCGCTCCAGGAGCGTTTTCATCGCGAAGACCCGGCCATCTGGGGCTGGCAGGTCTGGCCCGAGCCCTATCGAGACCCGGCTTCACCCGAGTGCGCGGCCTATCCCGGGGAACATGCCGATCGGGTCGAATTCTTCGAATACCTGCAGTGGCAGGCCGACCTCCAGCTGGCTTCGGTCGGGCAATCCTCGTTCGACCTGGGGCTCGATGTCGGGCTGTACGAGGACCTCGCCGTCTCGATCGATCGCGCCGGCGCCGAGGCCTGGGCCAACCAGGAGCTCTACGCCGTCAGCGCGAGTGTCGGGGCGCCGCCCGACGACTTCAGCCTGCAGGGCCAGGACTGGGGTCTGCCGCCGATCGTTCCCGACCGGCTGCGCACGGCAGGCTACGCGCCGTTCATCGCCACGCTCCGAGCCAACATGCGGCACGCGGGCGCACTGCGCATCGACCACGTGATGGGTCTCGCCCGGCTGTTCTGGGTTCCCGCCGGCGGCACCCCCGCCGACGGCGCGTACGTGCGCTACCCGTTCGCAGACATGCTCGGCATCCTTGCGCTCGAAAGCGAGCGCAATCGCTGCCTCGTGATCGGCGAGGATCTCGGCACGGTGCCGGACGAAGTGCGCACCGCGCTCGGCGCCGCCGGCGTCCTCTCGTACCGGCTGCTCTATTTCGAGCGCCAGCCGTCCGGCGATTTCAAGGCCCCCGCCGAGCATCCGCGGCAGTCGCTGATCGCAGCGTCGACGCACGACCTGCCGACGCTCGCCGGCTGGTGGTCCGGCACCGATATCGCCGTGCGCAGCGAGCTCGGTTTCCTCGCGGCGCCCGAGGCGCGCGACGGACAGGTCGTCGGACGCGCGCGCGACCGGGCCCAGTTGCTGCTCGCCCTCGAGCGCGAGGGCCTGCTGCCCGAGGGCGCCACGGTGAACCCCGTGTCCCAGCCCGAGATGACGCCGGCATTCGCCCGCGCGATCGCGCTCTATCTCGCGCGCAGTCCGGCCCAGGTGCTGGCGATCCAGCTCGAGGACGTGCTGGGCACGCTCGATCAGGCGAACCTCCCGGGCACGGTGGTCGAATACCCGAACTGGCGCCGCAAGCTGCCGCTCGCGCTCGAGCGCTGGCCCGCCGACGAGCGCTTCGTCGAGCTGACCCGCGCACTGGCTCGCGTGCGCGGACGCCGGCACGCGCCCAGGGTCCGCGGGACCGAACCGACCGGCGCCATCATTCCGCGCGCGACCTATCGCCTGCAGCTGCACCGCGACTTCACTTTCGCCGATGCGAGCGCCCTGGTACCTTATCTGGCCGAGTTGGGGGTGAGCCATGTCTACTGCTCGCCCTACCTGCGCGCCCGGCCCGGAAGCCGGCATGGCTACGACATCGTGGGCCATGCCGCGCTCAATCCCGAGATCGGCAACCGCGACGACTTCGATCGATTCGTCGAAGTCCTCGGGAAACACGGTCTGGGTCACATCCTCGACATGGTGCCGAACCACATGGGCGTCATGGGCGCGGACAACGAGTGGTGGATGGACGTGCTCGAGAACGGCCCGGCCTCGGCCTATGCCGACTACTTCGACATCGACTGGAACCCGATCGACCCGGTCCTCGCCAACAAGGTCCTGGTCCCGGTGCTGGGCGATCACTACGGCAACGTGCTCGAGCGCGGCGAACTCGTGCTGACCTACGAGCTGCAAACCGGCAGTTTCGCGATCTGGTACTACGAGCATCGCTTCCCCATCGACGCGCGCGAGTATCCGCGCATCCTCGAAAGCGCGCGCGGCCTCCTGCCCCCGGGCGCGTTGGCCCCCGAGGGCGCCGCCGACTTCGAGAGCCTGATCGCGGCCTTCGGTCATCTGCCGCCGCGCGCAGCGACCGGTGCCGATTCGGTGGCGGAGCGCAGCCGCGACAAGGAAGTCCACAAGGGGCGCCTCGCGCGGCTGGTGCGCGAGCGGCCCGTGCTCGCCGAAGCCATCGAACATGCCGTGCGCCAGATCAACGGCACCGCCGGCGAACGCGCCAGCTATCGGGTGCTCGACGATCTGCTCGAGGCCCAGGCCTACCGCCTCGCGTCCTGGCGCGTGGCTGCGGACGAGATCAACTACCGGCGCTTCTTCGACATCAACGATCTCGCGGCGCTGCGCATGGAGAACGAGGCGGTGTTCGACGCGACGCACCGCTTCGCCCTCGAGCTCGCCGCGGAGGGCAAGGTGGACGGCCTGCGGATCGATCACCCGGACGGCCTGTACCACCCCGGGGAATACTTTCGTCGTCTCCAGGAACGCTACGCGCAGCTCACGCGGCAACCAGACGCCCCGCTGGAGGCCTCCGCGCGGCCGCTCTATGTCCTGGTCGAGAAGATCATCACGCCGCACGAGCATCTGCCGGAAACCTGGCCGGTGCACGGCACCACCGGCTACCGCTTCGCGAACGTCGTGAACGGCCTGTTCGTCGACACCGAAGCGCGTTCCCGCATCGACCGCACCTGGCGAGCGTTCGTCCGCGACGAAGCGGTCGATTTCCACGAAGCCGCCTATCGCTCGAAGCGCCTCATCATGCGCAGCGCGCTCGCCGGAGAACTGACGGTGCTCGCGAACCGGCTGCGACGGCTCGCTCGTGCCGACTGGCGTACGCGCGATTTCACGTTCAACTCGCTGCGGCTCGCGCTGGCCGAAGTGGTGGCGTGCTTTCCGGTCTATCGCACCTATATCGCCGAACAGGTCTCCCGCCAGGACCGGCGCTACGTCGACTGGGCGGTGGCCCAGGCCAAGCGGCGCAGCGCGGCGGCCGATGCCACGGTCTTCGACTTCCTCAAGGACGCATTGCTGGTGCGCGCGCCCGACAACGCGACACCCGAGCTCGAAGCCGAGTATCGCCAGTTCGCGATGCGCTTCCAGCAGTTCACCGCCCCGGTGACCGCCAAGGGCGTCGAGGACACGGCGCTGTACATCTTTAACCGCCTCGTGTCGCTGAACGACGTGGGCGGCGACCCCGACAGCTTCGGCATGACCGTCTCCGCATTCCATGGCGCCAGCGCGGACCGGGCGGCCCACTGGCCGCATACGATGCTCGCGACCTCCACGCACGACAGCAAGCGTTCCGAAGACGTGCGCGCGCGCATCGACGTGATCTCGGAGCTGCCCGCGGCCTGGCGGCTGGCCGTGCGGCGCTGGAGCCGCACCAATCGCAGCAAGAAGCGCACGGTCGACGCCCGACCTGCGCCCTCGCGCAACGACGAGTATCTGCTGTACCAGACGCTCGTGGGGACCTTGCCGGCGGAGGAACTGACCGAGGACACGCTCGTGACCTATCGCGAACGCATCGAGCAATACGTCGTCAAGGCCGCGCGCGAGGCCAAGGTCCGCACCAGCTGGATCAATCCGAACGAGGACTACGAGGCCGCGCTGACCGGGTTCGTGCACGCCCTGCTCGGCCGTCTCGACGGCAGCATGTTCCTCGACGACCTGCGAACCCAGGTGACCACGCTCGCCTGGTTCGGCGTGCTCAACAGCCTCTCGATGACGCTGATCAAGCTGACATCGCCCGGCGTGCCCGACATCTACCAGGGCCACGAGCGCATCGAGCTCACGCTGGTCGACCCGGACAGCCGGCGCGCGGTCGACTACGCGTCGCGTCGGACCGCGCTCGCGGCGCTAGTGGCGCTGGCGACCGACGCCGGCGCGGACGCCCTGCCCGCACGCGTGCGCGAACTGCTCGACACGCCCTACGACGGGCGCGCGAAGCTGTGGGTCACGTGGCGCGCGCTCCAACTCCGGGCGCAGCGCCATGAGGTTTTCGGGGCCGGCGATTACCACGCGATCGCGGCCGCGGGAGCGCGCGCGCAGCATGTGGTCGCATTCGCGCGCCGGCGCGCGAATGCCGGCAGCATCACCATCGCCGGACGCCTGTTCGCTTCGTTCGGCTTCGATCCCAAGGTCCCGCCACTCGGCGAGACCGCATGGGGCGACACCGCGATCGATCTGTCCTTCATCCCGGACGGCACGCCGCTGCACAACGTGCTGACCGGCGAGACGCTGGTCGTCGCGGGCGGCGCGCTGCCGCTCGCCCAGGTCTTCGCGCACTTCCCCGGTGCCCTCCTCGCCTACGAAACCACACCAGCCTGAGCGCACCCAAGGAACCCGCATGAACGAACTCGCCCAGTCTTTCGACCTGTTCCATCCCGCCAACTGGAGCCCCGGCACCGTGACGGCGATCCGCATCGTGGTCATCCTGCTGGCGGCGTGGATCATGATCGCCGTGCTGCAGCGACTGATCCGCCTGTTCCGGGAGCGGCTCGCGAGCCGCATGGACGACCCGGAGGCAGTGAAACGCGCCACGACGCTGGGGCGCGTGTTCCGCTACATCGTCGCCGTGGTGGTGAGCCTCATTGCCGGGATGCTGGTCCTGGGCGAGATCGGGATCTCGGTCGCACCGATCCTCGGCGCTGCCGGCGTGATCGGCATCGCCGTCGGCTTCGGTGCCCAGAGCCTGGTCAAGGACTATTTCAACGGTTTCTTCCTGCTGCTCGAGAACCAGGTCCGCCAGGGCGACGTGGTGCAGGTGGCCGACAAGGGCGGCCTGGTCGAGGAGATCACGCTGCGCTACCTGCGGCTGCGCGACTACGACGGCAACGTGCACTTCGTGCCGAACGGGCTGATAACCACCGTGACCAACATGAGTCGGGGATTCGCGCAATCGGTGATCGACGTGGGCATCGCCTACCGCGAGGACATCGACGAGGCCATCACGGTCATGAAATCGGTCGCCGCCGAACTGCGCGCGGACCCGGCTTTCGCCCACCGCATTCTCGCCGACCTCGAAATGGCGGGCGTCGACAGCTGGGCCGATTCCGCGGTCATCGTGCGCTGCCGGTTCAAGGTCGGTCCGCTCGAACAATGGGGGGTCCGCCGCGAGTACCTGCGCCGTCTGAAACGCGCCTTCGACGAGCATGGCATCGAGATTCCGTTCCCGCACATGACCGTGTACGCCGGCCAGGGCAAGGACGGCACCGCACCTGCGTTTCCGATCGGCGTGTTGCGCCGGGATGCGCCCGATGCCGATGATGATGAGCAGGCGGCAGCCAAGGCCCAGAGCGCCTGACGCGGTCATGACCCACGATAGCGCGGACATCGGAAAGGCAGCGGTTACACTGCATGCGTGAGTACCCGACCACAGCCGAAGCCGGGCGCGGCGGACATCGCGTCCATGGCGGATGCGGCACTGCTGACCGAGGCACGCACGCGCGCCATCGCCCTGCTCGAGCGCAACCTGAGCCCGCACGGCATTCTCGCCGCGACGCCGGGGACACGTGCGAATGCGCGCGGCTACTCGGCGATCTTCGCGCGCGACGCGGCGATCTGCGCGATGGGCATGGCGTTGTCGGGCAATGCGCGCCTCGAAGCGGAAGCGGCGACGGGACTACTGACGCTCGCCGGCAGCCAGGCGCCGAACGGGCAGATACCGAAGTTCGTCGACCCGAACCGGGCCGAGGTCGATTTCTGGTACCTGGGCTGCATCGACGCGACCTTGTGGTGGCTGATCGGTCTCGCGTTCCTGGACCAGCGCCGGCCCGAAGGCGGGTTGCGCCACCGGCTCGCGGATCGCATCACGCGGGCCATCCACTGGCTCGCCTGCCAGGAGCACCAGCGCTTCCATCTGGTCCAGCAGAACGAAGCCAGCGACTGGGCGGACATCATGCCGCGCTCCGGTTTCGTGCTCTATTCCAACGCGCTGTGGTACCTGGTCAAGCGCCTCTTCGATCTGCCCGACGCCGGGGAGACCCGACGCAGCGCGAACGAACTGTTCCATCCCTTCGGCGGCGCGATCGCCGAATACCGTCGCGCCCGCTTGCTGACGCACTACGTGCGCCGGCGGGTGCGCCACCGCGAGCTGTACCTCAGCTTCGTCAATTTCGCGCAGTTCGGCGACGAGGGCGACAGCTTCGGGAACGTGCTCGCGCTGCTCTGCGGGCTGGCCGACGAGGCGGCGCGGCACCGGACGCTGCGGGCGCTGGAGCATGCCGGCATCAACGACCCGTACCCGGTTCGGGCCGTGTGTGTACCGATACCGCAGGAGAGCCTGTTGTGGCGCCCTTACATGTCGCGCCACCGACAGAACTACGAGTGGCAGTACCACAACGGTGGCATCTGGCCGTTCGTCGGCGGCTTCTGGGTGGCCGCGCTCGCCGAGAGCGGCCTGCGGGACAAGGCGCGTGCCGAGCTCGTCAAAGTGGCGCATGCCAATGGGCTCGACCACTGGGCTTTCAACGAATGGCTGCACGGACGCACTTTCGCGCCGAGCGGCATGCGCGGCCAGTCATGGAACGCCGCGGCACTTCTCATTGCCCAACACGCACTGGACTCGCGTCGACCGCTGTTCGCAATGGGGCCGCCGTGATCGGGCGATCGGGCGATTCACGCCGATGATTTCGTGCGAAACGCGACGCAGTCGGTGCATCATTGGCAAACGGCGATGCCGCGCAGGCGAGGATCGAGAATCATTCCGATTTCACGAAAACCACAGGAGGCACAAATGGACTTGACCAGAAAGGGACTGCTGCAGGAGATGCGGCAGGTCGTGGCACAGACGCAGGCCCTGTTGGACGCGGGCGGCGACAAGCTGGGCGAGACCCGGACCGCCCTGGCCGAGCATCTGGAAGCGGCCAGGGACAGTCTGGTGGACCTGGAGCGCGACCTGGAGCGCGGCGTGCGGCGAGGACTGCGACGCGCAGACCACTATGCTCAGGACAACCCGTGGCGCATTGCGGGCGCCGCGCTCGTCGTCGGGCTCGTGCTCGGCGCCGTGCTGGGGCTCGGTGCCAGCCACCGACGCGACTGACACTTTCACAAGGAGAACGCGATATGGAACAGACCGGTACCGATCAGATAGTCGAGGATCTGCGCAACCTCGCCAGCGACACCGAAGCACTCGTCGCGGCCACGGCCGGCCAGGGCGGCGAAAAGATCCAGCAATTGCGCCTGCGTTTGCAGGATTCGCTGCGCGACGCGAAGGCGCGAGTGATCGAGGCCGGCGAGCGCGTTGAGGCACAGGTACGCTCCGGCGCGCGCGCACTCGATTCCCAGGTGCATGAACGTCCGTGGCAGTCGATCGGCATCGCCGCGGGCACCGCGTTCGTCATCGGCTACCTCCTGGGCCGGCGCTGACGCGCCGTCGCGGAGCCGAACACCATGACGGCGCGACTGTCGAAGCTGAGGTCCCGCCGTCATGCGCTGGCGGCACAATCGGACGTGCTGCGCGCGGACCTGGCCGACACGCTCGGCGAGATCGGGCAGGCGCTGCGCCCCGCCCGGCTCGGACAGGCAGCCCTGGGCGCGCTCGGTCGGCATCCGGTGCTGGTGGTCGGTGCCGCCGCGGCACTGCTCATCGTGCGCCCTCGACGCCTGCGCAAGCTGATCGCATGGGGCAGCGGTGCTGCCGCGATGGCAGTGCGCGCGGCACCCGTGCTGTCGGCGGTGCTGCGCACCCTGCGCGCGCGCCGCGGCGGTACCGCCACGCGCTGATCCGGTGCCGGATCGAGGCCATCCGCCGCGTGCCCCGGATCGCCTCGCATCCTGAGCCCCGAGGGGTCTGCGCGGCGCGCGCGAGTCGGCCATGAGCCGGAAGCGACTGCCCTTCGTCGCGACGATCGAGCGCGCAATCTGGGCGCGGCCGCGCAAGTCCATGCCTGGATGGCTCGCGGCGCTCCTGCGGCTCGTGCAGATGCTGGTCGCGCTGGCACGCGATCTGGCGTCGGGCCAGCTCACCTTGCGCGCCATGAGTCTGGTCTACACCACGATCCTGTCGATCGTGCCGCTGCTCGCCCTCAGTTTCTCGGTGCTGAAGGCGTTCGGCGTCCACAACCAGATCGAGCCGTTGCTGCGCAACGTGCTCACGCCGCTCGGCGACCGCGGCGAAGAGATCACCACTCACATCGTCGGTTTCGTCGAGCGCATGAATGTGGGGGTGCTCGGCTCCGTGGGTTTCGCGCTGCTGCTCTACACCGCGGTGTCGCTGATCCAGAAGATCGAGGAGGCGTTCAATTTCATCTGGCATGTGACCGAACCGCGCAGCATCGGCGAGCGCTTCAGCCGCTACCTGAGCGTGCTGCTGGTGGGGCCGATCCTCGTATTCACCGCGGTGGGCATGAGTGCCGCGCTGACCAACCTCAGTGCCGTGCAGGGCATGCTGGCGGTAGCGCCGCTGGGTCATCTGGCGGTCGCGCTGGGCCGCGTGATGCCATACGTGCTGGTGATCGGCGCATTCACGTTCATCTACGTGTTCGTGCCGAACACGCGCGTGCGCTTCCGGCCGGCGCTGATCGGCGCCATCGCGGGCGGCCTGCTGTGGCAGACCGGCGGCTGGGCCTTCGCCGCCTTCGTCGCCGGCTCGACCCGCTATTCCGCGATCTACTCGAGCTTCGCGATCCTCGTGCTGTTCATGATCTGGCTCTACCTGAGCTGGGTGATCCTGCTGTTCGGCGCGGCGGTGGCCTTCTATCGCCAGCATCCCGAGTACATCCTGCAGCAGAGCGGCGAGCCCCGGTTGAGCAACCGCATGCGCGAACGGCTGTCGCTGGCGATCATGAGCCTGATCGCGGCGAGCCATGCCAAGGGCCTGACGGCCTGGTCGACGCAGCGCCTCGCAAGCGAGCTGCACGTGCCGAGCCACACCGTGCACAGGGTGCTGGAAGCGCTCGAGCACGGTGGGCTGCTGGAGCAGTCGCGGTCCGATCCCCCGGCATTCCTGCCGGCGCGCGATCTGGCCGGAGTCTCGGTCGCGGCGCTGCTGCGCACGGTGCGCAGCGCTGGGGAGGACCGCTATCTCAATCCGGGTGCGCTGGCGGTCTCCGAGCCGGTCGAGCAGGTGCTGGCGCGGCTGGAGCACGGCTTCGACTCCGCGCTCGAGGATCTGAGCGTCGCCGACCTGGCGGCGGATCGACATGACCTCGCGGAGCCTGCGGGCGCGGTCGATGGATCAGCCGGCACACCGAACCTGCGGCCTTAGCGCTGTGCCGACCGCTGGACGCTTCGATCCGGGACAACCGCTGCCCAGGCGGCGATGCCCCGATGACGCGCGTCGATCGCTCGTCCGGCTGCTGCTCGCGCTGCCTTGCGCCGCGGCACTGGCGGGCTGCGCGCCGCGGGCGGGACGTGACGCGGCCGATGTGATCGTGTTCCGTCACGCCAAACTGTTCGGCGACCCGCGTGCGCTCGACGCGCTGATCGCGGGCTTCGAGCATGACAGCGGCCTGCGCGTGCGGCGCGAGACGCTGCCGGCGTCCAGCGACGAGCAGCACCTGTTCTATGCGATCAATCTGCAGGCGCATTCGGCCGAATTCGATGTACTGGCACTGGACGTCGTCTGGGCCGCCGAGTTCGCCCGGGCCGGCTGGTTGCGCGACCTGTCCGGGCTGCTCGACGCGCGCGATCGTGCCGACCTGTTTCCGGGCGCGCTCCAGGCGGCGACCTGGACCGATCGGACCTATGCGCTGCCCTGGTTCGTGGATGCCGGTTTGCTCTACTACCGCCGCGACCTGCTCGCCGACGATCATCTGGCGGTGCCGGACACGTGGGACGAACTGACGGCCGCTGTTCGCAGCGTCACCGCCGGGGCCCCGGACCTTTCGGGGTTCGTCTGGCAAGGCAAGCAGTACGAAGGGCTGGTCTGCAACGCGCTGGAATACGTATGGAGCTTCGGCGGCGCGGTTCCGGCCACGGGGCCCGATGTGGCGGCAAGCGTCCGGGCGCTCGCTTTCATGCGTTCTCTGGTCACGACCGGGGTGAGCCCGCCCCTGGTCACCACACTGACGGAAGAGCCCTCGCGCGTGCTGTTCGGTCGGGGCGGCGCCGTGTTTCTGCGCAACTGGCCGTACGCGTGGCAGCTGTTCGAACGCGCGGGCTCGCCGGTGCGCGGCAAGGTCGGGGTGGCCCCGCTGCCGCACGCGCCCGGGCAGCCGTCGGTCGCGACGCTGGGCGGCTGGCAACTGGGCGTGAACGCCTTCTCCACTCGGCCGCTGGCCGCGCAGCGGCTGGTGGCGTTTCTCGCGTCCGCGCCGGCGCAGCGCGCGCTCGCGCTGGCATACGGCTACAGCCCGCCGCGACGTTCGCTCTACACCGACCCTGGACTCGTCGCAGCGCAGCCCTTCCTCGCGTCGCTGCGCACCGTGTTCGAATCGGCCCGGCCGCGACCGGTCTCGCCCTACTACGTCGCGTTGTCGCAGGAACTGCAGGCCCAGTTCAGCGCGGTGCTGACCGGCCGCGCGACGCCGCGCTCTGCCCTCGCCGCCGTGGCGGCCGATGCCGCCCGCCTGGAGACGATGTGACGACGCAGGCGCTGCGGCGCGAGGCGTGGCCGCTGCTGGCGCCGGCGGCGGTCCTGCTGGCGGCGATCGCGCTCGGGCCGATGCTCTATGTGCTGTGGCTCAGCCTGCGCGCGGAAACCGTGCTGCGCCCGTCGATGTTCGTGGGGTCGGCCAATTTCGTGCGCCTCGCGACCGACGCACGTTTCTGGAACGCGCTCGCGAACACGCTGTACTTCGCTTTCCTTTCGGTGGGTCTCGAACTGGTCCTCGGACTCGCGTTCGCGTTGCTGCTCACGCGCACGCGGCGAGCCCGCGGCGCCGTCTACGCGATGCTGCTGCTGCCCTGGGCCATGCCGACCGTAGTGTCCGCACGGCTGTGGGAGTGGATGTACAACGGCCAACTGGGCGTGTTCAACTACCTGCTCGGCGCGCGGGTCAACTGGCTGGGCGAACCGACGCTCGCATTGCATGCGGCGATTGCGATGGACGTCTGGAAATCCACACCGTTCGTCGCGCTGTTGCTGGCGGCGGGACTGCAGGCGATCCCGCGGCATCTCTACTGGGCCGCGGCGGCCGACGGTGCCGACGCATGGACCGCGTTCCGGCGCATCACGCTGCCGCTGCTCGCGCCCGTGATCCTCGTGATAGTCGTGTTTCGCAGCATCGACGCGTTGCGCGTGTTCGATTCGGTCTACGTGTTGACCGGCGGCGGCCCGGCCAACGGCACCGAGACCCTGTCGATCTACGCCTACAAGATCCTGTTCCAGACGCTCGATTTCGGCTATGGCTCCGCGTTGTCGGTTGCGGTGCTGGTCATCACGGTCGCGGTCACGCTGGCATACGCATGGCTGCTGCGCCGGGGCGCTGCGTGAAAAGGGCCGGCCTCTGGCTGGGTCTCGCCCTGGCCTGCGCGTGGTCGCTGGCGCCTTTCCTCTGGCAGCTGTCGACCTCGCTCAAACCCCAGGCCGAACTTGAAACGCTGCCGCCGCTGCTGCCCACGACCCTCACGCTGCAGCACTACCAGGCGATCTTCTCCGGGTACCCGCTCCTGCACCTGCTCGCCAACAGCGCCCTGGTTGCGGCCGGCACCACCGTGCTTGCGGTGGGCTTCGGCAGTCTCGCGGGCTTCGCGCTGGCAAAGCTGCCGGTGCGCGGCCGCACCGGCGTGCTGGCGGGTGTCGTGGTGCTGTCCATGCTGCCGCCCATCGCCACCGTGAGCCCGCTGTTCCTGATGCTCAACGCGGCCGGACTGCGCGACACGCTGGTCGCCCTCATTCTCGTGTACACGGGCTTTGCGCTGCCGCTCGCGGTCTGGTTGATGACGCAGTTCTTCCGCGGCATCCCGAGCGAGCTCTACATCGCGGCGCGGGTAGACGGCTGCTCCGCGTTCGGTGCGCTGCGCAAGGTGATGCTGCCGCTCGCGCTGCCCGGCATCGCGGCCACCGCACTGCTGACGTTCATCCAGTCGTGGAACGAATTCCTCTACGCGCTCTCGCTCACCTCGAGCGATGCCGCGCGCACCATTCCGGTGGCGATCGCGCTTTTCCCCGGTCTGCACGAGATTCCCTGGGGCGAGATCGCGGCCGGTTCCGTGGTGGCGACGCTGCCGGTGGTGCTGCTCGCGGTACTGTTCCAGCGCCGCGTGCTCGAAGGCCTCACGGCCGGTGCGGTGAAGGGCTGATGGCTCGCATCGCACTGGACGCCGTCAGCAAGAGGTTCGACCGCACCGTGGTCGCCGACTCCCTGTCGCTCACCATCGCCGACGGCGAGTTCTTCACCTTCCTCGGCCCGAGCGGCTGCGGCAAGTCGACACTGCTGCACATGATCGCCGGCATCGAGACACCGGATGCCGGCCGGATACGGCTCGGCGCGATCGATGCCACCGATCTGCCGCCGCAGAAGCGCGACGTCGCGATGGTGTTCCAGAGCTATGCGCTGTACCCGCACCTGAGCGTCGCGGAGAATCTCGCGTTTCCGTTGCGCAACCGCCGCGTGGCGCCCGACGTCATTGCCGCCGAAGTGCGACGGGTGGCCGAAGTACTGGGGCTCGGCGCGCTGCTCGCGCAGCCGCCGCGCCAGCTCTCCGGCGGTCAGCGGCAAAGGGTGGCGCTGGGTCGCGCGCTGATCCGCCGCCCGGCCGCGTTCCTGATGGACGAGCCACTGTCCAATCTCGATGCGGCGTTGCGGCTCGAATTGCGCGCCGAGATCAAACGCGTGCACGCCACGCACGGCATCACCACGGTGTATGTCACGCACGACCAGGAAGAGGCGATGGTGCTGTCCGACCGGGTCGCGGTGCTGCGTGCCGGCCGGGTCCAGCAGTGCGATGTCCCCGCCGCGATCTACCTGCGTCCGGCAAACGTGCATGTCGCGCAGTTCGTCGGCTCCCCGCCGATGAATCTGCTCCCCGCATCGAGTCTCGCGCAGCATCCGGGCGCGGCCCATTGCCTCGCGGGGCGCGGCCCGGACGGATTCGTCCTCGGCCTGCGCCCCGAACAGGTGGACTTCCACGCCGATGCGGGAGCGGACCGCCAGCGCGCAGAGATCGTGCTGATCGAGCCCACCGGCCCGCAGACCTGGGTCACCGGACGCATCGGCGAGCACAGGCTGAGGGGCCGCCTCGCGACCGGGGAGAACCTCGCCGCCGGCGCGGCAGGCTACTTCACGTTCGCGCGGACGGCGCTCCATCTGTTCGACGGCCCGACCGGTACCCGGGTCGAGTCGTAGACGTCGGTCGGGCGCCTCGCCTCACCGCTGCCAGAGGACCCGGCCGGCTTCGAGCGGAACGGCGCAGTCGTTGCGGTTCGCCACGAGGCGGGGCGTGTAATCGCCCGCCGGCCGCGCTGCCGGCACCGTGCCGCGATACGCATAGCCGTTCGATGCGCCCACCAGTCGCCGCACGCGCGGCATCGCCACCGTTTCCGCGACGGCACCGTCGATGCCGTCCGCGTAGAGCTCGACCTGCACGGCATCCGGGTCGAGTTCGTCGAGATAGAGCTGGACCTCGAACACGTGCCGATCGTCGGTCGTCTCCACGCTCAGTTCACCGAAACGCAGCGCATTCCATTTCCCGTCCAGCTCGCGCTGGCGGTCGACGAGATGCGCGCCGGCCGCGCCCTGGTCCGCTGCCCGCAGACGGTAGGACGAGGCCGCCGGGAGATAGTGCTGCTCGGTGTATTCGCGGACCGCCCGATTGGTCGAGTAGCGGGGCGTCAATCGAGCCATGCTCTCGCGCACTCGCGCCACCCAGGCGAGCGGGATCCCTTGCGCATCGCGCGCATAGAATTCGGGGATCACTTCGCGCTCGAGCACGTCATAGAGCGCGTCGGCCTCGACGGCGTCCCAGGCCGGATCGCCGTCATGCTCCTTGCCGTCGCCCAGCGCCCACCCCACTTCCGGCGTGTACGCCTCGGCCCACCAGCCGTCGAGTTCCGACAGGTTGAGGCCGCCGTTGACCAGCACTTTCATGCCGCTGGTTCCGCACGCCTCCCAGGGTCGGCGCGGCGTGTTGAGCCACACGTCCACACCCTGCACCAGCAGCCCGGTCAGGTGCATGTCGTAGTCGCCGAGAAAGATCACATGAGCGCGCGCTTCGGGTCGATGGATGAAGCGCATCCATTGCCGGATCAGGTCCTGGCCGGCCACATCCGCCGGATGCGCCTTTCCGGCCATGATGAGCTGCACCGGCCGGTGCGGATCGCTCAACAATCGCAGCAATCGCTCCGGATCGTGGAGCAGCAGGTTCGGTCGCTTGTAGGTTGCGAAGCGGCGGGCGAAGCCCAGGGTCAGCGTGTTGGGATCGAACAGGTGCCGCACCGCGTCCACGGCGGCGGCCGCGGCGCCCGAGGCGGCCAGTTGCCGCGCGAGGCGGGTACGGGCGCCTTCCACGAACACCGTGCGCGCGGCGGTACGAAACTCCCACAGCCGCGCGTCGGAAACCTGTCGCATGTGCCGCTCCAGCGTTTCCGCCACACCCAGCCAGCGATCCTTGCTGCACGCCGTGGTCCACAGGTCGTCGGCCGCGGCCGAGTCCCACGTCGGGGTATGGACGCCGTTGGTCACGTAGCCGACCGGCACCTCGTCCGTGGGCCAGCGCGGAAACAGCGGAGCGAACAGTTGCCGGCTGACCTGGCCGTGCAGGCGACTCACAGCCGTGACCGCGCCGCTGCCGCGAATCGCCAGGTACGCCATGTTGAAGGGTTCCGCCTGATCGTCCGGCTGGAGGCGACCCAGCGCGAGCAGGTCTTGCAGGGATATGCCGAGTCCGTGCTCCGCATAGCCACCGAGATATTGTTCGATGAGCGCCGGGGCGAAGCGATCGAAGCCGGCGGCGACCGCCGTGTGCGTCGTGAACAGATTGCCCGCCCGCGTGACGGCCAGTGCGAAGGCGAAGTCCTGTCCGGTTGCCGCCATGAAGCTCCGCGCGCGTTCCAGCACGGCGAACGCCGCATGGCCTTCGTTCAAGTGGCACACATCCGGCTCGATGCCGAGCGCCGCCAGCAGACGCCAGCCGCCAATCCCGAGCAGCATTTCCTGCTTGAGGCGCAGTTCCGGTCCACCGCCATACAGCTCGCTGGTGATGCCCCGGTGCACCGGATAGTTTGCCGCGTCGTTGCTGTCGAGCAGATACAGCTTCACTCTTCCGACCTGCGCCTGCCACGTGCGCAGCCAGACCGAGTAGCCGGGCAACGCGATCTCCAGCCGCAACCACTCTCCGTCCGGTTTGCGCAACGGCGTGATCGGCAACTGTCCGGGGTCGTTGTAAGGGTACAGCGCCTGCTGCGCGCCCTGCCGGTCGATCACCTGCCGGAAATAGCCTTGCTGGTAGAGCAGCCCAACGCCGATCACCGGCACCCCCAGGTCGCTGGCGGCCTTGAGCTGATCGCCGGCCACATTGCCCAGGCCGCCCGAATAGATGGGCAATGCCTCGCTCAACATGAACTCCATGCTGAAATACGCAACGCACGCCAGCGGCGCTTGCGGATGGCTCTTCTGGAACCACGCGGGCGCTTCGGCTGCGTGCCTGGCGGTTCGTGCAAGGCCTTCGACATTCCTGCGGAACGCCGGATCGGCCAGCACCGCCTGCAACTTCGCGCGCGAGACGGTCTGCAGGACGACCCACGGATTCCAGGTCAGGTCCCAGAGTTCCGCGTCGAGCTGACGCCACACCTGGTCACTGGCGTGGTTCCATGACCATCGCATGTCCAGGGCCAGCTCGGCCAGCGCCGCATAGCCATCGATGTCGGTGCAGGGGTCGCCGGAAATTCGCGGGCCGATCGGTGGCGGGCTGTTCATGCGGAAATGAGGCGCGGACGGTGGTGCGAATGATGCGGCAATTGCGGCGGCGCAGTCAGGGTTTCGCGGTCGTGGGCAATGAACCGCGACGCCACGGCGATTGCCGCTGCCGACAGTCACGTTCGACAACGCGGGCGACGCCGAATTCTTCGCCCTGATGGCGGACATCGCGCGATGCCGCTGTACTTTCCGGGCGCATTAGGGTGCGCTGCACAATCGATTCCTTTGCCGGCACTGCCCGCAACATCTCGACGCATCGCCGGCGCATCGATTGAAAGCGCACGTCAACCTCGTTCCACGTGATGCATTAATACCGGCAGGCACGCATCCGGCCGCAAGTCCGGAACTCGGATTTCTCATCGTCTGGGGAGGAACAGGAGATGGACAGGAGATCGCCGTCGGGAGGCTTTTCACGTCGTACCGTTCTGAAGGCCGGGGCTGCGGGGGGGGTGCTGCAGCTTGCTCCACCGTTCATCCTGTCCGCCCGCGGCGAAACGCCGATCAGGCTCGGCATGGTGGATCCGCTCACCGGGGTGTACGCGGCCATCGCGCAGAGCGAGGTCGCCGGCGCCAAGCTTGCGGTCGAGGACATCAACAAGAGCGGCGGCGTGCTCGGCCGGCCGATCGAACTGCTGGTGGAGGATTCGGCCAACAATGTCGGCACCGGCGTGCAGAAGACGCGCAAGCTGATCGATCGCGATCAGGTCAACTGCATCATCGGCGACGTCAATTCAGGCATCGCCCTGGCGATGGCGGGCGTGACTTCCGAGAAGAAAGTCCTGCACATCGTGTCCGGCGGCCATACCGATGCGGTGACCGGCAAGGACTGCCACTGGAACGTGTTCCGCGTGTGCAACACGACGACGATGGACGTCAACGCCATCGCCGATACGTTGATCTCGAAGTTCGGCAAGAAGTGGTATTTCCTGACGCCCGACTACGCCTACGGTCACTCCGTGCAGGCGGCATTCGTCAAGAAGCTCCAGGCGGCGGGCGGCGAATACGCCGGCGATCTGGTGCCGCTCGGCACCGCCGACTATTCCGCCTATCTGATCAAGGCGAAGTCCTACGGCCCCAAGGTCCTGATCGACGTGATGGGCGGCGGCGACCAGGTGAACAGTCTCAAGCAGTTCGTCGGCTTCGGACTGCAGAACCAGATGGCGGTCGGCGGCTCACTGTTCGAACTCGAGAGCCTGCGCGCCGTGCCGCCGGAAGCGCGCATCGGCTGGTGGACCATGGAATGGTGGTGGGACCAGCCGAACGTGCCGCACGTCAAGGAGTTCGTCGCCAAGATCAAGAAGGCAACCGGCAAGACCGCTTCGGCCCGGAACTGGTTCGGCTACGTGTCGGTCCAGACCTTCGCGCTGCTCGCGAACCAGGAGAAGACCGTCGACGGGGTGAAGCTCGCGCGCGCGTTGCAGGGTTTCAAGCTGCCGCCTGAGGTCGCGCTGCAACCGAATCCGGCGAACTATCGCGCAGGCGATCACGAGTTGATGAGCACGGTCTTCGCCGGCGAGGCGCACGACGCCAAGGGCGACCCGGACAACATGTTCACCGTGCACGCCACGATCCCCGGCGAGCAGGCGGCCGGTCCCGCGTCGGACACCGGCTGCACCATCAAGTGGAGTTGACCGCGTAGCGCATTCACTCGCCTTCGCTGCGCGCACCACGACGGGACGGAGCCCGTGAACGGTTCCGTCCCGCGATGAACGCGCGCGGCGGAACCGTTCGACCTTTCCCCCTCCGCCGAATCGGCTCCATGAGCGACCTTATTCTCTACAACGTCACCAACGGGCTCATCATCGGCGCGTTCTACGTGCTGATGGCATTGGGGCTGTCGCTGATCCTCAACCTGAGCGGCGTGATCAATTTCGCGCACGGCGGGTTCCTCGCGCTCGGCGGCTATTTCGCGTACACCATCGCGCCGTACGTCGGCTTCTGGGCGGCGCTGCTGATCGCTCCGATCCTGGTCGCGCTGGTGGGTCTGGTGATCGAGCGCACCCTGATCTACCGCCTCTACGGTCGCGATCCGCTCTACTCGCTGCTGCTCACCTTCGGCCTCGCGTTCATCTTCGAAGACCTCACCCGCGCGATCTGGGGCGCGACCGGCCTGCCCTTCACGATCCCTGCCTTCCTCTCCCAGCCGGTCAGCGAGCACTTCTTCTTCGTCACCCGGTACCGCCTGTTCATGGTGGCCGTGGTCACGGTCGCGGTGGGCGGCCTGTTCCTCTTCCTGCGCTTCTCGCGGCTCGGCGTGCGCATCCGCGCCGGCACCTTCGATCTCGATACCGTGTCCTCGCTCGGCGTGAACGTGCGCGCGTTGCGCAGTTTCAACTTCGCACTGGGCATCTTCCTCGCCGGCCTCGCGGGCGTGCTCGCGGGCGGGCAGCTCAGCCTCGAACCGACCATGGGTGCGAGCCTGCTGATGCCCAGCTTCGTCGCGATCATCGTCGGCGGCGTAGGCAGCCTGCCCGGCACGCTGCTCGGCGGGCTCCTGATCGGCGTTGCCGCCGGCCTGACGACGGTGTTCTGGCCGTCGGCGAGCGAAGCGGTGATCTACGTGATGATGGCCGTGGTCCTGTTGTTGCGACCACGCGGACTGCTCGGCGAGGAAGGGTTGCTGTCATGATGGAAAACGATCGTCAACGGATGATGCGGCTCGGCGCGATCTGGCTGCTGTTGCTGGCCGTGCCCTTGTGGGTGCCGTTCGTCGGCGGCTACATGGCGCTCGGAACCCGCGTGCTGGTGCTCGGGCTCGCCGCCATGTCGCTCAACTTCCTGCTCGGCTTCACCGGCGTGCTCTCGTTCGGCCACGCCGCCTACTTCGGCCTCGGCGCCTACGGCACCGGACTGGCGCTGAAGCTGCTGACCAACAGCACGCCGCTCGCGCTGGTGATGGGCGTGCTGCTGGGCGGTGTCGCCGGTGCGGTGCTCGGGGCGCTGATCGTGCGCCGGCGCGGCGTGTATTTCGCGATGGTGACCATCGCCTTCGGCCAGGTGTTCTACTTCATCGCCTACCGCTGGAACACGCTCACCGGAGGCGACGATGGCTTGCGCGGCTTCGAGCGCCAGCCGCTCGATTTCGGCGTGGGGACGATCGACATCCTGCACAAGCCGATCCTGTTCTACTACTTCGTGCTCGCAATGTTCGGCATCGGCGTCGGGGCGATGGGCCTGCTCCTGCGCTCGCCCTTCGGCCGGACGCTGCTGGCGATCCGCGAGAACGAACGGCGCGCACGCTTCCTCGGCATTCCGGTGGAACAGCACATCTGGCTGTCCTTCACGCTGTCCTGCGTGTTCGTCAGCCTGGCCGGCGGGCTCAATGCACTACTCAACAACTTCGCCGATCCGACGATGCTGAACTACACCCAGTCGGGCGAGATCGTGATGATGGCGGTGCTCGGGGGCATGCGCCGCTTCTGGGGCCCGCTGCTCGGGGCCGCGGTGTTCGTCGTGCTGCAGGACTACCTGTCCAGCCTGACGACCAACTGGATGTCGTTCCTCGGCGCCATCTTCGTGCTGATGGTGCTGTTCTTCCCGCGCGGAGTGCTCGGCATGAACTGGACCGAGATGTTCCATTCGATGCGTGGTTCGAAGGCGCAGCGTCCGGGAGATACCGCATGAACATGCTCGAAGTCCGCAACGTGACCAAGGCCTTCGGCAGTCTCGTGGCCGTGAGCGAAGTCTCGCTCAACGTCGCGCCTGGCGAGTTCCGCGCGGTGATCGGCCCGAACGGCGCGGGCAAGACCACCTTCTTCAATCTCATCAGCGGCTTCTTCGCGCCCACGGCCGGCGAGATCGTGTTCGACGGCAAGGACGTGACCCGCATGTCGGCCTGCAACCGGGTCGAGATCGGCATGGCCCGCACGTTCCAGATCACCGAGATCTTCCCCGAGCTCACGGTGCGCGAGAACGTTCGCATCGGCGTCGAAGTGGCGGCGGGCCGGCGACTCAGTCCCTGGGTTAGCCGGCACGGCGCCGCCGCGATCGCCGAGCGGGTCGACGAAGTCCTCGAACTCGCAGGGCTCACCGCCAAGTCGCGACGGCTGGTCGGCGAGCTGTCGCACGGCGACCAGCGCGCGGCCGAGATCGCGATGGCGCTGGCCTTGAAGCCGCGGCTGCTGCTGCTCGATGAGCCCACCGCCGGCATGGGTGACCAGGAGACCTACGAGATCACGTCACTGATCCGCAAGCTGCATCGCGACAGCGGCTACACCATCGTGCTCATCGAGCACGACATGCGGGTCGTGTTCCATCTGGCCGATCGCCTGACCGTGCTGGACCAGGGCCGCCTGCTGGCCGAAGGGACCGCGAAGGAGATCGCCGCCAACGACGCGGTGCAGGCTGCATACCTGGGCAAGGCGGCATGAACACGCTCGAGGCCGAGGGCCTGCACACCTACTATGGCAAGAGCCACATCCTGGATGACGTCAGCCTCAACGTGGCCGAAGGCAACATCACCACGTTGCTCGGCCGCAACGGCGCGGGCAAGACCACGACCCTGCGCAGCCTGATGGGATTGACGCCGCCGCGCCGCGGCAAGGTGACGATCCTCGGCCAGCAGACGACGAACTGGCCGCCGTTCCGGATCGCGGCAATGGGTGTCGGCTACGTACCGGAGGGCCGGCGCATCTTCCCCAACCTGACGGTCGACGAGAATCTGCTCGTTCCGATCGCGCGCAGCGGCCCGTGGACACCCGCGCGCGTGTACGAAATGTTTCCGCGCCTCGCGGAGCGCAAGACCAACCTCGGCCGTCAACTCTCGGGCGGTGAGCAGGAAATGCTGTCGATCTCCCGCGCGCTGCTGCTCAATCCCCGCCTGCTGATTCTCGACGAACCCTCGCAGGGACTGGCACCGCTCATCGTCCGTGAAGTATTCCAGATGGTCGCGAAGATGCGCTCCGAAGGCATCTCGGTGCTGCTGGTGGAACAGAACGCGCGCATGAGCCTGGAGATCGCCGACTATGCCTACGTGCTGGACAACGGCGAGATCGTCTACGCGGGCACGGCCCGCGAACTTGCCGACGACGAAGCGCGGGTCCAGGCGCTCGCCGGCGCGAGCGCCGAAGAGTGGTCGACGGACGAGATGGACGGCGCCCGCGCCGCGCCCGCGGTCTAGGCATCGGTACGGCAGAGGCGTTTTCTCGCTGACGGTGTCGAGTCGGGAGCACCGATATCCAGCGGGCGATCGTGCGATCTGTGCTGAAACCCCTTCAAGGCGTGCCGCCGGCCCGTGAATCACTTCTGCCACGCGGAGTCCTCGCCTGCGGGCAGTCGGATCGGGTGCGAGGCGGCGGCCTGCCGGCTCAGCCCGGTTTCGACGTCTCGTCGGCGGGCGGCGGTTCCGGCACGCGCAGCATCTGGAATTGCGCGAGCGAGGGATACATCGGCCGGGTGAGCGTGCGCGAGACCGCGCTCGCGATCAGCGCGCACGCCATCAGGCTCAGCACCATCGCGTGACCGTCGACCATCTCCATCACGATGATCAGCGCCGTCAGCGGCGCCTGCGTGGCCGCCGCGAGGAAGCCCGCCATGCCCAGCGCGATCAGCGTGGGCGCTTGCGGGTAGTGCAGGAGTTGCGCGATCTCCTTGCCCAGCGCAGCACCGATCGCCAGCGACGGCGCGAAGATCCCGGCCGGCACCCCGGCCCATGACGTCAGCCAGGTCGCGACGAACTTGAGCAGGACGTACAGCGGCGTGGTGGTCTCCGTGCCTTCGAGCATGTTGCGGGTGTGCATGTAGCCGCTGCCGAAGGTGGCCCCCAGCGTGATGACCCCGATCACGGCCACGGCGAGACCGCAGAGGCCGGCGAAGACCACCGGGCGGCGGCGGCGGAAGCGGCTGAAGATGTCGTCCGCCTGCCCGCCCAGAGAGCCGATCAGCAGGCGCGCGAACAGCCCGCCCGCCGCACCGCTCGCGAGCGTCACGATCAGCGCGGGCACGATCAGCGACATCCCGATCCCGGAGACGTGGATGACACCGAAATAGGTGGCATTGCCGTTGACGGAGACCGCGATCAGGCCCGCGAGCACGATGGCGGCGACGATCAGGCCGCTGCTGCGCTGTTCCGGCGCGCGCGACAATTCCTCGATGGCGAACATGACGCCCGCAAGCGGCGTGTTGAACGCTGCCGCGATGCCGGCAGCGCCGCCCGCCACGAGCAGACCGTGCACCGTCACGACGGAGCGCCTCGGCAACAGACGTCGCGCGCTCAGCATGACACCCGCGGCGACCTGCACCGACGGCCCTTCGCGTCCGAGCGAGAGCCCCGCGAGCAGCCCCATCGCAGTGAGGCCGATCTTGGCCACGGCCAGTTTCAGCGACACGAACACGCCGCGCGTGTCGGCATTGACGGCCGGATCGAGCGCCGCCATCACTTGCGGGATGCCGGAGCCCGCAGCTCCCGCGGCGTAGCGGCGCGTCAACCATACGATCAAGATCGTCCAGGCCGGCGTCCACAGCAGCGGGGCCCACCACCAGGCTGCGCGCAGCGCGACGAAATATTCCAGCGCGCGTTCGGTCAGCCAGGTGAACCCCACCACCGTGAAACCCGCCAGGGCCGCGAAGATGATGACGACGGTGCGCGCCCACCACACGCGCGGATCGGCAAATTCCTTCCGGAACGCGGTGGCGATGTGATGATCGGGTGGTGGTGTCATGTTCTGCGATGCCGGCAGCGCGCGTCGCTATCCGGGAAATACCCACGCCCGGGACAGCGTGCCGGCAATCGATTCACCGCTGCTGCCGTGGGCGCGCGCACCACGCTGCGCGTGGAGGCGCGCAGTCGGCGGGTGCCTGCGGGAGCGGCTTGCTCCCGCCATTATCCACGGAGTGACAGCGGGGACGACTGGACGGGTGCCAGGAAAATCGGACAATGCCGGAGACATTGCGTTCATGGCAACGTGAATTTGCGGCATGGTGCCCCGCTTAGCGGGCGCAACCGCCGGGCTCTCGCACGAGGCCGTTCAGTGCGTATCGAAGTGCAGCGGCTCCGCGGGTGCGGGGTCGGTCGTGGGCTCCAGCCGCTCGTATTCCGCGATGACCTGGGCGCCCAGCAGCAGCAGCGTCGACGCGAGTTCGAGGCTCAGCAGAACCACGATGGCGGTGGTGAGCGACCCGTAGACGGTGCCGATCTGCGACAGCGTGGCGAAGTACCACACGAGGACGTGACGGGTCGCCTCCCACAGTATCGTTGCCGAGATGCCGCCGATGAGGGCGTGCCACAGCGAGGGTCGCACCACGGGCATGACCAGATAGACGGAGGTGAGGACGAAGATTTCCCCGACTACGCCGAGCAGGTACAGCAGTACGCCCGAGGCCCCGCCCAACGACCAGTCGCGGCCGAGCAGCTCGATCTGCTCCTGCCCCATGGCCTGAAGGCCGCCTGCAACGAGGGTCACCACGAGCAGCCCCAGTCCGAGCGACAGGATGTAGCAATAGGGGATCACCACCGAGACGAGAAAATGGCGTCGTCGCACCGCGACGCGGTGATAGAAGATCACCGACATCGCATTCTCCAGCACCGTGAAGGCCAGCGAGCTGAAGAACAGCATGGTGGCGAGCAGCACCCAGCTCATGACATCGCGATGATCGAGAAAGGCGCGCAGCTCGTCCACGATGACGCCGGACTGCCCGGGGACCAGCCATTCCAGGTAATGATTGAGCGTCTGCAGCAGGTCGGTCTGGTCGACGACATGGGACAGCGCGATGACCGTGAGGATCAGCAGCGGCACGATCGACAGCAAGGCGTAGTAGGCCACGGCGCCGGCCAGCAGCAGCCCCTGATTGGCCCGGAAGCTCTTGAGAGTGCGCAGCGCGAACGCGCCCGGATGCTTCAGGACGCTCGCGGAACGCGCGCGTGACTGGGACCGTCGCGCCGAAGGCTCCGCTTCAGGGCCCGGTGGCAGCCGCGCGTTCAGGGACTCGGCCCCCAGGGCGCGGCGTGCAGCAGCTTGTTCTCCTGCGATAGCAGCAGCGGTCGCAGTTTGAGCGCGAATGCCACGACGGCTTCGTCTGCGTAGAACGCGGACCAGAAAACGCGCCGGTCGGCGTCGTCGTCGAACTTCCACAAGTGCACGAGCTGGTTCATCGCGCCGATGTCGCCGGTGAAATAGCCGACGAGCTTCGACGAGTGCCTGGCCAACGCCGGCCAGCCCTCGCTGGTGTAGAGCCTGGTGATCTCGCCCATCTTGCCGACGTGGGCGATGTAGGTGCGCAGCTCGAAGATTGCCATCGGGATAGCTCCGGTTGATCGACGAAGGTGCGAGGTTTGTGCGAGCACCATGCAGTGTCTGGCGCCGGGGCAGATGCGCCATGTCGGGTTCGCGACACGATGCGCCGACCTGACTACCCCGAACAGCGCAGACTACGCCCGAATGACGGACATGACCGCGCGCGACTGTTCTTCGTTCCATCGAATCGCGCCAGTGCGTCCGGCATGGGCCAAACCGCACTGCATCGACCCCGATCCGGGACACGCCCCGGAAACATCCCGCCGCTACGCTCCCGGCCGCACGATGTTCCGAAGTGCCAACCCAACCGAGACCCGGAGACCCGACATGCTCACCAGCAAGAACGCCATAGCATTGGTCGCCCTGATCAGCGCCCTGCTTCCAGTGTTGTCCCATGCCTCCGATGAGCGCCGTGAACATGGCGGTCCGGACGAGCACCGTGAACGCGACGAAGGCGCGAAGCAGAACGTGGAGGTGGGCCCCCGCCCCTTCTATCTGGTCGACAGGATGAGCGACAGTCCGCTGAAGCGGAAACTGGAGCGCTGCGAATCCGGGCCGTTCCACAAGACCGATTTCTCCATCGGCCATCGTGGCGGCGGCACGCTGCAATTCCCCGAGCACACCCGGGAAAGCCATGAAGCAGGCGCGCGCATGGGCGCCGGCATCCAGGAATGCGACGTCACTTTCACCAAGGACGGCCAGCTCGTATGCCGTCACGATCAATGCGATCTGCATACGACCACGAACATCCTGTCGACGCCGTTGGCCGCCAACTGCACCAGGCCATTCGAGCCCGCCGAATTCGACGGGAACGGCAAGCGCATCAAGGCCGCCAGCGCGCTGTGTTGCACCAGCGATCTGAGCGTCGCCGAGTTCAAGTCGCTGAAGGGCAAGATGGACGCGTCGAATCCCGACGCGAAAACGCCACTCGAGTATCAAGGCGGCACCGCCAACTGGCGCACGGACCTCTATTCCACCGGCGCGACCGTGCTGACGCACAAGGAGAGCATCGAGCTGCTCAAGCAGCTCGGCAGCAAGTACACGCCCGAATTGAAGGCCGCGAATCGCAGCGCCAACCTCCAGGTTGAAGCCGTGTTCGGCAGCCAGGCGCGCTACGCGCAGGCCATAATCGACGACTACAAGGCCGCCGGTATCTCACCGAAGAAAGTGTGGGCGCAATCGTTCAACAAGGACGACGTTCTGTACTGGATCAGGAACGATCCGCGGTTCGGCGAGCAGGCGGTATATCTGGACGATGCCAACGTACCCGCTGAACTGCCCTCAGCGGCCGAACTGAAGGGCTACGCCGACCAGGGCATCAGGATCGTTGCCCCGCCCATGTGGGCACTGCTCACCGTGGACAAGACCTCCGGCAGGATCGTGCCTTCGCAATACGCGAAGGACGCGAAGGCGGCGGGGCTCGACATCATCACCTGGACGCTCGAGCGTTCCGGCAGGATCGTCGAGGACGTCCTGCCGACCAAGGGTACGTCCAGCCCCTCGTACTACTACCAGACCACGCTCGACGCACTCCACGACGACGGCGACGTGATGGTGACCCTGGACGTACTCGCCAGGCAAGTGGGTATCCTGGGTATCTTCTCCGACTGGGCAGGCACGGTCACCTACTATGCAAGCTGCATGAATCTCAAGTAGCCGATGGCGTGGCGCAACGTGAAGACACGTTGCGCCACCTTAACGCCGTGCGCACCCGTTGGAGATCCGGGTATCGCACGGCTTCCGTCGTTCTCATCGAAGGCAATGCCAACGCACGCAGGGTTAGCCTTCCCTCGATTCCCTCGACGACGTCTGGCCGCAGCGGCAGACCTCGCCGTATGCCGACGAAGACAAGGATGACCCGTCGGACCATTCCGCGTGCGCTGTGCATTGCGGAGCCGGAGGCCCTGTGCAAGTATTGATCGACGACGAACTCAGCCAGCATATGTTGGCGCCGGGACGAGCAATGGCCAGCGCGGGCATCGCTGCACGTCCCCTGATTGGAGCCTTTGTCTGGAGGTTGCAATGAAAGCGATCCTCGTTCGTGAGTTCGGCGGACCCGACGTCCTGAAGCTCGAGGACGTGCCGCAACCAAAGCCCGGTGCGGGCCAGGTCCTGGTCAGGATCGAGGCCGCGGGGGTGAATCCGGCCGATACTTATCAGCGGTCGGGCAATTACGCGGTTACGCCTCCACTTCCGTACACGCCGGGAGTCGATGGCGCGGGGGTCGTCGAATCGCTCGGCGCAGGCGTTACCCGCATGAAGCCCGGCGACCGCGTCTACCTCGCCAGGACGCTCAGCGGCACTTACGCGGAATACGCTCTCGCGCTCGAATCTCAGGTCCACGCACTGCCGGACCGGGTGTCCTCGGTCCAAGGCGCCGGCATCTTCGTACCCTACGCAACGGCCTATCACGCCCTGTTCGGCGAAGTGACCGCCAGGGCGGGCCAGACCGTTCTGGTGCACGGTGCGAGCGGCGGCGTGGGCCTCGCGGCGGTCCAGATCGCCCGCGCCGCGGGCCTCACCGTATTCGGTACCGCCAGCTCGGCAAAAGGCCTCGCGCTCGCGACCCAGGAAGGCGCGCATGCGGTGTTCGATCACTCCAAGCCGGATTATCAGAAAGATATCGTCGCTGCCACAGAAGGTCTGGGCGTCGATCTCATCCTCGAGATGCTCGCCAACGTGAATCTCGGGAATGATCTCAAGCTGATCGGGCAGCACGGAAAGATCGTCGTCATCGGCAATCGCGGCGACGTCACCATCAACGCGCGCGACCTGATGGGCCGGCGCGGCGCCATCCACGCATTTACCCTGTGGGGCCTCACGGCGGCCGAAGAAGCCGCAGCCCACGCCGCGCTTCGGGCCGGCTTCGACAACGGTACGTTGCGCCCGGTGGTAGCCAAGACGCTGCCGCTTAAGGACGCCTGCCAGGCGCACATCGACGTCATGGCGGCCGGTGCTTCCGGGAAGATCGCACTGGTTCCCTGAGCGTTCCGCCGCGAGGGGGCGGCTTCCCGCGAGATCCGTTCGTGCTGCGGATCCTGCCCGCTCGTCTGCATTTGTATGATGATCGTCATATTCTGTGGCACAATGCCGCCATGGACAGCCCCGCCGGTCGCAAGGAACTCACCCACCAACGCATCGTCGAGGCGGCCGCGCGCGCGATCCGGCGCGCCGGCTTCGCGGGCGTGGGCGTGGCCGACATCATGAAAGACGCGGGCCTTACGCACGGCGGCTTCTACGCCCACTTCGCTTCACGCGACGCATTGCTCTGCGAGGCACTGGCGCATGCCGGTCGTGACGGCAGCGCCCGTCTCGCCAAAGGGGTCGGCGGCGCGAAGGGGCAAAAGTCCAACGCCTTCCGGGCGCTCGTCGAAGGCTATCTGTCCGAGCGACATTTGCGGTCAACCGAAAGCGGTTGCGCGATAGCCGCGCTCGCGTGCGAGATGCCGCGCCAGGCTCCGGAAGTGAGGGCGGTTGCCGCGCTGAGCGTGCGCAGTCTCGTTTCGAGCATCCGCCAGACGCTGCCACCCGGGCATGCGGCCGAGAATGCCGCCGTGGTCGCCGGCCAACTGGTCGGCGCATTGCAACTGGCGCGAACCCTGGGCGACAACGCGGAAGGCCGGAAACTGCTGGCCGTGACGCGGCGGGCACTGCTCGCCCATTTCGAACCGGCGCAGTCGGGCTAGGGAGGTTCCGGCGTCGGTCGCGGCAACCGCCGCCTCGCCCGGACTCGCCCGGACTCGCCCCAGCATATGATGATCGTCATACCAATTCCACCACCACCACCACCACCTTTGCCACACAACGACCGCGAAAGGAATCGACCCATGAAACTCCACAACGCTACCGTCCTCATCACAGGTGCCAACCGCGGCATCGGTCTCGCCTTTGCTCGCGAGGCGCTCGCCCGCGGCGCCCGCAAGGTGTACGCCGGCGCACGCGATCCGGCCTCGGTCACATTGACCGGCGTCGAAGCGATCCGGCTCGACGTGACGCGACCGGAAGAAGTCGCAGCGGCCGCACACCACTGCGGGGACGTGACGCTCCTCATCAACAACGCCGGCGTCGCCGAGTTCGGCGGCTTCCTGGCGGAAAACAGCATCGAATCGGCGCGCCGACAACTCGAGATCAACTATTTCGGCCCGCTGCGCATGTGCCAGGCCTTCGCTCCGGTGCTGGCCGCCCACGGCGGCGGCGCGATCCTGAACGTGTTGTCGGTGGCGAGCTGGATCAGCTCGCCCATGCTGGCGACGTACGCCTCGACCAAGTCAGCCGTCTGGTCGATGACCAACGGCCTGCGCCACGAACTGCGCAGTCAGCACACGCAGGTGCTCGGCATGCACATGGGCTTCGTCGACACCGATCTCACCAAGGGCATCGAGATGCCGAAGGCCACGCCCGAAGCGGTGGTAAGACGAGCGCTCGACGCCCTCGAAGCGGACGCCGATGAAGTGCTGGCGGACGAGATGACGCGCCAGGTCAAGGAGGGCCTGTCGGTGGAACGGGCCGTTTACCTGCAGGAACTGGCGCGCTGACCGGTTGCGTGGCCCGTACTCGAAAGGAACGACACATTGTGATGGACGGGATGCACCGATGAAGCGGTAGGGCTCATGCACGCAGGCGGGGCGATGCTGCTCCGGTGGAGAAACGACGTCCGGGTCGCGCCCGCACAGGGCCTCGCGGCCTCAGGTTTTGTGAGCGCGAGGACCCGGGGTCCTCCAATATCGCCGGAGCGTTCAGACCCGTGATTTAGAATCGGGCCCATGGCCTCCGAGCACACGCCCGTCATGCAGCAGTACCTGCGCATCAAGGCCCAGCATCCCGACATGCTGCTCTTCTACCGCATGGGCGATTTCTACGAGCTGTTCTTCGAAGACGCCGAGCGCGCGGCCCGGCTGCTCGACATCACGCTCACCCGGCGCGGTGCCTCGGCCGGCGAGCCGATCAAGATGGCCGGTGTGCCGTACCACGCGGCGGAACAGTATCTCGCCAAGCTGGTGAAGCTCGGCGAATCGGTCGCGATCTGCGAGCAGATCGGCGATCCGGCAACGTCGAAGGGGCCGGTGGAACGGCAGGTGCAGCGCATCGTGACGCCCGGCACGTTGACCGACGCCGCGCTACTGGACGAGAAACGAGACAACGTGCTGCTCGCCCTGGCGCGTGCGAAAGGCATCCTCGGATTGGCGTGGCTGTCGCTCAGTTCCGGGCGACTGAGCGTGCTGGAGACCGCGCCGGGCAATCTCGCTTCGGAGCTTGCCCGACTTGCACCCGCCGAGATCCTGCTCGCGGACGACGATGGCGCCGCAGCCATCGAGGCGGGCGGCATCGCGATCAAGCGCCTGCCGCCGTGGCACTTCGACCGCGAATCCGCCACCCGATTGCTGTGCGAACAATTCGGCACCCGCGACCTGGCCGGCTTCGGCGCCACGGAACTGGGTGCGGCCATCGGCGCCGCCGGCGCCCTGATGCAATACGCGAGGAACACGCAGGGCGCGGCGCTGATGCACGTGCGCGAGATGCACGTCGAGCACACCGATGCGGTCGTGATGCTCGACCCCGCGACGCGCCGCAATCTGGAAATCTCCGAAACGCTGCGCGGCGAAGCGGCGCCGACGCTGCTGTCGGTCCTCGATGGCTGCGCCACCGGCATGGGCACTCGCCTGCTGCGCCATTGGCTGCATCACCCGCTGCGCGATCGCGCGATCGTGCGCAATCGCCTCGCGGCCGTCGATCGGTTGGGCGAAGGGCTCGACGAGCCGGTGCTCTCCGTGTTGCGTGAATGCACCGACGTCGAACGCGTGACCGCGCGCATCGCGTTGAAGAGCGCCCGACCACGCGACCTGTCGGGCCTGCGGGAAACGCTCGCGTGCATTCCGGCGCTCGCGGAAAGGGTGACCGGCGTCGATGCCCCACGCCTGCAGGAGATCGCAGCGGCATTGCGCCCCGACCCGCAGATCCTGGAACGCCTGCGTGGCGCGCTGCTCGAGACCCCTGCCGCCGTGATCCGCGAAGGGGGCGTGATCGCCGATGGCTTCGACACGGTGCTGGACGAATTGCGCGCACTGCAGAACGACAGCGGCAGTTTCCTGCTGGCGCTCGAAGCGCGGGAGCGCAGCCGCACCGGAATCGCCAACCTCAAGGTCGAGTACAACCGGGTCCACGGCTTCTACATCGAGGTGACCAATGCCCAGGCGGAAAAGGTGCCGGACGACTATCGCCGCCGCCAGACACTGAAGAATGCGGAGCGCTACATCACGCCGGAACTCAAGGCGTTCGAGGACAAGGCATTGTCGGCCCAAGGGCGTGCGCTCGCCCGCGAGAAGCTGCTGTTCGACGAGCTGCTCGATTTCCTGGCGCCGCACATCCCGACTCTGCAGTCCGTGGCCGCAGCGCTGGCGGAACTCGACGTACTGGCCGCGTTTTCGGAACGCGCGCGAACGCTCGGGCTGGCGGCGCCGGAACTGGTGGACGACGATGTACTGGAGATCGACGGTGGCCGCCATCCGGTGGTCGAGCGACAGGTGGAATCGTTCGTCTCCAACGACACCCGCTTGCACGACGCGCGCCGCCTGCTGCTGATCACCGGCCCCAACATGGGCGGCAAGTCGACCTACATGCGCCAGGTCGCGCTGATCACCCTGCTCGCCCATTGCGGCAGCTTCGTGCCCGCCACCCGCGCCCGGATCGGTCCGGTGGACCGCATCTTCACGCGCATCGGGGCGGCCGACGATCTGGCTGGCGGCCGCTCCACCTTCATGGTCGAGATGACAGAGGCGGCGAACATCCTCCACAACGCGACCGAACGCTCGCTGGTGCTCATGGACGAAGTCGGGCGGGGCACGTCGACATTCGACGGACTGGCGCTCGCGTGGGCAATCGCACGCCACCTCGTCGAGAAGAATCGCGCGCTGTGCCTGTTCGCGACGCACTATTTCGAATTGACGCGGCTCGCGGAGGACTATCGCGAAGTGGCGAACGTGCACCTCGATGCGGTCGAGCACAAGGACCGGATCGTGTTCCTGCATGCGGTCGAGGAAGGCCCTGCATCGCAGAGCTACGGGTTGCAGGTGGCCCAGCTCGCGGGCGTGCCGGGCGCGGTGATCCGCGGCGCGCGGCGCAAGCTGGCGGAACTCGAATCGGCCGCGAGCCCGCAGGGCGATCTGTTCTCCGGTGCCGCCCCGCTCCCGCCACCGGAGGCGCCGCCCGCAGATCCGTCACCGCTGATCGAGCGGCTGCGCGGCCTCGATCCCGATGCGCTGGCGCCGCGCGAAGCGCTCGATCTCATCTACGAATTGAAGCGGCTGGCGGACGATGCTGCGTAGCCTTCTCATCGCATTGCTGCTGATAGCGGCCGTCGCCAACGCCGCGCCCTTCAGCTTCGCAGTCCTCGGCGACGCGCCCTACAACCGCGGCGAACGCGTCCAGTTCGACGCAATGCTCGCGGACCTGGCGAAGGAGCCGCTGGTCTTCGCCGTCCACATCGGCGATTTCAAGAGCGGCTATGGCGACTGCAGCGACGCGATTTTCGCCGACCGCCTGCAGATGCTGGATGCCTCGCCGATCCCGCTCGTCTACACCCCCGGCGACAACGACTGGACGGACTGCAATCGCCGCATGGCGGGGCAGTTCGGGCCGGAAGAAAGGCTCGCGAAGTTGCGGCACGTGTTCTTCGGCACCAGCAGGAGTCTCGGCCGCCATGCCATTGCGCTCGACAGCCAATCGGCGGTTCCCGAAGTCTGTTGCGTGGAGAACCGCCGCTGGTGGCACGAAGGACTGGTTTTCGTGACCCTGCACGTGGTCGGGCCAGACAACAATCGCGGCACCGCCGATCCGCCGAACGCGGAATACGTCGCGCGCGACGCGGCGACGATCGCGTGGCTGCGTGCGGGCTTCGCCCAGGCGCGCAGCCACGATGCGCGCGCCATCGCGCTGTTCATGCAGGCCGATGCAGACATTGCGCACCGACCGTTTCGCCGCGCGTTCGCCAGTCTTCTCGAAGCCCTCGAGCAGGAAACGAAGGCTTTCCGCAAACCCGTGCTGCTGGTCCACGGCGACTCTCATCGTTTCACGCTCGATCACCCGTGGTCGAAGCAGGGGGTGCCCAATTTCACGCGGCTCGAGACCTTCGGTTCCCCGACCGTGGGCTGGGTGCGCGTGCGGGTCGATCCGGACAGCGCCGTCGTGTTCGCGTTCGAACCCGTGAAGATGCCCTGAGGGCCCGGCTTCAGTCTAGCGTCGCCGGGGCGACCCGTTCGAACCAGGCACCGGTCTGCGCATCCGCAGGAAAGAACAGTTCCAGTCGCAGGTTCTGCAAGGTCACGTCGAGCGGCGTGCCCAGGGTCGCGATGATCGAAAACAACGCAAGGCGCGTGTCGCCCCGCCGCAGCCGGAGCACCAGCATCGGCGCCGGCTCTTCCAGCGGACGCGGCGACCGGTCGATCGCGGCGACGCCGGGCAGGAGCAGGATTCTTGCGAGCAGCACCGCGGCGGCGCCGCCCGGTCCTTCCGCCGTCGCTTCGGCGCGCAGCCGGCGCACGGACCACGAGGCCACTTCGTCCCAATTCTCCACCAAAGGCCGCAATCCCTTCGGCCGCAACAGGATCTCGATGGCATTCATCGGTGGCGGTTCCGCAGTGGCCGCCACCGCCGGGCCCATGAGAAACGCCAGCAACGTACCCACCACCGCGTTCGCTCGAATGATGTCGTAACCCTGATCGACGACGATCGCCGGATACGGCGCCTGCCGCTGGAGCAACTGTTCGATGGCACGATCGATCGACCGCATGTCGGGTGCGTCCATGGCGCGTTCGCGATAGGCCGGAGCAAAGCCGGCCGAGAGCAGCATCGCATTCTGCTGATGCAAGGGCACGTCGAGCGCCGAGGCGAGGTACAGCACGATGTCGCGGCTCGGTCGGCTGCGCCCCGATTCGAGAAAGCTCAGGTGGCGCTGCGAAACCCCGCACGAGAGCGTGAACCTGGCGTTCAATGGCGTGAGAGTGACGGAGAGCTTTACGCGCGGGGCCTCCGACTACGTCAATGGAACCGGCACCGCGAACAACTATGCCGTGTACGTGCTGGAAGACGGCAACCGCGTGTTCACCCGGGAATCCGGCGTCGGTCAGCTGACGCCGGCTGCCGATGGATCGATGGTGTTCAAGTACTCGGTGGTCGCGACCTTCTCGGGCGGGACCGGCAGGTTCCGGGGCATTCGCGGGCAACTGCGCGGCACCGTCGTCAGGGCGCCCGGCGACGACGGCATCAAGGCCGATGTCACCGGTGAGTACTGGCTCGAGGATTGAGCGCAAGCGGGTGACGCGGTCAGACGATCTCGACCGCGTCGCCCAGCCTGATCGTTCCCGCCGCTGCGACGACCGCATACAGTCCGACATTCTGTTCGGCATCCTTCACGATGGAGCGCAGGATCGACTTGTCGAACGGCAGCCCGTTCTGCGCGCGCGTGGTCATGCCGCACCGCGGCGTCGGCCCGGGGCAATGCAACGTGACACCGCCGATGCGCATGTCCTTGCCGATCCAGTCCGGTTCGACGAATCCCTGCCTGCCGTTCGCTGCTTCGATGACGAAGTTGGGGCGGAAGCGCCGCACATCCCAGTCCGCCACCGGATTGAGTCCGGCGAGATGTGCAAGCGAAGCGGTGGTCAGCAGATGGATCGGCGTCACGTCGAAGTACATGCCCGGAAACGACGTGAACTCCAGGATCTCTTGCGGAAACTGCTCCAACGCGGGAAACGCCTCGCCCGGCTCGCGCTGGAAGATGTCCTGCATCTCCTCGCCGAACTCCTGCTCGTTCATGGGACGGCGTCGATAGTGCGCAAGATCGGACGGCGGCTGGATCGGCCACAGCGACATCGGCTTCCCGACCAGTCCGGTGAGCTTCGCCGCCAGTCCGGGGGCGTCGCTCCCGGTCACGGAACCGTCCGGAAACGTGATGTCGACATGCGGGACGCGATCGTCCGCAGGTTCCTCGCGAAACTTCGCGGAACACTGCATCAGTTCCGGAAATTTCTTCGCGCCCTGGATCTCCTGCGCGGTGTCGTTACGGGTCGCCCACAACCGGTCCCCGACGATGCCGATCGGCCCGACCTGCGCAGCCTGCAGCTTCTGGCCGGCCATGGATTTCACCGGAAAGCGCCAGATCTCCTTGATCGTTCCCACCACCGCCATCGCGTTTCTCCTTGTTGATTCGTCGTGAAATGACCTACAGTCGCCGCACATCGGGGCGCCTTGCGGCGCGGTCCTGGAAATCGAGGGAGCGAGTCTAGGGATGGGGGCACGCGAACGCTTGTACGAACCTGCTGGCACGCCCGACGCGATGCTCTGCGTCGGCGGCGGCAAGACGCTCTACATCGGCAGCCTCGACTACGTCGACTGGCACCTGCACGGCGCCCCCGTGTACATCGTCGGCGTGACCGGCAACTTTCGCCTGCGCGCGCCCGGTGGCGGGTGGGTCACCTGCCGCGCCGCGGTGATACCGGCCGGCGTGCGCCACGCGCTCGACCTCGGCGGCGATCCGCTCGCCGTGTTCTATCCGGAACCGACCATCGCCGACCGTTCGAGCCTGCTCCGGCTCGGACACGCATGGGACGTCCACGACGGGATGCTCGTGGGACAGCGCGCCGAGGTCAGCATGTTCCGCGAACTGTACGAGCACCGCGACAGCCTCGCCTTCGCGGGAGAAGCGCTCGACCAGCTGGTCGCGTTCGTCCACTCGCGGGAGCCGTCCCGCGTGCTCGACCCGAGACTGTCGCGCGTCGTCGGCCGGCTCGACCTGGCGCCCGACGATCTCACCGCCGCCGAGCAGCTTGCGCGCGCGGAAGGATTGTCGGTGTCGCGCTTCATGCATCTGTTCAGCCGCGAGGTGGGCGTTCCGTTCCGCCGGTATCGCATCTGGAACCGCCTGCGCGCCGCGATGCGCGTCGCCCTGACCGGCCGCACCCTGACCGAGGCCGCGATCAGCGCGGGCTTCACCGATTCAGCGCACTTCGCGCGGCTCTTTCGTGAAACCTTCGGCGTGACGCCGTCCTACGTGTTCCGCAAGGTCGCGCGCGCCGGCAACATCGCGGAAAGCGTACCCCGGTAGTTGCGCGGCCGCCGTCACATGCGTTTCGCCACTTCCTCCAGCATCACCTCGGTCGCGCCGCCGCCGATCGCCTGAACGCGCGCATCACGCGCCATGCGCTCGATCGCGCTCTCGCGCATGTAGCCCATGCCGCCGTGGAACTGCAGGCAGTCGTACATCACCTCGTTCACGAGCGTGCCCGCGAGCGCCTTGATCATCGAGACTTCCTTGGTCACGCTCTGGCCCTGGGCGTCGCGCCATGCGGTGTTGTAGATCAGCGCCTGCGCGGCTTCCACCTGCGATGCACGCATCGCCAGGCGCTGGCGGATCGTCTGCTTGTCCCACAGCGCGGCGCCGAAGGCCTTGCGGTTGCGCACCCAGTCCAGCGTCAGCTCGATGCCCTTTGCGGCTTCGCCCATGGCCTGCGCGCCGAGCACGATGCGCTCGTTCTGCAGATTTTTCATGAGCGCATGGAAGCCGCGATTCTCCTCGCCCAGCAGGTTCTCGTCCGGTATGCGGCAATCGTCGAACACCAGCTCGGCCGTGTCGCTCGACAGCCAGCCCTGCTTCTTCAGCGGCCGCGCGACACCGAAACCCGGTGTCCCCTTCTCGACGATGAACATCGACACCTGATGGTTGCGCCCCGGCTCGCCGGTCTTGGCCGCGACGAAATAGACATCACCGTGGACGCCATTGGTGATGAACATCTTGGTGCCGTTCAGCACCCATTCGTGGCCGTCGCGCCGGGCGGTCGTGCGCATGGATGCGAGATCGGAACCGGCGTCGGGTTCGGTCATCGCGACGGCGCCTATCCTGCGTCCGGCGATGAGGTCGGGCATGTAGCGTTCGATCTGGGACTTCGAGCCCGCGTGCTGCAGATGCGGAGAGGCCATGTCGGTATGCACGAGCACCGTGATCGCGAAGCCGCCGTAAGTGGAACGGCCGAGTTCCTCGGCCAGCACGACCGTGGACAACGTGTCGAGCCCGCTGCCACCGTATTCAGGCTCGTAGCGGATGCCGAACAGACCGAGCTCTCCCATCTCGCGCAAGATCTCGCGCGGCACGAAGCCCTGTTCTTCCCACGCATCGCCGTTCGGCAGCACGCGCTCGACGATGAAACGCCGGATGGTGTCGCGCAACAGCTCGTGGTCGTGAGTGAAGAACGGCGAGCGGCGGGAATCGAGCGACGGGGTCGGGGCATTCATGGGCAGGCTCCTCTGGCGAAGATGCACGATAGCGCAGTCATGCCTCCGCCGAGCGCCACAGATACCACGCGGCCACGGAACGGTACGGCGCCCAGCGCACGCCGATCACCGCCAGCTCCTTCGGCTTGACCGGTTCGCGGCGCCGCGCGAGCCGATCGAATCCGCAGCGCACGCCGTAGTCGTCCACCGGCAGCACGTCGAGGCGGCCCAGGGTCGAGATCAGCAGCATCTCCACGGTCCAGCGCCCCACGCCGCGAATCGACGTCAGACGCTCGATGATCGCTTCGTCCGGGACCCGCGTGAATTCCGCGCGGCGCAACGGCACGACACCATCCCGGGCCCCGGCCGCGATCGCGCGGATGTACGAGGCCTTCTGGCGCGACAGGCCGACACTGCGCAAGGTGGCATCGTCGGCCGAAAGCACGTTGTCCGGGGTGGGAAAGGCCGAGTCGGGAAACAGCGCGGAGAAGCGCGCGAGGATCGCCCGGGCCGCATTGCCATGGAGCTGCTGGAACATGACCGCGCGGATCAGGCTTTCGTAGGGCGTCTGGCGCCAGCGCGGTTCCAGCGTGCAAGGCCCGTGCGCGGCAATCAGGCGCGCCATGCGCGGATCGGCCCTGGCGAGCGCGACACCGGCGAGTTCGAGGCTGTGCGCGTATCGGGCCGCGCTCATGGTGTCGGGCCGCAGGCAGGGTGCAGCGGCGGCATTCGGGCGTTCCGACTCAAGGCACCTCCTCGTAGACTCCGGTGAATCGCTCGCCGTCCCAGATGTAGAGCAGGTGCGCCGCGTGCAGGCAATCGCGCGCGCCGTTCGCCTTGAACAGACCCACGCAGCGCCCGCCTTCGCGCCGGACGCTCCGATATGCCACGCCGCCCGACCCCTGCTGCCGCAGGGACGCACCGAGGGTCTGCGAGACGGCATAGCTGTCGGGATCGTGGACCCGTGCGTCCACGCTGCCCGCACCGCGCAGATCGTGCAGCTTCGCGTCGATCACGACGTGATAGAGGCGCATGGTGACCGACATCGCGACCTGCCGGGTGGCCGCGAAGAACCGGCTGTGATGATGGCGCGTTTCCGCGATGGCCGTGGCACGGTCGCCGGCCGCGTAGAACACGCCGAAGCTGCCATCGGAGAAACGGCTGCCCAGCGGATTGGCGTGGGTGAAGGCCGCCATGATGGGGCCACTGCCGGGTCCGAAGATGCGTTCCTCGGGCGGCACCAGTGCCACCAGCCCGACTTCGTCGCGAACGCGGTCGTTGGTCATCGCTTCAAGCGCGTAGAGGGCGTCGAAATCGTCCGGCCCGGCCACGCGATCGAACAGGTAGACCGTGGGGTGCCGCGTGGGCACGATCCTGCAGGCCGGATCCCAGCGGATCCGGCGCACCGTCGGACTCACGCCCAGCCGCCACCGCGCACGGAATCGAGATAACGCCGCACGAGATTGAGATCGCTCATGTTGCCGGCCAGCATGCGTTCGAGCGCCGTGCGCCCGCCGAACATGGGGGCGTCGTTCGACTGCCGCACCCAGGCATCGGCTGCCGCGGGAGCGGGCAACAGGATCTGCAGCGACTTGTAGATGCCGAGGATGTTGGACAGGCGTTCGAGCATATCGCGCGGCACGTTCGCCTTGTCCGGCGCCTTGCGCCACGCGAAGAAGGTCGAACGCGGCGGATCGCCCAGCAGCCGGAGCTGGTCGTCCACGCTGAGACCCCAGGCCACCGCGATCCGCTCGAAGGCGCGTAGCCCCGCAGCCCCCATGGCGTGCAGGTCGGGCGCGGATTCGCGCGGCAATGTCCGGGTGCGGGTGGTACTCATGGCACAATCCTACAGCAGACTTACTATCATGAGAAGTCCATTACAAGACTTTCGGACAGTCTCCTGCGCGTGCGCCGGACGATGCGGGCCGCGAACGGGTGCCGGACCCCAACATGGCATCGCCGGCTCGCTTCAGGTTCGGAAACCTGCCGCGCGGCCCGGCCTTGCCCGCGACCACCGTCCCCTGGGTATTCGCCGTCACCGTCGGCGCTCACGCCTTGTAGAGCGAGAACTCGATCTCGACGCCGGCACCCGCGGGCAAGGCAGCCACGCCGATCGAAGTGCGCGCGGGCGGATCGATGGTAGCGAACACTTCGTCCCACGCACGATTGATCTCCGGAAACTGATCCATGTGCGTCGTGTAGATGCGCGCCTGCACGAGGTCGTCCAGCGTCAGGCCCCAGTCGCCCAGCGCGAGCTGCAGCAGGCTCAGGATCTGCCGCGTTTCGCCATACGGCCCGCCGCTCACCAGCTTGCCGTTGGCGGGATCGAACCCGATCATTCCCGATATGGCGTAGAACGGCCCGGTCTTGACGCAGGGTGTGTACCGGAACCGGGGCGTGTACAACTTGGCGGATCTCAGGAGTTGCCGGCTCATCGTGTTTTCCTTTCGCGCGTTGGAAAGCGAGGATCGAGGCTCGAACCCCGCGCGAGACTATAGCTTGATGCAGACCTTGGCTTGATGCAGACCTTGTCTTGATGCAGACCTTGTCTTGATGCAGACATTGTCTTGATGCAGACATTGGTCGGCACGGCATGGCAGTCGAGCGGACGCAGCCGGCTCGAGCGGCCGTTGCGTCGACCCGCAGGCGTTCGCCGCAACGGCACCCGGAGATCCGGCTCCCGATCTTCGACGCGGTGACGACCAATCTGCGTCCGACGGTCCAGATGCAGCGGGCGGTGCCACCGCCGCCGAGGCGTTGCATCCCGGCGCGTTCGTCGAGACCGAAGTGCAGCATCTGGGCCGGGTCGCCTTCTCCGCCAAGGGTTGACCCCACTACAATCCGTTCACAGGCGTCCGACCGGGCGCAAGGAATCATGGAGTCCAACTTCGGCATCTTCATCGTCGCGATCGTCCTCCTGGTCATCGCCATCGCGATCCTGTGGTGGCACCTGTCCAAGCTCTACCAGCGCTCCACTACCGAGCTGTCGTTCGTGCGCACCGGCTTCCTCGGCCAGAAGGTCGTGATCAGCAGCGCCTTCGGCTCGCTCCGGCCACCCTCGCTCTCCGGCGAGCCTGTCGGATCAGGTCATGACCAGCGCCCTCAAGTACAAGGTGCAGGCACCGCTCGTCGCATCGCTGATGAAGGAAGTGGGGCTGGCGGGGCTCGACGCCGAGAGCATCGCGCGGGCATTGCGCGCGAAAAGCTGAGCGGCCCGCGCCCGCGCTTCAGTTGGCGAGCGGCGGACGCTCGGCGGCTTTGGACTTGCGGCGCGCCGCCGCGATCTCCTGGGACAACTGCCAGACCGCCATCGCATAGTTCTGGCTACGGTTGTAACGCGTGATGACATAGAAGTTGTCGAGACCGAGCCAGTACTCGCGCCCGTTGTCGCCTTCGAACTGCATCAGCGCGGCGATCTCTCCGTCCCGCAGCGGGCGCTCGGCCGTCACGCCCTTCTGCGCCAGATTGCCGGCAGTCAGTGTCGGTCGAACGCCGAGCTTCACCAACTCGTCCGCGGCCGCCGGGTCCGCCACCCTGGCGCGCAACGCGACCGTGCCGTTCCAGCGCCAGCCGAATTCCTTCAGGTAGTTCGCCACGCTGCCGATGGCATCGGCCGCACTCGCCCAGAGGTCGGTCTGCCCATCGCCGTCGAAGTCGCGGGCATAGCGGCGGTAGCTCGACGGGATGAACTGTGCGAGCCCCATGGCGCCGGCGTAGGAGCCGCGCGGCACGAGCGGATCGAGGCCGAGATCGCGACACAGCAGGAAGTATTCTTCCAGCTCGTTCAGGAAGAAGGCCGGCCGCGACTGCGTCTGGAATGCGAGCGTGGCGATGGCGTCGATGATGCGGAAGTTCCCGATATTGCGGCCGTACAGCGTCTCGATGCCGATGATGGCGACGATCAGTTCCTCCGGCACCCCATAGGTCTCGCGCGCGCGCAGCAACCAGTACTGGTTCTCGCTCCAGAATTTCACGCCGCCCTCGATGCGCTGCCGGGTGAAGAACCCGGGGCGGAACTCCTTCCAGGTACGTGAGGTCGCCGGCGCGCTCACCGCACTGATCACGCCCTGCTGGAATTCGATCTTCAGCATGACCTGGCGCAGGCGGTCTTCGTCGAAGCCCTGGCTGGCGGCCACGCGCTGGACGAACGCTTCCATGTCGTCGCGCAGCAGCGCAGGAAACTCGTACGCTGCCGCAGGCGCGACGGCGAACACACCGCAGAGCAGGATCGTCGCTGCCAGCAGCCTCACGGAACCACGCGATCGATCACGATCGCGATGCCATTCGCACCCGGCTTGACCTGCGCGCTCGAGCCCTCGAGATCGCCGCTCGCGGGCATCGCGCTGCCCGCCTTCGACACGCGCGCACCGACCACGACCAGCGGAAACGCGGACAGCTGCATGCCGGGCGCCATCGCCATCGAGTCGTCGAGGGTGAACGCGAGCGGCAGATCCTTCACCTGCTTGCGCATGATCGCGAGCGGCATGCGCGGGCCGCTCGCGGCGCGCGCAAAGATGAACACCGTGTCGTCGGGTGACGCCTTGTCCTTCAGCGCCGCCGCGAGTTCGACCCGGCCCGTAACCTTTGCGCCGGCCGCCGCCGCCGGCTGGTCGGCGCTGCCCATGGCCGCTTTCGCTTCGGCGATGCCGCCCTCGACCGCACGGGCGAACTCAGACCCCGGCGGCGCCTGCCCAAGCAGGCGTTCCCAGTATGCGACGGCGTTGCGGTAGTCCTTTGCCTCGAACGCAGCGGTGCCGGCGAGCGCCAGCGCTTTCTGGTTGTTCGGATCGAGCGCAAGCGCGCGTTTCGTCACCTCCAGCGCCTGTTCGCCGATCGGGCCGCGACCCGCGATCGCCAGGGCTTCGGCGAAATCGGCCTGCGCGTGCGCATCCTTCGGTTTCAACAACGCCGCGCGCCCGAGCGCCAGGGCCGCGTCGGCCGGTTTGCCGAGCGCGAGATAGGAGCGGCCCAGCATCATCCAGCCGGTGGAGTCGTCGGGCCGGGACTGCATCTTCTTCGCGAGCTGGGCGGTCAAGTCCAGCATCTTGCGCCGCTCCGCCGCCTCGGCCTCGGACATGCCGAGCCGTACTTCCGGATTCAACGCCGCGGGCGTGCCGAGCCATTGGTACAGACCGACGGCGACCACCGGAATGCCGACGCCGATCGTCACCGCCACGATCCATCCCCTGCCGCGCCTGGGTGGAGCAACGCCCGGCGCCGCGACGGCTTCCGCCCCGACGTCATCCAGAACGCGACTTTCGAGTTCCGATTTCGCCTGTGCGTGCTGATCTGCGGAAATGGTGCCGCGCACGAGATCGTTGTCGAGCTCGACGAGCTGGTCCCGGTACACCGAAACGTTCGCTGCATTGCCGCTTACGCTGCCGGCAGAAGTCTGACGCAGCAATGGAGGCAGGAGAAACGCGAGCGCCACCGCGATGAACAGCGCAGCAGCGATCCAGAATGCGATCATCAGGAGAAGCCCAGGGTGCCGCGCCGGAATCGGCACGACGACGAAAGGCGGCGATTATACCGACGGGGCTCCTCGACATCGCTGCGATGCGTCGCTCCGCCGCGAAAGCGCAGAGAGCGCAGGCCACGGCACGACCCACCGAGTCGCCCGTGCAACGGGCTTCATCGAAGCCGAGGTGAGCGCGTCGCCGCGGCCCGTCGCGCGACCGGGGGTCGCGCGAATCGTCCGGCCGGGCTGGTCAGCGCGAGCGCCGGCCTCGCCAGTGCGAAATCGGGATACCGCCCGCGTCGAACCGGCCGCTCGGTTCGTTGCTATTGCGCCGTCAGTCCGCCGTCGACCGTCACGGACTGGCCCGCCATGAATGTCGCGCGGTTCGAACAGAGGAACAGGACCGCGCCGGCCATTTCTTCCGCGAGACCGACGCGCCCCATGGGAATGCTTTGCGCGATTTCGCCCTGGACCGAGGGATCGTGACCCGTGAACCGCTCGAACATCGACGTATCGGTCGCGCACGGCGACACGGCATTGATGCGTACGCCGTGACGAGCGGTCTCCAGCGCGGCCGAGCGCGTCAGGCCGAGCACGGCGTGCTTGCTCGCGCTGTAGACGCTCGCCCCCGGGAATCCGACCATGCCTCCGACCGATGCGCAGTTCACGATCACCCCCGCGCCCTGCTTCAGCATCGGCGGGATCTCGTGCTTCATGCAGAACAGCACGCCCTTGACGTTCACCGCGAACGTCGCGTCGTAGTTCTCCTCGGTCTGTTCGGTGACCGGTCCGAGCACGCCTTCGATCCCCGCATTGTTGAAGGCGAAGTCGAGCCGCCCGTACGCCGTCAGCGTTCGATTCACGATCTGGGCGACTTCGGCCTCGCGCGACACATCGGCGCATACGTACATGCCCTGCCCGCCCGCCTGCTCGATCAGGGCCACCGTCCCCGCGCATTCCGCTTCCCGGCGGGCCACGACCACGACCCGGGCCCCTTCCCGCGCGAAGGCCACCGCGGCAGCCCGGCCTATTCCCGAGCTGGCGCCCGTGACGATCGCGACCTTCCCGTCGAATTCGCCCATCGGAGTTCCTCCGCCTTCAGATCATGTAGTCGCCGCCGTTGGGATTCAACGAGGCCCCGACGAAATAAGACCCCTCGTCCGACGCGAGCAACACGGCGACAGGCGCGATCTCGTCGACCCTGCCCGCGCGCCCGATGGGAAGTTCCGCGAGCTTGCGCCGGCGCCAGGCTTCCGGGATGTTGCGGAACAGCTCGGTGTCGACCGGGCCCGGGCAGATCGCGTTGACCGTGATGCCGTCGCGCGTGACCTCGTAGGCCAGCGAACGCGTAAAGCCGATCACGCCGGCCTTCGCCGCGGCATAGTGAGCCATCTCAGCCGCGCCCTTGTGCGCGAGCTGAGAGCTGACGCTGATGATGCGTCCCCATTTGCGCTCGATCATCGCGGGCAGTACGGCGCGCGAGCACAGGAAGACGCTGCGCAGATTCACGATCATCATCTCGTCCCACATCGCGGTGGGCATGTCGACGATCGTGGAAGTGGTGTCGATCCCGGCATTGTTCACGAGAATGTCGATCCGACCCAGCGCCGCCGTCGCCTCGGCAACCGCGCGCTTGACCTGCTCTTCGTTGCCGACGTCCGCTGCGACCGCGATCGCGGTCACGCCGCATTCGCGCGCTTCCGCTGCGGTCGCCTCCGCATTCTCCCGTTTCAGATCGAGGACTGCGACGTCAGCGCCTTCCTTGGCGAACGCGATGGCTATCGCGTGGCCGATGCCGCGCGCGGCGCCCGTTACCAGTGCTTTCCTGCCTGACAGCCTGTTCATGATTGCCTGCCCTCCGTCTCGTGCCGTGTTGCGGATGGAGCGTTCGCCGACTCGGGCGCCAGCTCTGCGGGAACAACGCCCAGGATTCGCCTGGCCTCTTGCTGGAACCGTGTGAACGTATCGGTGGTGGAGTCGAGCGCCTGGACTTCCCGGTGCCGGAAGCAGTGCACGACATGGCCGCCGTCGAGTTTCTCGGCGGGCGGCATTTCAGCGCGGCAGCGATCGACGACCAGGGGACAGCGGGAGGCAAGGTAACAGCCGGCCGGCAGATTGATCGGGCTCGGAATCTCTCCCTTCAGGCTCACGACCGTCTCGTACTTGATATCGGGATTGGGCAGCAGCACCGCCGACAACAGTCCGACGCTGTACGGATGCACCGGCTGCGCGAATACCTCTGCCGCGTCGCCCTGCTCCACGATCATCCCGAGGTACATCACTGCGACCCGATGACTGACGAATCGCACCGTGCTCAGGTCATGCGAAATGAACAGATATGAAGTCCCCAGTTCGGCCTGGATCTTCTGCAGCAGCTCGATGATCTCGGCACGGGCGGTCGGATCGAGCGCCGAAGTCGGCTCGTCGAGAACGACGAGCTGGGGACGGGTGATCATCGCGCGGGCGATCCCGACCCGCTGCTGCTGGCCCGCGCTCAGCTCCGCCGGATAGAGTCGCAGCATGCTCTCGTCGAGGCCCACCATGTCGATGGACTCCAGCACGCGGGCGCGGCGTTCGCTCCTGCGAACGTCGAGCGCGATCAGGGGTTCCTCGACGGAATTGCCGATGCGCTGGCGCGGGTCCAGGCACTCCGAGGGCTCCTGGAAGACGAGCTGGATCTTTCCCCGTAGCTCGCTCCGGCGCTTGCCGAGCGTGACGTCCCTGCCCTGAAACCGTACCGAGCCGTTGCTGGGTGTGAGCAGGCCGAGGATGCAGCGGCCCACCGTCGTCTTCCCGGACCCACTTTCCCCGACCAGCCCGAGCGTCTCGCCAGGCCGGATCTCGAACGAGACCCCGTTGACGGCCTGCACCACCGCCCGCGACCCGGGTATGGGGAAGCGCTTGTAGAGCTCCGTCACTTCCAGCAGCGGTGCCGTCATCGCACCACCGGAAAGTGACATCTCGAGAAATGCCCGGGCGTGAGCTCGACGAATGGAGGATCTTCCGTGCGGCATTTGCCTTGCGCCAGCGGACACCGATCGACGTAACTGCAGCCGCGGCCGCCAGGGAGCGCACGGCGCCGCACATCGGGGACGGTCCAGCGTCGCCGGAGATCCGCGCTGTGCGAAAACGCGGCCAGCAGCATGATCGTGTAAGGATGCGAAGGCGCGAAGAAGAAAGCCTGGCGCGGCGCGACTTCCATGATCTGTCCGGCATAGATCACGGCCACGCGATCGCAGAAATGCGCCGTGATGCCGACGTCGCGCGTGATGAACAACATGGCGCTGCGTTGCTTCTCGGCGAGGGTGCGCATCAGGTCGAGGATCTGCGCCTGGACGGTCACGTCGAGTCCGCTGGTCGCGTCGTCCGAGATGACGAAGCCGGGCGAGCAGACCAGCGCCATGGCGATGACCACGCGCTGCGCCATGCCGCCCGACAATTCATGAGGATAGGCATCGAAGCGCCGCGTCGGGTCGGGGATCTGCACGGCCTTCAGCATGTCGAGCGCCTTCTCGCGCGCCTCTTTGCGTCCGATGGACAGATGTACCTGTGCGATGGTGGCTATCTGCCTGCCGATCGTCAGCAGCGGATTGAGTTCGCCACGCGGATTCGGCACCACCATCGAGAGGTCCTTGCCCCGCATGCGCTGCAGTTCGGATTCCTTAAGTTTTCGCAGATCCGAGCCGCGAAAGACGATCTCGCCGGCCGTCACCCGGCTTGGGACCGGCGGCAGGCCCAGCAGGGATCGGGCGAGGGTCGTCTTGCCCGCACCGGACTCCCCCACCACGCCGATGATCTCGCCGGGCAGCAGGGAGAGACTGATGTCCTGAAGCACCACTTTGTTCGGACCCATTGCCGCGGGGAACTCCACCCGCAGGCCGCGCACCGCCAGCAGAGGCACCGCGGACGTCTCGCGCACGGAATTCGCCGGCCCGTTCGCCTCTCCAGCCAACGCGTTCAATGACCGATCCTCGGATCGATGGCGAAGTAGATCAGATCGACCACCAGGTACACGATCAGCGAGAAGATCGCGGAAAACAGAACGAATCCCATGACGGGATAGATGTCGGAGTTGAGCACACCCTGCACCGCATACTGACCGGCTCCGCCCCAGCTGAAAACGATCTCGACGAGAACCGCGCCGCCGATCAGGAATCCGTACAACACGCCGATGATCGTGATGACGGATGGGAGCGAATTGCGCAATGCGCTGCGGATGACCATGCCGCGCGGCATGCCGGACAGCACTTCGAAATGGCTGAAATCCGATTGCAGCATGCGCTCGACCGTGGCCTGCGTCATCTTCAGGATCGGCCCGGCGTTGATCAGTCCGAGCGTCGCGACCGGCAGGATCAGGTGCGACGCCGCCGATGCGAAAGCCTCCCAGTCCCCCGCGATGAGCGTGTCGATGGTGTAGATGCCGGTGACAGTCGCCGGGGGAATGATGGCGAGGTCGATGCGCCCAAGAGGCGGTGGCAGCCATCCGAGCAGGGTATAGAAGACGTAGATGAACACGAGCGCCAGCCAGAAATCGGGGACCGCGCCGGCGCTCAGTCCGTAGAAGTCGGCGAAGCGCGCGATCCATCCCTTCGGGTGCACTGCGGAGGCCAGCCCGAGCGGAACACCGATGGCGATAGCGGTCAGCAACCCGAAGGTCACCAGTTCGACCGTGGCCGGAAAGCGCTGGAACAGGTCCTCGAGGACGGGTCTCGTGGTTTGCCACGACGTTCCCAGATCACCATGCAGCAATGCCTTCACGTAGAAAAGGAACTGCGTGAAGATCGGTTGGTCGAGACCCATCTTGGCCCGCAGGGAAGCGATGGCCTCGGGCGTGGCGGTAGGGCCCAGCATCAGCACGGCGGGGTCGCCCGGGATCGTCTTGATCAGCAGGAAACTCACGAGGACGATGCCCAGGAGTTGCGGCGCAATGAACAACAGGCGACGGCCGATGTACGTGGCGAAGTTCACGCGCTGGTCCGTGAAACCGGGGGCGCGGCAACGCTGGCGTTGGGTCGCAATTCGGCGAGCAGTTCGCGCCGCTTCATCGGGTCGGCCAGTACCTCGATGCTCGCCCCGACCAGCGCAAAGCCGAACACCGTGATGGACAGTGCGAGGCCCGGATACAGCGAGGGCCACCACTGGCCCGTGACGATGTTCTGGAATCCCATGGCGATCATGCTGCCCCACTCCGGCGTCGGGGGGCGGACGCCAGCACCGATGAAACTGAGCGCTGCCGTGAGCAGAATCGACCAGCCGATGTTCACCGAGATCTGCGCGAGGACCGGTGCCATCGCATTGGGAATCACATGGCGGGTGATCGTGTAGAAATCCGAGAGACCTGCGACCTGGGCTGCCTCGATATAGCGCATGTTCCGGATGCTGAGCACCTGCGAACGCATCAATCGCAGATAGATCGGTATGTTCACGAACGCGATCGCCATCACGACCGTCTGGAGGCTCTGTCCAAGGCTGGCCACCAGTGCGATCGCGAACACGAAGACCGGAAAAGCCTGGAGCACGTCTGCTCCGCGCATCACGCAATAGCTGATGGCGGAGCGTACGCCGTGCCCTTCGCTGTAGAAGCCGACCAGCGCCCCGATCAGCGAGCCCACGGACGCGGAGATGAGGGTTCCCAGCAGCGCGATGGTCAGGTCGACCCGCGGTGCGTAGATCGCCCGGCTGAAGATGTCCATGCCGACCGCGTCCGTCCCGAACCAGTGCGCCCAACTGGGTGGCTCGAGAAACTGCGACGGATCCGCGGTGATCGGCGAATAGGGCGCGAGCCACGGCGCGAACAGCGCCAGAAAAGTGATGACTATCACGATCCCGTACCCGAGCACGAACCGCGGACGTGCGATCGCCACGCGCCAGACGAGATCGAGTCGGTCACGCATAGGGATACTCAATCGGCACGCCGGGCAGTGGCCGGCCACACGCCACCGCCCGGAATTTCAACGACATTACAGATGGAAGTCCTGGAAACGCAGACTGTTGGATACGTAGTAGGTGAGTCCCTTGAGCGCCTTCTTGCGACCGATGGTGTATTTCGGATACGCAATGAACCCCCATGGGGCTTCGCTCATGATGGTCTTCTGCGCTTTCTTGTAGATCTCCTTGCGTTTGGAATCGTCCAGTATCTCCAGGCCGCTCTCGATCAGGCCATTGACCGTGGTATTCACGTAGTTGCTGTAATCGACGTAACTCTTCGAGTGGAAGTACAGGAACAATGAATAACCGGGGTCGGGCGTCCAGGGGGAATCCAGATAGAAGATCATGGGCCTCTTGCGCTTCGTCACGTTCTCGTAGAACACGCCGGCGGGCAATTTCTCCAACTGGACTTCGACGCCGATCTTGCGCAGGGAAGTCTGATACAGCAGCGCAATGGGTTCCTGCGTCGGATCGCCCGCGTTGTAGCTGAGGGTGGTCTTGAACCCTTTCGGAAATCCGGCGTCCGCCAGCAACTGCTTGGCCTTGTCCAGGTTGTAGTCGTAGTCGAAGAATGAGGTGTCCGCCATCGGATAGATGTACGGCATCGGCGCGGTAAGCTTGTCCGCCTGCCCGTAGTAGATGGTGCGGATGACCTCGTCGTGGGGAATCGCGTAGTTCACCGCCTGCCGCACCTTCACGTTGTCGAACGGCGCGATCTTCGCATTCAGTTCCAGCCAGATCATGTACGAGGAGCGAACCGCGTCGTAGGTGACGTTCGGGTCGCCTTTGAGGCTTTCGTACTCGCGCGGCTGAAGGAACTGCGCGATGTCGACCGCCCCGCCCTTGAGCAGGGACAGGCGGCTCGACGAGGTGGGTACCTCGCGCATGATGACCGTGCTGAAGTACGGCTGCTTGTCCCAGTAATCCGGATGGGCCTTGAAGACGGCCTGCTGGCCGCGAACGATCTGGTCGATCTTGTAGGGACCGAAGCCTGCGCTTTCGTTCTGCAGAAACTTGGTGGCCCAGGGGTCTTCCTTGCCACCGACCTCACTGCACTTCTTGCTGTCGTAGATGGGATTCGCGAGGTTGCACATCTGTTTCAGCAATATGGGGCTGGGCTTCTCGAGGTTGAACGAGATTGCGCGCGGGCCTTCGACCTTGATCTGATCCGGCGATTTCAGACCCAGCACCGCGGTCTGGAACACACCCTGCCCCTTGAGATTGAATTTTCGATCCCACGTCCATTTGACGTCGTCTGCGCTGAACAGATTGCCCCAGTTGCTGCGCACGCCGTCCCGGAGCTTGAAGGTGGCCTTGAGTCCGTTGGACGAGACTTCCCATCCCTCGGCCAGGCGCCCTCGCAATGCAAGGCCCTCTTTCTTGTCCGAATGAACGCTCGTGTCCTCGCGCAGGACGTCGGGGCTCTGGGGATCCGGGATCTTCTCGTACGCGAGCATGTACTCGTACAGCGCGCCGAGCACATCTATCGATCCCAGGCTGACGTCGAACTCGATGTCCAGGCCTTGTGGCGTGGATGGCGATGCCATGACCAGGGTGTGCGCCTTGTCGGCGGCCCGCGCTGCCTGCGAAACCAGCATGCCGGGCATTGCAGCCACGCCGCCAACGGCTGCGGCGGATTTCAGGAATGTGCGACGTTTGATGTTTTTACTCACGATCAGGTCCTCCTGTTTGCTCATCGGGGAACAACGGGCGAGACAGCGTTACCTCCTGGGAACGGTGAACAGAACGGCGGGTAATCCACTTAACGTGCCAACGTGGTCGCAATACGTGTGCATTCGCGCAAATGGCGGATTGCACTGTGATAGATCGTTTTCCAGTGTCGCCCCCAGCCGCAGACGCACGCACGGGTTCTGTGCCGCGCATGCCGGCCCTGCCCACTTGTGGAGCCGGTGTCCGGTGCGTGGTGAGGATCGACTCGCGCCGACGCGCGCAGACGGATGCGCCGTCATCTGCAGGCCGATCACCAGGTAGTCGTAAGCGCTGCGGCATGGTCACCCACCCTTGGACCTTCGGGTCCACGCTGACTATAGAACACGGATCTGCCTTGTCAATCCGGTACGGGCAAGCCGGGGATCGCGAGATCCTCGCTGCGCTCGGCGCTTCGCAGCGCATCGGCATCGCCGATGCGCCCTTGATCGCCTACCCTCAGAACACCGTCTCGATGTATACCGAGTTGTAGTTCGAGCCGCCGTCGACGCTGCCGAAAACGTCGGCCAGGCCGAAGATGCCGGAGCGGTGGATGACCGCGAAGCCGAGATACGTTTCCTTCAGCGGCTTGTAGCGGATCACGTCGCCGATGCTGATGTCGACGCTCACGTCGAGGTACGACAGCAGTCGGGAGGTATTCGGATTCTTCCTTTGGAGGTCGCGTTGTTCGAGCGCGGGGACCTGATCCACCCACGACAGGCCCTGGCCGAAGCCGAACCGGGTCTTGACGTAATCGCTCCAGGGAAAGCCGTAGTAGAAACCCTTGATGTACAGGGCCACGCCGTTGCCGTCCGGCTGGATGTTCTTTTCGAGGTAGCGCATGTAGGCGCCCTTGACGTAGATGTCCACGGGCCAGCCGCGAAAGCGCTCGTTGAGCAGCTTGCCGACCTCCAGGCTGATCACGCCGGTGCGCTCGGGGCTCAAGGCGAAATTGCCGCCGGGGATGATGCTGAGCAGGCTCGCTTCGGCGTTCCAGCCGCGTGCAACGCGGAACGACCATTTCGAATCGGGCAGGAGCGATGCGCCCGATTCGGGCTTGCCATCTCCCGTGGGGTCACCGAAGCGATAGACATAGCCGCCGAACGCGGACAGCAGGATTCCGTGGTCGACCAACGGACTGTCGTTGATCGATTTGTCCAGCCACGTGAGGCCCAGACTGCCGTACAGATAACCGTTGGTGGTGAGCTGATAGGTGCCGTGCAGCGCGAGGCGGGCGCTGGATGCCGCCCCGGGCAGGTAGGCCGGACGAGCGGGACGAGCCTCACCGGACGGCACGCCGAAATAGTAGTCGGCGAGATCGGGACTGTAGCGGGTGAAGGTCACGGAAGGACGCAACTTCAGCGCGCCGAACGCCCAGGTCCGCGCCCACGCGCCCGAGACTTCCACGCCGTTGTGCGTGTTGGAGATGTCGGCCGTGGCTTCCGCCGAGAATTCACCGAGGGGCGTGGGGAAGATCGCGGCGAGTCCGCCATCGAGCGAACGCTCCCGGACCATCCCGTCGAGATAGCTGCCGTCATCTCCGCGATAGCCGCCGAGTCGGACCTGCGCGATCGCTTCGAGCTTGAAGCCCGGCTTGTCGACGATGCGCAGGCCGCCACGGGTGCCGCGGAGATAGCCGCGTTCGCCTTCGTACATGATGAGCGGCAGCAGATCGGTGGCGGCCGACTTGTCGCGGTAGGGCGACTGCGCGGCGCGCACGCCGACGCCGAGGCTCCAGCGTCCGTCGCGCTCCGGCAGCAGGCCGCGCTGGATCACGGTTTCCTGGCCGTCCGCAAATGCGAACGCCGGTGCGAACAGCATCAAAGCGAACGCCAGGAGATGCCCGCGCGAAGCGCAGCAGAGTTGCTGCAGATTCATGAGCCGATCCTCTTCAACGCGACTTGCGCGATTTGATGCCCTGCGGTCGACGGGGTCGTGAGGAAACTGTCGGCAATGGCAGCGCGGTCTGGTACTTCACCTGCTTCAGCGAAAAGCTCGACTGGATGTTGCCGACGCCCTGGACTCGCGACAGGAAATTCACGATGAAATGCTGCAGCGCCTGGATGTCGGGCACGACCACCCGCAGCAGGTAGTCGGCATCGCCGGTCATCAGATAGCACTCCATCACCTCGGGCCGCTCGATCATCGCTTTCTCGAACACCTCCAGCGAGGGCTCGATCTGGCGCTCCAGCCGCACCTGGATGAACACGCTCACCTGCAGCCCGAGGCGCAGCGGATCGAGCACCGTGACGTAGCGACTGATATACCCGCCCGCCTCCAGCGCCCGAACCCTCGCGAGGCAGGGCGAAGGCGAAAGATTCACCGCTCGCGCCAGCTCCACATTCGAGAGCCGCGCGTCTTCCTGCAGCAGGTGCAGGATCCGCCAATCGATCGCATCGGGCATGGAACGCAGAATGTGCTGATTTTGGTTTCTGATGCAGCATTTTATGCCGTAGAGGCCCGGTATTGGCAGAGGGAACGCAACCCCGTGCTCCAGCCTTCGAGGTACCATCGCCGACGTTGCGGCTGCCGGTGGGCGGCGCGGAGTGTACCTGAGGACCAAGCCATGACCGACCTTTCCGACCTGACGCAAGTCGATACCACGATCTTCTCGCGCGTCCTGCCCAAGGACGCCGACCCGACCGAGACCCGCGAGTGGCTCGAAGCGTTCGACGCCATCGTGGAGGCGGAAGGCGCCGAGCGGGCGACTTTCATCTTGCGCAAGCTCCTGGACCACGCGCGCCATCGTCGCGTGCCCCTGCCGCCGGTATTCAATACGCCGTACTCGAATACCATCACGCTCGCGAACCAGCCGCAGTTTCCCGGCAACCCGGAGGTCGAGCAGCGGCTGATGGGACTGGTGCGCTGGAACGCGCTCGCCATGGTGGTCCGCGCGAACAAGGCGCATCCGGAACTGGGCGGGCACATCGCCAGCTATGCCTCCGCCGCCGATCTGTTCGAAGTGGGCTTCAACCACTTCTTCCGCGCCGGCCAGTCTGGCGACCTGATCTACTTCCAGCCGCATTCGGCACCGGGCATCTACTCGCGCGCCTTCCTCGAGGGCCGGCTCACGGCGGAGCAGATCAACAATTACCGGCGCGAAACCGGGCTGACGGAAGGCGCCACGCCGCCCGACGCTCGGGGTGCCGGCCATCCGGGTCCGGGCCTGTGTTCGTATTGCCACCCCTACCTGATGCCGGAGTTCTGGCAGTTCCCCACCGGCTCCATGGGCCTCGGCCCGCTCAATGCGATCTATCAAGCGCGCTTCCTGCGCTACCTGCAGGACCGCGGCATTCTCGATGCGGCCGATCGCAAGGTCTGGTCGTTCCCCGGCGACGGCGAGATGGACGAGCCGGAATCCCTCGCGGGCCTGTCGCTCGCGGCGCGAGAAGGTCTCGACAACCTGATCTTCGTCGTCAACTGCAACCTGCAGCGGCTCGACGGCCCGGTGCGCGGCAACGGTTCCGTGGTGCAGGAACTGGAAGGACTATTCGCGGGCGCCGGCTGGAACGTGATCAAGCTGATGTGGGGCAGCGAGTGGGATTCGCTGTTCGCCCGCGATCACGACAACGTGATCATCAAGCGGCTGCACGAGACGGTGGACGGGGAATTCCAGAAATACGCGGCCACGGACGGACGCTTCAATCGCGAGAACTTCTTCAACAAGTACCCGGAGCTGCAAGCGCTCGTGGCGCACATGTCCGACGAGGACATCGACCGGCTGCGCCGCGGCGGCCACGACCCGGTGAAGATCTACGCGGCCTATCACGCCGCGGTCAATCACAAGGGCCAGCCGACGGTCATCCTCGCCCAGACCAAGAAGGGCTACGGCATGGGGCTGGCGGGCCAGGGCAAGATGACGACGCACCAGCAGAAGAAGCTGAACGACGAAGCGCTGCTCGCGTTCCGCGACCGCTTCTCGCTGCCGCTGACCGACGAACAGGTGACGCACGTCGAGTTCCACAAGCCGGCCGCCGAGAGTGCGGAGATGAAATACCTGCACGCCCGCCGCAATGCGCTCGGCGGCTACCTGCCGCAGCGCAAGCCCAAGAGCGCGACGCTGCCGGTGCCGGCCCGCGCCACGCTGGCCAAGGTCCTCGAGGGCACCGGGGGTCGTGAACAATCGACCACCATGGTGTTCGTGCAGATGCTGACGCAATGGCTGAAGGACCCGAAGCTGGGCAAGCACATCGTCCCCATCGTGGCGGACGAGGCGCGGACTTTCGGCATGCAGGCGCTGTTCCGCCAGGTCGCGATCTATTCGTCGGTCGGCCAACTGTACGAGCCCGAAGACCGCGACGAACTGCTGTATTACAAGGAAGCGAAGGACGGCCAGATCCTGGAGGAAGGCATCAGCGAGGCCGGCGCGATCTCGTCGTGGCTCGCCGCCGCGACGAGCTACACCTCGCACGGCGTGCCGATGCTGCCCTTCTACATCTTCTATTCGTGCTTCGGTTTCCAGCGCATCGGCGATCTGGTGTGGGCAGCGGGCGATTCGCGCGCGCGCGGATTCCTGCTCGGCGCCACCGCAGGCCGCACCACGCTTTCCGGCGAAGGCTTGCAGCACGAGGATGGCTCGAGCCACGTGCTGTACTCGACGGTGCCGAACTGCGTCGCCTACGACCCCTGCTTCGGTTACGAAGTCGCGCTCATCGTGCAGGACGGCGCGCGCCGCATGCTGGAAGCGCAGGAAGACGTCTTCTACTACATCACCGTGATGAACGAGAACTACGCGCATCCGGCGATGCCGCAGGGCGCGGAGGAAGGCATCCTGAAAGGCATGTATCGGCTGCGCGAAGCGCCCTCCGCCAAGAAGCGCGATGCGCGGGCCCAACTGCTCGGCTCCGGCACCATCCTGCGGGAAGTCATCGCTGCCGCGGAACTGCTCGAGAACGATTGGAACGTCGGCGCCGACGTGTGGAGCGTAACGAGCTTTACCGAATTGCGCCGCGAAGGCCTCGCGATCGAACGGGCCAATCGGCTCAACCCTGACCAGGAGGACAAGAAGACCTGGGTCGAGCAATGCCTGGACGGAACGGAAGGGCCCGTCATTGCCTCCACGGACTATATGCGTGCCCTGCCCGATTCGATTCGTACGTGGGTGCCGCGTCGCTACGTGACCTTAGGCACCGACGGCTTCGGCCGCAGCGATACCCGTGCGGCGCTCCGTCGCTTCTTCGAAGTGGACCGCCAGCACGTAGTCATCGCGACGCTGAAGGCGCTCGCGGACGAAGGCACGATCAAGCGCGAGGTCGTCAAACAGGCCATCGAGAAGTACGGCATCGACGGGACGAGAGCCAATCCCTGGGACATCTGATCCGCCCCGGCCGTCGGGCTCGATCAAATCAATGCCGGGCTTGCCCGGCATTTTTCATGGCGGCTCGCGAAAGGCGAATAATGCAACCGGCTTCTTGACAAGAGCGGTCTCCCTGCGCCGATGTCCGCTTCGACAGACGGATTCCGTTTGCCGTGGTAAAACACCGTCGAATATTCGATTCGCATGAACCCGTCGAGGGGGCGGCGTCGATCACAGGCCGGGCAAGGGCCGGTCCAGGGCACTCATGGCGCGCGCTGCCGAGGGGTACTTCAGCGGGAAAATAGGGGATACTAAATCTGGACAAGTTATTGACTGGAAAGGTCTGAAGTTGTGATCCCTGTGTTTCTCGACAGCCCTTTGTCGGTTTGTAAAGCACCATTTAGGGTGCCTACTATTAGGCGTCAATTCAGGCAGCAACGGTCACCATCGCGTGGAAGCTAGGAACAGCAATGACTGAGCCATCAATTCGAGGCATGACCGTAAATGAACGGCTTTTTCACTTTGGCTTGGTCGAGTCCTTCGATCTAGCCGTAAAGGCGCGAGACCATGCAGGCCTAGTCGAAGTGCTCTTGAATGCACAGTTCTCGAAGCAACAAGCTGAAGAGACAGCCATCACGGTGTTGGCCAACCCGGCGTACTACGGCTTTTGACAAGCTATCGGTCAAAACAATGTCTTCAGCTTCAAAGCGCTGCCGCACGCTCTCTCGCCGTTTGCTGCATGAACAGCAATCGCCGAGAGCGCCCGGCGCAACTGTCTTTGTTCGGGGCAACTTGACGCCTAACCCTTCCTATATGGACTCCCCCCATCGTAGAAGAGACTGACCGATAGATTTGGCATTGTGGGCAAAGCCTGCAGTCGTATATCCGGCATCTGAGGTGGGCTCGTTGTGGCCCGTGCCGACATGGAATCTGCGTCACTGAAGCGCCAATCGCTGCAAGCGGCAGGCGTGGCGCTGCCGGAAGGGTTATCGGCGTCATTCGGTGTGGGGGCGACCCTGGGTGCCATGATGGGCGATCGTGTCTCTTGTGCAAGCGGCGGTGGGATTGATGTCGTCTGGAACGGTGGTGGTCGTCTTGCGAGCTCAGTGTGCGATCGCAAAGGCCGTGCGCTCCAGCTTCTTGTTCATGCGTTTCACCGCGCCGTAGGGCTCCCCATCGCGCAGCGTGGCGAAGCAGATGCGCGCGATCTTGTTGGCGAGCGCACAGGCGGCCTTGTTGTGATGGCTGCGTCCCTGCACCGTGAGCGCCCAGCCTCTGAGGGCGTCGAGCTCTTTGCCAGCCGTAGCCGCCACCTTCGCTGCCCGCAACACCGAGCGTGCGCCATGCGTGAGCAGCATGCGCAGGTAGCGATCGCCGCGTTTGGAGATCCGGCCCAGATGTCGCGTGGAACCCGAGGAGGACTCCTTCGGCGTCAACCCGAACCAGGAGGCGAAGTGACGGGCATCGCGAAAGTGGCTCACCGAGCCACTGGTGGCGGCCACCAGGGCGGTGGCGGTCAGCAGCCCCACCCCGGGAATCGACAGCAGGGTCGTGCAAGCCGGGGATTGTCGGGCAAGCACGGTGAGCTCGCGCTCGAGCTGGTCGATGCGGGATTCGAGCAGGCGGATCTCCTCCTCCAGCAACTGCATCGTGCCGCGGAGCAGGACCGGAACGCCCGAACGCGGATCGGCCAGCACCCGGCTGATCTGCTCCACCCCAAGTCTCGCACCCTGGGCGATGGCAATCCCGAACTCGCGACAGAAGCCGCGCAGCGCGTTGATACGGCTGGTGCGCGTTCCCATCCACAGCGAACGGGTGCGGTGCATCGCCTGCAGGGCCTGCTGCTCGACGCTCTTGATCTGCACCGGCAGGATCTCGGCGCAGCGTGCCGCTTCCAGCAACGCTGCGGCATCGGCCGCGTCGGTCTTGTTGCGCTTGACGTATGCGCGCACGTAGGCCGCCGGCAGCAGCCTGACCTCGATGCCCAGCGCGTTCAACCAGCGCGCCCAGTGATGCGCCGAGCCACAGGCTTCCATCACCACCAGCGCCACCGTCCGATTGACGAACCAGCGCTCGAACTGGCTACGGGTCAGGCGGTGCGTGGCGATGATCTTCCAACGATCATCGGCCACGGCCAGTTGGAACACGCTCTTGGCCAGGTCGACTCCTACGACGGTGGCATCGGCTGCGACGGCGGTAGTAGCATTCATCTCGGACTCCTCCCGGTTGATCGCTGACACCCCACCCAACATGAGGCCAGCTGGCACGATGATGCCGAGAAAACGCCGGGGGGAGTCCATCCCATCCATCGAGCGGACTCGCACCGGCAGCGCGGGGGGGGGCCAAAGTTTAATATTGGCCCACGCCCCGCCGGCCCCCCCCGCCCCGCAAGTG
>JBBQHP010000031.1:0-59020 GCA_038324085.1 Burkholderiales bacterium
TACGGGGAGAGGAAGCGCAATTTCGTAGGTCGGCATTTTTGGGCCCGCGGGTACTTCGTCTCGACGGTCGGGCGAGACGAAGAGGTCATCCGGCAGTACATCCGGAATCAGGAGCAAGAGGATCGCCGGCTGGACCAAATGTGGCTATGGCAATGACGGGCGGCCCCCACGAAGGTGGCCCCAAGAACGCGGGGCCGCGTTAGCGACCCTGATCAGCCGCTTCGAGCGGCTCACAACTTAAAGCCCCCGGCTCTGCCGGGGGATACTTACCCGACCGTTCCATGAATCACAAGATGGGAGTTTCCCGCTGGCGCCCGGCGGATGCTACTCCGCGAAGAACTCCCGCACCCGATCCATCCAGGATTTCGCGCGCGGATTGTGCCGTGAGTCGTCGGTCACGTTGATCGCTTCCAGTTCCTGCAGCAACTCTTTCTGCCGCGTCGTCAGATTGACCGGCGTTTCCACGACTACGTGGCAAAGCAGGTCGCCGTGCACGTTGGTACGCACGCCCTTGATGCCCTTGCCGCGCAAGCGGAAGACCTTGCCGGACTGCGTTTCCGGTGGAATCTTGATTTTCGCCGCGCCGTCGAGCGTGGGAATCTCGATCTCCCCGCCGAGGGCTGCGGTCGTGAAGCTGATCGGCATCTCGCAGTGCAGATCATTCTGGTCACGCTGGAACACGGCGTGCTCGCGGATGTGGATCACTACGTAGAGGTCGCCGCTCGGACCGCTGTTGACGCCTGCCTCGCCTTCACCGGTGAGGCGGATGCGATCGCCTTCATCCACGCCGGCGGGAATCTTCACCGACAGCGTTTTCTGGCGCTTGATCCGGCCTACGCCGGAACACGTGCCGCACGGGGTATCGACCACCTTGCCGCCGCCATGACACTTCGGGCAGGTCTGCTGGATCGAGAAGAAGCCCTGCTGCATGCGGACCTGGCCCTGGCCGTTGCAGGTGGGACAGGTCTTCGCTTGCGTCCCCGGCTTCGCGCCGCTGCCGTGACAGGTTTCGCATTCCTCCATCGTGGGGATGCGAATGCGGGTCTCGGTGCCGCGCGCGGCCTCCTCGAGCGAGATTTCGAGGTTGTAGCGCAAGTCGGCACCACGGTACACATTCGAGCGCTGCCGCCCGCCGGCATTGTTGCCGAAGATCTCGCCGAAGATGTCGCCGAATGCGTCGGCGAATCCGCCGAAACCGGCAGCACCAGCTCCGTTCGCGCCTGCCGACGGATCCACGCCTGCGTGGCCGTAGGCGTCATAGGCCGCGCGTTTCTGTGGATCGGAGAGCATCTCATAGGCCTCCTTGGCCTCCTTGAATTTCTCCTCGCTGTCCTTGCCCTCCGGATTGCGGTCCGGGTGAAACTTCATTGCGAGCTTGCGGTACGACTTCTTGATTTCTTCGTCGGAGGCGTCACGGTTGACGCCCAGGGTTTCGTAGTAGTCGCGTTTGGCCATTGTCTGGTCTGCTTAAGGCGTCAGGCAGGTAGCGTGAGACGTACCGACAAGCCGGGGCAGAGCGCCTGCGCGCCCCGCCCCTCAACTCTCACACAACACGTTCGATTTACTTGCGATCCTTCACTTCCTCGAACTCGGCGTCGACGACGTCACCGTCTTCCCGGGTCGAACCACCGCCCGCGGATTGGGGGCCGGCTTCGCCGCCCGGGCCGGCATCAGGCTGCTGCTGTGCGTGCATCTGCTCGGCCATCTTGTGCGAGGCCTGCGTCAGCGCCTCCCGCTTGGCGTCGATGGCTTCCTTGTCGCCGGACTTGAGGGCCTCCTCGGCATCCTTGAGCGCAGTCTCGACCTTCGCTTTCTCGTCCGCACCGATCTTGTCGCCATGCTCCGCGATGGACTTCTTGACCTGGTGCACGAGACCATCCAACTGATTGCGTGAGTCGACCAGTTCGCGCACCTTGCGGTCTTCCTCCGCATTGAGTTCAGCATCGCGCACCATGCGTTCGATCTCGGCTTCGGTCAGGCCGGAACTTGCCTTGATGACGATCTTGTTCTCCTTGCCGGTGGCCTTGTCGCGCGCCGACACATGCAGGATGCCGTTGGCGTCGATGTCGAACGTGACTTCGATCTGCGGCATGCCGCGAGGCGCCGAGGGTATTCCCTCGAGGTTGAATTCGCCCAGCAGCTTGTTGCCCGAAGCGACACTGCGCTCGCCCTGCAGCACCTTGATGGTCACTGCCGGCTGATTGTCGTCAGCCGTGGAGAACACCTGATTCGCCTTGGTCGGGACCGTCGTGTTCTTCTGGATCAGCTTGGTCATCACTCCGCCCAGGGTCTCGATGCCGAGGGACAACGGCGTCACGTCGAGCAGCAGCACGTCCTTGACATCGCCTTTCAGCACACCGCCCTGGATCGCGGCGCCGACCGCCACGGCCTCGTCCGGGTTCACGTCCTTGCGTGGCTCCCGGCCGAAGAACTCGCGTACTTTCTCCTGCACTTTCGGCATGCGCGACTGGCCACCGACCAGGATGACATCGTCGATATCGGAGACCTTCACGCCGGCATCCTTGATGGCGGTGCGGCAGGGTTCGATCGACTGTTCGATCAGTTCCTCCACCAGACTCTCGAACTTCGCGCGCGTGATCTTGACCGCGAGGTGCTTCGGACCGCTGGCATCGGCCGTGATGTACGGCAGATTGATCTCGGTCTGCTGCGACGAGGAAAGCTCGATCTTCGCTTTCTCGGCGGCGTCCTTGAGCCGTTGCAGCGCCAGCACATCCTTGCCGAGATCGACGCCCTGATCCTTCTTGAACTCGCCGATGACGTACTCGATCAGGCGCTGGTCGAAATCTTCGCCGCCAAGGAACGTGTCACCGTTGGTCGCGAGCACTTCGAACTGCTTTTCGCCGTCCACGTCGGCAATCTCGATGATCGAGACGTCGAACGTACCTCCGCCCAGGTCATACACCGCGATCTTGCGATCCTTGCCGCCGGACTTGTCCATGCCGAAGGCGAGCGCAGCAGCAGTGGGTTCGTTGATGATGCGCTTTACTTCCAGACCCGCGATGCGCCCGGCATCCTTGGTCGCCTGGCGTTGCGAGTCGTTGAAGTACGCCGGCACCGTGATCACGGCCTCGGTGACCGGTTCGCCAAGATAGTCCTCGGCAGTCTTCTTCATCTTGAGCAGGACCTGGGCCGAGACTTCCGGGGGTGCGATGCGCTTGCTGCGCACTTCGACCCACGCATCGCCGTTCGGTGCGTCGACGATCGCATAGGGCATCAACTTGAGTGCCTTCTGCACTTCCTTCTCGTTGAACCGGCGACCTATCAGGCGCTTGACGGCGAACAGGGTGTTCCTCGGGTTGGTGACAGCCTGCCGCTTGGCCGGTGCGCCGACGAGAATTTCACCGTCCTCCGCATATGCCACGACGGACGGCGTGGTGCGTGCACCTTCCGAATTCTCGATCACCTTCGGCTGGCCGTTCTCCATGATCGAGACGCATGAGTTGGTGGTCCCGAGGTCGATGCCGATGATCTTGCCCATGATTCTGATTCCTCTCGGTTATGCGGTAAGTTCCGTTGACGCCTAGATGGGGATGAAACGCGTTGCGTTCAAGATTCCCGGGCCTTCGCAACCGCCACCAGGGCCGGGCGCAGGACCCGTTCATGGAGGAGGTAGCCCTTCTGGAATACCTGCACGACCGTGTTGGGTGGTGCGTCCGCCTCGACCGCACTCATCGCCTGATGCCGGTGCGGATCGAATTTCTCGCCGACGGGATCGATCTCGCGAATGGCGAAGCGCTCGAAGACCGTATCGAGCTGTCGAGCCGTGATCTCGACGCCGCTCTTCATGGATTCGACGGTCGCGTTCTGCACCGCTAGGGCGGCTGCCAGGCTGTCGCGCACCGCCAGCATTTCCGAGGAGAAGGCCTCGACCGCGAATTTGTGCGCCTTTGCGATATCTTCCTGCGCCCGCCGCCGGATATTCTCGGCGTCCGCCTTGGCACGCAGCCAGGCGTCATAGTGCTCCGCGCCCTGCAGTTCGGCCTTGCGCAAAAGCTCTTCCATGCTTGGCATGGTTTCCGGAGCGGCCTCGCGAGTCGGGACGGATGTCGACTCGCCATTCGGCGGAGTCAGCTCGGGATTGACGGTATCTTGATGTTCCGGCATTGATTTGTCCTTGCGGCTGCGATCGACATGTTTCTGAGACCAGCCGGACTTGGGGCTGACGAAGGAACTTTCAAGGGCCTGGAACGAAAAAGCGCGCCCATCCCGCCACCGCACTCGGCGAATTCAGTCCGTCGCCCCCAGCGCTGCCGCTCGCACGCGGGTAGCTTCGGCCGCGGCCGCGGCGGCGGCCGCATCCCAGTCGTTCGCTGCCCAGCCGTGGAGGTTCTCGGCGACGATGTGGCACAGAGCCTTGATCCAGTCGTCCCGTTCGTTGAGGCAGGGGATATAGCTGAACTCCTTGCCGCCTGCGCCGAGGAATGCCGCCTTGTTCTCGATCGCGATTTCCTCGAGTGTCTCGAGGCAGTCCGCAACGAAGCCAGGGCACATGACGTCCACGCGCTTCACCCCGTCCTGGCCGAGCGTCTCGAGCGTCTGCTGTGTGTAGGGCTTGAGCCATTCCGCGCGGCCGAAGCGCGATTGAAAGGTGACCAGCCACTGTTGTCGCTTTAATCCAAGCGCCTCCGCGACGAGGCGGCCGGTCTTGTGGCACTCGCAGTGGTACGGGTCGCCCTGCTCCAGATGAAAACGAGGCACCCCATGGAAGCTCATCACCAGGCGCTCGCCGCGCCCGTTCGCCGTCCAGTGATCCTTCACGCTCTGGGCGAGGGCGGCGATGTACCGGGGATGATCGTGGAAGTGTTTCACGAAGCGCAGTGCCGGTACGTCACGCATCCTCTGCGCCGCCGCGAATACCGCGTCGAAGGCGCTGCCGGTCGAACTGGCTGCGGATTGCGGGTACATCGGTAGCACGAGGATGCGTCCGGCGCCCTGCGCGCGCAGGCGGGTCATCACCGAGTGGACCGACGGCTCCCCGTAGCGCATGGCATAGTCAACAATCAGGGGCGACTTGACGACGCTGCCGAGATAGCCTCGCACCAGTTTCGTCTGGGCAGCGGTGTGGACCGCAAGCGGCGAGCCGTCCTTGGTCCAGATCGCCCGGTATTTCTCGGCCGATTGCTTGGGGCGGGTATTCAGGATGAAGACGTTCAGGATCAGCCACCAGATCGGCCTGGGGATCTCGACGACGCGGGGATCCCATAGAAACTCACGCAGGTACCGTTTCAGCGCGGGTGCCTCGGGCGCTTCGGGTGTTCCCAGGTTGACGAGCAGGATCGCCGTCTTCGCGATCGCGTCGTGACTGTGCTGCGGAGATGGGTCGAACGCCATCGCGGCGCGCGGGCGGGGCCTACCCCCGCCCGGCAGACTCGTTGTGCGAGAGCGCGCTCGTGAGCAGCTTCGCGGTGATATCGACGATGGGGATCACGCGCTCGTAGGCCATGCGCGTGGGGCCTATCACCCCGACCGTACCGACCACCCGTCCGTTCACTTCGTAAGGCGAGGTCACGACACTGAATTCGTCCAGCGGGACCAGGCCGGATTCCCCGCCGATGAAGATCTGCACGCCCTCGGCGCGGCTGGACATTTCGAGCAGTTGCAGGAAACCGGTGCGCTGGTCGAACATGGCGAAAAGCCGCCTCAGGCTCGCCATGTTGGACGACAGGTCCTCGACGTTCAGCAGATTGTGTTCGCCGGAGATCACGAACGGGTCGGCGCGCTCGCTTACCGCCTCTGACCCGACTTCCACGGCTTTTGACATCAGTGGGAGCATGTCCTGACGCAGCTGTCGCAATTCGTCCTGCAACCGCTTGCGGATCTCGTCGAAATCCAGACCCGCGAAGTTCGTGTTGAGAAAATTCGCCGCTTCGATCAGCTGGGTGGCCGAATAGGCCTGCTCGGTCTGGATGATGCGGTTCTGCACGTCCCCGTCCGGCGTCACAATGATCAGAAGGATCCGACTGTCCGACAGATTCAGGAATTCGATGTGCCTGAATGCCAGGCTGTGACGCCGGGGCGTCATTACCACACCGGCGAAGCTGGTCAGTTCCGACAACAGGTGCGAGGCCGAGGCGACCAGGCGTTGCGTGTTATGCGTCTGCAATTGCCCTTCGAGCTGCGTGATCTCGATCTGTTCGAGCGGCTTCACGGTGAGCAGCGTATCGACGAACAGGCGATAACCGCGCGGCGTTGGTATGCGTCCCGCGGACGTGTGAGGACTCGCGATGTATCCCATCTCCTCGAGATCGGCCATGATGTTGCGGATGCTGGCGGGCGACAGGTCGAGTCCCGAGAACTTCGACAGCGCCCGCGAGCCGACCGGTTGGCCCTCGACGATGTAGCGCTCGACGAGGGTCTTCAGAAGGATGCGTGCACGCTGGTTCAACATAGCGTCCGATTCTATACAGGTTGAACGCGGCCGGGAAACCGGCTGATCCCGATCGGCCCGGCTGGCCTCGGGAAGGTTCACGGCCAGATGCGCAAGGACCCGGTCGGGCGCTGCAAATATGCTCTAATGCAGCGCATGAAAACCGGGTTCCGCCACATCGCGCTGATCGGAAAACACAAGAGCCCCGAGATCGCGCGGCCGCTGATCGAGCTTGCAGAATTCCTCGAACGCCGCGGGGTGGAGGTATCCATCGACCCGCTGACCGCCGAGCACATCAGCGATCATCACCGTGACGTCCTGACCCTGGAGCAGATCGGTAAACGCGCTGATCTGGCGATCGTGATCGGAGGCGATGGCACCATGCTTAATATCGCGCGGACGCTCGCGCCGTTCGACGTACCGCTCGCGGGGGTCAACGTCGGGCGCCTGGGATTTCTCACCGACGTGTCCATCGATACGATGTTCGATACCGTCGGTGCGATGCTCGAGGGTCAGTACATGGTCGAGCCACGCATGCTCGTCGCCGCCCAGGTGATCCGCAACGGAGTCAGTATCCTGGACATGATTGCGTTCAACGAGGTGGCGGTGAACAAGGGTGCGGAGGACAGTCTGATCGAACTCGAGGTTCGCATCGATCGCCAGTTCGTCTACGACCTCCGGGCCGATGGATTGATCGTCGCGTCCCCCACCGGCTCCACCGCCTACGCGCTTTCTTCCGGGGGGCCCATCCTGCATCCCTCGCTGTCGGTGTTGGCCCTGGTCCCGGTCTGTCCGCATACACTGTCCAATCGACCGATCGTGATCTCGGGCAGTTCCAACGTCGAGATCCTCGTGTTGACCGCGGCGGACGCCCGCGTGCATTTCGACGGCCATTCGCATCACGAGCTCCAGGAAGGCGACCTGGTCCTGGTGAAACGGTGCCCGCACCTCATCCGGGTGCTGCATCCGTCCAGCCACGACTACTATCACATGCTGCGCGAGAAGCTCGGATGGAGCGAGTCGCCGGGACACTGAACGAATCTACCGGCCGGAAATCGCCATGCTGCTGGCGCTCAGCATCCAGGACTTCGTGATCGTCGACCGCGTGCGGTTGGAATTCGCACGCGGATTCTCCGTACTCACCGGCGAGACGGGGGCAGGCAAGTCGATCCTGGTGGATGCTCTCGTGCTTGTGCTTGGCGGGCGCGCGGACAGCGCTGTGGTCCGGACCGGAAGCGAACGCGCCGAAGTAAGCGCCGAGTTCGACGCGTCCGCGCTGCCGGGGCTGCAAGCTTGGCTGGCACGGAGCGATCTCGGTGGAGACGACGGCGAGTGCATCCTGCGCCGCGTGATCGATAGCGGCGGCCGATCGCGCGCCTACATCAACGGCCGGCCGGGAACCGTCGCGCAGCTGAGGGAAGCCGGCGAATTCCTGGTCGACATCCACGGCCAGCACGAACATCAATCGCTCCTGCGCGCCGCCGATCAACGCGGATTGCTGGACAGCTATGCCGGCGCGAACGAACTGGCGACCGAGGTCGCGGCACTGCATCGCCGCTGGCGCGAGCGGGCAGATGCACGCGCCCGCGCAATCGATGACGCACAGGCCCGGACAGAGGAACGCGACCGCCTGGACTGGCAGGTACGCGAGCTGCAGGAGCTGGGATTGAGCGAAGTCGAGTGGCTCGAACTGCAGGCCGATCACGGGCGCCTCGCGAACGCGGCGGCGCTCATTGAAGGCACGGAAGCCAGTCTCGAACAGCTCTCGGAGGGCGATGCCGCCTGCCTGAGCGTGGTCAACGGTACGATCTCCCGGCTCGCGCATCTGTCCGAGCACGATTCGGCCCTGCGCGAGATTCTCGACATTCTCGAGCCTGCAGGTATCCAGTTGAAGGAGGCCGCCTATGCGCTGAGGCACTATCGGCAGCGGTTGGAGCTGGATCCGGCACGCCTGCGCGCCGTCGATTCGCGCGTCGACGCGGTGATGGGCATGGCGCGCAAATACCGCGTGGCGCCCGAGCGCTTGTCGGAGAGGCTCGAAGAGCTGACGGCCCAACGCGACCGACTGGCGCAAGCACTGGACCCGGAAAGCCTGGTGCGAGAGGAGAATGCAGCGCGAGAAGCCTGCCGGACTGCCGCGCGTCGGCTGTCGCAACTGCGCGCCCGGGCAGCCGACGAACTGTCGTCTCAGGTTACGACGGCAATGCAGACGCTCGCCATGGCAGGCGGCAGATTCGAGATCGGGCTGTCGCCGCTGGACGAGCCGTCGTCGGCCGGTTTCGAGCAGGTGGAATTTTTGGTGAGCACGCACGCGGGAGGCATTGCGCGTCCCGTGGCCAAAGTCGCGTCTGGTGGTGAGCTGTCGCGCTTGTCGCTCGCGTTGCAAACTGTCGCGAGCAAGGTGACGGCGGTACCCACGCTCGTGTTCGACGAAGTCGATGCCGGCATCGGCGGTGGCGTGGCCGAGATCGTGGGCAATATGCTGCGGGCCCTTGGCGTCGGTCGGCAGGTGCTTTGCATCACGCACCTGCCTCAGGTCGCGGCGGCGGCCGATCACCAGTGGCGAGTGGCGAAGCGCACGGCGAATGGTGGAACGCTGTCGAGCGTGGCTTTGCTCGACCGTGCCGAGCGCGTCGACGAAATCGCGCGCATGCTGGGCGGGATGAAAATCACCGCCACCACGCGCAAGCACGCAGCGGAAATGCTCGGCGACGCCTGAACCAGTCCCGGCCGGAAGTTACTTCCGGTTCGGACAGTTCGGCCGGGTGCAGTGAACGTAGAGTTGCAGCGAGTGTTCGTGGATCGAGAAACCGCGTTCCTTAGCGACCTCGAGCTGGCGCTTCTCGATCTGGTCGTCGAAGAATTCTTCCACCTGACCGCATTGCAGGCACACGAAGTGGTCATGGTGCCCGCCTTCGTTCAACTCGAAGACGGCTTTGCCGCTCTCGAAATGATGGCGTATCAGCAAGCCGGCCTGTTCGAACTGCGTGAGTACGCGGTAGATCGTGGCAAGGCCGATGTCCATGCCTTCGGCGATCAACAGCTTGTAGACATCCTCGGCCGTCAGGTGACGCTCGGCACTGTTCTCGAACAGATTGAGAATCTTCAACCGGGGCAGCGTTGCCTTGAGGCCGATGGTCTTCAGGTCGCTGGGCGTGCGATTGGGCATTGACGGGACCGTGGTCGGGAGAACTCGTCGAGTATCATAGTGCCTTTCCCCTGGACCGAGAACGATGATGGCGTTGTGGGTTGGACGGCGTCCCGCAGGACGGGGCAGATGGGCCAGCCTCGCGGCAGTTCTGCTGCTGGCGGCGTGTTCACTCACGACCTACCGGATGGATATCCAGCAGGGCAATGTCGTCACGCAGGAAATGATCTCGAAGCTGCGTCCGGGGATGACCCGCTCGCAGGTGAAGTTCGTGATGGGGACGCCGCTGGTGAGCGACCCGTTCCACACCGAACGATGGGATTACTTCTACGAACTGATCAAGCAGGGAAAGCTGAAGGACCGGCGGCGCCTGACTTTGTTGTTCGAAGACGACCAGTTGAAGAAAGTCCTGGGAGATGTGGAGGCTGCGCCGGGCCTCAAGGGCGAACCCGTGCCGGCGTCCGCAGCGGACAAGTGACCGGGTACGCATGACTCAACGAATCGCAATTGCCGGTAGCTCGGGGCGCATGGGTCGAGCCCTGATGGAGGCGATCAGCCAGTCGGATGACCTGCGCCTGCACGCGGCGCTCGAACGCCCGGATAGCCCGTTCCTGGGGCGTGACGCTGGCGAATTGGTCGGCAACCCCGGCGGCATCAGGATCGTGGCGGATCTCGACGTTGCATTGCGCGACGCCGATGTGCTGATCGATTTCACCCGCCCCGAGGGGACGATGGCGCACCTCGAGGCCTGCGTTCGCCACGGCGTGAAGCTGGTGGTCGGCACGACGGGTTTCGGGACGGAGGAGAAAACTCGCATCGCCGAAGCCGCGAAGCAAATCTCGATGGTCATGGCACCCAACATGAGCGTCGGGGTCAATGTCGTGCTGAGGCTGCTCGACCTCGCGGCACGGACACTCGCCGACGGATACGACGTGGAAATCGTCGAGGCGCATCACCGATACAAGGTGGACGCGCCCTCGGGCACGGCGCTGCGGATGGGAGAGGTGGTGGCATCGGCTCTGGGTCGCGATCTGGGCATGGATGCCGTGTACGGCCGCGAAGGGGTAACAGGGGAGCGCAAATCCTCCACGATCGGATTCGCCACCGTGCGCGGCGGCGACATCGTCGGCGATCACACGGTCATGTTCGCAGGCATCGGCGAGCGGGTGGAGATCAGCCACAAGGCTTCCAGTCGGGCCACCTTCGCGATGGGGGCATTGCGTGCGGCGCGATACCTTCGCATCAGGCCGACGGGTCTGTATGACATGCAGGACGTGCTGGGCCTGCGTTGAGCGCGTATTCGAGTCGGAGCGCAGCATGAACATGGGGTGCCTGGCTCGTGCAGGTTGAAGATTCCCCCCTTCGCAAGGTACAATCTGGATGATCTACCAAGCGGGAGTGGCGCGCGAGCGCCCTCCCGCTTGGCACATGTCAGCGCCCCGAAATATCTCCTGGAGTGGATGCCTTGTCCAATCGTCAGCCCGCCATCCTCGCGCTCGCCGACGGGACGATTTTTCGGGGCATTTCGGTCGGGGCGACCGGAGCGGCCACGGGCGAAGTGGTGTTCAACACCGCCATGACGGGCTACCAGGAGATCCTGACCGATCCGTCGTACCGCAAGCAGATCGTCACCCTGACATATCCCCACATCGGCAATACCGGTACCAACCTCGACGATGTCGAAGCGTCGCGAGTCCATGCGGCCGGTCTGATCGTCCGGGACCTGGCGGCGGCGCCATCGAGCTGGCGCATGACCCGCGACCTGCCGACCTACCTGAATGATGAGGGAATCCCGGCCATCGCCGGGATCGACACCCGCAAACTGACCCGGATCCTGCGCGAAGGGGGTGCCCAGAACGGTTGTCTCATGGCGGGCATCGTCGATGAGTCGAAGGCTCTGGCTGAAGCGCGGGCGTTTCCCGGTCTCGCGGGGATGGACCTCGCCAAGGTCGTTTCCTGCGAGCAGTCGTACGAGTGGACCGAAACAGAATGGTCGCTCGGGGACGGATACGGGTCGCAGCGCGCACCGAAATATCACGTGGTTGCTTACGACTACGGCGTGAAGCGCAACATCCTGCGCATGCTGGCTGCGCGCGGATGCCGCATCACCGTGCTGCCAGCCCAGGCCAGCGCCGAGGACGCGCTCGCGCTTCAGCCCGACGGAGTCTTTCTCTCGAACGGGCCCGGCGATCCTGAGCCGTGTGACTACGCGATTCGCGCCATCCGTGAATTGATCGCGGCGGCGGTGCCGATGTTCGGCATCTGTCTCGGTCACCAGTTGATGGGGCTGGCGAGCGGCGCGAAAACACTCAAGATGAAGTTCGGTCATCACGGTGCCAATCACCCCGTGAAGGACCTCGATTCCGGACGTGTGGTCATCACCAGCCAGAATCATGGTTTCGCCGTGGATCCCGCAAGCCTCCCTGCGACGGCGCGGGTGACGCACGTGTCCCTGTTCGACGGCTCGCTGCAGGGTTTCGAGCGCACCGATGCGCCCGCCTTCTGTTTTCAGGGGCATCCGGAAGCGAGTCCGGGCCCACGCGACATCGGTTACCTGTTCGATCGTTTTGCGGGAATGATGGCGAAGCACCGATAGAGTCACCGGCCGGAGGCATAGATCGTCCGGTCTGAACGCCTCGAGCAAATGCCCAAACGCACCGACATAAAATCCATTCTGATCATTGGCGCCGGCCCGATCGTTATCGGCCAGGCTTGCGAGTTCGACTATTCCGGCGCGCAGGCATGCAAGGCGCTACGGGAAGAAGGCTTCAAGGTCGTGCTGGTGAATTCCAATCCGGCGACGATCATGACCGATCCCGAAATGGCGGATGTCACCTACATCGAGCCGGTCACCTGGCAGATGGTGGAGAAGATCATCGCCATCGAGCGCCCGGACGCGCTGCTGCCGACCATGGGCGGCCAGACTGCGCTCAACTGCGCGCTCGACCTGGCCAAACACGGTGTCCTCGACAAGTACGCAGTGGAGATGATCGGGGCGTCGCGCGATGCGATCGACAAGGCCGAGGACCGCGAGAAGTTCAAGCAGGCGATGACGCGCATTGGATTGAAGTCGGCCCGCTCGACCATCGCGCACAGCATGGAGGAGGCGCTGCAGGTTCAGGCCGTAGTCGGGTTTCCGACTATCATCCGCCCGTCCTTCACGCTCGGTGGTTCCGGCGGAGGCATCGCCTACAACAAGGAAGAATTCGTTACGATCTGCGAACGTGGCCTCGAGGCCTCGCCCACCAAGGAGTTGCTGATCGAAGAGTCGGTCATCGGGTGGAAGGAGTTCGAGATGGAGGTCGTGCGGGACTCCCGCGACAACTGCATCATCGTCTGTTCGATCGAGAATCTCGACCCGATGGGGGTGCATACCGGCGACTCGATCACGGTAGCGCCGGCGCAGACGCTGACGGACAAGGAATATCAGATCATGCGTGACGCCTCGCTCGCCGTGTTGCGCGAGATCGGCGTCGATACGGGCGGATCGAACGTACAGTTCGCGATAAACCCGCAGGACGGGCGCATGCTCGTGATCGAGATGAATCCGCGTGTTTCGCGGTCTTCGGCGCTCGCTTCCAAGGCGACGGGTTTTCCGATCGCGAAGATCGCCGCCAAACTCGCGGTCGGCTACACGTTGGACGAATTGAAGAACGACATCACCGGCGGGGCGACGCCGGCCTCGTTCGAACCCTCGATCGACTACGTCGTCACCAAGATTCCGCGCTTCGCCTTCGAGAAGTTTCCCCAGGCCGACAAGCGCCTCACCACGCAGATGAAGTCGGTGGGTGAGGTGATGGCCATGGGACGCACCTTCCAGGAATCGTTCCAGAAAGCTCTGCGCGGACTCGAGGTCGGCGTCGACGGGATGAACCAGAAGACGACGGACCGCGAAACCATCGAGATCGAACTCGGAGAGCCCGGGCCGGAGCGCATCTGGTACGTCGGCGACGCGTTCGAGAACGGATTCACGCTGGAGGAAGTGTTCAACCTCACCCGTATCGATCCGTGGTTCCTGGGTCAGATCAAGGAGATCATCGACCTCGAGATGGAGCTCGACGATCGTTCGCTCGCCGACATCGGTGCCGACGAGTTGCGCGACCTGAAGCGCAAGGGATTTGCCGATCGGCGGCTTGCAAAGCTGCTGAAGACCGGCGAGGCCGAAGTACGGGCCGCGCGCCACCGCTTCGGCGTTTATCCGGTCTACAAACGGGTGGATACTTGCGCCGGAGAGTTCGATACCAAGACCGCATACATGTATTCGACCTACGAGGAGGAATGCGAGTCACGGCCGACCGATCGGCGCAAAGTGATGGTGCTGGGTGGCGGGCCGAATCGTATCGGCCAGGGCATCGAGTTCGACTATTGTTGCGTGCATGCCGCGCTGGCGCTGCGCGCAGACGGCTTCGAGACCATCATGGTCAACTGCAATCCCGAAACGGTTTCGACGGACTACGATACTTCCGACCGCCTGTATTTCGAGCCGCTCACCCTGGAAGACGTCCTGGAGATCGTCCGCGTGGAGAAACCATGGGGCGTCATCGTCCAGTACGGCGGCCAGACGCCCCTCAAGCTCGCGCGCGATCTGGAAGCCAACGGTGTGCCGATCATCGGTACTTCGCCGGACATGATCGATTGTGCCGAGGATCGGGAACGGTTCCAGAAGCTCCTGCACCGGCTTGGCCTAAAGCAGCCGCCCAACCGTACCGCCCGCGCGCCTGGGGAGGCGCGCGCGCTCGCGCAGGCGAGCGGCTATCCGCTGGTGGTGCGCCCCGCCAACGTGCGGGGGGGTCGTGCGATGGAGATTGTCCACGAGCAGAAGGAACTCGAGCGCTACATGCGCGAAGCGGTAAAGGTGAGCAATGACAGCCCGGTGCTGCTCGACCGCTTCCTGAACGATGCCATCGAGGTGGACGTGGACGCGGTATGCGACGGCGAGCGCGTGCTGATCGGCGGCATCATGGAGCACATAGAGCAGGCCGGCGTTCATTCGGGTGATTCCGCCTGCTCGCTGCCTCCGTTCAGCCTGTCGGGCGCGCTGCAGGACGAATTGCGACGCCAGACCGTGGCAATGGCTCGAGGGCTCAACGTGGTGGGTCTGATGAACGTTCAATTCGCCATCCAGAACGACGTCGTCTACGTGCTCGAAGTAAACCCACGCGCGTCGCGCACCGTGCCCTATGTCTCCAAGGCAACGGGTCTCGCGCTGGCGAAGATCGCGGCGCGTTGCATGGCCGGGCGCACGCTGACCGCGCAAGGTATCGGTGAGGAGGTCATTCCTCCCTACTATTCGGTGAAAGAAGCAGTGTTTCCGTTCATCAAGTTCCCGGAAGTCGACACCATCCTGGGGCCCGAAATGAAGTCTACCGGGGAGGTGATGGGCGTCGGCGAGAGCTTTGCCGAAGCATTCGTCAAGTCGCAGCTCGCTGCCGGCGTGAAGCTGCCCTCTTCCGGTCGCGTGTTCCTGTCGGTGCGCAACTCGGACAAGCCGAAACTGGTGGAGATCGCGAACGCGCTCGCCGGCCTCGGTTTTCAGCTGTTGGCCACGCGCGGAACGGCGGCGTTCCTGGTCGACGCGGGGTTGACGGTGACGGCCGTGAACAAGGTCATGGAGGGGCGACCGCACATCGTCGACATGATCAAGAATGGCGAGATTGCCTTGATCGTGAATACGGTGGAGGACCGGCGTTCCGCGATCCAGGATTCGTATTCGATCCGCCGTTCTGCACTGCAGGGCCGCGTCACCTACTACACGACCGTCGCCGGTGCCCGCGCTGCCTGCACGGGTATGCAGAACATGCGCGAACTGGCCGCGTATTCCGTCCAGCAACTGCATGCGCGGCTCGAGCGAGTCCGCGCCTAGGAGGATCGAGAATGGCGAAAGTACCACTTACCGTGAAGGGCGCCGAGAAACTGCGCCAGGAACTGCATCAGCTCAAGACCGTGGAACGGCAGAAGGTCATCACGGCGATAGCCGAGGCTCGGGCCCACGGGGACTTGTCCGAGAACGCGGAGTACGACGCCGCCAAGGAAAGGCAGGGGTTCATCGAAGGTCGTATCGCGGAGGTCGAGAGCAAGCTCGGCAACGCGCAGATCATAGATCCCAAGCTCCTGGACACGGACGGACGCTGCGTGTTCGGCTCAACCGTCGAGCTGGAGGATCCCGTTTCGCACGAAGTGGTGACCTACCAGATCGTGGGTGACGACGAAGCGGATATCAAGGAAGGGATGATCTCCATCAGTTCGCCTATCGCGCGCGCATTGATCGGCAAGTATGCGGGCGACGTGGCCGAGGTGATTGCCCCCGGTGGCGTGAAGGAATACGACATCCTCGACGTCAAGTACCTCTAGGGCCTGTCAGAACTTAGAACGGATCTGCGGCATGGCGCGGTTGTTCCCGGCCCTGGACCACATCGCGATCACGCTGTGGGCTGGCGGACTTTGGATCATCGGCTATCTGGTGGCGCCGCTGTTGTTTGCCAGGGCCCCGGATCGCCAGATTGCCGGCCAGCTCGCAGGGCAGATGTTCACCGCGATGGCCTTCGTTGGACTCGGGTGCGCTGCATACATCATGGCGTTCCGTTTCGTGCGGTACGGCTGGTCGGCACTGAGGCAGGCGCTGTTCTGGATAGCATTGTCCATGGCGGTGCTGGCAGTGGCGGGGCATTTCGGCGTGCAGCCGATCCTGGCGGGTCTCAAGGCACAAGCGCTGCCGCGCGAGGTCATGACCAGCGTCTTGAGGGATCGCTTTGCCACATGGCACGGTGTCGCAAGTATTCTGTACCTGATCGAGAGCATGCTCGCTGTGGCTCTCGTGATGCTGGCGGCGAAAAGTCCGCGTTAGCTCGCAGTGCCGGACATCGCCACCCCTGTCGGCGCGGACGAGCGGCACGCCATGGTGTCCTGGCGGTTACGGCGTGTTCTGAAACGTCCGCTTCAGTGGCCGCGCGGTCTTGCGCTTGGCGCGGGCGGGCTTGGCGGCCACCGCGGGTTTCTCCCGGTAGACGACCAGTATCCGACCGATACTCTGGACGGCTTCGGCGCCCGTGGCAGCACAGATTTCGCTCAATATCAGTTCTCGGGTTTCCCGATCCTCGCCTGGGACGCGGACCTTGATCAGCTCGTGACCCGACAGGCTTACGTCTATTTCGTTCAGGACGGCAGGCGTCAGGCCGTGATTACCAACGATCACGACGGGGTCGAGGGCGTGTGCACGCGCCTTGAGGGCGCGCCGGTCGGCGGATGTGAGTGGCATGGCTCTGAAATCAAAGGCAGGGGAGTTTAGGCCATGCCCCGCACCAAGACCAGCAAGGCGTGGCTGCAAGAGCACGTGAACGACCCCTGGGTCCAGAAGGCCAAGGCCGAGGGTTATCGGTCGCGTGCGGCCTTCAAGCTGCTCCAGATCGACGCGAAGGACAAGTTGCTCAAGCCAGGCATGACAGTGGTTGACCTCGGGGCGACACCGGGTGGCTGGTCGCAAGTGGCAGCCAAGATCGTGGGCCCGGCAGGCAAGGTCGTGGCGGTGGATCTGCTGGAGATGGAGCCGTTGCACGGGGTGGAGTTCATTCGGGGCGACTTCTACGACGACGGGACCTGGGCGGCGGTCGAGGCGATGCTCTCCGGTCGGCCGGTCGACATTGTTCTTTCCGACATGGCCCCCAACTTGAGCGGAGTAGGCATGACCGATCAGGCGCGCTCGATCGGGTTGGCGGAACTGGCCCTCGATGCTGCCTTGCGGCTGTTGCCGGTGGGCGGATCGCTGCTGGTCAAGGTGTTCCACGGTGCTGGATTCGAGGCCTTCATGAAGGGTTTGCGTGAGCATTTCGCACAGGTTGCGGCGCGCAAACCCGACGCATCCCGCGGTCGGAGTGCCGAAACATATCTGCTTGCTCGAGGTCGGCGTCCGGGAGCGGGAACGAATCAGGGTTAGAATGAGACAAAACGTTTCGCTGGGGCTTTTCGGCCCGAGTGCAGTTGCCAAGGAGAAGCCTTGAACAACCTCATCAAGAATGTCGCGATCTGGCTGGTCATCGCGCTGGTGCTCATGACTGTATTCAATCAGTTCAGCACCCGCCAGGCCGCGCAGAGTCCCGTGGACTATTCCGCTTTCATCGAAGAGGTGAAGGACGGCAAGGTCGCGAAGGTCACGATCGAAGGCCGCGTGATCAAGGGCGTCAGGACGGACAACAAGCGTTTCACGACCTATGCCCCTTCGGATCCCTGGATGGTGTCCGACCTGCTGAAGGCCGGCGTGATCGTCGAGGCGAAGCCTGAGGAGGAGCAGAGCTTCCTGACCCAGGTGTTCATCTCATGGTTCCCGATGCTTCTTCTTATCGGCGTCTGGGTGTTCTTCATGCGTCAGATGCAGGGCGGGGGCCGCGGCGGTGCCTTCTCGTTCGGGAAGAGCCGTGCGCGGATGCTCGACGAAAGCACCAACCCGGTCACGTTCGCGGACGTGGCGGGTTGTGAGGAAGCCAAGGAAGAAGTCTCCGAACTGGTCGACTTCCTGCGGGACCCCGGTAAATTCCAGAAGCTGGGCGGCCGTATTCCGCGTGGCGTGCTGATGGTCGGCAGTCCCGGAACAGGCAAGACCCTGCTCGCGCGCGCCATCGCGGGCGAAGCGAAAGTCCCGTTCTTCTCGATTTCCGGGTCGGATTTCGTGGAAATGTTCGTGGGCGTCGGCGCGGCGCGCGTGCGCGACATGTTCGAGCAGGCGAAGAAGCACGCCCCGTGCATCGTCTTCATCGATGAAATCGACGCGGTCGGTCGCCAGCGAGGCGCAGGCCTGGGCGGTGGCAACGACGAGCGCGAGCAGACATTGAACCAGTTGCTGGTTGAAATGGACGGCTTCGAGACGGGCTCGGGCGTGATCGTGATCGCTGCGACCAACCGACCCGACGTACTCGATCCGGCGCTCATGCGACCGGGCCGCTTTGACCGCCAGGTCGTGGTCCCGCTTCCGGATATTCGGGGCCGTGAGCAGATACTGATCGTTCACATGCGCAAGGTCCCGATCGCACCGGACGTGCGCGCCGACGTGCTCGCGCGCGGGACACCGGGATTCTCCGGCGCCGACTTGGCGAATCTCGTGAACGAGGCGGCGCTCTTCGCAGCGCGTGGCAGCAAGCGCCTGGTGGACATGGACGATTTCGAGCGCGCCAAGGACAAGATTTTCATGGGCGCGGAGCGCAAGTCGATGGTGCTCTCCGAAGAAGAACGAACCATGACGGCGTATCACGAATCCGGCCACGCAGTCGTCGCCAAACTTCTGCCGCGCGTGGACCCGGTACACAAGGTCACGATCATTCCCAGGGGCCGCGCACTTGGAGTCACTTGGACCTTGCCGGAACGAGACAGCCTCGGGATGGATCGCGAACAGATGCTGCAGAGGATATCGATGGCACTCGGCGGTCGAATTGCGGAAGAAGTGTTCATGAACCGCATGACCACGGGTGCGAGCAGTGATTTCGAGAATGCAACCCGTATCGCGCGCGACATGGTCACCCGCTATGGCATGTCGGACGAACTCGGTACCATGGTGTACGGTGAGAACGAAGGCGAGGTATTCCTGGGCCGTTCAATCACGACACACAAGAATCTTTCCGAAGCGACGATGCAGAAGGTCGACGGCGAGATCCGTCGCATCATCGACGAGCAATACGCCGTTGCCCGCAAACTGATCGAAGACAATCGCGACAAGGTCGAGATCATGACCAGGGCGCTGCTCGAATGGGAGACGCTCGACGCGGAGCAGATCAACGACATCATGGCCGGCCGACCACCGCGCCCGCCGAAGCCGGCGACGCCGCCGCCCGCCCCGCCCTCGCAGGACAACACACCGTCTCCTGCGCCTGCGCCGACTCCGGCACAGGAAACCTGACCTACCGCCCCGAGAGCAGCAGCGTCAGATGAGGTTGGCTACCTCATCCGCCCCGATCGATCGTGTCCATTCGCAACAACGGCCCGGCGCTGCGCGCGGGCCGTTTCCATTTCGCGCTCGATCGCCCGCTGGTCATGGGAGTGGTCAACGTGACGCCCGATTCCTTTTCCGACGGCGGAAGGCTAGCTGATAGCCGTGCCGCCATCGAGCACGCGCACAAGCTGATTGGCGAAGGTGCCGATATAGTCGATATCGGCGGCGAATCGACCCGGCCCGGCGCTGCCCCCGTAGGCTTGGACGAGGAACTGGCTCGCGTAATGCCTGTCGTCGAAGCCATCGCGAGCGGGCCGGTCGCCATCTCCGTGGATACCTACAAGCCCGAAGTGATGGTGGCGGCGCTCGCCGCGGGGGCCGCCATGATCAATGACATCTACGCCCTGCGCTGCCCGGGCGCCCTCGATGCCGTGGCAGCGAGCAGCGCGGGCGTTTGCCTCATGCACATGCAGGGCGACCCAGCCACGATGCAGGACAATCCCGTCTATGAAGATGTCGTAGCCGAGGTTGGGGCGTTCCTGGCCGGGCGCGTGGCCGCGTGCGAGGCGGCGGGAATTGCGCGGAACCGGATCGTTGTCGATCCCGGTTTCGGATTCGGCAAGAAAGCGGTACACAATCTTGCCCTGTTGCGACACCTGCGTGATCTGGCCGCTGGCGATTTGCCGGTCCTCGCAGGTCTGTCACGCAAGTCCGTGCTCGGTAGAATCACGGGGCGACCGTTGGGCGATCGGGTGCACGCCAGCGTGGCATCGGCTTTGGTCGCGGTCGCGCGCGGGGCGAGTGTCGTCCGGGTACACGATGTGGGCGCCACGCGCGATGCGCTGGCGATCTGGCTGGCGGTCGAAGGCAGGGGGATGCTCGATGAGCACTAGAAGATATTTCGGAACCGATGGTGTTCGCGGCAAGGTTGGAGAAGCTCCGATCACGCCTGACTGGGTGATGCGGCTGGGACACGCAGCCGGCGAGGTCCTTGCGCTAGATCGACGTCGGGACACGGATCACGCAGCAGTTGTCATCGGGAAGGACACGCGCATCTCCGGTTATCTCCTCGAGTCGGCCCTGCAGGCCGGTCTCGCGGCGGCAGGTGTCGATGTGCTGCTTGCCGGACCCATGCCAACGCCCGGGGTGGCTTACCTCACGCGGGCGCTGCGTCTGTCTGCGGGCATCGTCATCAGTGCTTCGCACAATCCGTTCGACGACAACGGCATCAAGTTCTTCGGCGCCAATGGCCGCAAGCTGCCGGACGATGTCGAACACGCCATCGAGGAGCGCATCGAGGAACCGATGCGCTGCATGCCCTCCGCGCAATTGGGCAAGGCTCGCCGTGTCGCAGATGCAGGCGGCCGCTACATCGAGTTCTGCAAGAGTACGTTCCCCGGCGACCTGGATCTCCGTGGGCTCAAGATCGTCGTCGATTGCGCCAACGGCGCGGCCTATCACGTAGCTGGCCCGGTGCTGCACGAACTGGGTGCCGACGTGGTGGAGGTGGCCAATCAACCGGATGGCATCAATATCAATGCGGGCTGCGGCGCGACCAAGCCGGCCTACATCCGGGAGCAGGTCACCGCACACGGCGCCGATCTGGGCATTGCCCTTGACGGAGATGGCGACCGGCTGGTGATGGCGGATGCCGCGGGCCAGATCTACGACGGCGACCAGCTGCTGTACGTCATCGCCCGCCACCGCCATCGAGAGGGGCGGTTCCGGGGCGGTGTGGCAGGCACCGTCATGACGAACTTCGGCATGGAGCAGGCCCTGGAGCGGCTCGGTATCCAGTTCGGTCGCGCTGCGGTCGGCGACCGCTACGTGCTCGAGCTCCTGTTCGAGCGCGGCTGGGCGCTGGGTGGCGAGAACTCCGGTCATATCGTCTGCCTCGACCAACACACGACGGGCGATGGGATCATTTCGGCGCTCCAGGTCCTCACTGCGCTGCGGACCTCCGGCGAAACGCTCGCCGAAGCGTGCGCCGAACTGCATTTACTGCCCCAGATTCTGGTCAATGTCCCGATCAGACGGGGATTCGATTTTCGCAAGGATCCGATCGTCGCCTCGGCACTTGCAGCGACAGAGGCGACCTTGAATGGCCGCGGCCGCGTCCTGCTTCGACCTTCGGGCACCGAACCTGTCCTGAGAGTGATGGTGGAAGGGGAGGACGAGATCGAAGTTTCCGGCCTCGCGCGCGAATTGGCCGGTTTGATCGAGCGGGCCGCGGCCGGTTAACGTCCTGATCCAGATATCTTTTACTGAAATGACAGCAACTTACGTCCCGCGCTTGCAATCAATTTGTCACAATTGACCCCTAGAATCCGATGCGATTTCGATTCGAATTCTGCCTAGGAGAGTGGTCATGAAAGCACTGATTCGCAAATCGCAGTTCGTCGGAGCGGTTGCCGTGACCGGACTTCTGTCGTTCGCACCGGTTTCCGCCACCGCGCAGGACACGATCAAGATCGATGGTTCGTCGACCGTGTTTCCCATCACGGAAGCCGTGGCAGAGGACTTTCAGCAATCCCGCAAAGGCAAAGCGAGAGTCACAGTCGGCATTTCCGGAACCGGCGGAGGATTCAAGAAGTTCTGCCGGGGCGAGACGGATGTCTCCGACGCATCCCGACCGATCCTTGCTCGCGAGATGGAAGAGTGCCGAAAAGAGGGTGTTCAATACATCGAACTGCCGGTCGCCTACGACGCAATGACGGTCGTGATGAATCCGAAGAATTCATGGGTCAAGCAGCTCACGGTGGCCGACCTCAAGAAAATGTGGGAGCCGGCGGCGCAGGGGAAGGTGCTGAAGTGGCGGCAGGTGAATCCCCAATGGCCCGACCAGCCGCTGAAGCTGTTCGGCCCTGGCGCCGACTCCGGGACGTTCGACTACTTCACCGAGGCGATCAATGGCCGCGCCAAGTCCAGCCGCGGCGACTTCACCGCCTCCGAGGACGACAACATCCTGGTTCAGGGTATTGCCCGCGACGTCAACGGCCTGGGCTACTTCGGCTTCGCGTACTACATCGAGAACAAGGACAAGCTGAGGGCGGTCCCGATCGTCAATCCGCGAACCAATCAGGCGATCGAGCCTTCGCTGGAAGCGGTCGTCAACGGCACCTATCAGCCGCTGGCGCGGCCGATTTTCATCTATGTCAACGCCAAGTCGCTCGAACGTACCGAGGTGAGGGAGTTCATCCAGTACTACATGAAAAATGCGGAATCGCTGGTGCGCGAAGTGAAGTACATTCCGCTACCTGCGAAAGCGTATGCGCAGAACCTTGAAGCTACCGACAAGAAGGTGCTCGGCACGAAATTCGGCGGGGAGAACAAGGTCGGTCTCACCATCGAGGAACTGATGAAGCTAGAAGCGAAACTCTGACCGGTCTCGGCCTAGCGATGATCAGGAGGGGTCCCGGGGCCTCTCCTGATGCATTTTTCACGTGAGAAAGCAGAGGGGGCTTCGCTGATTCATCCCGGCGAGCGGTCTGCCAAAGAACAACGAGATGACCACAACTGCGGCCCAAGCCGACATCGTCAGTGATCGCCTGCACCGGCGTGCATCGCGGCACCTGAAGGAGCGCGTGATCGAGGGTGTGCTCTTTCTGTCCGCGCTGTTCTCCGTGTTCGTGACGCTCGGCATCGTCTGGGTGCTGTTGTCCGAGTCGATCACGTTCTTTCAGCACGTATCGGTCTGGAATTTTCTGACCGACACGCAGTGGACCCCGCTGTTCGATGACGACCACTACGGAATCATGGTCCTGCTGTCTGGCACGCTGGTCAGTTCGGCGGTGGCGCTGGCAGTGGCGATCCCGCTCGGAACCGTGATCGCGATCTACCTGTCGGAGTTCGCGCCCTTCAGCCTGCGCGAGGTCGCCAAGCCGTTCCTGGAAATGCTGGGCGGAGTGCCCACGGTCGTCTACGGCTATTTCGCCCTGCTCTACGTCACGCCGGTCCTGCAATTCATTGCCTCGCACGTCTTCGGCTATGACCTGCCCGGGTTCAACCTGCTGTCCGCCGGATTGGTGATGGGCATCATGATCATCCCCTACGTCAGTTCGTTGAGCGAGGACGCCATGCGCTCCGTGCCCATGAGCATGCGGGAAGGTTCCTACGCCATGGGCGCGACGCGGTTTCAGACCGCAGTCCGGGTCGTGACGCCGGCGGCTTTCTCGGGGATCGCCGCGGCCTATATCCTGGGGGTCTCGCGGGCGGTGGGAGAGACCATGATCCTGGCCGTGGCCGCCGGCATGCAGCCCAATCTCACCTGGAATCCCCTGGAGCCTGCCGCCACCATCACGGCATTCATCGTCCAGGTGGCGCTCGGCGACCTGCCGCATGGTTCCATCGGATACCAGACGATCTTCGCGGCGGGGCTCACGCTGTTGTTGATCACGCTGGGATTCAACATCCTCGGGCACTTGCTGAAACGCAAGTTCCGCCAAGTCTACTGACATGCTGAAGCAGGATATCGGCGAGATCCGCGCGCTGATCATCAGGCACAAGCGCTGGGACATGATCTTCGCGGCGTGTGGCCTGCTGGCACTGATGGTGGGAGTGCTCACCTTCGTCGTGCTCTTCGTCGGCATGGCCATGGACGGGCTGCCCCGCCTGTCTTTGCATTTCTTCACCAATTTCCCCTCGCGTCATGCCGAGAAGGCCGGGATTCTGTCCGCCTGGATCGGCACGACGCTGGTCATGCTCGTCACGGCCGTGGCCGCGATCCCGGTCGGTGTCGCTGCTGCCGTCTACCTCGAGGAATACGCGCCGAAGAACCTGATCACCGACATCATCGAGATCAATGTTTCCAATCTCGCGGGTGTGCCCTCCATCGTGTACGGCCTGCTGGCACTCGGATTGTTCGTGTACACGTTCGGTTTCGGCCAGAGCATCCTCTCCGCCGGACTGACGTTGGGGCTCCTTATCCTCCCCGTGGTCATCGTCGCCACCCGCGAATCGATCCGATCAATCCCCAGTTCGATCCGCGAAGGCGCCTATGCGCTGGGAGCAACGAAGTGGCAGACCACGGCCGATCACATCCTGCCTTACTCGGCACCCGGCATCATGACCGGCATCATCATAGGGATGGCCCGTGCCATCGGCGAAACGGCCCCGGTCATCACGATCGGGGCGCTCACTTTCATCGCGTTCCTGCCGCCTGCTCCCGTCCAGAGCACCTTTCCGTTCCTCAACTTCGAGTGGCTGTCTTCGGGGTTCACCGTGATGCCGATTCAGATGTTCAACTGGACCTCACGACCCGAATCGTCGTTTCATCAAAACGCCGCCGCGGCCGGTCTGGTGCTGGTGGTCATGACGTTGTCCATGAATGCGGTGGCGATCTACATCCGCTTCCGCCTGCGCAAGACCATCAAGTGGTAGCCTTTTGTCATGTCCAAGATCATTGACGGCCTGGAGGTAGCGAACGGACTCCGGGTGAAAGCGGAGGCGCGCAAGCTCAACTTCTACTACGGCGCCTTCCATGCCCTGAAGAGCATCGACATGCCGATCTACGAGCACAAGGTCACCGCGCTCATCGGGCCTTCAGGCTGCGGCAAGTCGACCTACCTGCGCTGCTTCAATCGCATGCACGACCTCTACCCGGGCAATCGCTACGACGGCGAGATTCGCCTGCTCCCGGACAACACCAATCTGCTGCATCCCCAGGTGGATCCCATCGAGGTGCGTATGCGCATCAGCATGGTCTTCCAGAAGCCCAACCCCTTTCCCAAGACCATTTACGAGAATGTCGCCTACGGGTTGCGCGTCCGCGGGGTGCGCGGCGTGAAAGTCCTGGACGAGAAGGTCGAGCAGGCGCTGCGCGGTGCGGCCCTCTGGGACGAGGTCAAGGACCGTCAGCAGGATCTGGCCTTCAACCTGTCAGGCGGACAGCAGCAACGCCTGTGCATCGCACGCGCTCTGGCGACCGAACCGGAGATCCTGCTGTTCGACGAACCGACTTCCGCCCTCGACCCAATCGCCACCGCAAGCATCGAGGAACTGATCGCCGACCTGAAGGACAAGGTCACGATCCTGATCGTCACGCACAACATGCAGCAGGCGGCCCGCGTTTCCGATTTCACCGCATACATGTATCTCGGGGAGATGATCGAGTTCGACGCGACCGACACGATATTCATCAAACCGAAGAACAAGGCGACCGAGGACTACATCACCGGAAGATTCGGCTGAAGCGCAGCCCCTCGACCGCAGATCGGAGAACGGGGGATTGCGCACCGCAGCACCGTTGACCCTTCCGGCCCGGCGCGAGTAAACTCCGGGCGCTTTGACTTCGGGTTTTCGCATGCGTCGCAAGCTGGTGGCCGGAAATTGGAAGATGCACGGCAGCCTCGCGGCAAACGCGCAGCTTCTCGGTGAACTGGTGTCTGCCGGGATGGGTCCCGGCGGCGCAGGATGTGCGGTCCTCGTGCCTTTTCCCTACCTTGCCCAGGCGCAGAGCGTGCTGAAAGGTACCGGAATCGAGTGGGGCGCGCAGACACTCGGAGAGCATCCCTCGGGGGCATATACCGGTGAAGTGGCCGGTGCGATGCTGGCCGAATTCGGATGCACGTACGTTACGGTGGGACACTCCGAGAGACGGGCGCTGTTCTGCGAGGACAGCGCCTTGGTCGCCAGGAAATTCGTGGCGGCTTGCAAGGCGGGGTTGACGCCGATCCTGTGCGTCGGCGAGACGCTCGCGGAGCGCGAGGCGGGCAGTACAGAAGCAGTCGTTCGGGAGCAGCTGGAGGCGGTATTCGATATGGCAGGGACAGCGTTGTTGGCAAATTCGATAGTGGCCTACGAACCGGTCTGGGCGATAGGCACTGGCAAGACCGCCTCACCCGAGCAGGCGCAGGCTGTACACGCCTTCATTCGGGGGCTCGTTCGCGAGCGGGACTCATCCGTCGCTGCGGAACTGCCGATTCTCTACGGCGGCAGTGTCAAGGCAGTCAATGCGGAGTCGTTATTTGCCATGCCTGACCTCGACGGCGGGCTCGTAGGGGGGGCTTCGTTGGTGGCGAAGGAATTTCTGGACATCTGGCGGGCGGCTCAACGCCTCGCGGTGTGAGGATCGTATGCAGAACTTCATCCTGATCATTCATGTGCTGGTCGGCGCTGGCGTCATCGGTCTCGTGCTGCTTCAGCACGGCAAGGGCGCCGACATGGGCGCGGCTTTCGGCAGCGGTTCCGCGGGCAGTCTCTTCGGGTCGAGCGGCTCGGCCAACTTTCTGAGTCGCAGCACCGCGGTGCTGACCGCGTTGTTTTTCGTGACCAGTCTGAGCCTGACCTATCTTTCGACCAGCAAGCCGGTTTCCCAGGGCGTGATCATCGGCAAGCCGCCGGTGACCGAGAGCGGCCCTGCCACGGACAAGGCCGGGACACCCGAACCGGTGCCTGCCGACGCCGATTCGAAGACGAAGGAAATCCCGAAATAGAGCTGTCTTTTCTTTCCGGTGCGCGCCCTGGAATCAGAGTCCGGGATGGCGCCAAACATTCAAGCCGATGTGGTGAAATTGGTAGACACGCTGTCTTGAGGGGGCAGTGGCGAAAGCCGTGGGAGTTCGAGTCTCCCCATCGGCACCATGAATTCCGGCCCGTGTCACTCGGGAAATGTGCGGTACCCGATGGCGCGGCTGGTCAGCGAAGCGATAGCAGTACGACGTTCAGTACCGCGGCGTTCCGGGCCGCACCGGGCGCCGCCGTGGTGCGCAATGCTCGATAACTATTTTCCGATTCTGCTGTTCATCATCGTGGGCCTTGGCGTGGGGGTGGTTCCCATCGCGCTCGGGGGCGGCTTGAGCCGGCTGCTTGGCCACCACAATCCCGATGCCGAGAAGCTTTCGCCCTACGAGTGCGGCTTCGAGGCATTCGAAGACGCGCGCATGAAGTTCGATGTGCGCTACTACCTCGTCGCGATCCTGTTCATCCTCTTCGACCTCGAGATCGCGTTCCTCTTTCCGTGGGCCGTCGTGTTGCAGGAGATCGGCCTGTTCGGATTTCTTGCCATGGTCGTGTTCCTTGCGATCCTGGTGGTCGGCTTCATCTACGAGTGGAAAAAAGGGGCGCTGGAATGGGAGTGAAGTCAGGAGCCACCCGGCGAGGGGCCCCGTCGGAACGACGGGGATCGACGGCCAGGCGAGTGACTTCAAGCGCCGCTTGGTGGTGTGTTGACCAGAGAAATGGTGGCGAGGCGCTGTCAGGAGCCACCCGGCGAGGGGCCCCGTCGGAACGACGGGGATCGACGGCCAGGCGAGTGACTTCGGGCGCCGCCTCCATCAGTGGCGCAGTCCAGACCATCGGGTAACAGGAATCCACACGGAGCACTGACAATGGGCATCGAAGGCGAACTCCAGAAAGGTTTCGTTACCACCACAGTGGACGAACTCGTCAACTGGACCCGCACCGGCTCCTTGTGGCCCATGACTTTCGGTCTGGCGTGCTGCGCCGTAGAGATGATGCACGCCGGTGCGGCACGGTATGACCTGGATCGGTTCGGCATCGTGTTCCGCCCCAGCCCGCGCCAGTCCGATGTGATGATCGTCGCCGGGACTCTATGCAACAAGATGGCGCCCGCTTTGCGCAAGGTCTATGACCAGATGGCCGAGCCGCGCTGGGTCATTTCCATGGGCTCCTGTGCCAATGGCGGTGGCTACTACCATTACTCCTACTCGGTGGTGCGGGGCTGCGATCGGATCGTGCCGGTGGACGTATACGTACCGGGCTGCCCGCCGACGGCGGAGGCGTTGCTCTACGGCATCATCCAGTTGCAGAACAAGATTCGACGTACCAATACCATCGCGCGGTAGAGCCGACATGGAATCCGCCGAAACCATCCTCGAATCCGTCACCCGTGTGCTGGGTGACGCGGTGATCGACTCCGCGATCGTGCACGGTCAGCCGATCGTCACGATCGGTGCCCAGGCCTGGGTGAGCGCTGCTTTGACCCTGAGGGACCAACCCGGGCTCGCATTCGAACAGCTGGTCGATCTCTGCGGGATGGACTATCAGACTTACGGCGCCGGCAGGTGGGATGGACCGCGCTTCGCGGTCGTGATGCAGCTGCTGTCGGTCAGTCTCAATCAGCGCTTGCGCGTCAAGGTCTTCGCGGTCGAGGACGATTTTCCCTCGGTCGACTCGGTCACCGACGTGTGGTCGGGTGCCAACTGGTACGAGCGGGAAGCCTTCGATCTGTTCGGCATCGTCTTCCCGGGGCATCCGGACCTGCGGCGCATCCTCACCGACTACGGCTTCATCGGTCATCCCTTCCGCAAGGACTTCCCGGTCTCCGGTTACGTGGAGATGCGCTACGACCCCGACCAGCAGCGCGTCATCTATCAGCCGGTGAGCATCGAACCGCGCGAGGTCGTGCCGCGCGTCGTCCGTGAACCGAACTACGGAGACGTGGAGTGACGAATGCCTGACATTCGCAATTTCACGATGAATTTCGGTCCCCAGCATCCGGCCGCGCATGGGGTGTTGCGGCTCGTGCTCGAACTCGACGGCGAAGTGATACAGCGCGCAGATCCGCACATCGGGCTTCTGCATCGTGCGACCGAAAAGCTCGCCGAACAGAAGACCTTCATCCAGAGCGTGCCTTACATGGACCGGCTCGATTACGTGTCCATGATGTGCAATGAACACGCGTACGCGATGGCGATCGAGAAGTTGCTGGGCATCGAGGTGCCGTTGCGCGCGCAGTACATCCGCGTCCTGTTCGATGAAATCACCCGGATCCTGAACCATCTGCTTTGGCTGGGTGCACACGGCCTCGATATCGGCGCGATGACCGTGTTCCTGTATTGCTTCCGCGAGCGCGAAGACCTGATGGACTGCTATGAAGCCGTGTCGGGAGCGCGCCTGCACGCGGCTTACTATCGACCAGGCGGCGTCTATCGCGACCTGCCGGAGCGCATGCCGCAGTATGAGAGCTCAAAACTGCGCTCGACCGACGACGTGAAGCGGTTGAATGCGAATCGCCAGGGCTCGATGCTCGATTTCATCGACGATTTCGCAACGCGTTTCCCGGGGCAGGTGGACGAGTACGAAACGCTGCTGACCGACAACCGCATCTGGAAGCAACGGACCGTCGGCATCGGCGTCGTGAGTCCGGAGCGCGCCCTGCAGCTGGGATTCACCGGCCCCATGCTGCGCGGTTCCGGCGTCGAGTGGGACCTGCGGAAGAAGCAGCCCTACGAGGTCTATCATCGGCTGGACTTCGACATTCCCGTAGGCGTCACGGGCGACTGCTACGACCGCTATCTCGTGCGCATCGAGGAGATGCGCCAGTCGAATCGCCTCGTGAAACAGTGCGTGGACTGGTTGCGCACCAATCCCGGCCCGGTGATGACGGAAGACCACAAGGTCGCGCCGCCGTCGCGCGTCGCGATGAAAACCAACATGGAAGAGCTGATCCATCACTTCAAGCTCTTCACCGAGGGAATGCACGTGCCCGAGGGCGAGTGCTATGCCGCGGTGGAGGCACCCAAGGGCGAATTCGGCATCTACCTGGTTTCGGATGGTGCGAACAAGCCGTACCGGTTGAAGATCCGCGCCCCGGGCTTTCCGCACCTCGCCGCCATGGACGAGATGGGCAGGGGGCACATGATTTCCGACGCGGTCGCGATCATCGGCACCATGGATATCGTGTTCGGCGAGGTGGATCGATGAGGGATCTGACATGTTGAGCGCAGAGGCGATCGCCAGGATCGACCGCGAGGTTGCCAAATATCCGGCCGACCAGCGCCAGTCGGCCGTGATGTCCGCCCTCGCCATCGCGCAGGACGAGCACCGTGAGCTCGGCCCGGACGTGATGGATGCCGTGGCGGCACATCTGGGGATGCCGCCGATCGCGGTCTACGAGATCGCGAGCTTCTATACGATGTACGACCTGCAGCCGATCGGCGAACACAAGCTGTGCATCTGCACCAACCTGCCTTGCGCGCTCTCGGGCGCGAGCGACGCCGCGGCGCACCTGAAGCGCCGGCTCGGCGTGCAGTGGGGTGAAACGACCGCCGACGGCAGATTCACGCTGAAGGAAGGGGAATGCTTCGGCGCTTGCGGTGATGCGCCGGTCATCCTGCACAACAACAAGAAGATGCTGATCGGCATGACGCCCGAGCGCATCGATGCACTGCTCGCGGAGCTGGCCCCATGATTACTTCGCACCCCCCGTTCGCTCCCGATGCTTACGGCCCCGACGCCATCATCATGAAGGGTTTGAACGGCAACAACTGGCGCCTCGCAGACTACGAGGCGCGCGGCGGCTACCAGGCCCTGAAGAAGATCCTGAGCGAGAAGATCCCGCCGGCTGCGGTCATCGATGAACTCAAGAAGTCCTCCTTGCGCGGTCGGGGCGGCGCGGGGTTCCCGACCGGCCTCAAGTGGAGCTTCATGCCCAAGAACTATACCGGGCAGCGCTACCTGATCTGCAACTCGGACGAAGGCGAGCCGGGCACATTCAAGGACCGCGACATCCTGCGCTACAACCCGCACATCGTCATTGAAGGGATGGCCATCGGCGCCTATGCGATGGGGATCTCCGTGGGCTACAACTACATTCACGGCGAGATCTGGGACGCCTACGAACGCTTCGAGGAAGCGCTGGACGAGGCCCGCGCAGGCGGCTATCTGGGCGCGAACATTCTCGGCAGCGGATTCGACTTTCAGCTGCACGCCTACCATGGCTGGGGCGCCTACATCTGTGGCGAGGAGACGGCGCTGCTCGAATCGCTCGAGGGCAAGAAGGGTCAACCGCGCTTCAAACCGCCATTCCCCGCCAGCTACGGGCTCTATGGCAAGCCGACGACGATCAACAATACCGAGACGTTTGCGGCCGTCCCATGGATCATCCTCAATGGCGGCGAGGCGTTCCTCAACATGGGCCGGCCGAACAACGGCGGCACGAAGATATTCTCCGTCTCCGGGGACGTAGCCCAGCCGGGCAACTACGAGGTGAAGCTCGGTACGCCGTTCGCGAAACTGCTCGAGATGGCGGGTGGCATGCGCGGCGGTCGCGCGTTCAAGGCGTGCATTCCTGGGGGATCCTCGATGCCGGTGCTGCCGGCGGAGATCATGATGCAGACGGACATGGACTACGACTCCATCGCGAAGGCGGGCTCGATGCTCGGGTCTGGCGCCGTGATCGTCATGGACGAGACGCGTTGCATGGTGCGATGCCTGGAGCGCCTGTCGTATTTCTACTTCGAGGAATCCTGCGGGCAGTGCACGCCGTGCCGCGAGGGCACAGGGTGGCTCTATCGCATGGTCCATCGCATCGAGCACGGGCAGGGTCGTGCCGACGACCTGGAAATGCTGAACGCCGTTGCAGACAACATCCAGGGTCGCACGATCTGCGCACTCGGGGACGCCGCGGCAATGCCGGTTCGCGCCTTCATCAAGCACTATCGCGACGAGTTCCAGTACCACATCGACCACGGTCACTGCCTGGTCGACAAGCTCGCGCAGGCGGCCTGACCCCATGAGCGAGCCCAAGATGATCAACCTCGAAGTCGACGGGAAGCCAGTGTCCGTTCCCGAAGGCTCCATGGTCATGATCGCGACCAACAAGCTCGGCACCTACGTCCCGCATTTCTGCTGGCACAAGAAGCTCACGATCGCCGCGAATTGCCGCATGTGTCTGGTGCAGGTGGAGAAGGCGCCGAAGCCGCTGCCGGCTTGTGCGACACCGGTTGCCGAAGGCATGAAGGTGTGGACCCATTCGGACCTGGCCATCAAGGCTCAGAAAGGGGTCATGGAGTTCCTGCTGATCAACCATCCGCTCGACTGCCCGATCTGCGATCAGGGCGGCGAATGCCAGTTGCAGGACCTCGCCGTCGGCTACGGCCCGTCGTCGTCGCGCTTCGGCGAGTCGAAGCGGGTCGTGCCGAGCAAGCACATCGGCCCGCTGGTCGCGGCCGAAGAGATGTCGCGCTGCATTCACTGCACCCGCTGCGTGCGCTTCGGCCAGGAAATCGCGGGTGTGATGGAGCTCGGCATGGCAGGGCGGGGCGAGCATGCCGAGATCCTCTCCTTTGTCGGCAAGACGGTGGATTCGGAGCTGTCGGGGAACATGATCGACCTCTGTCCGGTCGGCGCGCTGACCTCCAAACCCTTTCGCTACACGGCGCGGACCTGGGAACTCGCGCGGCGCCGATCGATCAGTCCTCACTGCGGCCTCGGGTCGAACCTCGTGGTGCAGGTGAAAGGCAACCGTGTAATGCGCGTGCTGCCGTTGGAGAACGAGGCCGTGAACGAGTGCTGGTTGTCCGACAAGGACCGTTTTTCGTACCAGGCGCTCAACTCGGACCAGCGTCTGGTGCGTCCCATGATCCGCGAAGGCGGTCATTGGCGCGAGGTCGAATGGCAGGTGGCGCTCGAATTCGTGGCCGGCCGGTTGTCCGCGCTACGGACTGCCCACGGCGCGGCGGCGCTCGGCGCGCTCGGAAGTCCTCATGCCACTCTCGAAGAGCTGTTCCTCCTCGGCAAGTTCGCGCGCCGCTTCGGTTCGGGCAACGTCGATTTTCGCCTGCGCCAGTCCGACTTCTCGCTCGACGGCAAGCGCAAGGGCGCGCCGTGGCTGGGCATGCCCGTGGCGGAACTGGACGGTCTGAGGCGCGTGCTCGTGATCGGCAGCAACCTGCGCAAGGATCATCCGTTGATCGCTGCGCGGATCCGCCAGGCAGCGAAGCACGGCCTGCAACTCGCATTCGTCAACCCGTTCGACGACGAACAACTCATCCCCGTTGCTGCGCGCGCTATCGTGGCGCCGAGTGCAATGCCCGCCGCATTGGCCGAAATCGTGAAAGCCGTCGCGACCATGAAGGGGATCGCCGCGGACTCGGCACTCGAGGCGCTGACGCCAGGAGATGCCGCGAACGGTATCGCGAACATGCTTTGCGATGGCGGGCCGGTGGCCGTATTTCTCGGCAACTTCGCGCAACACCATCCGCACTCGGCCACCCTCGAGGTATTGGCCCAATCGCTTGCCGCCATCCTGGGTGCGCGCTTCGGTGTGCTGGGAGAGGCAGCCAACAGCGTGGGCGGTTACCTTGCGGGCGCGCTGCCGTCCGACGGCGGTCTCGATGCGGCGGGAATGTTCGCGCAACCGCGACACGGATACGTGCTGCTGCACGGCGAACCCGAATTCGACTGCGCCGACGGCGCGGCTGCCCTCGCCGCATTGAAAGGCGCCGAGTTCGTGGTGGCGCTAGCGCCGTTCCAATCGCGCGCCTTCGAGTTCGCGCATGCGATCCTGCCGATTGCGCCCTTCACCGAAACCGCTGGAACGTTCGTCAGTACCGAAGGCCGTGCGCAGAGTTTCAGGGGTGTCGTCGAGCCGCTCGGAGAGGCGCGCCCGGCGTGGAAAGTCCTGCGTGTCCTCGGCAACCTCCTGGGGCTCGACGGCTTCGGCTACGACAGCGCCGAAGAAGTGAAGAACGAAGCACTCGGCGTTGCGGGTGCCGACTTGCGGAGCAGGCTCGACAACGGCCTGGTCGCCGTGCCCGCGCTTGAACTTGCTGCTGCACCTTCGGGTCTCGAGCGCATCGGCGACGTACCGATCCATTTCGCGGATCCGATCGTCCGGCGCGCCCCTGCGCTGCAAAACACCGCGGATGCGCAGACGCCGCATGCGTGGATGCACGGCGCCACCCTCGCCGCGCACGGTATCGCCGCCGGCGAACGCGTGAAGATCGTCCAAGGTAGCGCTACCGCCTTGCTGATCGCGGCACGCGACGATCGATTGCCGGCGAACTGCGTGCGGGTAGCCGCCGGCCATCCCGCGACCGCCGGCCTCGGCGCGTTGCAGGGCCCGCTCATCCTGGAACGGGCTGCGGCTGCCGCGCTCGCGGCCGTCTGAAATGGAATTTCTCCAGAACCTGCTAGGACCGGTCTGGCCGCTTGCCTGGGCCCTGGCGAAGATCGTCGCGATCGTGCTCCCCATCATGCTGGCTGTGGCCTATCTCACGCTCGCGGAGCGCAAGGTGATCGGCTACATGCAGGTACGCCTGGGGCCCAATCGCGTCACGTTCTTCGGCATCCGCTGGCTTGGCGGCTGGGGACAACCGATCGCCGACGCGTTCAAACTGCTGACCAAAGAGCTGATCATTCCGTCGGGCTCGAGCCGGTTTCTGTTCCTCCTGGCACCGGTCCTCTCGATCATGCCCGCGCTGGCCGCCTGGGCGGTAATCCCGTTCGATCCCGAGCTGGTACTCGCCAACGTCGACGCCGGATTGCTGTACGTGCTCGCGATCACCTCGATGGGCGTGTATGGCGTGATCATCGCCGGCTGGGCGTCGAACTCGAAATACGCGTTCCTCGGCAGTCTGCGTTCCGCCGCACAGATCGTCTCGTACGAGATCGCCATGGGCTTCGCGCTGGTCGGTGTGCTGATGATGGCGCACAGTCTCAATCTCGTGGAGATCGTGCAACACCAGCGCGGAAGCCTGGGCGCGCTGTCGTGGAACTGGATCCCGCTGTTTCCGATGTTCCTCGTCTACCTCATCTCCGGCGTGGCCGAAACCAACCGTGCGCCGTTCGACGTGGCCGAAGGCGAATCGGAGATCGTTGCCGGGTTCCACGTCGAATACTCGGGCATGGCCTTCGCGATCTTCTTTCTCGCAGAGTACGCGAACATGATCCTGGTCTCGACCCTGTGCGCGACCATGTTCCTCGGCGGCTGGCTGTCGCCCTTGCCGTTCCTGCCGGATGGTTTCCCCTGGCTGTTCGCCAAGGTGGCCTTCGTGCTGTTCCTGTTCCTCTGGTTCCGGGCGACGTTTCCGCGCTATCGATACGACCAGATCATGCGACTGGGCTGGAAGGTGTTCATCCCCGTGACACTGGTGTGGCTGGTGGTCATCGGCGGCTGGATGCAGACGCCTTACTGGCCCTGGCAGTGAAGGAAAGCCGATGAACGCGATCCGCGAATTCTTTCGAACGTTCCTCCTGTTCGAGCTGTTGAAGGGCATGGCGCTCACCGGACGGCACATGTTCGCCCGCAAGATCACGATCCAGTTTCCGGAAGAGAAGACGCCGCAGAGCCCGAGGTTCCGCGGATTGCACGCGTTGCGGCGCTATCCGAACGGAGAGGAGCGCTGCATCGCGTGCAAGCTGTGCGAAGCGGTATGCCCTGCACTCGCGATCACGATCGAATCCGAGCAGCGCGATGACGGCACCCGCCGCACCACCCGCTACGAGATCGACCTCACCAAGTGCATCTTCTGCGGCTTCTGCGAGGAATCCTGTCCCGTGGACAGCATCGTCGAGACCCGCATCTTCGAGTATCACGGCGAGCGTCGGGGAGATCTCGTGTACACGAAGGAAATGCTGCTCGCCATCGGCGACCGTTACGAGGATCAGATCGCGAACGACCGCGCGGCTGACGCGGCTTATCGATGAACTTTCAGTCCGCGGTCTTCTGGGCGTTTTCGGCCATTCTGATGTTCGCGGCACTGCGCGTGATCACGGCGCGCAATCCCGTGCACTCGGCATTGTTCCTGGTGCTCGCGTTCGTGACGTCCGCCGGGTTGTGGATGCTGCTGGAAGCCGAGTTTCTCGCCATTGCACTGGTGCTCGTTTATGTCGGGGCGGTGATGGTCCTGTTCCTGTTCGTCGTGATGATGCTCGACATCAATCTCGATCGGTTGCGGGAAGGGTATTGGGACTATCTGGTACCGGCCCTCGTGGTGGCCGGCGTGATGGTGGCGGAGATGGCCACGGTGCTGCTCGGGCGCTACTTTCGTCTCGAAGGGATGCCGGCACCCGCATCCAGGAGCGGGACCTACAGCAATACGCGCGAGCTCGGCAAGCTCATCTACACCGACTACGTCTATCCTTTCGAGATTGCAGCGGTGGTACTGCTGGTGGCGATCGTCGCGGCGATTGCGCTGACCTTGCGCAGCCGCAAGGACACCAAGTACCAGGACCCGGCGCAACAGATCGCGGTGAAGCGCGGTGACCGGGTACGCATCGTTTCGATGCCTTCGACGCCGCCCGTGGAATCGGAGCGGACCGGGGGCGGCGCGTGATCTCGCTGTCCCACTATCTCGTGCTCGGCGCGCTGCTGTTCGCGATCAGCATCATCGGCATCTTCCTGAACCGCAAGAATGTGATCATCCTGCTGATGGCCATCGAGCTGATGCTGCTCGCGGTCAACATGAACTTCATCGCGTTCTCGCATTTCCTGCAGGACTACGCCGGTCAGGTGTTCGTGTTCTTCATCCTGACCGTCGCCGCCGCGGAATCCGCGATCGGTCTCGCGATCCTGGTGGTCCTGTTCCGGAGCATCCATACGATCAACGTCGACGATCTCGACCGATTGAAGGGTTGACCTTGTCGTCCCGAGCCATCAACGCCAGCCCCCGTCCTTGAAGTCCCTCTATCTCATCATTCCCCTGGCGCCGCTGTTCGGCGCGATCGTGGCCGGGCTGCTCGGGAAAGTGGTCGGTCGCGCGGGCGCACACACCGTCACGATCCTCGGCGTTCTCGTGTCGTTCATCGCCTCGGTGATGGTGTTCCAGGACGTTCAGGCCGGACAGATCTTCAACGGGCCCGTCTACACCTGGCTCGCGTCCGGGAACATCCGCTTCGAGGTCGGGTTCCTCATCGATTCGCTGACCGCGACCATGATGCTGGTGGTGACATTCGTGTCGCTGATGGTGCACATCTACACCATCGGCTACATGGCAGACGATCCCGGCTACCAGCGCTTCTTCAGCTACATCTCCCTGTTCACGTTCGCGATGCTGATGCTGGTGATGGCGAACAATTTCCTCCAGTTGTTCTTCGGCTGGGAAGCAGTGGGTGTGGTCTCCTACCTCCTGATCGGTTTCTGGTACACCCGTCCGACCGCGATCTTCGCGAACCTGAAGGCGTTCCTGGTCAACCGTGTCGGCGATTTCGGCTTCCTCCTCGGCATCGGTCTCGTGCTCGCCTGGTTCGGCTCGCTCGACTATGCAACGGTGTTCCGCAGTGCACCGGCGCTGGCGGATCAGACCCTCAATCTGTTCGGCGGCGCGCAATGGTCGCTGCTCACGGTGATCTGCATCCTGCTTTTCGTGGGGGCCATGGGCAAGTCGGCGCAATTTCCGCTGCACGTATGGCTGCCGGATTCCATGGAGGGTCCGACACCGATCTCGGCGCTCATCCACGCGGCGACCATGGTGACCGCCGGCATCTTCATGGTTGCCCGCATGTCGCCGCTGTTCGAACTGTCCGACACTGCGCTGTCCTTCGTGCTGGTGATCGGGGCGATCACGGCGCTGTTCATGGGTTTCCTCGGCATCGTCCAGAACGACATCAAGCGCGTGGTGGCCTATTCGACGCTGTCCCAGTTGGGCTACATGACCGTGGCGCTGGGTGCGTCCGCCTATTCGGTCGCCATCTTCCACCTGATGACGCACGCGTTCTTCAAGGCGTTGCTGTTCCTGGCTGCCGGTTCGGTAATCATCGGCATGCACCACGACCAGGACATCCGCCACATGGGTGGGCTGCGCAAGTACATGCCGATCACCTGGATCGTTTCCCTCGTCGGCTCGCTCGCGTTGATCGGCACGCCGTTCTTCGCTGGCTTCTACTCGAAGGACAGCATCATCGAGGCCGTGGCTGCATCGCATATCGCCGGTTCCGGCTTCGCGTACTTCGCCGTCATTGCGGGCGTGTTCGTCACTGCGCTGTACTCGTTCCGCATGTATTTTCTCGTGTTCCACGGCAGGGAGAGATTCCGCGACAAGCCCCACGGCCACGACGATCATGGCCATGGCGATCACCACGGCGGGACGCCGCACGAATCCCCGGCTGTCGTGTGGGTGCCACTGGTACTGCTGGCGATCCCGTCGGTGGTCATCGGTTATCTCACGATCGAGCCGATGCTGTTCGGCGACTATTTCAAGGGCGCAATCGAGGTGGCGGAGAAGCACACGGCGATGGAGCACATCGCCGAGGAATTCCACGGGGCGCTCGCGATGGGGCTCCATGCCTTTTCGGCACTGCCCTTCTGGTTGGCCCTTGCAGGGGTGGTGATCGCGTGGTTCTTCTACCTGCGGCGCCCGGAGATTCCGACTGCCATCGCGCGGACGTTCAGGCCGATCCATATCCTGCTGCTGAACAAGTACTGGTTCGATGAGCTGTACGGGTGGCTCTTCGCCGGCGGCGCGCGCGCGCTGGGTACGATCCTGTGGCGCGTCGGAGACGTGAAGTTGATCGACGGATTCGTCGTAAATGGCGCGGCGCACCTGGTCGGACGATGCGCGCAACTGGTCCGTCGATTCCAGTCGGGCATGATCTACCACTACGCGTTCACCATGATCATCGGCGTGTTCGTGTTGCTCACTGTCTGGTTCGTGCGTACATGAACAACGGCCTGCCGCTGCTGACGCTGGCGATCTGGGTGCCGATCCTGAGCGGCCTGCTCGTTCTCGCGACCGGTTCCGACCGCAACGCCGCGACTGCGCGCTGGCTCGCGCTTGCCGGCGCGATTGCCGGGTTCGCCGTGGCGATACCGCTGGCCACAGGGTTCGACACGGCATCGCACTCGATGCAGTTCATCGAGCTCACGAGCTGGATCGAGCGCTTTCGCATTCGCTACCACTTGGGCATCGACGGCATATCGCTGTTGCTGATCCTGCTGAACAGCTTCACGACCGTCCTCGTGGTGATCGCCGGGTGGAAGGTCATCGACTCGCGCGTCGGCCAGTACATGGCTGCCTTCCTGGTGATGTCGGGTCTGATGAACGGCGTTTTCGCGGCGCTGGACGCGATGCTGTTCTATGTCTTCTTCGAGGCCACGCTGATCCCGATGTTCATCATCATCGGCGTCTGGGGCGGCCCGAATCGCGTGTATGCCGCGGTGAAATTCTTCCTCTACACGCTGCTCGGATCGCTGCTGATGCTGGTGGCGCTCATTTATCTCTACAACACGGCCGGGGGCAGCTTCTCGATCGCCGATTTCCATGCCCTGCCGCTCGGGGCGACAGCGCAGCTGTTGGTGTTCCTGGCGTTTCTCGTGGCCTTCGCCGTGAAGGTGCCCATGTGGCCGGTGCACACGTGGCTGCCCGATGCGCACGTCGAGGCGCCCACTGGAGGCTCCGTGGTGCTCGCCGCGATCGCGCTCAAACTGGGTGGTTACGGCTTCATCCGCTTTTCCCTGCCCATCGCACCCGATGCAAGCCACGATCTCGCGGGACTCATGATCGCGCTATCGCTGATCGCGGTCGTGTACATCGGTCTCGTCGCGCTGGTGCAGACGGACATGAAGAAGCTGATCGCCTATTCGTCGATCTCGCACATGGGTTTCGTGACCCTCGGCTTGTTCCTGTTCGACCGTCTCGCCACCCAGGGTGCCGTGATCCAGATGATCTCGCACGGCTTCATATCGGGCGCGCTGTTCCTGTGCGTCGGCGTCCTCTACGACCGCCTGCATTCGCGCCAGATCGCGGACTACGGCGGCGTGGTCAACCGCATGCCCGTCTTCGCCGCATTCTTCATGTTGTTCGCCTTGGCGAATTCCGGGCTGCCCGGCACCAGCGGCTTCGTGGGCGAATTCCTGGTCATCATGGGCGCAATGAAGATCAACTTCTGGATCGCATTCGCTGCCGCCACCACCCTGGTGTTCGGGGCAGCCTATACACTTTGGATGTACAAGCGCGTCGTATTCGGCGCCGTGGCCAACGACCATGTCGGTGAGCTGCAGGACATCGACGCGCGCGAGTGGCTGTTCCTCGCGCTGCTGGCTGCCGCCGTGCTCGCGATCGGGCTTTATCCGGCGCCGTTGAACGCGGTACTCGAAGCGCCTGTGTCCGACCTCCTCGCCCACGTCGCCAAAAGCAAACTTCCCGGAAACTGACCCACCGTGACCCTTCCCGTCGCCGACTACATCGCGGCCTGGCCGGAGATACTCCTGCTCACCATGGTGTGCGTGATCCTGGTTGCGGATCTGTTCCTGCGCGACGATCAGCGTGGTACCACCTACTTCCTGTCGCTCGCGACGCTCGCGATGTGCGTGGGCGTGATCGTGGTGAGCGCGCGGCCCGGCGTGCACTTCGCCCTGAACGGCATGTTCGTGGACGATCCCATGGCGGACGTCCTCAAGGTGATGGTCTGCATCGCAGTTGCCGCAATGCTCGTCTATTCCCGGCAGTATGCGATGCAGCGCGGCATGTTCCGGGGGGAACTGTTCACGCTGGTGCTGTTCGCGACCCTGGGCATGATGGTGATGATCTCCGCCAATCACCTGCTCACACTCTATCTGGGGCTCGAACTGCTGTCGCTGTCGCTCTATGCGCTGGTGGCACTGCAGCGCGACTCCAAGGACAACACCGAGGCGGCAATGAAGTATTTCGTGCTCGGTGCGCTCGCGTCGGGAATGCTGCTCTACGGCATGTCCATGATCTATGGCGCCACCGGGCACCTCGAAATCCCGAAGATCGCGCAGGCCATCGCGGGCGGCGAAGCGAACGGCACGATACTCGTGTTCGGACTGGTCTTCGTGGTCGCGGGTATCGGCTTCAAGCTCGGGGCCGTACCGTTCCACATGTGGGTGCCGGACGTCTACCAGGGCGCACCCACGGCGATCACCCTGTTGATCAGCAGTGCACCGAAGCTTGCGGCCTTCGCCTTCGTGATGCGCCTGCTGGTGGAGTCGCTCGGTGCGCACGCCCTGCAGGTGGAATGGCGGCAGATGCTGATCCTGTTGGCCGTCGCGTCGATGGCGGTGGGCAACATCACCGCCATCGCACAGACGAACCTGAAGCGGATGCTCGCGTATTCGACCATCTCCCACATGGGATTCATGCTGCTCGGCGTGCTCGCCGGTGACCTGAACGGGTATGGCGCGTCGATGTTTTATGTCTCCGTCTACACGCTGACCAGCCTGGGCGCTTTCGGCATGATCATGCTGCTCGCGCGCGACGGCTTCGAGGCCGATCGCCTCGAGGATTTCAAGGGTTTGAACCGACGCAACCCCTGGCTTGCCTTCCTGATGATGCTGCTCATGTTCTCGATGGCCGGGCTGCCCCCGACAGTGGGCTTCTACGCGAAGCTGGCGGTGCTCCAGGCCGTGGTGAACGTCGATCAGGTATGGATCGCCATCGTGGCGGTGCTCTTTTCCCTGGTGGGCGCCTTCTACTACCTGCGCGTGGTGCGACTCATGTATTTCGACGAACCGACCGACAACACGCCGATCCGGGGCGACGCAGGCGTGCGCCTGCTGCTGTCCGCCAATGGACTCGCCGCCTTGCTGATCGGGATCATGCCGGGCTGGTTGATGGCGCTGTGCCAGCGTGCAATCCAGGCATCCCTCTGAGCGCATCGGGCCCGTGGACGAGAACGACTTCACCGAACAGGAACTCGAATCCAAGCTCGTCTGGCGCGGGACCATGCTCGAGGTGCGCGACGACGAGGTCCGGCTGCCCGATGGCAAGACAGCACGGCGCGAGTACATCGTGCATCCCGGCGCGGCCGTGATCCTGCCGCTGTTCGACGACTGGAGCGTGCTTCTGGAGCGGCAGTTCCGCTATCCCTTGCGGCGGCACTTCTATGAGCTTCCGGCGGGCAAGATCGATCCGGGCGAGTCCACGCTCGCGACCGCGCGGCGCGAATTGAAGGAAGAGACGGGTTACGAGGCGGCGCAATGGCGTCGACTGTGCGTTCTGCAGCCGTGCGTCGGTTACTCCGACGAGACGATCGATCTCTACCTGGCGCGTGGCCTGTCGTGGTCGGGCGCGCAGCTGGACGACGAGGAATTCCTGGAAACGCTGATCGTCCCGCTCGACGAAGGGCTCGAGTGGGTGCGCGACGGTCGCATCACCGAAGCCAAGACGATCCTGGGTTTGCTCTGGGCGGATCGCCTCCGTGCCGGCCACTGGCCCGGCGACGACGGCCCATAGCCGCTAGGTCGACGCGCTGCCTTCGGATGCGGCGCGCCGCAAACGCGGGGTGATGTCCCGCACCGGCTCCGCCAGCGGGCGGGGATGCTGGAACAGATAACCCTGCCCGAACTTCACGCCCATGTCGCGCAGCAACACGATCGCCTCCGGGGTCTCCACCCACTTGGCCACCACCTGCTTCGACAGCCCCTGACCCACGTCGCAAAGTGCCTTCACGAAGATCCGGTTGCCCTCGTCGCGCGTCAGATCGCGCACGAAGTTGCCGTCGATCTTGAGATAGTCCACGTCGAACTGCCGCAAATAGTAGAACGAGCTGAAGCCCGAACCAAAATCGTCGAGCCCGAACCTGCATCCGAGCTGTTTCAGTTCCTTGATGAAACCCTTGGTGATGCTCACTTCGGACATGGCGGCCGATTCAGTGATCTCGAAGACCAGCTGGTTGCGTATCGCCGGCGCGCCTTGGAGGAGCGCATAGAATTTCTTGGTCCAGTGCGGATCGGAAATGCTGACCCGCGAAAGGTTCACGAAATGGCGAATGCGTGGTGAACCGCGCTCGGCCTCCGTTTGCAGGTGGTCGATCAGTTTGGCAGTCACGCGCAGGTCGATCTCCTGCACCATGCCCAGGGATTCGGCGGCTTCGATGAACTGGCCCGGCGCCACGATCCGCCCGTCATCGCCCTCGATGCGCACCAGGACCTCCTGGTGCATCACCGCCTGATCCTCCAGCCGCACCACGGGCTGGACGTAGAGCATCAGGCGATCTTCGTCCAGCACTTCGCGCAGCTGCTTCGCCCACAACACCCGCTTGGTCGTGGTCTTGAGCGCTTCGCCTCCGTCCTGGCCATAAGTGACCGCGCGATTGCGCCCGGAATCCTTGGCCTGATAGAGCGCGATGTCCGCTGCGGCCAGCAAACCTGCCGCATCGTTGGCGTGGAACGGATAGAGGGCCACGCCCGAGGAAGCGGTCAGCTTGATCACCCTGGCGTCCGCGCCGACCTGCATTGGCTGGCCGCGCAGTTGGGACAACAGCGCTTCGGCAGCCAGCGTGGCCTGCGGCCGCAGCACATTGCGCAGGTGGACGGCGAACTCGTCGCCGCCCAGCCGGTAGACCTCGCCGCCGTGCTGCTCGGCGGCTTCCTTCAGCACTCCACCCACGGCGAGGATGATCTGGTCGCCCTGGCGATGGCCGACGTTGTCGTTCACATACTTGAAATGGTCGATGTCGATGAACGCGACCGCGCCCTTCTCACCGGAATCGAGCGCCTTTTCCACCGCCTTCTGCAGGCTCACGCGGTTGGGCAGGCCGGTCAACGCATCGTGCGTGGCCAGATATTCGATCTGCAGCGCGGCGCGTTGTTGTTCCGTGATGTCGCGCGCCGTGCCGCGAATGCCGACCATGCCGCCGTTTTCGTCGTAAGCGACGCGGGCGTTGATCCCGACCCAGCGCTCCTGCCCGTCGGCGGCGTTGAGCCGGGTCATGTAGTTCTTGACCTCGCCGTGCTTGCGCAATTGCGACAGGAACCGGCGGTTCGAGACATGCGACGGGCGCACTTCGTAGTCGAAGAAACAGTGGCCGATGAGATCCTGGGACTTGATCCCGAAGATCTCCTGGCAGGCCCCGTTCAGGTAGGTGAAGCGGCCCTGCGAGTCGGTGGTCCAGATGAGGTCGTGGGAGGTTTCGACCAGATCGCGGTAGCGGCTCTCGCTCTCCAGCAGCAGCTGGATGATGCGGCGCTTCTCCTGGAGGGTCTTGCGCGCGTGCTCCAGCTCGTCGTTGTACTTGTCCATCGTGCTGCCGAGCGTCGAGGCGGCGAGCCCGTCCACGATCTCTTTTGCGTACCGACGATGGCCCCCGTCGGTGCGCCTGGCGACCAGAACGCCTTGCGCGTCCCAACGGCGCAGTTTCTGCACCGGCACGCCGAGCTTCTCGGCAACCTCCTGGATGCTGTACTCAACCCGATCGCGCGACATCGTCACTTTGGTCGTTCTCCACGTGGCGCCGCCTTCCCGAGGCGGCTACCGAACACCCCAACACCCCTTGTCAATGCACGCTCCGTGTTTCCAGGTCGTTCTGCCTGGTTACGAGGCGTTGCATCAATTTCAGATCCCGCGACGACAGATTCAGCGCCGCGTCGACCCAGATACCTACAACGTCAATCAATTCATCGAGATCTATACCACTGACGCGTCGCCGCGCCCGGGCGATGCCTGCCAGACCGTTGCGGCTTCGGCGATTCTGGCGGATCCAGGCTTCCACCCCGGTTTCGCCCTCGCCATCGTCGACCACGATGTCCACCACGCCGAGTCGTAGCATATCATCGGCGCTGTGGATCTGACCACCCGAAATCAGCTCTTCCGTGAGCTTTCGACCTACCCGGCGCGCCAGGAAGGAATAAGCGCCCATGCCCGGAAAGAGGTTGAACAGGATCTCGGGGAATCCGAACCGGCTGCCCCGCTCGGCGATGATGATATCGCTCGACAGCGCGGCTTCGAAGCCCCCGCCCAGGCACTCTCCCTGGACCAGCGATACCGTCAGGATCGGCAGGTCGTGCCCCCGATAGTTGCGGTAGAGAACGTCTACGCACGCCTTGCCGTAGCGGGTCAGGCCCTCGCGGTCACCGGCCTCGATCAACCGCATGAACAATGCGAGGTCTCCGCCGAGGTTGAATACGTGTGGTGTCGCCGAAGCGAGGATCGCATACTCCACCGGCTGGTCGGTGCCCCGGCACTTCAGGCGACCCCGTGTTTCGGCGAGCAGATGGCAGTAGGTGGACAGGTCGCGCAGCAGTTCCGGATTGAAACTTGGCCGGGGCTGGGGTCTCAGCCTCAACCAGACGGCATGCTGGTCGATGTTGTAGGTGGCGGAGAGCTGCTCGGAGCAGAAGAAATCGATGTCCTTGCCATTGTCATAGTTGGCAACTTTCTCGGTGGCTTTCAGCAGCGCGTGCGGTATGGTCATGTCCATGTTCAGGTTTCCTTGGGTACAAAGTGGGTAAGAGGCGGATCGAACGGACGAGCTAGGCAGAAAAATTTCCGGTGAGCAGATCGCAATCGAATGTAAGTGATGGATTTTTCTTCGGCAAATCTCGTCGAATGGCAGGTTCGCGCAGACCTGCGCGCGCCCACAGGGCTATCGCGCGATCCGCGAACCCGATCGATCGAGTCGTCACTCAAGTAGTGTCAACGGCGGATTCGACGTTTTGAACATGGCTACCGGCGAACGCGAATTTTTTCTTTGCCGATCGAGAGCGCGGCGCTCGGGCAAGCTGCTGTGAAGGCGGTCTTGCAGTGGGCGCTGCGTCTGTGCCTGCGTGTTCGCGTGGCGGGCGACACTTCCGCGCTGTCGGAGCGCAGGGTGCTGATCGTGGCCAACCACCCGTCGCCGTTCGACTGCCTGCTGCTCGGCCTGTGTCTGCCGGTCCGCCCGGTGGTCGTGTTCCCGCTCGAGGACAAGCGGCACTGGCTCACGCGTCTCGGGTCGGCGCTGATCGATCATCAGAGCTGGGACATGAACCATCCGATGACGGTGAAGAAGGTGCTGCGCCTGATCGAACAGGGCCGCCCCGTCGCCTTGTTCCCGGAAGGTCGCGTAGCCCGGGCGGGCAATGTGATGAAGGTATACGAAGGGGCGGCGCTGATCGCATTCAAGAGCGGTGCCACCCTCGTTCCGGTGCACATCGAGAGCGGACGCCATACCTTCGCCCATGGCCTGGCCGGCGGGCGGGTGACGCTGCGGGTGCATCCGCCGGCGCACGTCGATGCGCCTCCGGGCAGCGGTCCGAGGGCGCGTCGCGAGATCGGTGCCCGGGAGCTCGGGCGGATCATGCAGGCGGCAACATTCCATTCCCATGTGCCGAAGAGCGTGTTCGACGCATTCCTCGACGCGGTCGAGCGCGAAGGGCGTGGCACCGAAATCCTCGAGGACATGAACGAAGAGCCGAAGACCTACGGCGACATCCTCAAGGCGAGCCTCGCCATCGGACGGCAGCTCAGGCGCTGGACCGCCCCCGGCGAGGCGGTCGGCGTGCTCATGCCGAACATGTTCGTCTCCATCGGCGTCGTGCTCGGGCTGCAGTGCTGCGGCCGCGTACCCGCGATGCTGAATTACACCAGCGGTTCACGGGGTATCGCGGCGAGCCGCGCGGCGGTCGGGTTGAAGACGGTCGTCACCTCCCGCAGCTTCGTCGAACAGGCCGCCCTCGAACCACTGATTGCGGTGCTCGGCGGCCTCAACATCATCTACGTTGAGGACATTCGCGACCGATTCGGTGTCCTGGACAAACTCTGGCTGATCGCCTGGGCCATGCGGTTTCCCCGACTGGTGCGGGTTGCGGTCAATCCGCACGCGGCCGCCGTGCTGTTGTTCACCTCGGGGTCCGAGGGCAAGCCCAAGGGCGTCGCGCTGTCGCACGCCGGCCTCCAGGCGAATATCCTGCAGATCCGCACCGTGATCGATTTCACGCCGTCGGACAAGGTCCTCAACGCGCTGCCGATGTACCACGCGTACAGCTTCACCGCGGGCGTGATGCTGTGCCTGCTCACCGGCACGAAACTGTTCCTCTACGTGTCGCCGTTGCGTTATCGGGCGATACCGGAGATCTCCTACCGCCGGGACGCAACCTACCTCTTCGGTACCAGCACGTTTCTCGGTTTCTATGCTCGCAATGCCCACACCGGAGATTTCGGAACCCTGCGCTACGTCATATCGGGCGGGGAGAAGCTCGGCGAGGAGGTCGCGAAGCTGTGGCTGGACAAGTTCGGCCTGCGCGTCTTCGAAGGTTATGGCGCAACCGAATGCACGGTTATCTCATTGGCCACGCCCTTGTCGCATCGCCCCGGCTACGTGGGCCGGGTTCTGCCCGGACTCGAAACCCGTCTCGAACCCCTGGAGGGCATCGATCGCGGCGGTGTGCTGCATGTGCGTGGCCCATCCGTGATGCTGGGATACGTTCAGCAGGACCAGCCTGGCGCAATCCAGCCGGTCAACTCGGCCTTCGGCGAAGGCTGGCATCGCACCGGCGACGTGGTCGAGTTCGACGACGAGGATTTCCTGCGGATCGCCGGCCGCGTCAAGCGTTTCGCGAAGATCGCCGGCGAGATGGTTTCGCTCGACCAGATCGAGCGCGTCGCAGCGGCTGCTTCGCCGGCGCATCACCATGCGGCTGTCCTGAAGCTCGAAGCAACGGGGGGCGAGACAACGGTATTGTTCACCACCGATCCGACGATCCACCGCGCGCGTCTCCAGAAGGCCGCACGCGTCCTCGGGGCCCAGGAGCTTGCGGTCGCCCGCAACGTCATCAGGCTCGGCGAGATCCCGCTGCTGGGCAACGGCAAGACCGATTACGTGCGCCTCATGGACCTCGTGAACGATTCCGCGCTGTGGGCCATGCGCAGCAGCCAGGAAGAGAGCAGCTGAAGGTTCAGTGCCCGGCGGACCACGGGCGGGCCATGCGCCGATCCGGGCCCGAGATCGACAGACCCCTACCGTCGCTTGTAGGTGATCCGGTAGACCACGCCCGCGAAGTCGTCGCTCAGGAGCAGACTGCCGTCGGGCATCACCAGCAGATCCACTGGCCGTCCCCAGCTGCGCTCGTTTTCGAGCCAGCCTTCCGCGAACGGCTCGAAGCGTTCCACCGCGCCGTCCTTCACCGTGGCCATCATCACCCGGTAGCCGCTCTTCTTCGTCCGGTTCCATGAGCCGTGCTGGGCGATGAAGAGCCGATTGCGGTACTCGGGCGGAAACATCGCGCCGGTGTAGAAGCGCAGGCCGTCTGGGGCGACGTGGCCACCCTGTTTCAGCACCGGCGGGACGAATTCCTTGCAGGCGCGTTTGGTGCCGAATTCCGGATCCGGGGTGTCGCCCTGGTGACAGTAGGGAAACCCGAAATCGAGCCCGGCCCTGGGTGCGCGGTTCAATTCGCAGGACGGCAGGTCATCGCCCATCAGGTCGCGGCCATGGTCGTTGAACCACAGCACCCCGGTGTCCGGGTGCCAATCGAAGCCCACCGTGTTGCGAACTCCGCGCGCAAAGACCTCGTAGCCGGTGCCGTCCGGCCGGATTCGGGAGATGAGCGCGTAGCGATCGGGATCGGATTCGCACACGTTGCAGGGTGCGCCCACAGGTACGTACAGCCAGCCGTCGGGCCCGAAAGCGATGAATTTCCAGCCGTGATGCCCGTCGCTGGGATAACGGTCCGTCACCACGACCGGTTTCGGCGGGTTGGCCAACCGGGCGTCGATGCCGTCGTAGCGCAGGATCCGGCCGATTTCGGCCACGTATAGCGCGCCTGCGCGATACGCTACCCCATTGGGCGCATTGAGGTTCTCGGCGACGGTGAGCGTCTGCGCGCCGTGTCCGTCGGACCTGGGCTTGAGGGCATACACCTTGCCATTGCGCTGCGTGCCGACGAAGACGACGTCGTTCGCCCCGAGGGCGAGCGAGCGGGCACCCGGCGCCTGGGCATAGACTTCGATCGCGAAACCCGGCGGCAGCTTGAGCTTGCCGAGCGGCAATTCGGCGCGAGCGCAGACCGGGACGAGCAAGACGAGGGCGAGACAGGTGCGGACAAGGTTCATGGTGAGTCTCCGAAAGTGCGTTGCCGTCTGGACCGCCGGCGCGCCGACGGGTTCCAGGGCTTGAAACCCGTCGTCCGGAACCGCATGTTAGCGCTCGAAATTCGTTTTCATCCCGAGGGAGCCATCCATGAGTACCGACACCCGCGAAACGCTGGGTTTCCAGGCCGAGGTCAAGCAACTGCTCGATCTCATGATCCACTCGCTCTACAGCAACAAGGAGATCTGCTTGCGCGAACTGGTTTCGAATGCGTCCGATGCAGCCGACAAGCTGCGCTTCGAGGCGCTGTCCGATCCGGCGCTGTACGAGAACGATTCGGATCTGAAGATCCGCGTCGCCTACGACAAGGATGCGCGCACCATCACCGTGTCCGACAACGGCATCGGCATGTCGCGGGACGAGGTGATCAGCAACATCGGTACGATCGCCAAGTCGGGCACCCGCGAGTTCTTCCAGGCGCTGACCGGTGATCAGGCCAAGGACGCGAATCTCATCGGACAGTTCGGCGTCGGCTTCTACTCCGCCTTCATCCTGGCGGACAAGGTCACTCTGGTGACCCGGAGAGCTGGCCTGGGCGCGGAACATGGCGTGCGCTGGGAGTCCGCCGGCGCCGGCGATTACACCATCGAGACGCTGCCCAAGCCGGGGCATGGCACCGAGGTCACCCTGCACTTGCGCGAAGGCGAGGACGAGTTCCTGTCGGGCTGGAAGCTGCGCGAGATACTGCGGCGCTACTCGGACCACATCACGCTGCCCATCCTCATGAAGAAAGAAGAATGGAGCCAGGACAAGGGCGCCAACGAGGTCAAGGACGAAGACGAGCAGGTCAACCAGGCCTCGGCATTGTGGGCGCGCCCCAAGAGCGAGATCACGAAGGAACAGTACGAGGAGTTCTACAAACACGTCGGCCACGATTTCGAGCCGCCGTTTGCCTGGGTTCACGCCAAGGTCGAGGGACGACAGGAATACACACAGCTGCTGTACATCCCGGCGCGACCGCCGTTCGACCTGTGGGACCGCGAACACCGTCACGGCATCAAGCTCTACGTGCGGCGCGTGTTCATCATGGACGACGCCGAGCAGCTGATGCCGGCGTACCTGCGGTTCGTGCGTGGCGTGATCGACTCCAACGACCTGCCGCTCAACGTCTCGCGCGAGATCCTTCAGCAGTCGAAGGACGTCGAGGCCATTCGCAATGGCTCGGTCAAGAAGGTGCTCGGGCTGATCGAAGACCTGGCGGAGAACGAGCAGGACAAGTTCACGACGTTCTGGAAGAACTTCGGCCGCGTACTGAAGGAAGGCGTCGGCGAGGACTTCGCCAATCGCGAGCGCATCGCGAAGCTCCTGCGCTTCTCCACCACGCACACCGACAGCGAGGAGCAGACCGTTTCGCTGGCCGACTACATTGCCCGCATGAAAGAAGGGCAGGACAAGATCTGGTACGTCACCGCCGACTCGTTCGCGGCGGCAAAGAATTCGCCGCACCTCGAGATCTTTCGCAAGAAGGGGATCGAAGTGCTTCTGCTCGCCGACCGGGTCGACGAATGGGTCGTGTCCAACCTGACCGAGTTCGAGGGCAAGTCGCTTGCCTCCGTGGCCAAGGGTGATCTCGACCTGGGCAAGCTCGACGACGAGCAGACCAAGGAAGAGCAGAAGAAGGATGCGGAAGCGTTCAAGGAACTTACCGACCGTATCGGCAAGTCACTGGGCGAACAGGCGAAGGAGGTCCGCGTGACCCACCGCCTGACGGATTCGCCGGCCTGTCTCGTGGCCGACGAGCACGCGATGGGCATGAATCTCGAGCGGATGCTCAAGGCGGCCGGCCAGCAGGTCCCGGGCAGCAAGCCCATCCTCGAGATCAATCCGCAGCATCCCTTGGTGCAGCGGCTCAAGTACGAGAGCGAAGGAGCGCGCTTCGACGACTGGAGCCACGTGCTCTTCGACCAGGCGCTGCTGGCGGAGGGCGGACAGCTGGAGGATCCGGCCTCGTTCGTCAAGCGGCTCAACACGCTCATGCTCGACATGGCGGGCAGCCAGGCCTGACGCGCGCGGCGCTTCGGCGCCGCGCGAACTCTTTGCGTTCGACTGGACTCTGTGACAGGTTCGCAGTTCCGACCTGCACGGGGTTTCCATGACGACTTCCCGCACCGCCGGTCTGCCCGGCGCCCTTTGGCGCTGGACCGACCGCAACGTTTTCGATCTCGGCCGCCAGATGCGGCTCTCCTACCTGCCCCCGCTCATGGTTTACATGGCGGCGGGCATCTCGGGATTGACCGGCATCGTCGGCACCTTCTTCGTGAAGGAGTACCTTGGCCTGTCCGCCGCGTTCCTTGCGGCGCTCGGGTTCTGGGCGGGGATTCCGTGGGCGCTCAAGATGCCGCTCGGGCATCTGGTGGACCTCATGTGGAAGTGGAAGGGGCTGCTCGTATACCTCGGCGCGAGCCTGATCGCGCTCGGGCTGCTGATCATGGCGGGTCTCATCGCCGATCGCGCTGCGATGAGCGCCATCCTGCCGGTGGAGTCCTGGTACGTGATTGCTGCGCTCCTCTCGCCGATCGGCTACGTCCTGCAGGACGTGGTTGCGGACGCCATGACGGTGGAAGCGGTCCCGCGCGCGGACGCCCAGGGGCTGCCCCTGCCCGAATCCGAGCGCCACGCCGGGCACGTAACCATGCAGACGCTCGGCCGCGTGGCGATCATCGGCGGCGGCGTGATTGTCTCGTTGATCAACGTCGTTCTGTTCAACGATGCGGCGAGCCTCGGGAACGAAGCCAAGGTCGCCATCTATGCGAAGGTCTACCTGTATGCGTTGGCGATCCCGGTGATCTCGGTGCTCGGCGTGCTGTTCGCGGGCCACCTGCAGCGGCGCGAATCCCGGCGGCTATCGGCCACCGGTTTGTCGCGCGCGGAGGTCGACCACTTCATGTTCGCCCACCTCGACAAGCCGGCGGTCAACTGGTGGATTCTCGGTGGCAGCCTGGTATTCGTGATCTTCACGGTCACGGTGGGCCTGTCCGACATACCGTACGATCAGGAGATCGTTTTCACCGGCTCGCTCGCCATCGTGATCTTTCTCATGGCGAAGCTGGTGCGCGAGCTCGAGCCGGCGCAGCGCAATGTCCTGATCGGCACCGCATTGCTGGTATTCGTGTTCCGCGCCATGCCGGGGCCCGGTGCGGGTTCCACGTGGTGGATGATCGATGATCTGAAGTTCGACCAGCAGTTCATCGCGATCCTGTCGCTGATCGGCTCCCTGCTCACGCTGGTCGGCATGTTCATCTTTCGCCGCTTCATGGCGGACCATTCCATGGCTTACGTGCTCGGCTTCCTCACCATCGCGGGCACGATCCTGTCGATGCCGAGTCTCGCGATGTTCTACGGCTTCCACCATTGGACCTCCGCTCACACCGGGGGGCTGGTCGACGCGCGCTTCATCGCACTGGTGGACACCGCCATCGAGTCACCGCTCGGCCAGATCGCGATGATTCCCATGCTTGCGTGGATCGCGAACTCCGCCCCCGAGAAACTGAAGGCGACCTACTTCGCGGTCATGGCCTCGTTCACGAATCTCGCGCTGTCGCTCTCGCAACTCGGCACTAGGTATGTCAACGAGATCTGGGTCGTGACGCGGGAGGTGCGCGATCCGGCATCGGCGCTGGTCAAGGTCCCCGCCGACTACAGTCAGCTGGGCGACGTCTTCATCGCGGTCATGGTGATCGGGTTCGTGCTGCCGATGGCCGCGATCATGTTCGTGCGAACCACCCGGTACCGAAGCGCGTAGCTGCCTCTGCCGAACGTCCACCCGCGATGCCCTGACAAGGATTCTCGACCCATGTACATGCCCAGCCAGTTTCGCCAACAGGACCCGGCCGAACTCCGGGCGCTGATGCAGGCCGCGCCGCTCGCCGCGCTGGTCACGTATGGAGATGGCTGCCTTCAAGTGAGCCATATCCCGCTCCTGTTCGATGGTGCCGCGGGAGCGCATGGGCAGTTGATCGGCCATTTCGCCGCCGCCAATCCGCAGGCGCAGCACTACGATGCGTCGGTCGAGGCCATCGCCATCTTCAATGGTCCGGACGCGTACGTCTCGCCGAACTGGTACCAGACCAAGCGCGAGACTGCCAAGGTGGTGCCGACCTGGAACTATGTCGCCGTCTACGCTTTCGGCGCCATCGAGTTCATCGACGATCCGGAAGGCAAGCGCGCCGTAGTCGCCCGCCTGACCGATCGACACGAGTCGCGACAGCCGTCGCCCTGGTCGGTGGACGACGCCCCGGAGGACTTCGTGCAATCCCAATTGCGGGCAATCAGGCCGTTCACGTTCCATATCGCGCGACTTGAAGGCAAGTGGAAACTGAGCCAGAACCGCACCGAGAATGATCGCAGCGGCGTGATCGACGCCCTGGATACCGACGACTCCGCGAAAGCGCAGGACGCCGCCGCCCGAATGCGGCGACTGTACGATAGACCGTGATCGACGCGGGCGCCGGGTGATCTGCCGGGGTGGCGGCGGCGCCCCTGAGACGTTCCGCCAATCCTGCAGCGCCCGCCCCCAGGTCATTGCCTGGATCGACCGCAGACCGTTGTCCGGACCTGTCCCTGGGGGGCCGTTGAGGCACCTGTGCACCGGGAGTTTTCACCCCCGGGGGGCGCGGAGATTCGCACGGGCGGATGGGCGGGCAGAGTTGCGCTGGCGACGAGTTCGCTCTCATCAACTGGACCGATGACACCGCTCATGACTCCGCGCAGCTCGCAGAGCGGTTGCTCGAAGCGTTCCGGGCGCCGCGCAACATCGACGGCATCGAACTCGCGGTCGGCTGCAGCATCGGTATCGCATTGGCCCCGATGGACGGAGCCGACCCACGGATGTACAGGGTTTCCTGTACGCGAAACCGATGCCTGCCGCCGAAGTCCTGGTGTTTCTCGACCGCGCCAGACGTCACGCGCCTGCGGCGTGATGTTCCGGGGCGGGGCCTGTCGTGGCACGACGCCACCTGCAAACGCGCGGCGGCATTGTCGTCTCGGTGCGGACTGATCCGTCGATCAGTCCGCGACGTCGGTTCCGTGCGCTCGCCCCACGCCGCGGGCAACGGCCCACCGGAAACGAATACGGCTTACGGAGCCGCGGACAGAAGGCCCTGCACGTCGAGCTGCTCACCCGAAGGCCGCAGCACGAGCACGTCGCCGGCCGACACCGAATTGTCGGTCAGATCCGAAATGACGAGCTTCCCGGTCACGATGACGAGATTGGCGTCCGCGGGCGTCAGGCTGGTCAGAGCGTAGGCATTGCGGGCGCGCCAGATTCGAGGATCGCCTTCCGGATCGGCCTGGGTCCAGGTTTCGGTCCGGCCAAACGCGATCTGCGCCGTCTCGACGCTCGAACACCCCGGGCTTGAGAGAACCCGCGACACGAGGATGCCGTGCTCGCGAAAGACCTCGCCCAGGCGCTGGGCGAGGTCCCGGCCAGTGCCGGTCAGATTCCGGTCGGGGGTGCACCCGCCACCGCCCGATGACCCGGCCGGGACGGCGACCGGCATGCCGGTGTCGCGAATCCGCAGCACGTAGCCACCCTGACGTACGCGATCCCAGAGACCGCTTTGCTGGGCGAGCGCACTGTTTGTCGCCGGCCAGGGCAGACCGAGCATCAGTATGGTGCCGGCGAGCAGGCGCCATGGCGTTGACGACATGATGAATTTCCTCGAAGTAAGCGACTGAATGGTCCGTGCGGAGCGGAGCGATCACTGCTTGCTCGCAGAAAGCGGGCCAGCCCCTCCCGGCGGTCGAAGGGTGGTCGCAAGTGGCGTGTCGAATCCGGGGACATCGTCGAATGCCGTCGGTCGGAGTCCGCTTCTCCCGTGGCTGACGCCCGACGCCAGGACCTGACGCGGATGCGTGGGCCCCGGCTCTAGGTCGAGACGTCCATGCTCGCGTGGTCCGCGGCGCTACCGGCACCGGCGCGCCGGACCGGTCGCATGGCAATGCTAGTGCTCCTCGCCAGCGGCGTCCCGACGGGCCCGCCAATCTCGGTACCGTTTCCCTGCGAGCGCGACCTGCTGCGCCGACATGCCTGCCGCCACCAGCCGTTCGCGTGCTTCGCGGGCCTTCCACCAGCCGTTCGCCGTGGCCGCACTGAACCAGACGTAGGCCTGCACCGGATCGCGCGCCAGGCCCTCGCCGCGCGAATACATGTGGCCGAGGATGAACTGCGCGTGCGAATGATCCTGCTCGGCCGCGCGCGCGAAACAGTCAGCGGCCCGGGCGAAATCCTGCGTCACTCCTTCGCCGCGCGCCAGCAGCAGGCCCAGCTGATACTGGGCGGAGGCGCTGCCGCCCGCTGCAACCGGTTCCAGTATTCGCGCGGCGTCCGCCTGATGCCCCTGACCGATGAGTACCAGGGCTTCCATGACGGTCGTCTCGTCGGTGCCGGCGGCGAATCCCGCGGCGCTGCCGGCCGTGGCCAATGCGCAAAGCAGGACAAGCACGAAAGACGATCGTCCACATCGGCCGGGCGCCCCCGGCACTGCGCGGGTCCGGGATTCAGTGCGTGACGAAGTAGACCAGCGTCGCAAGCGATGCGATCAGCAGAATGGCACCCACGATGCCGCCGATCAGAACCTGCGGGAGCGTGAGGCGCGCGAGGTCCGCGCTGTGGTCCTTGCCCCGGCGAATGCCGAAGAAGCTCCAGAACACCGTCTTCCCGACGGCAAACGGCGAGAGTTTCTTCGGGGCAGGTTCCGCTTTCAAGCCGCGTACTCCAGCGAGCACATCAGGTCGGTCACCGGCCCGTCCACACCGGTGGGCGCTTCTGCATGAACGCGTCGATGCCCTCGGCGGCGTCATCCGCCATCATGTTGCACGCCATGGTCTCGGCGGCCAGCGCATAGGCGTCCTCGACGCCCATTTCAAGCTGGCGGTAGAACATCTTCTTGCCCATCGAGATGGCGACGGCGCTCTTGGCGACGATCGAAGCGGACAGGTTCTTCACTTCCGCATCGAGCCGGTCCAGCGGCACCACGCGATTGACCAGACCGAACTCCCGCGCAGTGGCCGCGTCGACGAAATCGCCCGTCACCAGCATTTCCATGGCGCGCTTGCGCGACACGTTGCGCGACAGGGCCACCGACGGCGTCGAACAGAACAGCCCGACGTTGATGCCGGACACCGCGAACTTCGCATTGTCCGAGACCACGGCGAGATCGCACGCACCCACGAGCTGGCAACCGGCCGCGGTCGCGATGCCGTGCACCCGCGCGATCACCGGTTGCGGGATGCGCGCCAGGGTCAGCATGAACTTGCTGCATTGCGCGAACAGCGTGTCCTGGAAGTGCTTCTCGGGATGGGCACGCATCTCCTTCAGATCGTGCCCGGCACAGAATGCGGGGCCGTTGCCGGCGATGACCACCACCCGGATCGACGGGTCGGTTTCGATACTTTCGAGTGCGCCCTGGAGGGCATCGAGCATCGCGCCCGAAAGGGCGTTGTACTGCTTCGGACGATTCAGCGTCAGGGTCGCGATGCCATTGTCGACGCTCTTCAGCAGGATCGGTTCTGCCTGCGTGGTGGCGGCTTGCGCTTGGGTCGTGGCAGTGCTCATTCATTGACTCCGTTCGAAGGCGAAAGCGAGAAGAGGCCCGGATTATAGGCCACGGCCTTGCCGTCGCCGCAAAGCGCTCGGGTACCATCGACGCATCCACATCGCCGGAGCGGAGTCCCGTTGCGCAGCGGACTCAAGCGGGTTTGCGCCTTCCTATGCGATTTCGCGTCAGTGGTCGGCACGGCCCGGGCAGACGAGGCCCAACCGAGTCGCGCCAGAGTCGGGCTCGTCCTGTCCGGGGGCGCGGCGCATCGATGCGAACAGATCTCCGCGCACGAGTGCGAGCCTCCCGACACGGGTTGCCGCCACCCTGAATGCAGGGCTTCGGGCTCCGGAGCGAGGCCGCAGGGAAGTCCACCGGACCGTCGGGCGCTCAGAATCTCGGCTTCTTGATCGCTGCCTTGTAGGCCTCGACGCCCGCCAGAATTTCCGCCTTCGCTTCCTCGGGACCCACCCAGCCCGAGATCTTGACCCACTTGCCGGCCTCCAGATCCTTGTAGTGCTGGAAGAAATGCGAGATCTGCGATGTGACGAGCTCCGGTAGGTCGCGCGGTGACGTCACCTCCCGGTAGAGGCTGGTCAGCCGGTCCAGCGGCACCGCCAGCACTTTCGTGTCGTCCCCGGCCTCGTCGGCCATCTTGAGCATGCCGACCGGCCGGCAGCGCACCACCACGCCCGTGATCAGGGGCACCGGCGAGAGCACCAGCACGTCGACCGGATCGCCATCGCCTGACAGCGTATTCGGGATGTAGCCGTAGTTGCACGGATAGTGCATGGCAGTCGACATGAAGCGATCCACGAACATGGCACCGGTCTCCTTGTCGACCTCGTACTTGATCGGGTCGGCGTTCATCGGAATCTCGACGATGACATTGACGTCGTTCGGTATGTCTCGGCCGGGGCCGACTCGATCCAGGTTCATCGCGATGTTCCTCCGGGAAAAGTCGCTATTATTGCCCCCCGCCGCGCACCGCGTGCGCATCCGCCCGGCAGTTCGAGGGAAGTCATGACCATCCAGCAGCAATCCATCGCCGACAGATTCGCTTACGCACACGCCGCCTCGCCCCATTGGCGCATCGCCGCCGCCGAATGCCTCGAGCGCATCGGCCCGGTCGCGCCCGAAGCGAATCTCGGTTTCGTGTACGTCACCGATCACTATGCGGGCCGGCTGGGCGAGCTCCTCACGTTGCTCAAGACCAGCACCGGGGTCGAGCACTGGATCGGCACGGTCGGCATCGGCATCTGTGCCACCGGCCGCGAGTACCTCGACGAAGGCGCCATGGCGCTCATGCTGGGCGCATTCGCGCCGGGAACCTTTCGCGTCCTGCCCTCGATCCGCACGCCGTCCGATCTGGCGCGCGATCCGCTCACCATCGGCGGCACTGCCGGCAATTTCGCGCTCGTCCACGCCGATCCGCGCAACGCGTCCCTCGAGCCCATGCTGAGCGAGTTGTCCAAGCGACTGGAAAGCGGGTTCGTGGTCGGTGGTCTCACCAGTTCCCGCGCGACCCACGGGCAGATCGCGGACGGTATCGACGAAGGCGGCCTGTCGGGGGCTGTGTTCACCGACCAGGTCGTGGTGAGCACGCGCCACACCCAGGGCTGCTCCCCGCTCGGTATCGCGCATGTGATCACGGACTCGCAGCGCAACGTCGTGATCGAACTCGACGGTCGTCCCGCACTCGACGTCCTGCGCGAGGACGCCGCGCTGCACGATGAGCATGATCTCGACCGCGTCGGCGGCACGGTGTTCGCCGCGCTGCCGGTCTCGGGCAGCGCGCTCCCCGACTACCTCGTGCGCAACGTCGTCGGGCTCGATGCCCAGCGCGGACTCGTCGCTGTCGCCGAGAACGTGCGCCGCGGGGAGAAGCTGATGTTCTGCCGTCGCGATCAGCGCTCGGCCATCGAGGACATGTCGAGGATGCTCGACAGCATGAAGAGCGGTCTCTACACGCGGCCCCGGGGAGCGGTCTATTTCTCCTGCCTGGGGCGCGGCGCGAGCCTGTTCGGCGAGAACTCGAAGGAACTCGCGATGATCAGTGAAAGCCTGGGCGACGTCCCGCTCGTTGGTTTCTATTGCAACGGCGAGATCACGCACAACCGGCTCTACGGCTACACGGGTGTGCTCACGCTGTTCCTGTGAGGCGGAGCCGGACCCCGAATACCCGAGCCAGTCCATAGCGCACCCGACTCCATGCCGCTGCCGCTCGCTTCGCTCGACTGGATTGCATTCGCGTGGTTCGTCGTCTGGTGGGTGGGCTATGTCAACTTCGCCGCGTGGCGGGCGCAGCGGGTGCCCAGCCTCCTGAGCCAGATGGGGCGCTTTCGCCGCGAATGGATGCTGGCCGTGACCACGCGCGAGGTGCGCATCGGGGATGTTTCGATACTAGGGCCTGTTAACACTAATGATCATGGTTGTGAGATACTGCGTGGATGGAAATCACCGAAGCGCAGTACCGCGTGATCGAGCACTGTTTACCGACACAACGCGGCAACGTGAGCCTGTCCAATCTGCGGGTGTTGAAC
>JBBQHP010000032.1:0-57277 GCA_038324085.1 Burkholderiales bacterium
CGACCATTCAGGGCCGCCCATGAGCCCTCCAGAAGCTTCGGAAACCGACTTCAGCACTGGATCGGTGTCTCGCCGCAAGAAAACGCAGCGCGCCTCGCACGGGTCGGCTTGCCAACACTTAAGTCCGACAGGCTCCTAGGAGACCCGATTCATGACTGTTGTGAAGAAACCGACCCCCGCGGAATTCCTTGCCGTGACCGAGGCGCTCGGGATGCACATGACCGGCGACGACGTCGCCTCCTACCTGGACCTCATGAGCGGCACGATCGACGCATACAACGCACTGGCGGAGATGCCCAGCTTCGTGCCGCAAGTGAGCTATCCGCGCACCCCCGGCTATTACCCGGAAGGCGCGGACAATCCCAACAACGCCTGGTACGTGAAGACCACGATCAAGGGGGCCGCGAGCGGCAAGCTGGCCGGCAAGACGGTGGCGTTGAAGGACAACGTGTGCCTGGCCGGCGTGCCGATGACCAACGGCGCGTCCACACTGGAAGGCTATGTGCCGGACATCGATGCGACGATCGTCACCCGCATGCTCGATGCCGGTGCCACGATCCTCGGCAAGGTGCACTGCGAATACTTCTGTTTTTCGGGTGGCAGCCATACCAGTTCCTACGGGCCGGTGCACAACCCGATGAAGCACGGCTATTCCGCCGGCGGCTCGTCCTCGGGCAGTGCCGCGGTCGTGGGCAACGGCGAGGTTGACATGGCCATCGGCGGCGATCAGGGCGGTTCGATCCGCATGCCGGCAGCTTATTGCGGCATCTACGGATTGAAGCCCACCTGGGGCCTGGTGCCCTACACGGGTGTGATGCCGATCGAGTCGACGCTCGACCACACCGGTCCGATGACCGCCACCGTGGCGGACAATGCGCTGCTGCTGGAGGTGATTGCCGGTCCCGACGGCCTCGATCCGCGACAGAGCAACGTGAAGCCGGGGGTGTACACCGACGCGCTCGGCAAGAGCATCGCGGGCCTGCGCATCGGCGTCGTGAAGGAGGGGTTCGGGTGGTCGCAGTCGGAACCCGAAGTGGACGCGATGGTCCGGCGCGGCGCGGACGCCTTCCGCAAGCTGGGTGCCGTCGTCGAGGAGGTCTCGATTCCGATGCACGCCACGGCGATGCCGATCTGGTCGGCCATCGCGCACGAGGGCGCGACCGCACAGATGATGCTCGGCAACGGCTTCGGTTTCAACTGGAAGGGTCTCTACGTGACCAGCCTGCTCGATGCGCATTCCGCCTGGCGGCAGCGCGCCGACGACCTGTCCGACACGCTGAAGATCACCACGATTGCCGGCTACTATTTCATCCAGAAGTACCGCGGGCATTTCTACGCCAAGGCCCAGAATCTCGCCCGCAAGCTGACCGCGGCCTACGACACGGCCTTGCAGCAGTACGACGTGCTGCTGATGCCGACGGTGCCGATGAAGGCCACGAAGATTCCGGACGCCAAGGCGCCACGGGCGGAATACATCACGCGCGCGTTCGAGATGCTGCCCAACTGCGCGCCGTTCGATGTGAGCGGACATCCCGCGATCTCCATGCCGTGCGGACTGAGCGACGGCCTGCCGGCCGGGCTCATGCTGATCGGGAAGCACTTCGACGAGGCCACGCTCTACCGCGCGACGAGCGCGTGGGAGGCCGGCGTCGACTGGAAGGCCATCCGGCCCTGATCGCGCCGGTCGGGGAAGATCGAATTCCATTGGCTGCAGGCGCGCCGCCGGGTGACCGGCTGCATCCTGCATAGAGGAGAGGAGCCGTACCATGGTTGACTACGAAATCTTCGAACTGGGCGATGTCGTTCTGCAGAAGGGCGCGACCTTGCCGGACGCCAAGCTCGCCTACAAGACCTTCGGCAAGCTCAATGCCGACAAGAGCAATGCGATCGTGTTCTGCACCTACATGGCCTCCACCCATCTGGACAGCCAATGGGTCATCAAGGAAGGCAGCGCGCTCGATCCCGGCAAGTACTTCATCATCATTCCCAACTGCCTCGGCAACGGCTTGTCCTCGTCGCCGAGCAATACGCCGGCGCCCTACAACAAGGCGCGCTTCCCGCTCGTCACGTACTACGACAACATCAGGTTCCAGCACCGGCTGGTGACCGAGAAGTTCGGCATCAAGGAGCTGCAACTGGTGACCGGCTGGTCGATGGCGGCAGGGCAGACCTTCCACTGGGCGGCGTTGTACCCGGACATGGTCAAGCGAATCTGCCCGACCGCGGGCTCGGCCCGCACCTCGCTGCACAATTTCGTGATGCTCGAAGGCGTGAAGGCAGCGCTGACGGCCGACGATGCATTCAAGGAAGGCTGGTACGAGACGCAGCCCTACAAGGGGCTGCGCGCGATGGGGCGGGTGTATGCGGGCTGGGGTTTCTGCCAGGAGTTCTACCGGGTCAAGGAGTATCTCAACCTCGGCTATTCGTCGCTGGAGGATTTCCTGGTGCGATTCTGGGAGCAGTGGTTCAACCTGCGCGACGCCAACAACATGGTCGCGATGATGCGCACCTGGCAGGCCGGTGACATCAGCGACAACGAGCTCTACAACGGCGACTTCGACAAGGCGCTGAAGGCGATCACCGCGAAGGCGATCGTCATGCCCGGCAAGTACGACCTGTACTTTCCTCCCGAGGACAGCGAGTACGAGGTCGCGCACATGCCCAATGCCGAGCTGCGGCCGTTCGATTCGATTCACGGCCATTTCGCCGGCGGCTCGGGTCTGTCGCAGAAGGACGTGAAGTTCCTGGACGACGCCCTGAAGGAACTGCTCGCACGCTGATCCCGGGCGGCAGGTGCGGCGCGCTTTCGAGAAATGGAGACGCAATGGCATTCAAGTACGCACAACAGGCGCTGAAGATGAAACTGCCTTCGATGAAGGTGCCGGAGACCGCGGCGTTCCTCGGCGACGTGCACACGTCCAACGACACGGAAAAGTCCATCACCTGTGGCTTCTTCCGGATGGAAAAGGGCAAGGTGCTCGAATACATCTACGACTACGAGGAGATGAAGCTGATCGTCGACGGCGAGATGATCATCTCGGACGAGCTCGGCAACCGGGTGCATGCCCGACCCGGCGACGTGTTCTACTTCGCCAAGGGCAGCACCATCCGATTCGAGACCCCGTCGTATGGCATCGGCTTCTTCTGCGGCCAGCGTCCGTGGGGCACGGCGTGAGCAACAGCGGCGGGCGCGCCGCCACCGCCGCTAACGCGGCTCCCTCGGCAGGCGTTCCAGCGCCCACAGGGCGGCCTCCACGCGACCGCGCAGGTTGAGCTTGCGCAGCAGATGCTTCATGTGCACCTTGACCGTGCCCTCGCTGATGCCGAGCGCGCGACCGACCTCCTTGTTGGTCTGCCCGCCGGCGATGTGCTCGAGGATCTCGCGCTCGCGCTCGGTCAGCCCTTCGAGACCGGTGGCCGGCGTCGGCACGGTGCGGAAGGATTGCGCCAGGACGTTCGCCACGCCTGCGTCGAGCACCACGTTGCCGCGGACCGCGCTCTTCAGGCGCGCACACAGATCCTCGGGTTCGAGATCCTTCAACAGGTAGCCGTCGGCGCCGCTGCGCAATGCGTCGACCACGTCGCGTTCCTCGTCCGACACGGTAAGCATGATGCAACGCGCGTTCGATCCTGAACCCTTGAGTGCGCGAAGGGTGTCGAGACCGCTCATGCCTTTCATGTTGAGGTCGATCAGCACGACGCTCGGCTGCAATTGCCGGGCGAGCTCGAGACCTTCTTCGCCGGTGCTGGCCTCGGCCGCCACGGACATTTCGGCATCGGCTTCGATGAGCTGCGCGACGCCCTTGCGGAACAGCGCGTGATCGTCGATCAAAAGTACACTGGTGGCCATGTCAGAAGACCTCGGGGCGCTGGAGCGCGGCGGATGCGGGAGTGAAGGTGAGGCAGACACGGGTGCCGGCATCGGCGCGGGCCGTGATCTCGAGCTCGCCGTCGAGCGATGCGGCGCGCTCGCGCATGATGGAAAGGCCATAGTGCTGCGGTTCGTCGGTCGGCTGCGAGAATCCTTTCCCGTCGTCCTGCACGGCGGCCACGATCGCACCGGCAGCGGTGGCCTCGAGCGAGACCGAGACGTGGGCGGCGCGGGCGTGCCGGACGGTGTTGGACAGCGCTTCGCGCACCACCTGCAGCACGTGGAACTCCTCGTTGACGGTGAGCCCGATGTTGCCGAGCCGGTTGTCCAGCGCGATGACCAGGCCGCTGCGCTGGCTGAACTCGTCCACCGCTTCCTCCAGCGCCCGGCTCAATCCGTGGCTGCCGATGCGCACGCGAAACGCCGCGATCAGCTCCTTCACCTGGTGATAGGCACTGGTGACGCCGTCGCGCAACTGGGACGCGGTTTCCGTGGCCGCCGGCCCCTGCGGCGCCCCTTCGCGCAGCGCTGCCTGCAGGCGTGCCACCTGGATCTTGAGGAAGGCCAGCGACTGCGCGAGCGAATCGTGCAGCTCGCGCGCGATGGCGGCGCGCTCCTCGAGCAGCGCGCCGCGGCGTTCCTCCTGGCCCCGGCTCCAGCCCGTCAATGCCAGGGCAATCAGCATCGCCGTGGTCTGGGTGAGCCGCAGCGGCGTCTCCTCGAACTCGAAGGCCTCCGGTGCCTGGACCGCGAGCACGGCGATGATCTCGGTGCCGTGCTGCAGCGGCACGCTCAGGCAGCGTACGCGCACGCCGGGGGTGAGCTCGAACAGGTTCATGCTGGTCGCGCCCAGGGCCGTCTCGACGGTTGCGCCGGTCAGCGCGGCCGGGATGTCCTGCGAGCTCAACAGCATCGGGCAGTGCAGCGAATCGCGCGTCGTGGGCGACAGCCGCAGGCCCGCGCTGTCGGCGCCGACGCCGGCCGCCAGCACCTGCAGAACCTTGACGAGCGAGAATTCGGACGGGGGCGCTTCGACCAGCAGGGCCGCGACCTGTTGCAAGCAGGTCAGGCCATGCGCATTGCGGCGCGTCAACTCCGCACTCAGCCGTCGCTGCCGTTCCGCTTCGGCGGCGGCGTGCCCGCTCCGGGCCGCGGCCAGCCAACCGAGGGCCTGGGTCAGACGGCCGATCTCGTCGGACCCCGGATCGAGCTCCGCCGGGACCAGGGCGAGCGCCTGATCGGTCCGGCGCACCAGACCCGTCCAGAGCTGTACCGCGACGGTGCCGAGCGCGATCAGCGCGACCAGCAGGCACGTCGTCGCGAGCGCGAACGTCGGCAGGTCGGCGCCGACCCGGTGCACGGAAGGGCTGCCCGAAGCGATCGAGTCGGCCCACATCAGACCCGTCGCGAGAGCGGCGATCCCGAGCCATCCACTGGTGCGAAAGTACAGCGGATACACGGCCGCGAAGCGGGCCGGGGTGCCCGGTGACGACGCGGCTCTACGTGAGTTCTGCATGGCTGCTGGTCGTGGCGCTTGTCGTCGTGGCCGGCATCGCGGGCGGCAACTGGCACCTGGCGGGGGTCGCGCTGGTCGCGGCGTCAGCGTGTGCCGGGTACATCCTGCTCGGCCTTGCGCCGGCACCGGCGCGCCCGGTGGGAAGGGGATCGCAGAAGGTTGACGACACGGTCCGGCGTGAATTCGCGCGCAAGCTCACGCACGGATTGAGCAGCCCCGCCGCCGTCATCGCGGACGGATTGATCACCTGCACCAATCTGGCCTGGCTCGAATTCTTCGACCTGGCGACGACCGGCGACCGGATACTGGGCATCCCGTTCGCCACTTTGGTGCATCCGCAGGATCGGGAACGATTCATCGCGCTGATCCGGGCGGTCGAGCAACATCGCGACACCGGCGTGGTGAGCGTGCGCGTGATACGGTCCGAGGCGGTGGAGTTCGCATGCGAGATCAGCGCGTTGCAATTGGATGCGGCGCCCGGGATGCTGCTGCTGCAGTTCAACCTGCCCGACGGCGGAGCGCTCTCGCGAGGTGCTGACGAGCAGCGCTCGGAGGGGCTTCTGGATGGACTCGAGCAAGTGGTGTTCCAGATCGACCTGGAGGGAAGGTGCGTCTATCTGAGCCGGGCCTGGGAAGGCCTCAGCGGGTTTTCCGTTCGCGAATCCGCCACGCGTCCGCTCGCGACGTTCTTTCATCCGGGCGATCGGTCCGCGGTCGAAGCAGTGCTCGAGCGCGTGGTGAGCGGGCGCAGTGGACCGACGCTCATCGAGGTGCGCCTGGTCGCCGGCAACGGGACGTTGCACTGGGTCGAGCTGCGGGCGAGTCCGCGCCTGCCCGGCGCCGGCCAGGCCCGCGGCGCCGTCGGCTCGCTCACCGAGATCACGCGCCGCAAGCAGCTCCACGAGTCGCTGCAATCGAGCCGCCGTCACCTGAACACGCTGCTCGCCAACGTTCCCGGCATGGTGTACCGCGGCTTGAACGATCGCGACTGGACCATGGAATTCGTCAGCGACGGCAGCATCGAGCTCACCGGCTTCGCGCCGCACGAATTCATCGACAAGGCCAAACGCTCCTTCGCGGATCTGATCCATCCGGAAGATCGCGAGTTCGTCTGGGCGCTGGTGCAGACCCAGCTCGCCCGATCGAAGCCCTATCAGCTTTCCTACCGCATCACCGATGCCGCCGGCGAGACCAAGTGGGTCTGGGAGCAGGGCCGGGGCATCTTTTCCTCGAGCGGCGAGCTGTTGGCGCTCGAAGGCTTCATCACCGACGTGAGCGCGCGCCGCGGCGCCGAAGAGGAAGCCAAGCGCAAACTCTGGTTCGACGCGCGCACTGGGCTCGCGAGCCGTGCGATCTTCGACGACCGCCTCGGCTACGTTCTCGAGCATGCGGGCTTCACCGGGTACCCGTGCGTGATCTTCCTGGTCGATCTGGACGATTTCGCGGCGCTGAACGTGCGCTACGGGTACGACTTCGGCGACCGCCTGCTGGCGCAGCTCGCTCGCCGCTTCAAGGTCGTGCAGGGTCCCGGCACCACGGTATCGCGCTCGGCCGGCGACGAGTTCGTCGTTCTGCTCACCGACTTCCGGCTCGGGGGCGCCACCAGCGCAGTGCCGGCGGCGAGAGAACTGGGGCCGGCCGTCACGCGCCTCGCCGAGCGACTCGGCGAGGCCCTGGCCGCACCGCTGCGCATGGAGGGCCACGAGTGCCGGGTCACCGCGAGCATCGGCGCCGTCATCGGACCCTCCGGCCACACCTCGCCCGAGGCGATGCTGCAGGCCGCGCGCAAGGCTCTCGCCGCGGCCCGTGCCGCCGGGCCGGGGCATTGGCGCCTGGCCGACGACTGAGCGAACGCAGCGCGCCGTGCGGGCACGTCGCGCCATCAATCGGGCCCGGTGCCGTGCTCGAGCGGTCGACCGTCGTCGAAGCGCGCCAGCCAGCTCACGACGGTGTCGCGGTAGCGCGTGAGACCCTTGTATTCCACCAGCGGTGGCGGGAGGGACTCGAGCACGCGATGCAGCCGCCGGGCCCACTTCGGATAGGTCGCGATGTCGTCGAGGCTCGCAAGATAGCAACGGACGCTGAACAGCACGCCGTTGCTGCGCGGCAGCCGGTACAGCGCCTGCAACTCGACCCGCAGGTGAACGAGGCTCCCCGCGTTGTCGGCGGTGACGAGCGTCCGGTCCGGGCCCCACGCGGGATAGGTCTCGGGCGCGGTATCGAGCCGCGGATGCACGGTCATGGTCCAGTTGAGACGCCGCACCGGCTGTCCCTGCCGGAGCGCGAGCAGATACTTGAGCGCGCGGTCGAAAATGCCGATCTCGTGCGCCAAGGGCACCGGGCCGTGCCATTGCTTGAAGCTCATGCCCGCGTCGAATGCGAGCGACCAGTCCGCCTGCGACGTGACCATGCCGGCGTCCGCCCACAGGTCGCCTTCGCGCTGATCCAGCAGCACGAAATCACCCTGCGCCTGCCGCGCGATGTAGTCGAACGGCTCGCGCGGCAGACTCGCGGCATCGCCGAAGACGAACGAATCGCGGATCGCGAGCGGGCGATTGGTCCAGGTCCAGCGCGTACCGTCGCGCTGCAGCAGGAAGTGCTCGGGGTAATCGCGGGACAGCGATTCCATCACGAGTTCGAGAAAATCCCATTGCGCGTCCATCATGTGCGGCAGGGCGACGTAGCGATCGGGGTCGCTCTCGAGCGTGATCCGCCGGTCCTCGCACTCCGCGACGTAGTGCTCGTCGATGTCGAAGGCACACTCATACGCGGAGCCCGGCGCGCCCGCGGTGTGCGGTTCGATGTTCACCGAATACAGATAGGTGTCGTCCGCGAACGGGAACGGGAAGCGGCGCACCGCCGCGGGCGAATTGCGGTAGCTGAAGTCGTCCCGGAAGGTCTCCTGCTTGAAGGTGGCCGGCATGGTCGTCGCTCAGAGGTTCAGCACGATGCGCCGCCCCTGCAAGCGCGACACGCAGAGCATGATCTTTCGTCCGGACGCGCGTTCCGCCGCGCTGAGGAACACGTCGTGGTGCTCGATCCGGCCCTCGGCTTCGAGCACTTCGGTCTCGCACTGTCCGCAGGCGCCGCCCCGGCACGATTGCGGCGCGATCACGCCCGCCTGCTCGATCGCTTCGAGCAGCGACGTCTCCGGTGCTACCGCGACTGTCTTGCCGCTCCGCGCGAGCATCGCCTCGAACGCACTGCCCGGCGGTGGGGCCAGGAACTGCTCGCTGTGGATGTGGCTCGCGCTCCAGCCCAGCGCGCGCGCGGCCGCGCGCACCCCGTCGATGAGCGGGCCGGGGCCGCAGACGTAGAGGTGCGTCCCGAGCGGCTGGTCCGCGAGCAGGGCAGTCTGATCGATGCGCTCGCCCCGGGCGGAGCAGTAGCGATGCAGGCGCTGGCCCGCGAGCGCTTCGAGCACGTCGGCGAATGCAGACTGCTCCGGTGAGCGATAGGCGTAGTGGACTTCGAACGGGGCGCCGAGCCGGACCAGATCGCGCGCGTGCGCCAGGATCGGCGTGACCCCGATGCCGCCGGCGATCAGCAGGTGCCTGCGTCCGAGGCGTGCGAGCGGAAACAGATTCAGGGGATGCGAAATCGCGAGGCGCGCCCCGGCCTGCACCGAGTCGTGCAGCAGTCGGGACCCGCCGCGCGACTGGGCATGACGGCGCACCGCGATCCGGTAACAGTCGCGCTCCAGCGGATCGCCCATCAGTGAATAGGCATTGCGGTGCAGGCGCTGGTCGGGACCGCGCAGCGTCACCACCACATGGCTGCCGGCGGAGTAGGACGGCAGCGGCGCGGCGTCGCTGCGTGCCAGAGCGAACTGCCTGACGCCGGGCACGACCTCGCTGATCTCTCGCACCAGCACCGGAATCTCGGCGCTCATGCGTAGGGGCTCTCGATCGCCGGCACGGTTCCGGGGAGTTCGGCATCGACCTGGAAGCCCATGTACGCCGCGAGCCTGGCGGAGTAGTGATCGCGAACCATCAGGGGGCGGGTGCAACCGGGACAGGTGACCACGTTGGTCCGCACCTCCGGTGCGATCGTCTTGCAATGCACGCAGTACACCGCGCGCGCCGGACTGCCGCAATGCTCACGGCGAATCTCGTCGGCGCAGAGACCAAAGCCGGCGGCCATCCGGCTGGCGGTCCAGACGAAGCGCTCCGAACCCGCCAGGTACAAGCGCATACCCATGCGGCCGCCGTCGAGGTCCACGCGCAGGTCGTCGAGGAGCGCAGCAATGGTGTCGAAGCCCTGATAGTCCGGCGCGGCCAGCGCGAGCAGCGCGGATCGATCGGATGCATCGAGCGGATCCGACGCGTAGCGGACCACGATCGGCGCGCGCGGTGGCGCGGCCAGCAATCGCAGGAGCGCTTCGCCGCCGTCGCCGTGCGCAGCCAACAGGTGCGTGCGGCCTTCCGCATCCCAGGCGAGCGGCGCATAGCTCGGCTTGCTGCGGATGATCGAGAGTGTCATCGGGCCGGGCGGGGGTGGGGAGGGAACGTCTGACTGGGCAAGTTGGGTGAGCCGCTCTGCTTTCGGGGCACCGTCACCGTTCCGCTGGGGAACGATGTCAGGCAGGTCGATGCGCGCTGTCGGTCAGCCACAAAGCCGAGACCATTATTTCCGTTCGCTGCCCGGGCGCAAATGCCCTCTCGGTATTACCCCCATCGGGGTACGCATTCGCCGCCGAGGCGCGGCGCGTGCATGCACGGCGGCCGCCGCCACATCCGCTCGCGCGCGCCATCCGCGTCGCGCGCGCAATGGATGCGAGCGGCGTGAGTCGTCGGCGCGCGTGCGGACCTGCCCGCAGGTTGGACGGTGCCGGCAGCAAGCGCGTCGCGCTTGGCGCGGCGATTGCTAGGTGCGTGGCTTCATCACACCCATCCAGAGGAGACGTCATGGCCCGAGCCCATATCCACCTGCATCCGGAACAGCCGCTCGCACTACAAGGGGGCAAAGGCCACAACCGTTGGCACCCGAATATTGCACCGGCCGTCCGGATCGGTGCCGGCTCCACCGTCGAGATGGAGACGATCGACGGGCTCGATCGGCAGATCAAGATCGGCATGACGGCGAGCGAGCTGCTGTCGATCGACATGGGTCGCATTCATCCGCTGACCGGGCCGGTGTTCGTCGAAGGCGCCGAGCCCGGCGACCTGCTGGCGGTCAAGATCGAAGCCGTCGAAACGGCCGCGCGCGGATTCACCTTCATCATGCCCGGCTTCGGTTTCCTGCGGGACTACTTTCCCGAGCCGTTCATCGTGCATTGGGAGATGTCCGGCGGCTTCGCGTATTCACCGGATCTGCCCGGCGTGCGCATTCCGGGCGCACCGTTCATGGGCGTGATGGGCGTCGCTCCCTCCCACGAGCTGCTGGCACGCATCAACACGCGCGAGGCGGACCTGCTCGCGCGCGGCGGGGCCGTGTTGCCACCCGACGTCTCGGCGGCGGTGCCGTCGGACCCGGCCATCGCCAGGACCGCGATCCGCACGATCGCGCCGCACGAGACCGGCGGCAACGTCGACATCAAGCAGCTTACCGTCGGCTCGACCTTGTTCCTGCCGGTGTATCAGGCCGGCGGACTGTTCTCCGTGGGTGACGCCCACTTCGCGCAGGGCGACGGCGAATCCTGCGGCACGGCGGTCGAGACGAGCGCGACCTTCGTCGCCAGGTTCGATCTGTTGAAGGGCGAGGCGACCCGCCGCAAGCAGACCGATCCGTCCTACGAGCACCCTGGCTATTTCACCACGCCGGAAATGGGGGTGCCGCGCCGCTTCTACGCGACCACCGGCATCCCGGTGAGCCGCGACGGCATGTACAACGACTCGGAGAACCTGACGCTGGCCGCGAAGAACGCGCTCCTCAACATGATCGACTACCTCTGCGACACCCGCGGATTGACACGTCAGCAGGCCTACTGCCTGACCAGCGTCGCGGTCGACCTGAAGGTGAGCCAGGTGGTCGATGTGCCGAACCTGATCGTGTCCGCGTTCCTGCCGCTGGACATCTTTTCCGGTTGATCGAAATCCCCGGGGGCGCGTGGGCACAGCCAGCGCAGGTGATGCGCGACATTGAGCGGTATCCGGCCGCGCCGCGCCTGACGGTGACCCGCCCGGTGGCGGGCGGGCTTCGTCGCAACCGCGATCAGCGCTCGACGGGACCCGGCGGCACCCGGGTGACGCCTTTGGCGACCAGCCCGGCGATCGCGGCGTCGTCGTACCCGGCTTCCCGCAGCAGGTCCGTGGAGTGCTCCCCGAGTCGGGGCGCGGGCTGGCGCGGTCCCGGCTGCGAAATCGACCAGTTCGTCGGCGTTCGCGGCGCGATCATTTCGCCCTCGGTGGGATGGTGTTCGGTCTCGAAGAAGTCGCTCTGGACGAGATGCGGATCGGTCAGCATGTCGGCGACGGTGTGCATCGGTGCCACGGGTATGTCGAGCGAATCGAGGAGCGTCACCCACTCCGCGCTGGTGCGAGTCGCGAGCAACTCGGCGAGGAAGGCGTAGATCTCCGCGATGTGCGCCGAACGCATGCCGTGCGACTGGAAACGCTCGTCGTCGAGGAGATCCACGCGCTCGACGGCCCGGAGGAACCTGGTCCACTGCTTGTCGTTGTAGACGAGCACGCACAGCCAGCCGTCCTTGGTCGCGTAGGGCCGGCGCTCCTGCAGCCGCGCGTAACCCGTGCCACCGATGGGCGGCACGTAGGACATGCCAGCCAGATGGTCGCCCAGCACGAACTGCGCGACGCTCTCGTACATCGGCACCTCCACGGCCTGGCCCTCCCCTGTGCGTTCGCGGTGGAACAGGGCGGCCGTCACGGCGTAGGTGACGTGCAGGCCGGTCACCCGATCGGCGAGGTTAACCGGCGCGTACCGGGGCGCGGCCGTGCCGTTGCGGGATGCGAGCCAGGGCAAGCCGGTGCTGCCCTGGATCAGGTCGTCATACGCCGCCTTGCCCGCGTTGGGGCCCCGGTCGGCGTAGCCATAGGCGCCGACGTAGACGATGCGCGGGTTCACGCCCCGCACGTCTTCGTACGACAGACCCAATCGCTGCATGGCGGACGGACGGACGTTGTAGATCAGGACGTCGGCGTCCCGGGCGAGCCGCAGCATCGCTTCGCGGCCCTCGGGCTGTTTCAGGTCGAGGACGAGATCGCGCTTGCCACGGTTCAGATGCATGTACAGGTGACCCATGCCGGCGGATTTCATGGGGCCGACCTGGCGCATGTTGTCACCCTCGGGGGGCTCGACCTTGATCACGTCGGCACCGAGCTCGGCGAGGATCTGCGTGGCGAAGGGACCCATCACGACAGTCGTGAGGTCCAGAATCCTGATACCGGAGAGCGGGCCTGCCATGGCTGCACGTCAGTGTGGTTGGATGCCGGTGTCGCGAATCGGCCCGCGTCGGCGATCGAGCTGAAGGGCACCGGGCGCGCCGGTGCAGGCGCGGACTCCGGCGGCTGGTTGCATCGGCAGGACGATACCGGGCCGATCGAATCGCGACAAGCGGCCGCGCTCATGGATAATGCGGCTGCGAAGCTCTCACAACACACGCATGTCGATACAGTGGTTTCCCGGTCACATGGCCACGGCGCGCGACAAGGCGGCGGAGACCATGGCGCGGGTGGACGTCGTCATCGAAGTCGTCGATGCCCGTCTGCCCGAAGCGAGCCGCAACCCGATGATCCGGACGTTGCGCGAACACCGGCAGCGTCCGTGCCTGACGGTGCTCAACAAGGCCGATCTCGCCGACCCTGGGGCGACGCGGGCGTGGCTGCAGGTTCTCGGGGCCGAGCGCGGCGTCACGGCGGTGGCCCTGTCGTGCAAGAACGCCGCCGACGTCGCCCGCATTCCCGCGCTGTGCCAGACGATCGCCCCGCATCGCGACGATGGCGTCAAGCCGCTGCGCATGATGATCATGGGCATCCCGAATGTAGGCAAATCGACCCTGATGAACGCATTGCTGAAGCGTCGCGTTGCGCGGGTCGGGGACGAACCTGCCGTGACGAAGTCGCAACAGAGCCTCGACCTCGGTGCGCACATGACGCTCACCGACACGCCCGGCCTGCTGTGGCCCCGGATCCTTCATCGCAGCGACGGCCTCATGCTCGCGGCAAGCCACGCCGTGGGCACCAATGCCCTGATCGAGGAGGAGGTCGCCGCGTTCCTGGCCGACATACTGCTCGCCCGCTACGCCGCGGCCCTGACGGCGCGTTACGGTTTCGCCGCCGCCGGCCTGGACGGCGTCGCCGTGATCGAAGCGATCGCCCAGCGGCGCGGCTGCCACAAACGCGGCGGCGGGCTCGATCTGGAGAAGGCCTCGATCATCCTGTTGCGGGACTATCGCAGCGGCGCCCTCGGCCGCATCAGCCTCGAGACGCCGCAGACCCGTGCAGTGATGCTGGCGAGCGCCGAGGCGGATGCGATCGCCATGCACGCTGGCACCGACGCGGACGAAACCGATCCGGCGCAGTAACGGTCCGCGCCGCACCCGCGCGTGCGGCACCAGCGTGAGCGCGGGCGCGACGATCACTCCCGGGCGGTCACCTTCCGGCGCACCACGTGACCGATCGTCAGTCCCTGACCGAGTATCGAGAACACGACGATGCAGTAGGTCAGCGCGAGCACGATGTTGCGCTCCGGCCCGTGCGGCAGCGACAGCGCGAGCGCCACGGAAATGCCACCGCGCAGTCCCCCCCAGGTCAGCACCCACGCCGACCCCCGCGGCAGCTTGAATGCCTTGCGCAGCAGCGCGACGGGCAGGCCCACGGTGACTGCGCGCGCGGCCAGCGTGATGAGCATGGCCACGGCCGCCGCGAGCAACGTGCTGACGGAGAACGCCACGAGCAGGACCTCCATGCCGATCAGTACGAACAGCACCGCGTTCAGGATCTCGTCGAGCAGTTCCCAGAACAGGTCGATGTAGTGGCGCGTGGTGTCGGACATTGCCAGCGCCCGGCCGCCGTTGCCCACGATGAGCCCCACGACCACCATGGCGAGCGGTCCGGAAATGTGCAGCCGGCTTGCCAGTGCATAGCCGCCGGTCACGGCGGCCAGGGTCAGCAGCACTTCCACCTGATAGTTGTCGACGCTCTTCAGCAGCCGGAACGTGACGTAACCGAGCGCCAGGCCGAACAGCAATCCGCCGCCGGCCTCGTGCAGCAGCAATTCCAGGGCATGACCCGCAGTCGGCGTCGTGCCGCTCGCCAGCATGCCCAGCAGCAGAGAGAAGATGACGACGCCGACACCATCGTTGAACAGGGACTCGCCCGCGATCACCAGTTCCAGGTTCTTCGGGGCACCGGCCGTCTTGAGGATGCCCATCACCGCGATCGGGTCGGTGGGCGAGATGAGCGCACCGAACAGCAGGCAGTAGGGCAGCGCCAGATCGAGTCCCACCCAGGGCAGCACGAACCAGGCGCCGAATCCGACTGCCAGCGTCGACAGCAGGGTCGAGACGACCGCCAGCGCGCCGATCTGCCACCGGTAGGCTCGCAACTCGCTCAGGTCCACATGCAACGCGCCCGCGAACAACAGCAACGACAACATGCCCTGCATCAGCACGTCCGAGAAGTCGATCGACTGCAACAGCGATTCCTCGTAGTCCCGCAATCCGAAGTCGAAACCTGCCGTGTCCAGGCCGACGAGCAGCAACGAGAACAGCAGTGCGGTCACCATCACGCCGATGGTGATGGGCAGGCCGATGAATCGGTGATTCAGGTACGCGAGCAGCGCGGTGACGACGAGGCAGGCGGAGGCGACTTCGAGCATTGGGACGACACCGGATGAGGAGCAGTGGATGCAGGCCGGAGCTTACGCGAACGGTCTGTGCGGGCAGACCGGCGCCGGGTGCACGGCTCGCTTCGTCCCTTCGATCAGGCCGGTCCGGCGATCGCGGCACGCCGCGCGGCCGCTCAGCCTCCGCGCCGCGCGGCCGGCGTTTCGTTCCAGAGCGCGATGACGCGATGTTCGGGATGTCCCGGTTCGTGTCCCAGGATCCCGAGCGACGCCGTATGCATCGCAAAGCAGCGGCCGTCCGCCAGCGGCAACCCGATCCAGCGCACCGCGAGGGCGGTACCGAAGTGGCCATGCGAGAACAATGCGATAGTGCCCTGCATCGCGGCCAGGCGTGCGATGAGCCGGTCGGCGCGGGCGGTCACATCGGCGGGAGATTCGCCGCCCGGACAGCCGTCGGTCCAGATGTTCCAGTCCGGCCGCTCCGCACGGATGTCCAGGCTGCGGCGGCCTTCGTAGTCGCCGTAGTCCCACTCCGCCAGATCGGGCTCGACCTCGCTCACCGCATCCACCCCGGCCAGTGCGCAGGTTCGTCGCGCGCGCAGCCGCGGGCTGACCAGCACCCGGGCGAACGCCACGCAGCGCAGGCGCGGCACGAGTTCGCGCGCCTGCTGCTCGCCGTTCGAGGTCAGGTCGAGATCGGTCGATCCGGTGTGCCGGCCAGAGAGCGACCAGGCGGTTTCGCCATGGCGAACGAGATAGGCCTGCAACGAGGGTATCAAACGCGTTCCATGGTGGCGTCGCGCTCCAGGATCAGCCCGGCGCAGTCCCGGCGAGCGTCTTCTCGACCGTGTCGAGGGCAGTGCGCATTGCGGCGATAATCAGCCGGTCGGACAAGACCTGATCGATGTCGGGTACGTCCCACTCGAAGATCGAGCGGTACTTTTCGACCAGCGCGGCCACGTCGGCGTTCAGTTGCACGCCATGCGCGTCCAGCTCGCGTTGTTCCATCGTGGTCATGATGTTCTCCACAAGTCTTCCGTGCACCGGAGCACACCATGAGCGCGCACGGCTTGTCTGTGCGCTGGCACACGACCGCGCTCGCTGCGCGGAGGATCCGCCTGGTGCGCCTCCCGGAACATTGCGAGATTCCCGATGTCATTGTTCCAGTACACGAGCAGCGGCTGCATTGCGTAACGGCATGCCGACCGATGGCCCGCGCCATCCCGCTTGCATCCGCCCGAACCCGCCGGTGAGCATCGCTCGGCACTTTCCGGAAAGGACCCACCATGTTGCGCAGCACGAAAGATCTCCAGAACTATGCCATTGGCGCCACCGACGGCAACGTCGGCCAGGTGAAGGATTTCTATTTCGACGACCAAGCCTGGGTGATCCGCTACCTCGTGGTCGACACGGGCTCGTGGCTATCGAGCCGGAAGGTGCTGATCTCGCCGATCTCGCTCACGTCGCCCGACTGGGCCGCGCGCACTTTGCCGGCGGCGATCACCAGGGAACAGGTGAAGAACAGCCCCGACTACGACTCCGAAAAGCCGGTGTCGCGCCAGCACGAGATGCAGTATCTCGGCTACTACGGATATCCGTACTACTGGGGCGGTATCGGCATGTGGGGCGAGGGCGTCTATCCCTACGCGATGTTGCCGGGCAATGCGCACACCGGTCTCGATCGCGGAGAGCTGGAGGCCGCGGAGGCTGCCTACTCGCGCGCCGAGCAGGAACACCATCGCAATGACGATCCGCACCTGCGCAGCTGCCAGGCGGTGATCGGCTATCACATCGACGCCCAGGACGGCGAGATCGGGCATGTCGAGGACATGATCTTCGACGAGGACACCTGGGCCATCCGCTACATCGTCGTGAACACCAGCAACTGGTGGCTCGGCCACAAGGTTCTGGTCGCGCCGGCGTGGATCACCGCGGTGCGCTGGGAGAACGAAACGGTCGCCGTCGCGTTGTCCCGCGCGGCGATCCAGGCCGCACCGGCCTACGATTCTGCGGAGGACCTCAACCGCGAACGGGAATCGCGCCTGTACAAGCACTACGGGCGGACCGGATACTGGACGGGTGATGCCAAGCCGGAGCGCGAGCATGAACAGGAGCACTGAGGCCGGACCGCGGGGCCACCGACCGGGGCGGCCGCCGCGGGCCACGCTACCTGCCGGCGGTGAGCGCATCGGAGCCACGACATGATGCAGCGATTGCCGGATCTTCCCGACCACGTCGTCGGCGTGGTCGCGTCGGGCAAGGTCGTCGCGAGCGACTACGAAAGCGTGTTCGCGCCGGCGGTGAAAGCCACGCTCGCGAAACACGGCAGGGTCAGTGTCCTGTATCAACTGGCCCCGGACTTCGAAGCGATCACGCCGGCTGCCATGTGGGACGACATGAAGCTGGGCCTGACCCATCTGACCGCGTGGGAGAAGATTGCCGTGGTCACTGATCTCGAATGGGTTGCGGGCGCCAGCCGCCTCATGGGCTTCGCCGTTCCCTGTCCGGTCAAGGCGTTTGCCAACAGCGAATTCGCCGAAGCGGTGCGCTGGGTTGCGACGCCATGATCTCGCTCCGCGGCGAGATCGCCACCGGCACGTGACCGGCCTCGCGGTCGCGGACAGGACCATTCCCACTCACAGAACTGGAGCCGGACGATGCAAATCGGCATGATCGGTCTCGGGCGCATGGGCGCCAGCATGACCACTCGACTGCTGCGCGGCGGTCATGACTGCGTCATCCACGACCGGCATCCGGACGGGGTGGACGCCCTGGTCGCCCTCGGAGCGACCGGTGCGCCGTCCCTGCAGGACCTGGTCCTGGGACTGGCGCGACCGCGAGCAATCTGGCTGATGATACCGGCAGCGGCCGTCGATGCGCTCCTGGACCGATTGACGCCCCTGCTGGAGAGCGGCGACATCGTGATCGACGGGGGCAACTCCTATTATCACGACGACCTGCGGCGCGCCGCCAGGCTCGAGACTTCGGGCATCCACCATGTCGACGTCGGGACCAGCGGCGGCGTCGCCGGGCTCGACCGCGGCTACTGCCTGATGATCGGGGGCGAAGACCGCGTGGTGCAGCAGCTCGAGCCCGTGTTCGCGACGCTGGCCCCGGGCGCGGGCAGCGCCACGACCACGCCGGGCCGCAGCGACAGTACCGGCACGGCCGACCGGGGCTATCTGCACTGCGGGCCGCACGGCGCCGGGCACTTCGTCAAGATGGTCCACAACGGCATCGAGTACGGCGTGATGGCGGCCTACGCAGAGGGCTTCAACATCCTGCACAACGCCAACGTCGGCAAGCGCGCCAGCGTCGTCGATGCCGAGACGACGCCGTTGCGTCACCCCGAGCGTTTCCAGTACGAGCTGAACCTGCCGGAGATCGCCGAGGTGTGGCGGCGCGGCAGCGTGATCGGTTCCTGGCTGCTCGACCTGACGGCGGCCGCGCTGGCGGCCGATCCCGCGCTGCAGGGCTTTCAGGGCCGCGTGTCGGACTCTGGCGAGGGCCGCTGGACGATCCAGGCGGCAATCGACGAGGCGGTACCGGTGCCGGTGCTGAGCGCGGCGCTCTACGCGCGCTTCAGTTCACGCGGCGAAGCCGATTTCGCCAACCGGGTGCAATCCGCCATGCGCCACGAATTCGGAGGTCATGTGGAGAAACCGGCCGAAGTGCCGAAGGCGAAATCGTGAAATGAGCGCCGCTTCGTTCCGCGCCGGGGCGCGGTCCGACTCGCTGGTCGTGTTCGGCGTGACCGGCGATCTCGCGCACAAGAAGATCCTTCCGGCGCTGTACGCGATGTGCAAGCATGGCGCGCTGAGCGTCCCGGTGATCGGTGTCGCCTCGTCGCCGTGGACCATCGAGGCGCTGCGCGCGCGGGCCACCGAGAGCGTCGAGCAGGAGGACGCCGACTACGACCGGGCTGCGCTGGCGCGCTTGCTGTCCCTCCTGCAATACGTTCGCGGCGACTACAACGATGCCGCCACTTTCGCCGCGCTCAAGCGCGCGCTCGGCGCGGCGCAACGCCCGACTCACTACCTGGCCATTCCACCGTCGCTGTTCCCGACCGTCATTCGCGGGCTGGGCGGGGCGGATCTGGCCAAGGGTGCGCGCCTGATCGTCGAGAAGCCGTTCGGCCGCGATCTCGCTTCGGCGCGGGCATTGAATCGGGTCGCGCTGGAGGCATTTGCCGAAGATGCGATCTACCGCATCGATCACTTCCTCGGCAAGGAAGCGATCATGAACCTCCTGTACTTCCGCTTCGCCAATTCATTTCTCGAGCCGATCTGGAACCGGCACCACGTCGCGAGCGTGCAGGTCACCCTGGCCGAACGCTTCGGCGTCGAGGGCCGCGCCGGATTCTACGAGAGCGCCGGCTGCCTGCGCGACGTGGTGCAGAACCATCTGTTCCAGATCGTCGCGCTGCTCGCGATGGAACCGCCGGCGAGCCGGCATTTCGAGGCGGTGCATCGCCAGAAGGTCGATGTGTTCGAAGCGATGCGGCCCTTGCGCGCCGCCGACGTGGTGCGCGGCCAGTACGCGGGCTATCGCGACGAACCGCAGGTGGCGAGCGAGTCCGACGTCGAGACTTACTGCGCCGTTCGACTGCACGTGGACTCATGGCGCTGGGACGGCGTGCCGTGGTACCTGCGCTCGGGCAAGCATCTCGCCGCCACGGTGTGCGAAGTGGTGGTGCGTTTCCGTTCGCCACCCCAGAACCTGTTCGCGGACGCTGCGGCCCGCAACGAGGCCAATTACCTGCGCTTCCACCTGTCGCCGGAATCGACGATCGCGCTCGGCGCCCGGGTCAAGCGGGCCGGCAAGGAGTTCGTTGGCGACCAGCGCGAATTCACCCTGCTGGAAGAAGAGCCGGGCGAGCATGCCCCCTACGAGCGGTTGCTGACCGATGCGATGCGCGGCGACGGCGCATTGTTCGCCCGCGAGAACGCCATCGAGGCGGCCTGGGCCGTGGTGGAACCCGTGCTGGACGAACATCCGCCCTCGATCATCTATCCGCAGGGCAGTTGGGGACCGAAAGAGGCCGATCGGCTGATCGCCACCGCCGGCGGCTGGCACAACGGCGCAACGGCGCCCTGAGGCGATGCCGCTGCCGATCGCAGACTACGCCCTCATCGGCGATGGCCACGCTGCGGCCCTGGTAGGGCGCGATGGCTCGATCGACTGGTTGTGCCTGCCGCGCTTCGATTCGGGCGCCTGCTTTGCGGCTCTGCTGGGCAACCCCGGGCACGGCCGGTGGCAGATCGCGCCGAGCGCCGAGGTGCGCAAGGTCGAGCGACGCTACCGCGACGGCACGCTGATCCTCGAGACCGATCTCACCACGGATCAGGGCGTCGTGCGCGTGATCGACTGCATGCCGTTGTCGAACGAACGCTGGGACGTGTTGCGCATCGTCGAGGGCTTGAGCGGCAGCGTACGCATGCACATGGAACTGGTGATCCGGTTCGACTACGGGTCGATCGTGCCGTGGGTGCGGCGCACGGACGGCACGCTGCTCGCCACCGCGGGCCCGGACACGCTGGAGCTGCACACGCCCGTAGCGACCCGCGGCCGACAGATGAAGACCCTGGCGGACTTCGAGGTCGGCGCCGGCGAACGCGTTCCGTTCGTGCTCAACTACCGACCTTCGCATGCACCGTTGCAGCCGCCGATCGATGCGGACCGGACCCTGCTGGATACGCAGCAGCACTGGACCGAGTGGTCGCGACGCTGCGGCTACCACGGTCGCTGGCGCGAGCCGGTGCTGCGCTCCCTGATCACGTTGAAGGCGCTCATCTACCAACCCACCGGGGGCATCGTCGCGGCGCCCACCACGTCGCTGCCCGAACAGCCCGGCGGAGTGCGCAACTGGGACTATCGCTACTGCTGGCTGCGCGATGCCACATTCACGCTCAATGCGCTGCTGCTGGCAGGCTATACCGAAGAGGCGCAGGCGTGGCAGGGGTGGTTGCTACGCGCGATCGCCGGCAGTCCGGCCGACATGCAGATCCTGTACAGCGTGACCGGCGAGCGCCGCCTCGACGAGATCGAGCTGGGCTGGCTGCCCGGCTATGACGGCGCGGCGCCGGTGCGCATCGGCAACGCGGCGGCCCGGCAGTTTCAGCTCGACGTCTACGGCGAAGTGATGGACACGTTGCATCTCGCGCGCGCGGCCGGGCAGACGCCGCAACCGCATGCCTGGCAGATCCAGCGCGCGCTGCTGGCGTTTCTCGCAGCGCATTGGCAGGATCCCGACGAAGGCATCTGGGAGATCCGCGGGCCGCGGTGCCAGTTCACCCACTCGAAGGTGATGGCCTGGGTGGCCTTCGATCGCGCGGTCAAGGCGGTCGAGCGCCACGGACTCGAAGGCCCGGTCGACGACTGGCGTCGCACCCGGGACGCCATCCACGCCCAGGTGTGTGCGCTCGGTTTCGACACTGACCGGAACTCCTTCGTGCAGCACTACGGAACGTCGGCACTGGACGCGAGCCTATTGCTGATCCCACTGGTCGGTTTTCTGCCGCCGCACGATGCCCGCGTGCTGGCGACGCTCGATGCGATCCAGCGCGAGCTGGTGGTGGACGGGCTGGTGCTGCGCTACGCGACGACCACCGGCGTCGACAACCTGCCGCCGGGCGAAGGCGTGTTCCTGCCGTGCACGTTCTGGCTCGCCGACGCCCTGGCCGTGAGCGGCCGGCGCGACGAAGCCGAGGCGTTGTTCGAACGGCTGCTGACGCTGTGCAACGACGTCGGCCTGCTGTCGGAGGAATTCGATCCGCGCACCGGCCGGATGCAGGGCAACTTCCCGCAGGCGTTGAGTCACATGGCGCTGGTGAACACCGCGCGCGTGCTGTCGTTGCCGCAGCATCGGATCGAACGCTCCAGCGCCGAAGGCGAGCGTCCTGCGGCCGCGGTGGACACGCCATGACGACACGCTGCCGCGATTGCGGGAAACTCACGCCTTCCCGTCGACAACCCGGCCCTGATCGGGGCGCACCTGCGAGGACCCCATGACCATCAACATCAGCCCACTAGCCGGCAAGCCGGTCCCGCAGTCCGCGCTGGTCGACGTGTCCAGCCTGGAAGCGGCGTATTTTGCCGAGCGGCCCGATCCCACCGTGCCCGCCCAGCGCGTCGCTTTCGGCACCTCGGGCCACCGCGGCTCGGCCTTCGACGTCTCGTTCAACGAGTGGCACGTGCTCGCGATCACCCAGGCGATCTGCGACTACCGCAAGGCCCAGGGCATTGCCGGCCCGCTGTTCCTCGGCATCGACACCCATGCGCTGTCGCGGCCCGCGTGCGCAAGCGCGCTCGAAGTGCTCGCGGCCAACGAGGTCGACGTGATGCTCGCGGCCCGCGACGATTACACGCCGACGCCGGCGATCTCGCACGCGATCCTGAAACACAATCGCGCCGGCGGGTCGAGCCGGGCCGACGGCATCGTCGTCACGCCTTCGCACAATCCCCCGCGCGATGGCGGCTTCAAGTACAACCCGCCGCACGGTGGTCCCGCGGGCGACGACGTCACCGGCGCGATCCAGGCGGCCGCGAACCGGTTTCTCGATCGGGGGCTCGACGGGGTGCAACGGATGCCGTACGCCAAGGCCTTGCTGGCTTCGACGACGCACCACCATGACTACCTTGCCGACTACGTGAACGACCTCGGCAACGTGATCGACATGGACGCGATCCGCGACGCGAAGATCCGCATGGGGGTCGACCCGCTGGGCGGCGCCGGTGTGCACTACTGGGCCGCGATCGCCGAGCGCTGGCGTCTCGACCTGACCGTCGTGAGCGAGCAGGTCGACCCGACGTTCCGCTTCATGACGCTCGACTGGGACGGGCAGATCCGCATGGACCCCTCGTCGAGCTATGCCATGCAGCCGCTGATCGCGCTCAAGGACCGCTTCGACATCGCGTTCGCATGCGACACCGATCATGACCGGCACGGCATCGTGACCCCCGGTTCGGGGCTGCTCAAGCCAAATCACTATCTGTCGGTCGCCATCGATTATCTGTTCAGCCATCGGCCGCAATGGAGCGTGCGGGCTGCCATCGGCAAGACGGTCGTGAGCACGCAATTGATCGACCGCGTTGCCGCCCGGCTCGGGCGCAGCCTCTACGAGGTGCCGGTCGGATTCAAGTGGTTCGCGCAGGGCCTGCTCGACGGCAGCCTGGGATTCGGTGGCGAGGAGAGCGCGGGTGCGGCATTCCTGCGCCGCGACGGCACCGTCTGGACGACCGACAAGGACGGCATCACCGCCGCGCTGCTGTCGGCGGAGATCACCGCGCGCAGCGGTCGCGACCCGGGTGCGCTGTACCTCGAACTCGCCGCCGCGCTGGGTAGTCCGGCGGCGGGGCGGGTCGAGGCGCCGGCGACCCCGCAGCAGAAGAAGCGGCTTGCGGCACTCTCGCCGGACCGGTTCACTGCCAGCGAACTCGCGGGCGAGAAGATCGAGGAGATCCTGAGCCAGGCGCCCGGCAACGGCGCAGCCATCGGCGGCATCAAGGTCAGCGCGGCCAGCGGGTGGTTCGCGGCACGTCCGTCGGGCACCGAGGACATCTACAAGATCTACGCCGAGAGCTTCAAGGGCGAAGCACACCTCGCGCGGCTGTTGAAGGAAGCCCAGGCGACCGTCGATGCGACCCTGGCTGAGAAAGGCACCCCATGAAGATCCACACCAGCGAGTTTCGCGTACACGAGGCCGACCGGGTCGACCTCGCCAAGTGGCCGACCAAGCTGAAGCCGCTGTGCAAATCGAAGAAGGCCTACCGCGAGCGACTCGAGCAGAACGTCGAGGAGCTGAGCGATCTGCAGCGAATGCTCTACGCGTCCAACAACCACGCCGTGCTGCTGATCTTCCAGGCGATGGATGCCGCCGGCAAGGATGGCGCCATCCGGCAGGTGATGTCCGGGGTCAATCCGCAGGGCTGCCAGGTCTTCAGTTTCAAGCATCCGAGCGCGCTGGAACTGCAGCACGACTTTCTCTGGCGCACCACGCGCGACCTGCCGGAGCGCGGCCGCATCGGCATCTTCAACCGGTCGTACTACGAGGAGGTGCTGATCGTGCGCGTGCACCCGGACATCCTTCGCAGCGAAGGCATCCCGGACGCACCGCGGGACGACGACGCGATCTGGCAGGAGCGGTATCGGTCGATCACCGGCCTGGAGAGCCACCTCCACGCCAACGGCACGCGCATCGTCAAGTTCTTCCTGCACCTGTCCAAGGAAGAACAGCGCAAGCGATTTCTGGCCCGCATCGACGAGGCCGACAAGAACTGGAAGTTCAGCGCCGCGGACGTGGAGGAGCGCAGGTTCTGGGACGACTACATGCGCGCCTACGAGCAGTGCCTGAGCGCCACCAGCACCGCCGACTCACCCTGGTACGTGGTGCCGGCCGACGACAAGGACGACGCGAGAGTCATCGTTTCGGAGATCGTCGTCGACACCTTCAGGTCGCTGAACATGGCCTACCCGATCACCAGCCAGGCACGCAAGCGGGAGCTGCAGGCGATCCGCAAGACCCTCGCGAAGTAGGTCGCGGCTGCGGGACCGCGGGGGCCGGCAATGTCGTGATCGAGGCCCGGTGCCTACCGCGCAGCAGCGCTTTCGGGAACGGGAGCGGCGGATGGCATCTGCGCCGCGTTCTTCGCCGGCACGATCGCGACGGCCAGCGCGCGGTCCGCTGCGAGGTATTCGCGTGCCACGTCGTTGATGTCCTGCACGGTCAGGGATTCGAGCTCCGCCACTGCGCCGGCGATCCGGGCGAGCTGTTCGGGATGCTCCTGTGAGGCGGCGATCAGCGACGACAGCAGGTACTTGTTGTCGCCGAGCCGCTTCTTCAGGTCGTTCACGATCGGCCCGCGGGCGCGGTCGAGTTCGTCCTGCGTGACGCCGTCCTTGACGATGCCGGCGGCGACCTCGCGCATCTCGCCGGTGAGGCGCGCGGCCTTGTCCGGCGTCGAATCGACCATTTCGTACAGGAACCCGTAGTTCGGGAAGGCGATGCTGGGCGCGTGACCGCCGCTCACTGTATATGCGTTCCCCTCCACGATGCGGATGCGGTCGAGGATGCGGCCCTGCAGGATCTCGGCGAGCACGAACAGGCGGCGGACGGCGCTAATGTGGCTGAAGTCGGTGGTGGGCCAATAGACCGTTGCCAGCGCCGCCGGATCTTCCGACTGGAAGGAGAAAGTCTCCAGGCCGCGCTGGTCCGGGAATCGGACCTTGCGCGCCTCGACGTACGGCGGCTTGGCAGCATCCCGCGTCGGCAGCGCACCGAAGGTGGCAGCCACGGCACGCAACGCGGTGTCCTCGTCGAAGTCACCGACCAGGGAAATCTCGAGGTAGCCGCTCGCCATTGGCTTCGCCAGCCACGCTTTCAATTCGTCGAGCGTGCGCTGGAGCGCCTGCTCCTGCTGCGGATAGCCGAATCGGGGATCGCCATCGTGGAGCAGCCGCGAGACGCGCGATTGGAGCACTCCACCGGGCGTGCGCATGAGTTTCAGGTATAGCGGGCCGAGGCTGTCGCGGAAGCGCTGCAGGGCTTCCGGCCGATAGCCGGGCGCCGTGATGTACGCCGCCATCAATTGCAGTTGCAGCGCCAGGTCGCCCGGCGTCGTGCGGCCCATGAGCACGACGGCGTCGTCGGCGACCGAGAAGTCGAGCGCGACGTTGTGGCCGTCCGTGATGCGGTTCAGTTCGTCGAGATCATGCTTTTCCAGGCCGCCGGCGAGGAAGGCATTGTCGGCGAGCAGCGCGAGCCCCGGCTTGTCCAGCGGTAGCTCCAGTCGCCCCGCGCCGAGGCGGACACCCACGAGAATCGTGTTGACGTCGAACTTGGTCGGTTTCAGATTGAGGCGCACGTTGTTGCCGAAGCGCACCTGGATCACGTCGAGCGCCGGACCGACCTTGCGGTCGACCACCGAGGTCGGCGTGCCGAAGTCCGTGTAGGCGAATGTCTGCAACGCCCCGTATTGCGGCGCACTCACCGGCTGTTTGCGGCTCGCCTCGAGCACGGCCAGCACCTCCGCTTCGGGGTGGGGCTGGGCGAACGGTCCGGAGACGAAGGCCAGCGGGCCCTGGTCGCCCCATATTTCGCGCAACTCTTTCCGGGCGCTCTCGGGGGTGATCGAAGGCAGCATGCGGTCGAGTTCCTGCAGCTCGTAGTCGGGGTGCGTGAACACGTTGAAGCCGGTCAGGTGCTCGACCAGGTCGTCAGCAAGCTCGGGCGATTTGCGCGTAGCCGCCGATCTCGCCTGCTGTTCGAAATCGGATCGCAGTTTCTTCTTCTGTTCCTCGATCTCGGTCGGCGTGAAACCGTAGGTCAGGGCGCGCCGCAGTTCCTGTTCGGCCATCGCGAGCGCCTCTTTCCACTGTTCCGGCTTGCACTGCATCGACAGCGTGCCGATCCGGGCGAAGCGCAGCAGATCGCTGACCTGGGCGCCGCCCTGGATGAAAGGGGAATTGCCCTTGAGCGCGAGGCTGGCCAGGCGGCGCGAGATGACGCTGTCGGCGAGGTACAGCGCCGTATCGCGTTCGTGGGACGCGCGGGTATCTGCGCCGGCATCGGCGTTCTTCACCGCTTCCAGGACGATCCGGGTCTGCGCATCCGCGTCGACGTAGGCGCCGGCGGCAGCGGGCCGTGCCGCGATGTCACCGATGTCCGGATTGGGTTGGGCCGGCGCCATCGCCTTCATGGAGGCGAACTGCTCGGCGATCAGGCGCGCCATTGCCTTGGTATCCATTGCGCCGACGATGACGAGCGTCATGCGCTCGGGGCGATACCAGGTCCGATAGAAATCGACGAAGCGTTCCCGCGGTGCGGTCGAGACGACCGATTCGAGCCCGATCGGGAACCGCTGGGGGATCGCCGATGCCGGCAGCATGAAGCCGAGGTTGGCGACGAGCGCGCGATAGTCCGGGGTGTCGCGCAGGCGTTTCTCGCTCAGGATCACGCCGCGCTCCTTGTCGATTTCGGCCGCCGGGAGCAGCAGGCGGTCGGCGGTCTCGCGCATGACCATTACGCTCTTGTCCACCATCTCGGCATCGTTCGCGGGCAGCTCGAGCTGATACACCGTGCTGTCGAAGCTGGTGTGCGCGTTGGTGTCGGCGCCGAAGGCCATGCCCATGCGCTCGAGGTACTGGACGAGGTCGCCGGCCGGGAGATTCTGCGAGCCCTTGAATGCCAGATGCTCGAGGAAGTGCGCGAGCCCCCGTTGCTGCTCGTCTTCCATCAGCGAGCCGGCGTTGACCAGCAGTCGCATGCTGATGCGGCCCTTGGGCGTGTCGTTGGGCAGGAGCACGTAGCGCACGCCGTTATCCAGGCGCCCGAAGACGAGATTCGGATCGGGCTGCAGGTCGCTCTGTTCGTGCGGCCAGGCGTCGAACGCCGGCAGTTGCCGCGCGGAGGCGGGAACGGCGGCGAAGAGGACCAGGAGCAGCCAGCCGAACAGGCAGCGCGCCGTGAGTGAATTGCGAGAGCGGTGCATTGGAATTTGTCGGTGCATGAAGTTTGAGGGCACATTCCCCGTGAGAATCGGGGCAGAACCGATCGCGGCGATGGGAGCAGACTGCAGGAGGTCGGGAATTCGGCCGGCTGCCGACGCTCGCAAGGGCCGATCGTGCAGCGCGCCCGCCAGCATAGGGCATTGCGGTGAAATCGACTGCGTGGCGCGACGAAAGTTCGATCGCGGCGCCGCGCGCTCCGGTCTGGAACCACCATACCGGCCGCGAGGGACAATGGGTACCCGTCACCTGACACGACCTGGACCAGCGATCTTGAACACCGTGACCAACCTGGCGCTCGGGCTGATGGGTCTACTCGAACCGCTTCCGCCCCTGGGCGATGAACGCAGCACGCTTGCGCTGCCGCCTCCCGCGGGTCGACCCCGATGCGCTGTCGCGGGCAATGAGCTTCGCGCCGGATCATCGACTCCTGCTGGCGCCGGCAGTCGGTGCGACCGGGTGCGGCACGTCCTCGGCCTGACGCAGCCTTCGGTGGTGCTTGCGCCGAGGTCGAAGCGGTGGTCGCCCCGGCGCTCCGTCGCCCGATGATGCCGTTCGCCTGAACTCGAACCCTCCGACGTCGACGACAATGAACATTCGAACGAGACTGGCGACCGGTGTCGTGTCGGTGGCTTTGCTGGGCGGAGCCTACTGGTTGCTGCACGCGACCGGCAGCCTCACCACGATCCTGGATACCGGTGCGCTGCACGTGCGCGTCGTCCGGATGGGTGCCTGGGGACCGGTCGCCATCATCGCGCTGATGGTGCTGGCCATTCTGATCAGCCCGATTCCCAGCGCTCCCATTGCGCTGGCCGCCGGCGCTGCCTATGGACACGGCTGGGGCACGCTGTACGTTCTGATTGGCGCGGAGGTGGGTGCGCTGGCCGCGTTCGGCCTGGCCCGGCTGGTCGGTTACGAAACCGTGCATCGCTGGTTCGGAGACCGCCTGTCGATCGGCTTGATCGGATCGCAGAACGTGCTCATGGGAATCGTCTTCCTGAGCCGGCTGCTGCCGTTCCTTTCGTTCGATATCGTCAGCTACGGTGCCGGACTCACCGTGTTGTCGTTCTGGCGATTTGCCATCGCAACCCTTGCCGGTATCGCCCCCGCGAGTTTTCTGCTTGCCCATTTCGGCAGCGAGATGGCGACCGGGGTGGGCAGCAGGTTGCTGGTCGCGGTACTGGCGCTGGGCGGACTGACCCTGGTCCCGATCGCCCTGAAGCTATGGCGCGATCGGCGCGACCGGCGCGACGCCGGACGCGATGCGGAACCGCGATGACGCAGTCGTGGTGCCGGAACTGCCGGGTCGAGACGATCTCGATGTTCTCGCCGGGAGGTTTGCAAAGAACGCTTGACCTTCCAACAGTGGCAACCTTCATAGTGTGTCTCGTCAACGACGAACCCGAGGATCGACACCATGATCACTTTTGGAGTGAATGACATGACCTGCGGCCATTGCGTCAGCAGTATCACCAAGGCGGTACACGCAGTGGACCAGGGCGCCCAGGTGCGCATCGACCTGGCGGCGCACCGCGTCGACATCACGCCCACCGTGGCAGATGCGGACATGTTCGGCGCCGCGATCAAGGCGGCCGGATATACGCCGGTTGTACGCGCGAGCGATGTCGGTTCTGCGCCTGCCGACGCACCACAGGGTCGCAAGGGCTGCTGCTGCGGTTGATCGTGGCAGCGTGAGGCGCCGTGCCGCATGGCAGGCATACCAGCGGCATTAGCCAATGTTCGCCAACGCACAGACTGTGCGCGGGGAGGACGCAGAATTGACGCAGATCCCTGCTCGATGAACATGCATGAGGCAGGAACCGGACACCACCTCGCGCTGAGTCTACTCGCCTGTTGCCGATGAACAGGAGCTTGCCATGACATCCTGGCGCTTCATCCTGAACACGCTAGCCGCGCTCGTGCTGGTTGCGACGGCAGCGTGTCAACACGCTCACGAGCAGACCGGAGTGCCGGCTACGACGCTGGCTGCCAAGCCTGTGATCGAGAACGAGGACGCCGTCCACGTCACCGCTGAAGGCAAGGCCGATGTCACCGGTCCGGCAGCCGCTGAGAACCTGGGTGGCGGGATGGTGGACGGCGCGATGATGGGCGGATATGGCCAGTGGCTGACCTGTGAATCCTGTCATAGGCCGGATGGGACGAACGTCACCTACGCGATCCGCGAAGGGCGCGGCGGCTTCGAAGCGACGCGATAGGCGCGGGGCGGCATCGCGGCGCACCGGTGGCGGGCGGCGTCCTTGCCTGGATGGGTGGCGCGATGGGTCATCCAGCGCTCAGTCCGATGCCGTCGTCCGCGCGCCGGGGCGGCGCGAAACGGGTGCGCCGTAGCTCGCGAATTCGATCGCTCTCAGTGGTGGTGCCCGGAATTCCAGCGCGCTATCGCGGCATCGCTTTCGTTGCGCAGCCTTGCTCGCGCCTGGTTGACTTCGCCGTAGGTCATCTGGCTGTTGTGCAATTGCGCCAGCAGCGCATTGGCTGCGCTAAAGCTCCCTTCGAGCAGCGCCACATGCATCGGAGTCAGGTGCTGCCGGGCATTTTCGAGGATCCCGGCCTGGCAGCCCATCAGCCGTTCCGCATAGACCTTGATCGCCGGGCGCTCCTCTTCGGTCGCGTACGCCAGGTTCGAGAGCATCTCGAACGTCTCCGGCCCGCTCGAACCGATCGGGAGGAGCTTGCCCTTGATCGGAGCCAGTATCGGGTCGTCGTTCGCCGCCTTGCACGCCGCCATCATCGCGTCGCGCGCGGCGGCATTCGCCTGCCCGTCACCCGTTTCGCCTTGGCGATGCAGCGGGCCCGAGGCGCATCCGACCAGGACGGCCAAGGCCAGTACCGGGGTCAATCTCAGTTGCGTCAATTGCATGATCGGCACCTTCTCTTGTGATTGGGGGGCTCACGGCGGCAAGGCCCGGGCGTTTTCAGGTCCGGGATCGCCGGCAGGCGGCACCGGAGCGGTCCCGGCCAGCATACGTCGCAATCCGCAGCGAAGCGACCGATGTCACGACCGGACAGTCAGGGGGACAGTGAGGAATCCCGTTCGTTCACCCGGGGAGTCCTTTCGGCGTGGCCTGGCGGAGTGCGTGGCTCGAGCCCGCCCGTCAGCGAGGATGTCCTCGTGCGACCGTTGCCGGTTTGCGCTGGTGTCGGCCCACGGGAATCGGACTCATCGCACGTGAGACCAGATGCGCCCCGAGCACACGCCCTCGCCGAATTAAGCGGCGCGCGCGCTCGAGGCGTCGGCTGCGGTTTCCTCGCGTCGACGGCAGCCGGCAGCGCCCCGGGTTACCTGGCGGGCACCTGCATGCGATCCATCATCTGCTCCATCATCATCTGCATCATGTCCATCCGGTCCTGCATCATCTGCTCGCGCTTCTCGGGGTCCATGGTGCCCTTCTGATGCATTGTGTCGGCGTGATGACCCATCATCCCAGTCATCATGCCTCCGCCCATCCCGCGCATGTCCTGCATCTGTTCCTGCATCGTCTTCATGTGATCCTGCATCAGCTTGTTCCGCTCCGTCGGGTCGGTAGTCTGCTGGATGCGGCTCATCTGCTCCTGCATGGTCTTCATGCGCTCCTGCAGTTGCATCAGATGCTTCTGGCTGTCGGGGCTCTGCTGTGCGGCCGTCACCACACCCGGCGACAGCGCCAGTGCCAGGGCCACGAGAAATGTCGTCAACAAGGTCTTCATGATCATCCTCCGTTCGGTTGTCGATGGACCTGCTCGATTCGATCGGCTGCGGATCGACGCCGGCGCCGTAGCGCGGACGCCGCGTTCGTCGACCAGCCCCGGCGCACCCCGCAGCCCGAATGGGCTGTCTCGAGTTCTGGAGCAGGCTGACCACCAGCGGCTTCCCGCCAGTGGACCGGCGCGTGATTCCACACCCCTGCGGAACAAGATAGTCCTCTGTAACTTCCCGGGATTGATGCAGGTCAAACACTCGGGTGCGGACCGAGATGGACTTGCTGCCGTCGCGCGGCAGTATCATCGCCGGGTCGGCGCGCGATTCAGTCGACGACTCTCAACCCGGTCCCATTCACCAAGGCGGAGGAGGGCATCATGCGAGCGTCGAAGAATCGGCAATGTTCCCGCCGTCGACACCGGCTGTCATCGCTCCTTCGGGCGCGCGGTTGCGGCTGGGATCGACTGTGTCCGCTGGTTGCATGCAGTGGCGGACCCGGACGGAACCGGAACCGGCAGCGCGTTGGCGTCCACATGCTCGGCACTGCGTTGATCACACCGGACATACGCGGACTACGGCAGCACGGGAGCGGGTGAACGCATGCGCGATCGCCCCTCTGCCGTAGAACACCGACCCGCCGCTGCGACCGGTAAGGGTTGGAGCCTGCGTGACCACGTTGTCGTCGGGTGCATCCTGTTGTTCCTCGCGTTGTACGGCGGGTCGATGCAGGCAATTGCGGCACCGCCTCCGGTGGCACTCCTGGCCATCGATGGACCCATCGGGCCCGCGACGGCCGATTACGTGGAACGCGCACTGGTGCGCGCAGGCAAGGACGCCGCCCAACTCGTCGTGCTGCGGATCGACACCCCCGGCGGGCTCGACCTGTCGATGCGCAAGATCATCAAGGCGATCCTGTCCTCCGGCGTGCCGGTGGCGGGTTTCGTGGCACCCAGCGGGGCCCGCGCCGCCAGCGCCGGGACCTATATCCTCTACGCGAGCCACATTGCCGCGATGGCGCCAGGCACCAATCTCGGCGCGGCCACTCCGGTGCAGATCGGGGGCGCGCCAACGGCTCCCACTGCACAGGAGCCCGCACGCAAACCCGGCAACGGCGAGGGCGCAACGAAGGCCGACGATGTCGCCTCCGGCTCCAGCGGCGACACCTTGAGCCGCAAGCAGATCAACGATGCTTCTGCGTACATCCGGGGGCTCGCGCAGATGCGGGGCCGCAATGCCGACTGGGCAGAGCGGGCGGTCCGGGAGGCCGTGAGCCTTTCGGCCGAGGAGGCGCTGAAAATCAGGGTCATCGATTACGTCACGCCGGATCTGCCGCGGCTGCTGAAGGTGCTCGATGGCGCGAAGGTGATCGTCCAGGGGCAGGAAAAACGCCTGCAGACCGAAGGCGCTCCGGTGCTGGATTTCGAACCCGACTGGCGCACGAATCTGCTCGCCGTGATCACCAATCCCAGTGTGGCGCTCATCCTGATGATGATCGGCGTCTACGGTCTGTTCATCGAGGTCTCCCATCCGGGAATCGGAGTGGCCGGCGTGCTCGGCGCAATCTGCCTCCTCCTGGGCCTGTATGCCCTGCAATTGCTCCCCGTGAACTATGCGGGTCTCGCTCTGATCCTGCTCGGCATCACCTTCATGGTGACCGAAGCCTTCATCCCGAGCTTCGGGGTGCTCGGCATCGGCGGTATTGCCGCTTTCGTCACGGGCGCGCTGATCCTGATCGACACGGACCTGCCGGGCTTCGGCATCCCGCTCGAGCTGATCATCGCCGTCGCAGTGCTGAGCGCCGTCCTGATCGTCGCCGTCGGCGGCATGGCGCTGAAGGCGCGCCGGCGCGCCGTGGTCAGCGGAGCGGAGGAACTGATCGGCTCGATCGGCCTGGTACTGGAGGACACGACGGCTGAAGGCTGGGCCCGGGTCCATGGGGAGAGCTGGCACGTGATCAGCAAATCGCCGTTGCGGCGCGGACAGAAGATACGCGTGCTCGCGCGAACGGGGTTGGTGCTCGAAGTCGCACCCGCCGACAACGAATTCACAACGGGGGCATGACCATGTTTTTCGGATTCGGGTACCTGATGGTAGTTCTGGTGTTGGTCGCGTTGATCGTCTCGTCCATTCGCATCCTGCGGGAATACGAGCGCGGGGTCGTGTTCCAGCTCGGCCGCTTCTGGAAAGTGAAGGGGCCGGGGCTGGTGCTCGTGATTCCGGCGCTGCAGCAGATGGTGCGCGTGGACCTGCGAACCGTGGTGCACGACGTGCCGACGCAGGACGTGATCTCGCGCGACAACGTCTCGGTCAAGGTCAACGCCGTCGTCTACTTTCGGGTGGTCGATCCGGAGAAGGCGATCATCCAGGTGGAAAATTTCCTGAACGCCACCAGCCAGCTCGCGCAGACGACGTTGCGTGCCGTGCTCGGCAAACACGAACTGGACGAGATGCTGGCCGAGCGCGAGCGTCTCAATCTGGACATCCAGCAGGTGCTCGACTCGCAAACGGACGCGTGGGGAATCAAGGTGGCGAACGTGGAGATCAAGCACGTCGACCTCGACGAATCCATGGTGCGGGCGATCGCGAAACAGGCCGAAGCCGAGCGGGAGCGGCGCGCCAAGGTGATCCATGCCGAAGGCGAACTCCAGGCCTCGGAGAAATTGATGCAGGCCGCCGAGATGCTGGGCCGCCAGCCCGGCGCGATGCAATTGCGCTACATGCAGACGCTCAGTTCGATCGCCGGCGACAAGTCGTCGACGATCGTGTTCCCACTGCCGATCGAACTGCTGGCAGGCATGGCGGAACTGTCGAAGAAGTAAGCATCGCGGCGCCGCTCGACGACCGGGATGCATTGAGCGCCGTCAGCCGCGCCGGGCGGCTTCAATCGCAGCGATGTCGATCCTTGTCATATCCATCATCGCTTCGAAAGCGCGCTTGGCGGCTGCGCGATCAGGGTCGGTGATCGCGGCGATGAGGGCGCGCGGCGTGATTTGCCACGAAACGCCCCACTTGTCCTTGCACCAGCCGCACGCGCTTTCCTGACCGCCGTTTGCGACGATCGCGTTCCACAAGCGGTCGGTTTCGTCCTGGTCGTCGGTCGCCACCTGGAAGGAGAAAGCCTCGTTGTGGTTGAACGCTGCGCCTCCGTTCAAGCCAATGCAGGGGATGCCCATCACGGTGAAATCGACCGTCAGGACGTCACTCTCTTTGCCAGAGGGATAGTCGCCGGGTGCCCGATGGATTGCATGCACCGCGCTGTTGGGGAACGTCTCGGCGTAGAACCGCGCGGCGTCCTCCGCGGTGCCGTTGTACCAGAGACAAATCGTGTTCTTGCCGGCCATGGTGTTCTCCTCCTGTGAGGTTTGTGCATCGAAGGGGGCGAAGGCCGCCCGAAATCGTTGGCGCCCGGCGTTCCTGGGGTTGGTCCGCGGGTCCGGTGAGCGTGAGCGAGAAGTGGTTATCGGATCATTCTGCCTCACCTGACCGGTTGCGAAGAGCGCTGCGCTACCGGAAACGCGACCGCCAGGCATCCGAGCCGTCGACATCTTCGAGAGCCGTCCTCGACGTCTGCTGCGAGCGCTCGATCACGCTGAAACTTCCATCGGTCTCCAGCACGACGGCGCTCACATCCTCAAGCGCCGCGCAGCCAGCCGAACGAATCGCCGCCCGGACTTCCGACCGCGTCACGCGCTGATCGAGCAGGGCACGCTCGCAGAATTCGCCTCTATCCAGCAAGAGCGTCGGTTCAGCTTTCATGAGGCGGCGAACAATGGAGTAGCGAACTGCCATCCACGTGATGAGGAACTGCAAGCCGATGAGTACGCCCACGGCGAACAACCCCTCCGTCAATGCGACAGTTTTCGACAGGATTGCGCTGGCCAGTGTCGAGCCGAGCGCGATCGTGACGACGAAATCGAATGCATTCCACTTCGAGAGCGTGCGCTTGCCGGTGACGCGCAGCGCCACGATGAGGCCGACGTAGACCAGAGTGCCCACGAAGACAATGTGAAGGAGGTCGACCGAGCTGTTGAATAGCATTGGAGAGCGCAGATCGGACGGTGGAGAGCCGGCTCTCGCTACCGGGGCGGCTGCGCCAGGACTCCGAGCGGAGGGAAGCCCACGATCTCATAAGTGGTCGAAGCGATGGAAATTCCGGCCATATCGAGTTCGTCCACGACATACCGGCTCATTGCATCCTTGGCGGCACGAATGCGGTGCGTGCCGACGATGAAGCGCACAGTGAGTTCGAGCCAGTTGTCGGTGATACGAAAAAAGACCCGCGGCTGCAGATCGATCTGCTCGATCGAGAAGCGGCGTTGCAGGTCAGCCTTCGCATCGGCGGCCATGGCATCGGGGTCCTCCCCATGACGCCGCGCCGCGTCGAGCAGGATCTTTTCGGCGCGTGCGCGATCCGCCTTGTAGCTGATGGGAATCGCCATCTCTTCCCAGATGAAGGGGAAGTCGCGCGTGTAGTTGAAAACGGGTTCGCTGAAAATCTTCGAATTGCTGACGGTGACGATCCGGCCCGTGAACTGCCTGCTTTTCACCCACATCGCCGGGTCGGCAGCCTGCACGCTGGGCGGCTGGCCCATCTCCATGATGGTGGTCTGGATGAAACCGAGTTGCAGTACGTCGCCGCGCACGCCGCCCATCGATATCCGGTCCCCGACCGTGAAGGTGGCGCCGCGAAGGATGACAAAGTATCCGGCGAAGGCGGTGATGACCTGCTGCAGCGCGAATGCCAGGCCGGCGGACATCAAACCGAAGGCCGTGGTCAGGCGGGCCGGATCATTGAACCAGATCGAGAGCAGGCCAAGGACCAGGACGATCGCAGAGACGAGGCTGATGGCCTGCCGGGTCCAGAATCGCGTCTGCTCGCTGGCTTGATCGGCGCGGCTGATGACAAGACGTGTCGCCCAGCGCGCGAGTTTGGCAAAAACCAATATGGCAACGATGAAAACCAGCGAGAGCAGGAGCTTCTGCCCGTTTTCGGCATTGACGCCAACCCACCGTACGTCGAAGACTTCCATCAGCCTTCCATCAGCCTGAAGCGCCGCTGAGGTGCGGATTCGACTCGCTCCGCGCGGTCCGGACGCCGGCAGCTCGTGGCAACCCACCGGACCTCTTGCAGGACGCGGTTGGACGGTGTGGGACGACGGCTTCCTGTGAACGGTTCCGTTGTCTGTTCAACGCAATATCACGCTCGCATTGTCGACTCGTCCAACGGTGACGCCGCAGTCGACTTGCGCAGGCGCACCAACTTTCGGCGTGTGAATCAACGAGGATGCTCCGACGAGGTTGACCAAAAGCCCGCATGTGCGCAGGCATGCCAGGGGCCTCGAGTTGTCGTGAGGCCGAATTCGCTTCGAACATTGCGATCGCCCGGGTCAGGTAGAGAGGTAGTGCTGGCGCAGTTCGGGCCAGCACTACCGCCAGCTGGAGCCGTTGTCACAAGACAAGGGTCACGCGACAGCGGTCCACATCGACGCTCAATTCAGATCGTTCAAGTCCGGCCAGCGGTTCTTGTCGAACGCGCTCTTGGTATCGAGCGTGGACTTGTCGACATTCATGACCAGATCGCTCCTGTCAGCCGGATAGGTGAATGAGCGCATAGGCACCGCGAGGAGTTTGTCGTTCAAGTTCCACGAGCGGTCGAACTCGAGCACAGCGTAGTGAATGCGCCCGTTACCCAGGTTGAGCACGATGTCGTCGATCTCGCCAATGTCATTGCCGCCGCGGTCGTTGACGTCCTTGCCGATGAGGTCGCTCGCACGCCGCAGCTTCTGGCCAGGCATTGCCTTCGCAGAAACCGTGGCGCCGTGATAGCGGTCCACGTCGCGGCGGTAGGTGGCCCAATCCGGCCAATTGTCGCGTGCAAAGCCGGGGGCGGCCTTGAGTCTGGCTTCGTCCACGTTGAGGACGAGATCGTCGCGGTCAGCGGCAGTCTTGAACATGCGTACCGGATAGGCGAACAGTTTCTCGCCCAACCCGAGAAATCCGCCGAACTCGAGCACGGCGTAGTAGACGCGCGCGTTGGCGACATCCACGATGAGGTCCTTGATCTCGCCGAGATCCTCGCCCTTGGCATTCTTGACATCCATGCCGATCATTTTGCTGGCGCGAATGTTGGGCGCCGCCTGCTGGTTGTTCGTGTGGGTCTGCACCGCTGTTTCGTCGGCAGCGACGGCGATTGCCGGTGACGCCGATGCAATGCTCGCGGCGGCGGCGACGATCAACGACAGAATCAGATTCTTTCGGAATGGAAGGGTCATGGTTGGCTCCTGATGGATGGTTGGTGGATGTTTCATTTTGTGATGCGCTGTTCTCGATTTCCCATTGCCGTCCCGAATGGCAGGCGCAGCGGCGGTTCATCGATGTACCTTCGCGCTACGCATTGCGGAATACTTCTTGGGACGGTGCGGCGTTTTCATGCGCCGACGGGGCTCGCGGCGCGTCCGGTGCGCCGCGATGGACGACAGGAACGCAAGTCCTGACGTTCCTGCAAGCAACCTTGCAGTCACCCATGCACGGCAAGCAGCGTGCCGGCTAGCGGCCCTCCGGCAAGGAAAAGGGGCAGCGCACGAACACGCTTGGGGCTCCAGATTGCGACGTCGAACATGTGGACCTGTCCAGAAGCATTGCCGGCCGACGACTTGCTGTGGATGTCGCACTTGCCGAAGATCTTGCCGGTAACGATTGCGCGACAGCGTCTGCGGGTGCCTCTGCGCACTTCACTTCATCGAGCGCACCGCCGAGAGAATCGCCTCGAGACGGCCGTCGGTCGGCGACCCATCGACCCGTTCGAGGATGCTGCCGTCGGCACCGAGGACCAGGACGAAAGCCCGCGCGCTGTCTAGCGGAATACCGAGTTCCTTCTCGAGCTTCGGCTTGGCGTACAGCCACGTCTGATCGTGGTAGCGAGATGGGATCTTCTTCCGGGCCAATCCGAGTGCGTCGGACTCGTCCATGAAGAAGGGCAGGTCGATGGCCAGCACGTCGCGGACACGAATCGGCCTATCGTCGAGCTTCGTTCGTAATGCTTCGGCCCAGCGACGCGTGTCGCCGGCGGCGTCCCTGCTGGGCGTGACGATCAGGATCGTGGGCTGTCCCGAGAGCTGAGCGCTGTGTACCGACTTTCCTGTCAGGGAAGTCGCTTCGAACGATGGCAAGGATTCGCCCTGCGCGGCCATCGCCCAGGCAGAAGCCGCGAGCAACACCGCGAGAAGAGGGCGGGTGCGGATGGTTGTATTCATGTTGGAGAGTCCGGGATATCGACGAATCGACTTTGGTTGCAACGACGGCTGTGATTTGCCGGTGCCCGTAGGCGAAGGAACCGGGCCTGTCCATGCGCGGCAAACGTCATGCCGGACGGCTGACGCAGAAATTCAGATTGCTGCCGCCTGCGGTGAGTGACCCGTTGTATCTGTCGGGATAGCGTCGGCCCCGAGGCATGCCAATTGCCGGCATCGATGAAAGGCCCGCATGAGCGCGAAGCACGGCGAAAGCATGCGGTCGGATTTCAACTGCACAAGAGGAAATCGATATGGAAGCAAGCCACGAATCGGACTTCGATCGTTCGCTCGCGTCTGGTGGTCGTACATACGGCTCCCATGATCCGGGCGCGGATGCCGGCACAGCGCAAGCCACAAAGGAGCGCGCGGGCGCCCTCTGGGACGATGCAAAGGAAGTCGCGCGGATGAAGTTGAACGAACAGAAGGATGCCGCGGCTGAGGGCATCGGCCAGGTCGCGGGTGCCTTACGCAACGCGAAGCATCGTCAGGATTCCGATGATGCAAGCGAGCCGGTCGCCTCCCTCACCGACAGTGCCGCCGATGGACTCGATCGTCTCTCGAACACGCTGCGGGGGAAGGACGTCGGCGTCATGCTGCGCGACCTGGAAGGCTTCGCCCGACACCAGCCGGTGGCCTTCTTCGGCCTGGCACTCGCTGCGGGTTTCCTTGCCGTGCGATTCGTCAAAGCCGGCAACGACTGAGCACTGGAGAAAACTCATGGAATCAACCGCACCCGATCACGGTTCTTCAGAGATACCTCATGCGCGCGGCGACGCCCGCGGACTCGGCCGGCTGTTCGCGGATCTCTGGCGCGAGACCACGACGCTGGTCCGGAACGAGGCCGAACTGGCCAAGGCCGACATGTCCGAGAAGGTCGACCAGGCCCTCGCCGGCATCGGCTCGATTGCCGCCGGCGGGGCTGTGCTCTTCGCCGGCTTCATCGTCCTGCTGCTTTGCATCACGAACGCACTTGCGATGGTTCTGCCGATCGAATTCGCGACGTGGCTCGCGCCGCTGATCGTCGGGGTCGTCGTCATGCTGGCTGGGTACGCGATCCTCTCCCACGGGCGCCGCGAACTGAAGGCGCGCAACCTGCGCCCGTCGCGCTCCATCGATTCCCTGCGGCGCGACGGCCGCCTCGTCAAGGAGCACCTGCAATGAACACCAACGGCGACCGCAGCCCGGCGGAAATCCAGGCGCATATCGAAAGCACCCGTTCCGATCTCGACCAGACCCTGAGCGCCATCGAACAGCGCCTCACCCCGGGGCAGCTCGTCGACCAGGGTGTCGCCTACCTGCGCACTAGCGCGGCCCGCGAATACGTCTCGAATCTCGGTGCCTCGGCGCGCCGGGATCCGATCCCGTTGGCGCTGGTCGGCGTCGGTCTCGGGTGGCTGATGATTGCGGGCAGACGCGGCCGCGAGCATGGCGAAGGCATGGCGCAACGCTCTGGCGGTCCTTCCGCCGCAGCGGTTGCCGATGGCATCAGCGGCACGGTGGACTCTGTTCGCGACTCGGTTTCGAGCGTGCGCGATTCGGTGTCGCAGGCGACCGACAGGATCGCCGACGCCACACGGCGGATCGGCGACACGGCACGGGCGGCTCGCGACCGAGCCGGTCAGCTGACCGCCGCAGCCCACGAACGCTCGCGCCAGGTGCGCTCGGGATACGCGCGCATGGTCGACGAGCAGCCGCTTGCGCTCGGTGCTATCGGCCTTGCCGTAGGCGCGGTGCTGGCCGCAAGCGCGCCGCGCACGCACCGCGAAGACGATCTGATGGGCGACGCGAGCGATCGCATGAAGGACGACCTGAAGAGAGTCGGGGAGGAGCAGATCGAACGCGCGAGGTCGTCGCTGGACGCCACGCTCGATTCGCCCGAGCATGCCCCCGACACTCGCCACGAAACGGTGGCTGCAGCGTCAGACGGAAGCGCAGGATCGCGACCCTCCGCGCCCGGCTCGCCATGACGGCGACCATCGAGGGGCGCGCTGAATCCACGAGCGGCGACCGCCGGGCGCGGCAAAACGCCAACGTGGGCTGGCGCGACCTGCTGGTGGAGGTCAAGGACGAGATCCAGAAGGACCGGCTCGGCATCATCGCCGCCGGGGTCGGGTTCTACGGAATGCTGGCGGTGTTTCCCGCGCTCGCCGCCGTGGTGTCGATCTATGGCCTGGTCTTCGATCCGCAGACCGTCACGCAACAGCTCGAGTCCTTGCGCGGCGTCGTGCCGTCGCAGGCGGTCGATGTCGTCCTCGAGCAGCTTCACGGAATGCAGGGAGACCGCGCGACGCTCGGCTGGAGCGCGGCGGGAGCGTTGCTGATCACGCTCTGGACCAGTTCAGTGGGCGTGCGCGCGCTCATCAAGGCGCTCAACGTCACTTATGACTCGCAGGAGAAACGCGGCTTCATCGCGCGCGCCGGCCTCGCACTGATGCTGACGGTCAGCGCAATCGCGAGCGCGGTCGTCGCGGTGGCAGGTATCGTCGTGCTGCCCGTTGCAGCCCAATTCGTGGGCGGAGGCAGCTGGATGAAGGGGCTCGTGCAGTGGTTGCGCTGGCCGGCGATCGCGGGGCTCTTCGGACTCGGCGCGGCGGTCATGTACCGCTTCGGGCCATGCCGTCCAACGCCGGAGTGGCGCGACGTGGCCTGGGGCGCGTTGGTCGCGACGGTGCTCTGGGTGCTCGGGTCGGCAGCCTTTTCCTGGTACGTTTCCAATTTTGGCCGCTACAACGAGGTCTATGGATCGATGGGTGCGGTGGTAATCCTGCTGCTCTGGTTCTTGCTCTCGGCATTCGTGCTGCTGGTCGGGGCGGAAATCAATGCGACCCTTGAGCGTTCCCGCCGGTCCGGGAATTTCACAAGTGCCGACTTGCGGACTGGTACGTGACGAGCCTGCCGATGATGCGTGTCGTAGCGAGCACGCTCAGCGGCATGGTGTCGAAGCAGTTCCCGTTTTGTTTGCGTTCGCGGCCCGCTTTCCAACGCCGCGCCGGAACGCCCGGCGGGACGATTCTCCGGGCTGCACGCTTTGCCGCAATTATTGCAATCTGACGACGACCTTATCGAGCGAGTGCGAAATCGTGACTCGTCGCTGCTGCGCCGCGCAGGTACAGCGCGCACCAGGCGCCGCTCACGATCGACTGAAGGAAGAGACGGAAGGATCAGACGCCGCCGAGCGGAACCGATCACCAGGGCGAACAGCACCACAGCCACCGCGCTTTCCTATCGCACCTGCGCGCCGGTGAACCCGAAATGCGGGATGCAGATCGCCTCAGGAGCGATGCCTCCCGCGCGACGTACGATCAGGAGACGGGCGAGTGGGCAACTTCCGAAGCGGGCAGACAGCCTGGTCTTGGTCCGCAGAGCAGTGACGGTCGCCGTAGAACATGACATCGGCCGATTTCTCTAATTCACCCGTATCTCGAATATGTCCTTGACCACCGACGGGGGCGAGAACACGTTGGGCCAGCAGGGGTAGAACGCCGGTTGGGGTCAACACCTCGAAGGCCTGCCCGCTACTACCCGACTCGCCGTCAGTTCTCTCGCGCCCTGTCAGTCGTTGTGAACGCGCTCACGTTGCCGAGCAACCCACTCGGTCCACTCGCCGACCGGCTCATCGGGGTGGGGTGTGCGGGTGCCCCGAAGATGAGATCATCGGTCGGCAGTACATCCACCGGACAACGGGTACTACGGACACGGATATGAATGCACCAGACACACCGGGCTCGCCCGGGTTGCAGGACAAAGCGTTTCTGTTGCTCGTCGTCGCGATATCGCTTGCCTTCGCATGGATACTCTGGCCGTTCTTCGGAGCGGTTTTCTGGGCGACCGTGTTGGCGATCACGTTTGCTCCACTCTATCGCTGGCTGCTGCGGTCGATGCGGCAGCGGCGCACGCTTTCCGCTCTCGCTTCATTGACCATCATCGTGGTGATCGTGATCCTGCCGGCGGCGGCGATCACCAGTCTCTTGATCAATGAAGGCTTCAGCGTTTACGAAAGAGTCCAGTCGGGCGAGCTGAATTTCGGTCGATACGTTCAACAGGTGCTCGGTGTCCTGCCGCCATGGGCGACCAGTCTGATGGATCGCTTCGGCCTGACAGATCTCGGCACGATGCAGGAAAGACTCTCTGGGGGACTGATGCGGGGGATTCGGTTCCTGGCAGCACATGCGTTCAACGTGGGCCAGAACACATTCGAATTCGTCGTGAGTTTCTTCATCATGCTCTACATGCTTTTCTTTCTGCTTCGCGATGGGAGCGCGCTTTCTCGCCGGATCGGTCAAGCGGTCCCTCTCCAGAAAGACCTTCAGCGCGATCTCGCGGCCAAGTTCGCAACCGTCGTCCGCGCCACGATCAAGGGCAACATCGTGGTTGCCATCGTGCAAGGAGCGCTGGGCGGTTTGATCTTCTGGTTTCTGGGCATCCACGCCCCGCTGTTGTGGGCGGTGGTGATGGCATTCCTATCCCTTCTGCCCGCAGTGGGCGCAGGGCTGGTATGGCTGCCGGTCGCCATCTACCTTCTGGCGACCGACGCGATGTGGCAGGGCATTCTCCTGATCGCGTACGGTGTGCTGGTGATCGGCCTTGTCGACAACGTGCTCCGTCCCATCCTCGTGGGGAAAGACACGAAGATGCCCGATTACGTCGTGCTGGTTTCCACGCTGGGCGGCATGGCCATATTCGGCCTCAATGGCTTCGTGATCGGCCCGGCCATCGCGGCGATGTTCATCGCGGTCTGGGATGTGGTCGCCACGTCGAGGGAGAAAGCCGAGAGTGCTCGCAATCCCGCTCATGAGTTCCAGGAGGCGCGTTGATGCGAGACCGGTCCTGTCGACTCTTGTCACCTTCCGGCATATAGGCGCCATCGAGAAGGGGGTCGACGGATATCGGCGGGGGTGTCGGATGGGGCCAGACCGTGGGTGCCATCCGGCAGGTCATATACCGCGGACTGGATCGGGTCGATGCGGTATTCACCCTTGATCATGGCCGCCTGGAACCTCACCCGAATGCGAAGCTTGCCCGAAGTGCGTCCATGACACCGATTAGGACCTCGACACAGGTCAATACAAGCCACACAGCACCTCAGAACGTACGCCTGCGGACCGAATTCCCGGCTGTCTCGTCGACTTCCTCTGCACGGGTTACTCGCATGGCGATCGTCAAATGGTGGATTCGTCGATTGTCGGGGTGTTTTTCAACAGCCTGCCAGGCGCCTCTTTGCCCTGCCCCTCCAGCACGAAACGCCGACTCCCGCTAGACCTCCCGCCGTCAAGAGCATAGAACTCGGTTCGGGGACCACGGTCACGGAGCGGAGGTAAACGTCTCCGCGTACAACCTTGCCTTCTACTGATACCTGACAGTTGTAATTGTAGAAAGTGCCATCAAAGCAGCCTGCCGGATTCGTATTGCGCACAATCTTGTTGACAGATTCGGCGAAACTAAAATTGTCCGGATAGATGCCGGTCGTGCCAACCTTGGATGTTAACCAATCGAGGAAATCTTCCTCGGTGGTCTCGCGCAAGTCCTGCCGCGCCATTGGCTCCGGGTAGTGCTCTAGAGTGATGCCCTGGCCATAGGAGATCTCGTTTAGAAACTCGTACTGACCCTGTGGCAGCGGGTTTGTAGAAATTGACCATAGCCGCCCGGCGCCAATGGACGCGCGCTCAGTGTTGAAAACCGGATAGGACGGGTCTTCATTCTGATCCAGTACCTTGGAAAAAGCCCAGCTAGTAGACTCCAATCTAGGCGCCTCGCTCGGTAATATGGCCAGAAAGGCCGGAGAGTAGGGCGTCAAGGCAAATGACAATGGAGATGTACCTGACAAGATGGATAGCGGCTGTCCTTCCAACTGAAGAAAGGGCTGCGCAGTCCCAAGGTCGATTCTTAGAAGCATGGAGAACGTCTTCGGAACGAAGGTCGGATCGGGAACCCGAACAACATTGCTCCCGTAGTAAGTGTTAAGCGTGCCGTCCGTTGTCGTCACATCTAGTGCCAACTCTACCGTCCTGGCTTGCGAATAGTCGGTTGCGAGCGCCACGCACGCCAGCACTGCCCATTTGAACTGGGACATGGTGTTCTTTCCCTAGCTTGTCGGTATTCGTTTTCAGAACGGGACGGTTCGCGGCGACATACAGTCTATGCGCGCCACCTCATGGTAGCGGCTTTCGCTTCTTGTCAGTGTACAGCGCCCTCACACTCGACCGATCCCTACTGTCCGTCCGGATGATCTGCAACAAGCAACTTCGGCCCAGCAGCAAATATTCATGTAGACGTGATCGAACTCTGTAGCTGCGCGCGGGCGTTTGGATGGTATCTAGGCCGCCGCTTTGAATCGGTCAAAACGTTGAGCGAGACGGTCTCGGTCGGGCCTATCCTGCGGCCGTGCTGGAAGTTGGATCGTCCCGCCGTTTAGCCGCTTCAGGGCTTCAAGCATGGGTCCATCCTGCTGGACCAGCAGACGATCTGAAACGTGCAACCGGAAGTCGGGATCGATGCCGATCAGATGGGCATCGAACGCTGCATGATGAATCTTCGATAGCGGGAGGCCGTTCGGCACCAGTGGTTGGCCAAAACACGCATCTTTGTCCGCAACAATATGCGCGGCATCGAGTAGCAGCGGTTCCGGCAATCCTGACAGCGCACAGCGGCCGTTGTAGGCCGCGATGACGGCTTCCCGGAACGAGGCTTGATGCAGGCGCTGCTGCACAGAACGCAGTGCGTAGCGCCGTTCCAAAGAGTTTTCGGGCGGGACCAGTGCGACATCGTCGGAAACGCCAAACGCCACTCGGGCTTTCAGTGCTTCGGCATCCCAACCGGCGATGAAGGTGGGAACGATGGCCTGGTAGCGCCCCGGAGCAATGCCGAGGAAATAGATAATCGGTACGCGGTTCTCGAAGGCTTCGCGCAGCCAGCGGTTATCTGCTGCATCCGGGTTCTGACCCATGAACGCGTAGTCGATCGTCTCTTCGCCGTCGTAAATCTGCCGATGCACCTCCCGCTGGTCGTCATACCAGACCTTGCCACCCGGCTTCGGGAACACCGTCTTGATCGACAGCAGGAAGCGCATCTGTTGCGGCTTGAAGATGCCCCGCTGCGGATTGATGAGCGGAAGCCGCTGCCCCTGAAACAGGAAACCGGGCTTCAGCTCATCAGCAGTCAGTTGATCGTGAACTTCGCTGAGCCGGCGGACGTGGTCGAAGGCGGCCAAGCGCATCGAGGTATCGGGATCGTCGGGGTTCATTGGTGACCCACTCATCCGCGGAAACACTGTTCGTTGTGCCAAATCAGCGCTTGAGGATCAGGCCGCTGGTTCACGTCGTCTGGCAGGTCGATCGCATGGCCATGTAGCGCGTAGTAGTGCTTGCCGTTGTCGAACTCTTCCCTGATGCGTTTGCTGACCTCGAAGCGCAGCTCGGGCGTTACCGTCACATAGCCGGCATCGAACAGACTGTGAATGTCGCGCCGTATTAGCAGGCCGTTGCGAGCCTCGTGCACTCCGCCATCGCCGTAGGGACGAATGTGGGCCGCTTCCAACGCTGGCAGTGTTCGCTCCTGGGTGACTGCGCAACGCCGGCGATAGATATCGGTGACTAAAATGCGAAAGGCCCCTTGTCCCAGTCGCGGACGCATGAGGTGAGGTTGGCCGAAACGCTCATCCGCGGTCGCTACGACCTGCGCCTGGATGAGGCGCTCATACACGGTTTCCCAAAGCGCCAGACCCTCACGGTCCTCGGTGTTGTAAGTCTTGAACGAGACGATGTTTGGTGACCAGCTCGGCGGAACAGCAATCCAATCAGGCTCGGCGAAGAAGAACGGCTGTGTCAGGATGCGGCATCCAATTCCGAAATCACTTCGATCTTGCGCTGGCACCTTGCGATAGCGGGCGATCCGCGCTCGCATTTCGTGCGCCGAGCCGGCGCCGTTCGCCGTGCCAAAGGCTTCCCAGGCGAGCGAACAAGGCAACGCGTTGGCGTAGGCAAAAATGCCGCCACCGACGATGACGTTGCGCGGTGCATGCAGTTTGAAGAGAAACAGTTCGCCGGGCTGCAGGGCACGGAAGTTCGCCGCTGACGGCGCCCAGAAGTTGACCTCGCTAAGGTTCGGCTGCTGGCGGAGCTGTTCGAACCAGTCGTCATCGGTGACGGCTATGACGAGGTTGATTCCCATGCCTGAGGGTATCTTCCGACGCCCGATCGCGCCAGCGCGACGTAGCCGCTTGAGGGTTGCTTTGGCGGCTGCAAGGGGATTAGTGAAGGTATGTCACTTCACCGCGAACCACGAACGCGCCCGCCGAAGCCCGTGCTTTGGCGGAGAGGGCGGGATTCGAACCCGCGTTAGGTTATTCACCTAAACACGCTTTCCAGGCGTGCGACTTAAACCGCTCATCCACCTCTCCGCTGTTTGCTGCTCGATGCTCGCCGGCCGGGGCAACCGGCGAAGGGCGCGAAGTCTAACGGACCGTTCGTCCGATGGAAAGGTCCGCGCCCGCACTCTGCTCGACGCGCTCGAGGATCGCCCCGGTCCTCCTCATTGCGCCGGGGCCTGGGCCGGTTTCACCTGAAGCGCCGCAATCCAGGCCTTGCCGCGCGGCCCCGCTTCCACCAGCAGGAAATCCCCGGTCACCCCCGGCGACCACTCGTTCTTCTTGAGCCGCGCCAGGACCTTGACCACGTTGCCTTCCGCTTCCATGCCGTACATTTCGGCATCGAAGTCCGGCGCCGCTCTCAGCTGTGCGCCCCCGGGGCGCTTGATCATCACCCAGCCCGACTCGGGACGTGCGCCGGCCGCGGGATCGGCCGACTGGACTCTCTCGCTGAGCACGTAACCGGTCAGCTTCTTGCCGGACAGTAGGGTCGCCTCGATCTGAAGGTATTGGCCATCGGCGCTTTGGCCAAGCACGTGGACGGGCGTGTGCGCCGGGAGCATCCGATTCTGCGTACTGTAGCGGGGCCCGGGGTTGATGTCGGTCATGAAACCGAACGTCCAGCCTTGACCGCCGACCGGCGGTGGCGGCGAAGCCGCACGCACCCGGTGGCCGCTGCTGCTGGTCCCCGCGCCCTTGGTGCCCATGGCGTTGCCCATTTCATGGGTCAGATCTTCGTAGGCGGCCGAGGACGTCACACGCTTCCAGCCGGCATACGGAATCAGGATCACCTGGGCGACGATGAGCAGGGTGCCGATCCAGATGAATGCATCCCACTGCGTGAGCCCGAGCCACCAGCCGGACTTGATCCGCCGCTTGATTCCGCGCTTAGTCGCTGCCGCCAATTTCCCGTCCTCCTGCGGCGATCATACAACCGTCAAAGCGGTCGCGCGCACGGGAGACGATGGCAGGCACGCAGGGCAGGATTCCCGGCGACGCGGCAAACAGCGTGACCCGAAGGAAGAGTGGCGGACGAGGGATCAGCCCACTATCCGACTACCAATCCCGTGCCGCGAATCTACTTAGGCGCGCGTCGAAGGGCGCCCCGGTCACTCGAGCGAATTCGCGCCGAGTCGAAGGAGATCCGGCTTCCACGCGACCGGGAGGCGTCGGGCAGGTAGCGCGGTCGTGGTCAGCCCCTTTGCCCGTTCAGTGTTCTCCTTGCGCCATTCCCATGGCGGGTCGGGAGCGAAATCCATCCACAGCCCCACCGAACTCTCCCGGGCCGACTGCTCGGCCGCGGCGTAGTCGGCCTGGTCTTCCACCGTCTGCTCGTCCGCGTAGGTCTGGTACCACCAGGCAAGACCGAGTTGCAGCAATTCGAGGTTCACGTCCCGCCCGTCGAACTGCACTTTGGCAACGAGAGGGCCGTTGCGAACGACCTTACGAATGTCGAGCGTGACATCCCGTCCGATGACGCGATGCGATAACGCCGCCTTTGCGGCCTTGCCGAACGGCTGCCGCTTTTCCGGTGCATCGATGCCCGCAAGGCGGATCTTGATGCGCTTCTTCTTGGCGGTGACCGCGGTCAGCGTATCCCCGTCGGTCACGGAAATCACCCGCGCCTGGACACTTTGCTGCGCGCGGACGTTCGCCGCAGCGAGGCAGAGAGCAACGATCAACAGGGCATGTATTCGTAACATGGTTGTCGGCGGTTATGGGCTCGAAGAATTCCGGCAGGTTGTGGAAAAGCAGGCGAACTCACTTGCAGTTCCACCGGCCACGCCGGCACGTATCGGCTTGAACATCTCCTCAGGGTCCGCGCCCGTAAGGTACTCCCATGAGCTGCATTCTGGAAACCATTTCACCGCGAATTTCCTCGATCGGAGCGTTGCGGGCGTATCCGCATGGAGACACCGGAATGAGACCACGGGATGTGCGGGAAAGATCCCTCCGCATGCGTCCGTCCGCGCGCCGATCCCCCACATTTGCCGGTACGATCAAGTCCACGCAGGTAAACTCGCGATTGGTCATCCCGGGAGACGAATTCATGGTTGTCGCGACGCTGGGTTGCGGCTTTGTCCGCACCGGCGCAATCGCTGGTGCGCTGCTGTTCATCCTGGTGCCGAGCGCCGCCCGAGCTCAACTGAATCCGGGTGACATCGAGCGACTCAAGGATGCGGCAGCACGTCAGGGCGCGCTGCTGGCGCAACGGATCGCGGGCACGACGGGTTTCGAGGGTTGTGACCTGCAGTTCGTCCATACCCATCGCGACACCGAGGCCAGGAAGGGCGAGCTGGTGAAGTACGCAGGCTCGTTCCGCGCCTCGTACGCCTCGGGCAAGGCGCCCAAGCTGCACCTGCAGGTACGCGGCAGCGATCTGTTCGTCGCGAGCGAAGGGCGAGTGAGCGAGACGCCGTTCGTGCCGGCGGCCGTCACGCTCAGCCTGGGCAACGTGATGTTCAAGTCCAGCCCGCCGGCGAAGGACGCCGTGTGCGAAAAGGGCGCCGTCTGCGCCGTGGTCGACTTTCCCAATTTCGAATCGATCATGGCCATCGGCCAGGCCGTCATCGGCGAGACCCTTTCGATGCACGTCACGCCGGCCAAGGGCACGAAACCGATCGAGATCCGCCCGTCGGCCATCGAACCGGCGACGCAGACGGCACCCGAATTCGCCAAGTTCATGACCTGTTTTTCGGAACTGCTGCAGCACGTGTCGGCGCAGAACTGAGCCTCGTCGTCACGCCGGCGCCCGGGCATTCCGCCACCGGGGCGCGCTGGCGGTGTGGTGAGGCTATCCGCCCAGGGCGCCGACGCGGCCGAGAATATCCTGCACGAGGCCGCGGGCTCGTGCCGCTTCGCTGAGCGCGCTGGCGACCTCGGCGCGCGCAGCGCTGGCCTGGCGTCGCGCCCGCTGCGCTGCCGCGACCGCATGGGCGGCGTCCGCGGCTGCGGCCGAGGCGGCGTCGGCCGCGCTCGCGGAACGATCGATCGCCGACCGCTGTCCCTCGATTGCCGTCACCAGCGCCGGCCGCGCCGAATCGAGCGCGGTCCGTTGCGGATCGAGAAAGCGTTGAAAGATGCCGCGACCGGCCGCGTCGTCTCACAGCGAGCGGGCGGCGTCCGCGCTGTCGTCCCAACGGCGGGTGGCGGCGCCGAGGCGCAGCACCGCTTCGTCGGCAGTCCCGAGCAGGCCGCGGACATGAACGATGCCGTCATGCATGGCGGGTCACAAGCGTTCGCCCTGGCGATCGAAGTCGCGCAAAGCGTCGACCCGATCGCCGATGGCATTGCGCGCACCGCGCACGAGTTCGGTCACTTCCTCGAAGGCGCGCTCCCCGATCGCCACCTGCATCGCCGCTTCCTCCGCGAGCCGTACGCCGTCCTGCGCGGCGGCCATGCCGCCGTCCGCGGTGGCCAGCGCCCGCTCGGCGGCGGTGCGTGCTTCGTTCGCGTCCGCGACCGCGGTGCGCGCTGCCGACTCGGCGCGACGTGCCGCGTTCACCGCGCGCTCGCCGGTCTGGATCGCGGCGTGCGCATCGTTCACTGCCTGCTGCGCCTGTGCCACCCGCCCGAGACACAGATGCACGCGCGCCTCGGCCTGGTCGCATTCGGCTTCGGCGCGCTGGACGGCATTGCGGGCGCTGGCGACCTCTTGCTGGGCCTGGGCCAGAGCCGACTGGGCGTTCGCGAGGGCGGATTGGGCCCACCCGCAATTCGGATACTGGGCCCGACCCTGCTGGTCGTAGGTCACGTTGGACTGGCATTGCGACAATTGCGCCGAGGCGTGCGACACCTGATTCTGCGCGGCGGCAGCAGCCGATTGGGCTCGACCGAGCCACGCCTGAGCGTCGCGCAATTCGCCCTGAGCGCGCGCGAGCCACTGGCGCGCCTCCGCCAGGTGGTGCGTCCAGCGATGTTCGGCTTGCTGTGCCAGCGCGAGCGCGCTGCGCGCATCGTTGACGACGCGCAAGCCTTCCTGCAGCGCGCTGCCGGCCTCGGCGAAGGCGCTTTCGGCGTCGCCCGTCGCACCAGCGGCCTCCTGCAGGGCATGTCGCGCGTCGCCGATGGCGCCGTGAATCAGTGCCAGGATGCGTCCGCTCTCCTCGGCCAGGGCATCCTGGCTGCGGCGGCTTTCCTCCGCGGCCTCCTGCAGCGCGAACTGCGGCCGCTTCAGATCGTCCTCGAGATCCTCGAGAAACGGAATGAGCTGACGCGGATCGAGGATCGGCACGGGCTCAGAGGCCGTCCTGGGGAGCGTCGAACCGGCGCAGGGATTCGATGCGTCGGCGCAGAACCGCGAGCAACGCGCCGGCATCGCTCTCGTAGCCCTGCATGCGGCTGGCCGTGGCGAGGAAGACATCGCGGAACTGGTCGGCGGCCGCGCCTTCGTAGACATCCGACAGACCGGCCCATGCGCGATCGAGCTGGGAGAATTCTTCGCGCACGGTGCCCAGGTGGCCCGCCAGCGCATCCGCGAAATCGTCGAGCAGGAGCGTGAGCCGGGTCGCGTCGGTCAACGCGCGTCCTCCAGGTAGTTCGCCAGAGCGCGCAACTTGGCAGCGACGAAATCGCGATATTCAGGCCCTTCGTGCTGGGTCCATCGCTGCAGGCCTTCGGCGAGCGGGGCCCACGCGGCTGCGTACTCGTGCGCGAAGGCGTCCTGCCACAGCCCTTCGACTTCGGCATGGCGCTCGGAGAGCGTGGCGAGGCTGGTGCGCATCGCTTCGTCGAACCGGTCGAGCGCGCTGGCGAACACGCGCATCTGGTCGAAGGTGTCGTCGAGCGACATCGCCGCTCAGGCCGCGTACGGCATGAAGCGTGTGAAGCGATTGCCGTCCACGTCGGCGAGCAGGGCGGCTTCGGGCCCGCCGCGGCCTTCGTTGCGCAGTTGCGAACCCATCCGGTTGCCCAGCAGGTCCTGGCTGTCCTCCTGCGAGATCTGGGTCACGGCGCGCCACGCGAAGGCGTTGGGTCCGCGGCGTCCGAGGACGCGACCCAGCGCCGCAAGCCCGGTGCAGACGAGCACCGTGTGTTGCCCGGCCAGCGGCCGTCGCGCAGCCTGCGCTCCAGCGCGTCGGTTGCCGGCGAGCGCGCGAGCGGATCGGTCGGCCGCAGCAGGTTCACGGCCCGGTCCGGTTCGATCAGCAGCAGCAGTTCGGAGGCAGCCGACGGCGGCGATTCGAGCATCGCTACCGCCTGCGAAGGGTCGGTCGTTACCGCCACCCGCGGACCCGCGGTCGCCAGCACACCGGTCACGGATGGATCGCCCGACAGGTCGAGCACGCGCACCGCGCCGAGCGCTTCAGGCGCGAGCGCGAGGGCCGACGCGACGATGCCGCTCAGGATGCCCATGCGTCCAGTCGCGCTGCCCCCGAGCACCAGCAGGTTCTGGTTCGGCAGGCGGCGGAGCACGCAGGCGGCGTCACCGTGCACGGCGTATTCGCGACCGAGCATCAGCGGCACCGGTCTGTCGGACGCGCGCCAATCGGTTCGTCCGAGGCCGCCCGCCGCGCGCGCGGCCACCGCCCATTGCGCGAGCGCTGCAGAGTCGAGCGGTTGACCCAGGCGTGCGGCGACGAGCGTGAGCGGGTGGTCGGCCAGCGGCGGCGCCTGGCTGCCATCGAAAACCTGGGTTCGCGGCCACGTCGAGCGCTTTTCCGCTGGCCAGGTCTGTGCGAAGGCAGCCATTTCGGTCAGGACGCGCGCGCGGTCGTCCGGCGCGACCAACACCACCTGACCGAGGCGATTGGCGCCGTCGCGCCCGGCCCCGATGTTGAGCACTACCTTGCCGGGCAGGTCGCAGGCGCGGATCAGCTCCTTGCCCTCGCGCTCGAACTCGGTGAGCGCCTGCGCAGCGGCCGCCGGAATGCGCATCGCCATGCGGATGTTGATGTTGTTGAAGATCTGCTCCGAACCCTGCATGCCCACCGCGCGGAAGGTCTGCGAACCGAGCAACATGTGGATGCCGGCCGCGCGGCCCTGGGTCGAGAGGGCCAGCAGATCGGCCGAGACTTCCTGCGCATCGGCGCCCTGGAACAGGGCCTGGTATTCGTCCACGACCAGCAGCACGCGCGGCGCCGGGCCATGTGGTGCGCCCGCGGCGCGATAGTCCTCGAGCTTCTGGACACCGGCGCGCCGGAACATTTCTTCATAGCGACGCTGCATCTCGCGCCGCAGCTCGGACAACACGGCGCGCGCGAGCGCCGGGTCGGTGTTGTAAGCCACGACGACGGCGTGGGGCAAGCTGACGTAGGGCTGGAATTCAACCCCTTGCTTCAAGTCCATCAGATACAGACGCAGTTCGTCCGGTGGATAGCGTGTGGCGAGCCCGAGCAGGAGCGTGTGCAGCAGGTTCGACTTGCCGGCGCCTGCGGCCGCGGCGAGCACGCCGTGGACCAGTTCGTTGCCGTCGTCGCGTTGGCCGAACACGATCTCCAGGCCGTCCTTCTGGCCGTCGAGCGTGGCTTCGATGCGTCGAGCGGATTGCCCCGTCCACCATTTCTCGCGCGTCGGCAGCACGTCGGAGAAGTCGGCGGAGCGGCGCGCCGGGGCCACGCCGCGAATGCGTTCGAGCAGGGTCTGCTGCAGAGCCGGCTCGGGCGGAACGTCGGCGAACGCGTTCGCCCCTTTGCGCAGGTCGATCCGGTACGCCTCGCCCAGTTGGGCGAAGTCGATGCCGTGAGGCATCTCGGCGCCTTCGGTGACGTGCAGGATCAGGTAACGGCCGGCCTTCGGTCCGGCCCGGCCGATGTCGAGCAGCATTTCCGCGGCGCGGCGATCGTAGGCCTTGGCTGCCGGGAAATCGGCCGCGAAGATGAATTCGTAGCGTTCGTTGGCCTGCTGTTCGGCGGGCAGGGCTTCGAAGCTGCCGTGGAACGCGACGACATCGCGGATGATGCGCCGGACATCCGCCTGGATCGGCTGGAGATCCTGCGCGAGATCGCCGGTGGTCTCGCGTACCGACGGCAGGTAGCGCTGCATCGGAAAGGTCTGGCCGTAGTGCAGCGGATCGAGGAAAGTGAAGCGCGATTGCTGCGGCAGCATGCAGGCGATGCGCAATGTCAACGCGCGCAGCAGGTCGCGCGCACGCTCGGTCGAAGCTTCGTCCGAGAGGATGATCCACGGCCTGCCGCCCCCGATCAGGGGCAGCGCGCTGAACAGCAACGGACTCTGGCCCTTGCGATCGTAGCCGCCCCAGCGCAGCAGGAAGCCCGGTTGGCCGGTTGCGGTCAGTGCCTGCGGGTGATCCGGCGGGGTCCACGATTCCCAGATCGAGGTCTGGTCGACGTGGAAGGCAATGTGGACGTCCTTGGTGAAAGCGCGCGCCAGGTGTACCGGCAGGTCGGTGAAGTTGCGCGCGATGAGCGCATCGGCCGGCGCATCGAATCGATGCGCTTTCTGCTGCGCCTCGAGCAGTCCGCGGTGGCGCATCGCTTCACCGATCGCCGCATTCGCCGCCGCGCAGGCCGTGACCAGCGACTGCTGCGCCGCATCGCGTGTTGCCGTCGCTTCAACGAGCTGCGCTTCGGCCTGTCGGGTGGCAGCGAGTCGAGGCGAGCGGCGGAGGCGCTCGAGCAGGGACGCTTCCGGAGCGTCGTCGGCATCAGCCATAGAACTGTACCGTCAGCAGCAGGGCCAGGAGGATCACGACGATCGTGCCGACGGCCCAGCGGGCGACCTTCACGTCTCCGACGCGCTGCAGCGTGGCTTCGGCGGCTTTGCGCGCTTCGACCAGCGCCAGACCGCTGTCGTTCCTGTCCTGGATCGCGCGGACGATGGCGCCAGCTGCCGCTTCCATGGCGGCAACCGCGGCGGCCGGCGATTCGAGCGGGCGGCCGGGCGTTTCCGGTCCTGCTCCGCCGATGTTCTTGAGGCGCACGCGCAAGCCGCCGACTTCGGAGTCGATGGCTTTGATGCTTGCGGTGTAGCGGTCGTCCGCCTGGGCCCACGATTGGGACGCCTTGAGGACGCCGTCGATGGAGACTGCTTCGATCAACGAGCGCTGGCGCTCGTCAGGGCGACCCTCGGGCGGAACCATGCGCGTCAGGCCCGCCGCGACGCCGCGATGCGCCGCGCACGTGCCGCTGCGGCCGCGCGCCGGATTTCGTCGCCGGATTCAACACCTGACGCTGTCGACCTCGAACCGCTCACGGCAAGGATGCCAGGCCTCGTCATGAAAAATCTCCCCCGATGGCAATTTCGGGAAAATCATCTCATATCGACGCGCGCCGGGCGACCCCAAAACCGCGGGCTGCCCCGGTATCCGCCGGCACGCGATCGCAACCGGAGGCGGACAGGCCCTGCGCCCCGGGCGCACGGCCGCCGTCTCGACGATGCGAGGTCAGGCGATCGGCGGGTGGCGCCCGGCGTCAGCGAATCGGGTGCTTCAACTGTTCGAGGATGGCGGGATTCTCCAGTGTCGAGACGTCCTGCGTGATCTCCTCGCCCTTCGCGAGTGCGCGCAGCAGTCGACGCATGATCTTGCCCGAGCGGGTTTTCGGCAGGTTGTCGCCGAAGCGGATCTCGTCCGGCTTGGCGATCGGGCCGATCTCCTGGCCCACCCAGTTGCGCAATTTCGTCGCGATGTCGGCCGCCGCGGCGGCGTCCGGGCGCGCGCCCTTCAGGACGACGAACGCGACCACCGCCTCGCCCTTGATGTCGTGCGGCCTGCCGACCACCGCGGCCTCCGCCACGAGCGGGTTCGCAACGAGCGCGGATTCGATTTCCATGGTGCCGAGGCGGTGCCCGGAGACATTGAGCACGTCGTCGATGCGACCCATGATCCAGAAGTACCCGTCCAGGTCGCAGTTTGCTCCGTCGCCGGCCAGGTAGTACCGACCCTGGAATTCCTCGGGGTAGTAGCTGCTCCTGAAGCGCTCGGGATCGCCCCAGATCGTCCGGATCATCGACGGCCAGGGGCGCTTGATGACCAGGATGCCGCCCTTGCCCTTGTCCACGTCGTGCCCGGTTTCGTCGACGACCGCGGCCATGATGCCCGGCAGTGCCTGGGTGCAGGAGCCCGGCTTGAGCGGGGTCACCCCGGGCAGCGGCGTGATCATGTGACCTCCGGTCTCGGTCTGCCACCAGGTGTCGACGATCGGGCAGCGCCCGCCGCCCACCGTGTTGAAGTACCACATCCACGCTTCCGGATTGATCGGCTCTCCGACCGAGCCCAGCAGACGCAGGCTCGAGAGGTCGTATTGCTTCGGCAGGTCGGTGCCCGCCTTGATCAGCGAGCGGATTGCGGTGGGCGCGGTGTAGAAGGTGTTGACCTGGTGGTCCTGGATCATCTTCCAGAACCGGCCGGCGTCCGGATAGGTGGGAACGCCTTCGAACACGATCTCGGTCGCCCCGGCGGCGAGCGGACCATAGGCGATGTAGGTGTGGCCCGTGACCCAGCCGACGTCAGCGGTACACCAGAAGATATCGGCGGGTTTCAGATCGAACGTCCACAGCATCGTCAGTCGCGCATGGAGCAGGTAGCCGCCGCTCGAATGCTGTACACCCTTCGGCTTGCCGGTGGAACCGGACGTGTAGAGGATGAACAAGGGGTGTTCGGCCTCGACCCACTCCGGTTCGCAGACTTCGGGCAGGCCCTCGATCAGGTCGTGCCACCAGAGATCGCGCGGCGCATGGAAATGGACCTCGCCGCCGGTGCGACGGTAGACGATCACGTGCTTCACGACGTCGCAGCCACCCATGGCGAAGGCCTCGTCGACCGCGGGCTTGAGCGCGATCGCCTTGCCGCCGCGGAACTGGCCGTCGGCGCAGATCACGGCCACGGCGCCGGCGTCGACGATGCGCTCCTGCACGCTCTTCGCCGAGAAGCCGCCGAACACCACGGAATGGGTCGCGCCGATGCGCGCGCAGGCCTGCATCGCGATCACGGCCTCGATCGACATGGGCATGTAGATCAGAACCCGGTCGCCCTTGTGCAGGCCCAGTTGCTTCAGCCCGTTGGCGAACTGGCAGACGCGGTGATAGAGCTGCCGGTAGGTGATCTTCGAGACCGTGCCGTCATCGGCTTCGAAGATGATGGCGATCTTGTCCGGCTGGGTCTGGAGGTGTCGATCGAGACAGTTGTACGAGACGTTCAGCCGGCCGTCCTGGAACCACTTGAAGAACGGCGCGTTCGATTGGTCCAGAACCTGGGTGAAGGGCTTGTTCCAGAGCACGTGCTCGCGGGCGAGCCGCCCCCAGAAGCCCTCGTAGTCCGCTTCCGCCTCGGAGCACAGGCGTCGGTACTCGTCCATGCCCTTGATGTTGGCCTGGGCGACGAACTCC
>JBBQHP010000033.1:0-54517 GCA_038324085.1 Burkholderiales bacterium
TGTCGCTCGAAGCCTTTTTCAAGGGCATGGCGATCACCACGGCGCTCGCGAAGAAGCAGGTGCTGGGCGTGACCGAGATCTGCCCGGCGAATGCGTCCTACCAGGTGCGCTTCGACCCCGACGTGATCCATCCGGACGCGATGCTCGCGATCCTGAAGCAGCTGGAGACCGAGGTCGGTAACGCCGAACTCGAACTCGACACGCGGATCGTCGAGATCCCGGTGCTGTTCGACGATCCGTGGACCAACGAAACGCAGCTGCGCTTCCGCGAGCGCCACCAGGACCCCACGTCGACCGACCTGCAATACGCGGCGCGCGTCAACGGCTACGCCAGCGTCGCCGACTTCGTCGCCGCCTACAGCGGTTCGCCGTGGTTCGTGTCGATGGTGGGCTTCGTCGCCGGGCTGCCGTTCATGTTCCAGATGGTCGAGCGCGCCCGGCAGATCGAAGTCCCGAAATACCTGCGGCCGCGCACCGACACGCCCAAGCTCACGATCGGTCACGGCGGCTGCTTCAACGCGATCTACTCCGTGCGCGGCGCCGGCGGCTACCAGATGTTCGGCATCACGCCGGCGCCGATCTTCGATCCGGCGCAAGGGCTGCCCTACCTGAAGGACTTCATGGCGTTCTTCCGCCCGGGCGACATCGTCAAGTTCGAATCCATCGATCGCGCGGCCTACGACACGGCGCTCGAGCGCGTCGCCGCCGGCACTTTCGATCTGCGGATCCGCCCGGTGAAGTTCTCGCTCGGGCCGTTCCTCGCCGATCCCGCCGCCTACAACCGCTCGCTGCTGGAGGTGCTGCATGGCAATTGAGGTCATCAAGCCCGGGCTCGCCACCACGGTCCAGGATGCCGGCCGGGTCGGCTACTACAACATCGGCATTCCTCTGTCGGGGGCGCTCGATCAGTACTCTTTCCGTGCCGCCAACCTGCTGGTCGGCAACGACGAGAACGCGGCCGTGCTCGAGTGCGCCCTGCTCGGCCCGGAACTGCGCTTCCTCGACGACGCCATCATCGCCGTCGCCGGCTCGACCATGACCCCGAAGCTCGACGGCGTGGCCGCCGCCACCAACGAAGCCATCGCCGTGCACGCCGGCACCGTCGTCTCGTTCGACTTCATGCGCGCCGGTGCCCGCGCCTATATCGCCGTGGCCGGCGGCATCGACGTGCCGGTGGTCCTGGGCAGCCGGTCGACTTACGGCCTCGGCGCCTTCGGCGGCTTCAGGGGCCGCCAGCTCGCAGTCGGCGACGTGCTGCAGGTCGGCGCCGCGCCCGCCGGTGCCCGTGCCGGTCGACGCCTGCCGGCCGACCTCGCCATGCCCTTGCCGAAGGAAGTCGAGCTGCGGGTCATGCCCGGCCTGTACTTTCATCGCATCACCGACGTGTCGGCGGCGCGCTTCTTCGAAGACACCTGGACGGTCGCGCCCGAAGCCGACCGCATCGGCTACCGCTACCGCAATGGGCGTCCGCTCGAGTTCCGTCCGCGCAAGCCGCCGTTCGGTGCGGGTTCGGATCCGTCGAACATCGTCGATGCCGGCTATCCGTATGGCTCGATTCAGGTGCCCGGCGGGGTCGAGCCGATCATCCTGCATCGCGACGCCGTCTCGGGCGGCGGCTACGCCATGATCGGCACCGTCATCAGCGCAGACATGGACAAGATCGCCCAGATGCAACCGAACTACAAGGCCAGGTTCGTGCGCGTTGATCTGGAACAGGCGCTGGCGGCGCGGCGGGAGTACAAGGAACAGGTAACAAGCATGAGAGCTGCATTGCGTTGAAAGCGGTTGCCGCCGCGCCGTCGCGGTTGCCCGCCCCCAGCCGAAAAAAGGACCGCACGCCATGAGCACGACCATCGACCGCATCACCTTGTCCGTCGTGCGCGGCGTCCTCGAAACCACGCAGCGCGAGATGACGCTCACGCTCGAGAAGACCGCCCGCTCGAGCGTGTTCAACACCGCGCACGACTACAGCAACGCGATCTTCAACGACCGGGCCGAGATGATCCTCCAGGGGCAGGACATCCCGATCCATCTCGGTTCGCTCATGCCCGCCATGAAGGCGGTGGCCGGCTACTTCGGCGACGACCTGAGCGAAGGCGATGTGATCTATCACAACGACCCGCGCTACATGGGCAGCCACATCCTCGATTGCTGCATGTACAACCCGGTCTTCTATCGGGGCGAACTGGTGTTCTGGACGGTGTGCAAGGGTCACGTGACCGACATCGGCGGCCCGGTCCCCGCCGGGTACAACCCGGACGCCAAGGAGCTCTATGCGGAAGGGTTGCACATCCCGCCGGTCAAGCTGTGGGATCGGGGCAAGGAGCGCAAGGATGTCGTGAACTTCATGCTCTCCAACATGCGCGCCCGGCGCGATCAGGAAGGCGATCTGCGCGCGCAGTTCGGGGCGGTCAAGGTCGGCGAACGCAACCTCGTCGCGCTGCTCGACAAGTACGGGGTCCAGACCGTGCGCGAATGCATCGATGAACTCATGGCCATGGCGGACCGGCAGATGCGCGCGCTGATCGGCTCCCTGCCGGACGGCGTGTACGAGGACAGCGCGCTGGTCGAGGACGCCGGGCACGGCTTCGGCGATCTCGAGATCAAGGCGCGCGTCGAGATCCGCGGCGATACCTGCAGGATCGCGATCGACTCGCCGCCGCAGATTCCGTATTTCATCAACTCGTACGCCGGCAACACGGTGTCGGGCATCTACCTCGGGCTGATGATGTTCGCGCAGGTGGATCCGCCCTACAACGAGGGCCTGTATCGGTGCGTCGAACTCGACCTCGGCCCCAAGGGCACGCTGTGCAATGCGGTCGAACCCGCACCCAGCGTCAACTGCACGACCACCCCCATGGAAACGCTCGCCGACGCCGTGCGCAAGGCGCTCGAGCGGGCCGCGCCGGATCGCGCCGTGGCCTCGTGGGGACATGCCAACGGCGTGAACATCGCGGGGCAGGACACGCGCAACAAGGAAGAATACGTGAGCATGATCCTCGCGAGCATCATCTCCGGCGCCGGTGCCACTGCGTACATGGACGGCTGGCATGCCTGCGGGCCGCAATGCTGCTTCGGCGCGCTGACCTCCGGCGACATCGAGGTGCTCGAATATTCCTACCCGATCATCATTCATCGCTATTCCCTGATGACCGATAGCGGCGGCGCCGGCAAGTTCCGCGGCGGCTCCGGTACGGTCTGGGAGGTGGAACCGCTCGATCACGAGATGACCGTGATCACGTTCGGCGAAGGCCGGCGCTTTCCGGCCCTCGGTGCCGCGGGCGCGCACAGCGAGATGACCGACGCCAAGGTCGGGCGCCTGGTGGTGCACACCGCCGAGGGCGAGAAGATCTACCGAGACAACGTCGTCGTCACCATCCGGCCCGGGGAACGTGCGGCCAATCACAATCCGGGGGGCGGCGGTTACGGCAATCCGTTCGAACGACCGCTCGATCGCGTGGCGGACGACGTGCGCAACGGCATGGTATCGATCTTCGGCGCGCGCACCGAGTACGGCGTGGTGATGGATCCCGGGACACTCGTCATCGATCAGGAGGCGACGACCCGCCTGCGCCACGAACACGCGACCGGTTGAGTCCCGAGCCGCTGCGCACAACCCACTGGACCCAGGCATGGCCAAGAAATACAGGCTCGGCATCGATGCCGGAGGCACTTTCACCGACTTCGTGTTCTCCGACGACCAGCGCAACGTGCGTCTGTTCAAGTCCACTTCGACGCCCGACGACGGCACCCTGGCCATCGATGCCGGATTGCAGCAGATCAGCGCCGCGGTCGGTCGACCCGTGGAGGACATCCTTGCCGACACCGATCTTTGCATCAACGGCACCACCGTTGCGCTGAATGCCCTGATCCAATTCAAGGGCGTCAAGGTGGGACTGATCTGCACCGCCGGACACGAGGATTCCATCGAGATCCGGCTGGGCCACAAGGAGGACGGCCACCGCTACGACGCGAAATACCCGCCGGCGCGGATGCTCGTGCCCCGCTACCTGCGCGCGCCTGTGCGCGAGCGCATCCGATCGGATGGCAAGGTGCACATCCCCCTGCACGAGGAAGACGTCCGCGCTGCCTGCGAGCTGTTCCGCCGCGAGGGCGTCCAGGCGGTGGTGATCTCGTTCGTGTGGTCCGTGCTCGATACGTCCCATGAACGGCGGGCGGCCGCGATCGTGCGCGAGATGCTGCCCGACGTGTTCCTGTCGCTCGGTTCGGAGGTCTTTCCGCAGACACGCGAGTACACCCGCACGTCCACGACCATCCTCAACGCGTACCTGGGGCCGGTGCTCCAGGGCTACGTGAACGGGATCGACGCCTACATGCGCAAGCGCGGACTGCACGCGCCGGTGCAGTACTTCCAGTCGAACGGCGGCATGGCCACCGGTCGGGCGATGGCGCAGAAGGCGGTCTACGCGATCAACTCCGGACCGGCCTCGGCACCGCAGGCCGGCCTGTACTTCGCGAAGCCCCTGGGCATCGACAACATCATCACGGTCGACATGGGCGGGACCTCGTTCGACATCACGTTGACCCAGGGCGGTCGCACCAACATCAGCAAGAACATCGATTTCCTGCGCTACCGGATCGGCGTTCCCATGATCCAGGTCGAAACGCTGGGCGCGGGCGGCGGATCGATCGCATGGATCGATCCGAGCGGCCTGCTGCTGGTCGGCCCGCAGAGCGCAGGCGCGACGCCGGGTCCGGCCTGCTACGGTCGCGGCGGACGCGAGCCCACGGTGACCGATGCCAATGTCGTGCTCGGCTACCTGCATCCGGAGCACCTGCTGCGCGGACGGTTGAAGCTCGACCGCCAGGCCGCAGTCGACGCCATCCAGGAACGCGTCGCCGGGCCGTTCGGCATGACGGTGGAAGAAGCCGCCTACGGCATATTCCGGATCGTCAACAACAACATGGTCGGCGGGATGCGGCGGGTCTCCATTGAACGGGGCTACGATCCGCGCGACTTCGCGCTCGTCGGCGCCGGCGGCGCCGGACCGTTGCACATCACGGCGCTCGCCGCCGAGATGGGGATCCGCCGCGTGCTGGTGCCCAAGCTCGCATCGGGGCTGTGCGCGTTCGGCCAGATCATCTCCGACGTCAAGTACAACTACATGGCCGCCTGTCCGATGCGGCTGGACGAGGGCACTGATTTCAGCGCCATTCGCGCCCTGTACGCCAACATCGAGAACGAGGCGATCGACGCGCTGCGCGCCGAGGGCTTCTCCGATGCCGACATCGTGATCGAGCGCAGCATGGACCTGCGCTATGTCGGGCAGGTCCACGAATGCACCGTGGAACTCGGGTCCATGGCGATCTCGGCGGACACGTTGCCCGAGATCCGGGCCCGGCTCGACCGCGTGCACAAGCAGCTGTTCACCTACGACGAACCCGACAGCCTCGCGGAAGTGGCCAACATCGAGAGCACGGTGTTCGGCAAGGTGCCGAAGCCCGATCCCCCGCAGTATCCGGAAGGCGGAACCGATGCCTCGGCCGCGAAGGACCACGATCGCGACGTCGTGTTTCCCATCGATGGCCGCATCCAGCGCGTGCCCACGCCGGTGTACGACGGCGCGAAGATGCTCGCCGGCAACGTCGTCACCGGTCCGGCGATCATCGAGGAGGAGACCACTTCCATCGTGATCGAACCGGGCTGGGTCGCGACCCTCGATCGCCATGGCACGTACCTCCTCACGCAAGCATGAGATCGACCTTCGGGAAAACGTCGCGGACGCACACAATTGGGGCCGCGCCTCGACCCCATGCACGCACATGACACATCGCCCGCTCGGCAGGAGCGACCGCGAAAACGGAATCGCGCATCGGTTCAATCGATTGACCGCAACCCCGCGGAACGGGACGGCTGGCACCAGGGTTGCACTTGTGCAACGACGGCGTACGGCTGCACATACGAATTCGAATGCCGGACATGCACGCCCGTCGCGCTGCGAGGGCGACGGCGGTGCGCGTGCGCGGTGAGCAAGGTGGAGCACGTGTCCATCCATTGGAAGGCGCGGCAGGATCACGGTTGACTTCGAATTCCGCGGTCATGCCGGGAGCAGTGGGCGTCAACGCAGGCGGATCGTCTGCGTTCGCCAGGGTCCGCGTTGCGATCGCAACGCAGGCAAACCGGGAGAGATGCACGATGAAAACGACGATGAAGTGGCTGTCTGCCGCCCTGGGCATCGCGCTGCTGGCGGCCGGACACGCCAGTGCACAGGACAAGTGGTGGCCGATCAAGGTCTTCGACGCGACCTCTGGCAAGAACGTGGCGGTCGAGTATTCCCCGCTGCCCAAGGCCGCCAAGCCGTGGAAGGTGTGCGTACTGTTCCCGCATATGAAGGACAGCTTCTGGGTAGCGGTCGCCTACGGCATCGTCGAGGAGGCGAAGCGCATGGGCGTGAACATGACGCTGTATGAAGCGGGCGGCTACGAAAACCTGCCCAAGCAGTTGTCGCAGTTCGACGATTGCATGGCATCGGACTTCGACGCCATCGTGGTCGGCGCCATCTCCGAGGCCGGCCTGTCGCAGAAGTTCAAGGAAGGCATGGCCAAGGGCAAGCCGGTCATCAGCACCGTGAACCCCGTCGACAAGGCCGCCACTACCGCCAAGATGTTCGTCGAGTTCGACACCATGGGCCATCAGACCGGGGACTATCTGGTGAAGAGCCTGAAAGGCAAGCCGGCGCAGGCGGTCACCTTCCCGGGTCCGGCGGGCTCCGGCTGGGCCGAGAAATTCAACGACGGCTTCAAGGCTGCCATCAAGGGCACCAGCGTCAAGCTGCTGGATGAGAAGTTCGGTGACAGCGGCGTGGCGGTGCAACTGAAACTGGTGCAGGACGCCCTGCAGACCTACCCGGACATGAACGTCATCTGGGGCACGGCACCCACCGCCGAGGCCGCGATCGGCGCCGTGGCCGAAATCGGCCGCGAGAAGGACATCATGATCATGTCCTCGTACGAGAACCAGGCGATGCTCGACGCGCTGAACAAGGGCGAGATCCTCGGCTTTGCCACGCAGTATCCCGTGCTCGAAGGCCGGGTCGCCATCGACATGGCCGTGCGCGCGCTCGAGAAGAAGCCGCTGATGAAGTTCGTCAAGCCGATCCCGGACATGATCGCGAAGTCCAACCAGGGCAAGATCAACATGAGCCTGGTGCTGGCACCCGCGACCTGGAAGCCGGTCTACTCCGTAACCGCCAAGTAAGGTGAGCGTGTCCGTTCCCCGGCGCCTGCGCGTCCTGCAAGCTCCGGGGCGACGGACACGATCCCGATGCGTCACCGAATGAGTGAACCGACCGGCAATCTGCTCGAACTGAGCCGGATCTCGAAACGATTCCCCGGCGTGCTCGCGCTCGACGAGGTCGACTTCGATCTGCGCCGCGGCGAAGTCCATGTCCTGTTCGGCGAGAACGGCGCCGGCAAATCCACCCTGATCAACATCATCGCGGGCACCTTCTCGCCCGACTCGGGTCGCTTCCTGTACCAGGGGCGGGAGATCCGCCGGCTCACGCCGCACCAGGCCCGCGTGATGGGCATCAGTCCGGTGTTCCAGGAATTCAGCCTCGTCCCGGAGATGACCGTCGCCGAGAACCTGTTTCTCGGGCGTGAACGCTCGCGCTTTCTGTTCCTGAACAAGCGCGCGATGCGCGCCAAGGCCCGCGAAGTGATCGGCGAACTCGGATTCAATCTCGATCCGCGGCGCAAGGTTGCTTCACTGTCGCGCGCGCACCAGCAGATGGTGGAGATTGCGAAAGCGCTGCTGACCGACGTGCGCCTGCTGATCTTCGACGAGCCCACCGCATCGCTCACCGAAGCCGAGACCATCAAGCTGTTCGCGCTGATCGATCGCCTGCGGGCGCAGGGCGTCGGCATCATCTATGTTTCCCACCGCATGGGCGAGATCAAGCAGGTCGCCGATCGGATCAGCGTGCTGCGCGATGGCCGGAAGATCGCCACCGTGCGCTCCGACTCCATCTCGGAGACCGAGCTGGTCGAGCTGATGGCGGGGCGCAAGATCGATGTGCTGTTTCCGCACGTCGATCATCGTCCCGGCGAGACGTTGCTCGAGGTGAACAACCTCACCCTCGCATCGGACATCGTGAAAGGCGTGAACTTCCACGCGCGCGCGGGCGAGATCACCGGTATCGCCGGCCTCGTGGGCTGCGGCAAGTCGGAACTCATCCGCGCGGTCTTCGGTCTCGAACCGATCGCCTCCGGCTCCGTGCAACTGTTCGGCAAACCGACGACCGCGTTCCGGCCGACGTCCATGCTGCGCGCCGGCGTGTGCTATTTCCCGTCCGATCGCGTGGCGGAAGGTCTCGCACTCGCGCGCCCGATCCGCGAGAACGCCTCGATGGCCGCGCTCGATCTGCCCGGCTTCGCACGCGGGCAGGTGCTCCGGCGCAGCGAAGAGAAGAAGACGATCCAGGATATCGTCGACCGGCTGAAATTGCGCCCGGCCCAGATCGAACCGGCGGTCGGTCGGCTCTCGGGCGGCAACCGCCAGAAGGTGGTGCTCGGGCGGGGTCTCGCACGCGACATCCGGATCTTCCTGTTCGACGAGCCGACGGTCGGCATCGACGTTGGTGCGAAGCTGGAAGTCTACGAATTGATGAAGGTCCTGCTCGAGGCGGGTGCCGCCATCGTCCTGGTCTCGTCGGAGCTGCCCGAGGTCCTGCACCTCTCGAATCGCCTGTACGTGATGCACCAGGCGCAGATGGTGGCGGAACTGACCGGCGCGGACATCAACGAGCAGGCTGTGCTGGCGTGCTTCTTCCGCGAAGAGAGCGCGGCGTTGCCGTTGCCCCTGGCGACGGCAACGCCCGTCGTCGCTCCCGTCGCATGATGATCGCGCCATGACCACCGCCGGCGTCGAGGCGATACCGGATTCGAAGCGCGGCAGCGGCGCGTTCGGCCGCGCCCTGCGTCGCATAGGGTTCCTGCCCGCGCTGCTCATCGTCCTGATCACGCTGCTCGTGCTGTTCGAGCCGCGTTTCATGGGCGTGTTCAATCTGTTCAACGTCGTGCGCAATTCCTCGGCCCTGATGATCGTCGCTTCGGGCCAGATGCTGGTGCTCGTCGTGGGCGGCTTCGACCTGTCGGTCGGCGCCGTCATCGCGCTCACCAGCGTCGTCACGGCGAAGGTCATGGCGGGGGCCCTCGAAGCTTCGCCCGATGACGTGCCCATGGCGATCGCAGCCGGCGTCGTCGCAGGCATGGCGTGCGGGTTCGTGACCGGTCTGGTCAACGGTGCCTGCGTGGCGTTCCTGCGAATCTCGCCGTTCATGGTTACGCTCGGAACCAGCTCCATCGCCACCGGCGTGGCGCTGCTGCTCACCAACGGCATTCCGGTGTACGGCATGCCCGATGCGTTCGTGAAGGATTTCGGCCGCGCGGTCTGGTTAGGCCTGCCGATGCCGGTCTACGTGAGTCTCACGATCCTGGCACTGGTGTGGATCATGCAACGCCAGACCACGGTGGGCCGCTACATCCACGCCATCGGTGGCAACGTCCAGGCTGCGATGGTGTCGGGGGTGAATACCCGGTTCTATCTGATCCTCGCCTACACGCTGTGCGGCATGCTGGCCTCCCTGACCAGCCTGCTGCTCACGGCGCGGCTCGGTTCCGGTCAGGCGACCATGAGCGGCAACCTGATGCTGGAGAGCATCGCGGCCGGGGTCATCGCGGGGGTGAGTCTGCGCGGCGGCGTAGGGCGCGTCGAAATGGTGGCGCTGTCGGCCCTGTTCCTCTCGATCCTGACCAATGCGATGAACCTGCTGAGGGTCAACAGCAAGATCCAGACGATCTTCATGGGCATCATCGTCGTGGCGGCGGTGGCCCTGGACGAATTCACCAAGCGACGGACGCGGCATGCGCGAGACAACTGAACGGCGGCGATCCCTGTGCATCGTCCGGATCGCTGGCAACCACGCGATCCGGACTCACCGGAGGCATTGCCGTGGGTGAATCGAGCGCGGGCGCGTCCGCCGCAAGCGCCGGCCGTGCGCTGGGCAACTTCCTGGCGCGCTTCGGCCTGGTGATCGCGCTGATCGCGATGGAGATCGGATTCGCCATCGTCGAACCCCTGGTGCTGTCTCCCGGGAATCTGCTCAACGTCCTGCAGCAGACAAGCTACATCGCGGTGTTCGCGACCGCCCAGATGGTCGTGATCCTGACCCGCGGTTTCGATCTTTCGCTCGGAACCTGCGTCTCCACGGTCAGCGTCGCGAGCGCCCTGGTGATGACCGGAATGGTCGGGGACGGATTGCACGGCATGCCGTTCATCATCCTGACGGGCATGCTGACCGCTCTGGGCATCGGAGTGGCCGTGGGGCTGTTCAACGGCATCTGCATTTCCGTGCTGCGGGTGAATGCGTTCGTGACGACGCTCGGCAGCCTGAACATCTGCTTCGGCATCGCCACGACCATCTCCGACGGTCGTCCGGTATTCGACGTGCCGAAGCCGTTCAGCCACCTGCTCTACAGCGGCAAGATTCTGGGCGTGCCGGCGCCGGTCATCATCGCGATCCTGGTGTTGCTGGCGGTCCACCTGATGCTGACCTGGACGGTATTCGGACGCTCCCTGTACCTCATCGGCGGCAATCCCCGGGCCGCAGCGCTGGCAGGGCTGCCGAGCAAGCGCTATCTGACGAGCGCGTATGTCGTCTGTTCCGTCATCGCCGCCATCGGCGCGCTGATGCTGACCGCGCGCACGGGGTCGGGCGAACCGAATCTCGGCGGCAACGTCACGCTGCAGAGCATCGCCGCGGCCGTGATCGGTGGGGTGAGCCTGCGGGGCGGAGTGGGCGGGACCTACGCCGCGCTGCTCGGCGCCGTCTTCGTGACCGCGCTGTCCAACTGCATGGGTCTCGCGCGCATCGACGGCTACATCCAGCAGATCATTCTCGGGTGCGTGATCATTGCGGCGATCTTCGTCGATCGCCTGCGCACGGGCGTACGTTGACCGCCCTGGTCGCCAGCGCGTGCCGATGAACGCGACCGGCACCGCCGCTGCCCCGCTGGATCCGGTGGCGCACGAGATCCTGCAAGGCAAGCTGCTCGCGATCGTCGACGAGATGGGCATCGTGCTGGCCCGCTGCAGCATGAGTCCGGTCGTCTACGAAGTGCTCGATTTCGCATGCGGGATCTGCACGGTCGACGGCGACCTGATCGCGCAGACCAACGGCATCACCCTGTTCACGGGCACCTTCTCGACCCAGGTACGCGCGATTCACGAACGCTTCGCCGCCAGCATGGCGCCGGGCGACGTCTACATGACGAACGATCCGTATCGGGGCGGCACGCACGGCTGCGACTGCGCGGTCATCCGCCCCGCCTACGAGGGTGCCGCGCTGGTCGGTTACGCGATCACGGTCGCCCACTGGCTGGACGTGGGCGGCACCGTGCCGGGCAGCCTCCCGGTCGACGCGACCTCGATCTATCAGGAAGGCTTGCGCCTGCCGGGCGTGAGAGTGATGCGTGGCGACCGGTTGATCGACGACATCGTCGCGATCATCCGCGAGAACGTCCGCCTGCCGGAGCTGGCGCTGGGTGATCTCAACGCGCAGCTCGCGGCTGCGCGCATCGCCGAACGCAGACTTGCGGAGATCTGCGTCAAATACGGCCGCGCGACCCTGACCGCGGTGTTCGACGGCATCCTGGAATCGAGCGAACGGCTGGCGCGGGCAGCAGTGCGCGCCCTGCCCGACGGCCGCTATCGCGCCACCGACTTCATCGACGGCGACGGATGCAGCGCAGAGCGCATACCCGTCAATCTGGTGGTGACCATCGACGGCGACACCATGACGTTCGACTACACCGGATCCGCGCCGGCCCGGACCGCACCGATCAACTGTTCCCGCGGTGCCTTGCAATCGGCGGTTAAGACGATCTTCAAGGCCCTGGTGGCACCCGCGGCACCTTCGAACGACGGCTGGTTCCGCCCGGTGCGCGTGGTCGTGCCGGACGGCACGGTGTTCAGTGCCGTCAAGCCGAGCCCCACGGGGTGGTACTACGAAGGCTCGGCACAAGCGTCCGAATTGGCCTGGAAGGCACTTGCGCCGATCGCGCCGGAGCGTTTCCCGGCCGGCACCTACACGAGTCTGTGCGCCACCTATTTCTGCGGCACGCTCGCGGACGGCGGCGGCGAATTCGTCCATATCGAACCGCAGCATGGCGGCTGGGGTGCCACGGCCCGGCGCGATGGCGCCAGCGCATTGATCGCCGTGACCGACGGCGACACCTTCAACTATCCGGCCGAAGTGCTGGAAGCGAAATTTCCGCTGCGCATCCGCCGGCACGCGCTCAACACCGCGGACGGCGCCGGCGCCGGCACCTGGCGCGGCGGCTTCGGCGTCGTGCGTGAATACGAGGTGCTGGCCGAAGGTATCTACCTCTATGCGAGCTATGGCCGTTCGCAGACGCGGCCCTGGGGACTCGCAGGCGGTCGGGACGGCTCGTTGAACTACATCGAGATCGTGCGCCCGGACGGCGCCACGATCCGGTTGGCGCGGACTGCCCACCACACGCTGCACGCCGGCGATCGCGTTCGCCTCGTCACCGGCGGCGGCGGCGGCTGGGGCCCTCCGGAACTGCGCTCGCCGGATCGCATCCACGCCGACATCGCCGACGGCTACGTCGATGCGATCGGCGCCGCGCGCGACTACGGGCCGGACAGCGCAGGCTCGCGTCCGACAGAGATCGTCTGAGCGTCGCATGCCAGCAATCACCTCGAGGACACCGTGAGCTATCTCGCGACGGACGTCGGCGGCACGTTCACGGACCTGGTTCACTACGACACCCGGAGCGGCCGGATCTCGGTGGCGAAGACGTTGACGACGCCGGAAGATCCGTCGCGAGGCGTCCTGAACGCGATCGCCCTCGGCCAGAGCGAAGGGTATGTGAAGCCGGCGTCGATCGAACGCCTGGTGCACGGCGGCACCACCGTCATCAACGCCATCACCGAACGCAAGGGCGTCGTGACCGCCCTCGTGACCACGGCGGGATTTCGCGACGTGCTCGAGATCGGCCGGGGCAACCGGCCCGACCTCTACAATCTGCACGCGATTTCACCACCGGCTTTCGTACCGCGCCGGCTCCGGTTCGAAGTGCGCGAGCGCATCGATGCCCGCGGTAGAGTGCTGGAGGCGATCGAACTCGCGGATCTGGACGCCATCGCGCAGGCGTGCAAGCGCGACCGTGTCGCAGCGGTGGCCATCGTATTCCTCAACAGCTACGCCAACCCGTCCCACGAGCAAGCTTGCACCGAGGCCTTGCGGGAACGCCTCCCCGGCGTGACGGTGACCTCGAGTCACGAGATCTCCCGCCAGTGGCGCGAATTCGAGCGCACCAGCACCACGGTCCTGAATGCCTACGTGATGCCCGTGGTCGATCGCTACTTCGACCGGCTCGAAGCCGATCTGCGCACGCGCGGCTTCCATTGCCCGCTCTACGCCATGCAGTCGAGCGGCGGCGTGGCCGATTTCGAGTGGGCCCGCAAGCATCCGCTCGCGCTGATCGAATCCGGTCCGGCGGGCGGCGTCAGCGGTGCCGCCACCATCGGCGACTGGCTCGGTGAACCGGACGTGCTCTACCTCGACATCGGCGGCACGACCGCCAAGTGCGGCGTGGTGCACGCGGGAATGCCCGCATTGACCACCGAATATCGCCTGGAGCGGACCCGGACGCAGGCGGGCTACCCGGTCCAGCTACCGGTCGTGGACATCGTTGAGATCGGCGCCGGCGGCGGCTCCATCGCCTGGTTCGACGCAAGCGACGTGCTGCGGGTCGGACCTGTCAGCGCCGGCGCGGCACCGGGCCCCGCATGCTACGGATTCGGCGGCACCGAGGCGACCGTGACCGACGCGATGTTCGCGACCGGCGTGCTCGATCCCGCCGGCCTTGCCGGCGGTACACTGCCGCTCGATCGAGATGCTGCGAGCGCCGCACTGCTGCCGATCGCGCAGCGACTGGGCACGACGGTGGCAGGCGCGGCCGATGCGATCCTGCGCATCGCCGAGGCGGGCATGCTGAACGCGCTCAAGCTCGTCACCATCCAGCGCGGGCACGATCCGCGCGAGCTGACGCTCGTCGCCAGCGGCGGCGGCGGCCCGATGCACGCGGCCCGTCTGGCGCGCGAGCTCGGCGTGCGTCGTGTCGTGATTCCGCCGTACCCGGGCGTGTTCTCCGCCTGGGGCATGCTGGTCTCCGCGCCGCGGCGCGACATGAAGCGCACGCACCTGCACCGGGCCGACGACGAGGCCATCCGGATCGGCCGCGCGCTGTTCGCGGAAATGCAGAGCGAGGCCGCCGAGTATTTCGACGTGGACCCGGCGGGCCTGCGCTGTCTCCAGGCCGTGGAGATGCGCTATCGAGGCCAGGAGCACGCCGTGGCGGTGGCGTGCCAGCTCGAACGGTGTGATGCAGACGGACTGATCGCTGCCTTTCACGAAGCTCATCGGCAGGCGTATACGTTTCGACTCGACGGCGCCGCGGCGGAAGTCGTGAGCTTTCACATGAAGGCAGAACTCCTCACGCCCCGTCCGGAACTGGTGGCGCCCCGGGCGGTCGCAGAACCGGGTGGCGGTCCACCTCGGACCCGATCGGTGGATCATGGCGCGGCCGGCCATCACGCCACGGCGCTGTACCGCCGCGATGCGCTCGCGCCGGGATTCGTTGCCGCCGGACCGGCCCTCATCGAGGAGCCCTCGTCGACGACGGTAGTGCTGCCGGGTCAGCGCGTCACCATGGATTCGAGGGGTCTGCTCGTCATCGAAGAAACTCATCGACCGGCCGCGGAAAGGGATACGACACCATGAGACTCGAGAATCGATGCGCAATCGTCACGGGTGGCTCGCAAGGGATCGGAGCGGCGATCGCGCTGCGCTACGCCCGCGAAGGCGCGAAGGTCGCGATCGTGTACGACCGGAACGACGACAACGCCAATGCGGTCGCACGCCGGATTCGTGAGGCCGGCGGGATCGCCGAATGCATCAAGGCCGACTGCTCGAAGGTGACCGAGGTCGAACGCATGGTGGAGGCGGCGATCCGCAGCTTCGGGCGCGTGGACATCCTCGTGAACAATGCCGGCATCTTCCGCACCGTCTCGGTCGAGGAAACCACCGAAGCGCTGTGGGATCAGCAAGTGGATCTGAACCTGAAGGGTCCGTTCTTCTGCGTACGCGCGCTCGTGCCCGAGTTCCGCAGGAACGGCGGCGGCAAGGTCATCAACGTGACGTCGATCGCGGGTGTCGGTGCCTTCCCCAACTGCGCCGCCTACTGCGCATCCAAGGGTGGCCTGGAGAACCTGACCCGCGCCCTGGCGACCGAGCTGGGCAAGCTCAACATCAACGTGAACTCGCTCGCGCCGGGCAACGTCGCGACACCCATCAATGCGCACCTGCGCGCGCCCGGACAGGAAGCGTACGTGAACCAGATGCGGCTCATGACACCGACCGGACGCGATTTCCTGCAGCCGGAGGAGATGACCGGGGCAGCCGTGTTTCTGGCCTCCGACGACGCCGCCGCAATCCACGGCGCCACGCTGCTGGTCGATGGCGGATGGGCCGCATGGTAGTCGAGCCCTTCGCGGCGGAAGCGTATTCTGTTTTGCGCGCGATCTCGATCCGATACCCACAAGCGTTCCCGATTGTCGCAGTGGCATCGGCGCACGCATCCACGAACCACTGACGGAGCTTCCCATGGACTCAGCCGCACCCACCATCCAGAGTCGTGACATCGCAGCCGTGCTGCATCCCTATACGAATCTGCGGCGCCACGAAACCCAGGGCCCGGTCGTCATCACGCGCGGCCAGGGCGTGCACGTCTACGATGACAAGGGCAAGGAATACATCGAGGCGCTCGCCGGATTGTGGTGCGTATCGCTCGGCTTCAGCGAACAGCGCCTGGTGGATGCCGCCGCGCGCCAGCTGGCGACGCTGCCCTACTACCACCAGTTCGCGGGCAAGTCTCACGACGTGGGGATCGAGCTCGCCGAGAAGCTGCTGGGCATGCTGCCCCTCGAGATGTCGAAGGTGTTCTTCAACAATTCCGGATCCGAAGCCAACGACACCGCGATCAAGATGGTCTGGTATTACCGCAATGCGCTCGGCCAGCATCGCAAGAAGAAGATCATCTCCCGGATCCGCGGCTACCATGGCGTCACCGTCGCCACCGCGAGCCTCACCGGCCTGCCGGACAACCACCGCGATTTCGATCTGCCGATCGCCAACATCCGGCACGCGGACTGCCCGCATCACTACCGGTTCGGCAAGCCCGGGGAGAGCGAAGAGCAGTTCGCCACCCGCCTCGCCGAGAGTCTCGAAGCCCAGATCCTGCGCGAGGATCCGGAGACGGTTGCAGCTTTCATCGCCGAGCCGGTGCAGGGCGCCGGCGGTGTCATCGTGCCGCCGCGGACCTACTTCGAGAAGATCCAGCCGATCCTGAAGAAGTACGACGTGCTGCTGATCGCGGACGAAGTCATCTGCGGATTCGGTCGCACCGGTTGCATGTTCGGGACGGAAACCTTCGGCATGACGCCGGACATCATGACCATGGCCAAGGCGCTGTCGTCCGGCTACGTGCCGATCTCCGCCACCGTGATCAACGACAAGCTTTATCAGGCGTTCCTGAACCAGAGCGACAAGATCGGTCAGTTCGCGCACGGCTACACCTACTCCAACCATCCGGTTCCGTCCGCAGTCGCGCTCGAGACGCTCAAGATCTACGAAGAGCGGAATATCCTCGATCAGGTGCGCTCGATCGAGCCCGCGTTCCAGTCCGGCTTGCGCAGTTTCGCGGATCGTCCGTACGTCGGCGAGGTTCGTGGCGTGGGCCTCATCGGGGCCATCGAGCTCGTGAGCGACAAGGCGACCCGGGTCCCGTTCGAGCGCAAACTCGGGATCGGCGCGATCGTGGCCGCAGCGGCACAGAAGGAAGGACTGCTCGTGCGTGCGCTGGGCGACACGATCGGCTTCTGCCCCCCGCTCATCATCACCGAAGGAGAATTGAAGGAAGTGTTCGAGCGATTCGCCCGCGCGCTAGACGCGGCGATCCCGGAGATCGACAAGATCGCTGCAGCGATGAAATAGCCACTGCACCCGGCAGTACCAGGTCGTTCAACCCGTGCCCGTTACAAGAGGAGACGCAAAATGCGCAAAACCTTCAGGAAGTCCGCCCTGGCGCTGTACGCGCTGGCCTTGCTCACCGGCGCCGCGTCCGCGGCCGACTGGTTTCCGTTCAAAGTCGAACAGATGAATCCGCCGTTCTCCCCCGACGCCAAGCCGACGCTGGTGGACTACGTCCCGCTCGCCAAGGCGTCCAAGAAATGGGACATCTGCGTCTCGTTCCCGCACATGAAGGACGCCTACTGGCTCGGGGTGGACTACGGCGTGGCGGAGGAAGCCAAACGTCTCGGGGTGAAGATGCAGCTGGTGGAAGCCGGCGGTTATACCAACCTCGCCAAGCAGATCTCGCAGATCGAGGATTGCGTCGCGCGCGGCGCGCAGGCGGTGATCATCGGTGCCATCTCGGCCGATGGCCTGAACGGCCTGATCAAGACCATTGCCGCGAAGAAGATCCCGGTGATCGACGTCATCAATGGCATCAACTCGCCCGACATCTCGGCCAAGTCGCTGGTCAGCTTCGAGACCATGGGCGCGCAGGCCGGCGAGTTCATCGCCAAGATGCATCCGAAGGGCTCACCGCCGGTCAAGGTCGGCTGGTTCCCCGGCCCGGCAGGCGCGGGCTGGGTCGAAGCCGCGAACAAGGGATTCATGGAAGCGACCAAGGATTCCGCGCTGGTCATCCTCGAACCCAAATACGGTGACACCGGCAAGGAAGCGCAGACCAAGCTGATCGAGGACGTGTTGCAGGCGCATCCCGACGTCGGTTATCTCGTGGGACCGGCGGTCAACTCGGAAGCGGCCGTGGCGGTGCTGCGCGAGCGCAATCTCGACAAGAAGATCAAGGTCGTGGCGTTCCACACCAATCCCGGCGCGGTGGACGGCATCATGAAGGGCCGCATCCTCGGGGCGCCTTCGGACTCCATGGTGATCCAGGGTCGCATCGCGATCGACCAGGCGGTGCGCATCCTCGAAGGCAAGGACTACATGAAGCACGTCGGCCCGAAGATTTTCATGGTGGACCAGAGCAACATCAAGAAGCTGCCGCGCGAGATCCTGCTGGCGCCGGCGGACTACAAGCCGGTGTTCAAGGTCAACTGACCGCATCCGGTGCGAACGATCGCCGGTGGCGCTCGTCCCGCTGCGGCGCGAGAAGTCCCGGACTCGGGCCCGCGACCCTTTGGCGGTGCTCGCGTCGGCGCTCCCCCGGCCAGGTCCGGGGGAGCGGTCGCGCCGGGTTACGCATCGCGCGCGGAGCGGGATCAGCGGGAGCATCGGTCCCCCAGCCTCGTGAAAATGATCGCGCGGCGTCCAGCCGCTCCTTGCCGCCCGCGTAGTCGATGCCATTGACCAATCTCGTCGAGACTGTCGCACTTGCCAAGCATTACCCGGGCGTGAAGGCGCTCGATGGGGTGGACTTCGCACTCGCACCCGGCGAGGTGCACGTGCTGTTCGGCGAGAACGGCGCCGGCAAATCCACGCTCATCACGCTGCTGGCGGGCGTGAGCGAACCGACGTCAGGCCGGATCGTGATGGAAGGGCATGAGGTCCACCTCCATTCCGTGCTGGACGCGCGCAGGCACGGGGTAAGCGCCGTGTTCCAGGAATTCTCGCTCGTGCCCACGATGACGGTGGCGGAGAACCTGTTTCTCGGTGACGAATCGGCGCATCACGGATTCATCAACCGCAGAGCACTCGCCAAGCGCGCCCGCGAGCTGCTGGCCGACCTGCAGTTCGAGCTCGATCCCGCGCGCCGCGTCTCGAGCCTGAGCCGCGCGGAACAGCAGATGGTAGAGATCGCGAAGGGCTTCCGCAGCCGGCTGCGCGTGCTGATCCTCGACGAACCCACGGCCTCGCTGACCGAGCGCGAGACCGAGCGCCTGTTTGCGCTGGTGGCGCGCATCAAGGCCGAACGCGCGGGCATCATCTACATCACCCACCGCATGCAGGAGATCGCGCGCATCGGCGATCGCGTGACGGTGCTGCGCGACGGCAGGAAGATCGGCACCGTCGATGCGAAAACCACCACGGAAGAGCGCCTGATCGAGATGATGACCGGGCGCACGATCTCGGAGATCTACCCGAGCATCGCGAACAATCCCGGCGAAGTGCTGCTGGAGGTGGAGGGGCTCACGTCCAACGCGGGTATCCGGGACGCATCGATCACGGTGCGTCGCGGCGAGGTGGTGGGACTCGCGGGACTGGTGGGCTCGGGAAAATCGGAACTGGTGCGTGCCGTGTTCGGCGTCGATCGCATCACTGCCGGCCGCGTGCGCTTCAAGGGCGAGGATGTCACGCACGCATCTCCCGGCAGGATGCTTGCGCGCGGCCTGTTCTACCTGCCTCCCGATCGCAAGGCCGAAGGACTCGTGCTGCCCTTCACCGCACGCGCGAACATCGCCCTCCCGGCGCTGCGTTCGAAACTGAAAGGCTTCATGGGACTGCTCTCCGGCGCAAGGCGTGACGCATTGACGCGCACCGCCGGCGAGCAGGTCGAGCTGACCGAGCGCAACGCCGGGCGCGTCGTGGCGGTGCTGTCCGGCGGCAACCAGCAGAAAGTGCTGTTCGCAAAGGGGCTCGGGATCAACGCCGACCTGTACGTTCTCGACGAGCCCACCGTAGGCGTGGACGTGGGCACGCGCAGCGCGCTCTACGCGCTGATCAAGCGCTTGTGCGAAGGCGGCGCGGGCGTGATCCTCGTGTCCTCCGACCTGCCCGAAGTGCTGCACCTGTCGCATCGCGTCTATGTGAGTCGTCGCGGCCGCATGGCCGGCGAGCGCCAGGGTGCGGATATCAACGAGGCCGAGCTGCTGGGGCTGTTCTTCGAACGCGAGCGCGCGGCCGCCTGACTCTTTCGACCAGAGAAGCTGAATCCCCATGGCGGAAACATCCACCGGCTCTTCCGAAAACGTCGTCGTGAAACTGTTTCTCCGCATGGGCGTCCTGCCCGTGCTGATGGTGCTGGCATTGATCGTCTTCTCGATGCTGTCGGAACAGTTCCTGAAGGTCGACAACCTGGTCAACCTGGTGCGCCAGTCGGTCTACCTGATCCTCGTGTCGCTCGGCCAGATGCTCGCCCTCGTGACCGGAGGCTTCGACCTCTCGGTCGGGACGATCCTCGCCGTCACCTCGGTGGCGACGGCCATGGTCATGGCCCATCTGTTCGGCGCGGATCCGGATGCCGTCTGGTTCGCGATCGGCATCGGCTGCTGCGCCGGCCTGCTGGCAGGGGCTGCGGTCGGCGTGGTCAACGGCCTCGGCGTCGCCTACCTGGGGGTGTCACCCTTCATCATGACGTTGGGCACGCAGTCGGTGGGCTTCGGGGTCGCGCTGCTGCTGACCGGAGGCGTTCCGGTGTCCGGCCTGCCGGGAGCGCTGAGCGAGACGCTCGGGTTCGGCCGCATCCTCGGCGTGCCGATACCCATCCTCATCACTGCGGTGGTGGCGTTCGTGTTCTACATCCTCATGACCCGCACTGCGCGTGGCAGCTACTTTCTCGCGGTTGGCGGCAACGCGAAGGCAGCGGCGCTCTCGGGTGTCGACGTGCGCACCACGCTGCTGATCGCGTACGTACTCTGCGCGCTCGTGACCGCGGTCAGCGGCGTACTGCTGACGGCTCGCATCGAAAGCGGTGAATCGAACATCGGCGGCACCATGGCGCTGGAATCGATCGCTGCCTGCGTGATCGGCGGCGTGAGCCTGCGTGGCGGCATCGGCCGCGTCGAGAACGTCGTGCTCGGCGCCATCTTCATCGTGCTCGTGCAGAACGGCATGAATCTTTCGGAAGTCGGCTCCTACCTGCAGATGATCGTGCTGGGCACCTTGCTGATCATCGCCGTGATCGCCGATCGGATCCGGCATCGCATGATCGCGGGCAGTTCGTGAGCCGGGTAGCGCCGCACGCGGAGCGAACAACACGAGTGTGCTCCGTGCGCGCGCGGCACGAAGCCATGATCGGCGAATTCACAGGAAGCGCGCCAAGGTGAGCGAGCCCGGGTTGCGACACCCGGCGCTCACGGCCGGCCAGATCGATGCGCCGCACCGCACGGCGGAACTGGGCGATCTGCAGCTCGAGTCCGGATCGATCATCCATGACTATCGCCAATCCTACGTGATGCATGGCGCGCTCGATCCAGAACGCTCCAACGCGATCCTCGTGTGTGCCTCGCTGACCGGCAACCATCATCGCCTCGACTTCCTGATCGGACCGGGCCGCGCGCTCGATACGCAGCGCTTCTGCATCATCGCAACCGATCCGATCGGCAACGGCCTGTCCACCTCGCCCTCGAACAGCGTGCGTCAGTCCGGCATGGCCTTTCCGCGCTTCGCGATCCGCGACATGGTGCATGCACAGCATCGATTGCTGACCGAGGAACTCGGCATCGCCCACCTGTGCGCGGTCGCGGGCGCATCGATGGGCGGCATGCAGTCGCTGCAATGGGCCGTGAGCGAGCCCTCGTTCATGGCGGCGTGCATCGCGATGACCCCGATGGCGCGCACGGCACCGTGGGCGGTGCTCGTCACGCAAACCGCACGGTCGTGCCTCATGGCGGATCCGGCATGGACGGGAAACGGTTTCTCCGGGGTGCCGGAGCGAGGCTGGCGAGCTTATGCGGGGGTGATGTCCGTCCTGCTATCGAGAACGCCCATGGCGTTGGACGAATCGCTGAACGGGATGGCGGCGGCGCACGACTGGTTCGCGCAATCGGTGACGAACTTGCGGGCAAACGCGTTCGACGCAACCGACTACCTGTATCAGTCCTGGGCCTACGAAGCCCACGATGTCGGCACGACGTCAGGCCATCGAAACACCGAAGCCGCGCTCGCCGCGATCCGGGCGAAGACCCTCGTGCTCGCACCGCCGCTGGATCTCTTCAATCCGGTATCGGCGGCCCGTGCCGCGGCGATGGCGATACCGGATGCGCGATTCGTGGAGATTCCTTCGGTTCAGGGACACCAGGCAGCAACGAGCCTGCGCGACGCGGATGCTGCGTTCCTGAACAGCAGCATCACGGATTTCCTTCGTCGTCAGTGAACGACGTTGGCCACCCGCTGTTGCCTGCGAACCACGACGCGACGGTAGGCGCCCAGCAGCACCAGGCCCGCGCCGACCATCAGGTAGGTCCGAGGTTCGGGTACGGCCGCGGCGAACGTGACGTCGACCAGTATCCGCGTATCAGGCCGCAGAGGGAGCCCGGCCGCGTTGATCCAGATGGTATCCGCGTCGAAGGTCAGTCCGATGGAAGATGCCAGTACCGTCGACAATGGATTGAGTGCCACCCCTGCGATCCTCGGCAGGTTCGGACCCACGAAACCGAACGCGAAACCGTTGAATGATCCTTCCTGCGCGATGCCGACCTGGTTGTAGCCGATGTCGATCGACGACATGCCGATGTCGATGTTCGTATCCACTTCGATCGGTCCTGTCGACACGATGGAGCCCGACGGAAACTCGAGGCCCGCGCCCACGATCGCCGTGACCGGAATGGTGAAACGATCCGCTTCGATCGGCGCAGTACAACAATAAGCAGCGACAGTGACCTCCGAACCTTCGAATCCTGCCGCGATCGCGCCCTGACAAAGTGCGGCGGATGCACCAATGCTGAACAATCTGGCAATGCTATTCATCGCGAAAACTCCAAAAAGACAAGTTGATCGAGACGTCATCGTTTTCTTGTCTACGAACGGAGACGCGACGGCGTTGTTTACAAGTGCTTGGGTACGTTCGATGGAAGTCGGTCCTGCAAAAATGCTTCACCCTTTCTGCCTGTGCATTCCAATCCAGACTGACTTTGTTCGTTCGATGCAGGATTAAAATAGCTAATCGGGCCAATGGATTGCCGACGATTACCTAGGCTGATTCTCGGGCGCAATTTTCTGCGGTATAGAAACCATGAACGCGCTTTTCATCGGCCTCGTCGCCGGGGCTTTCGGAATGGCCTACTTTGTCTATGGCAAACGTCAAGCCAAGTTCGTGCCCATGTTCTCCGGCATGGCGTTGTGCATCTATCCGTACTTCTTTGACAGTGCGCTTTGGTTATGCGTGGTCGGTGTCCTGTTGCTGGCGGCGCCGTTCGTGATTGACTATTGAGGCATCGCCGAACATGAACGTCATCGTGTTCGGCGCCACCGGCATGGTCGGCGCCGGCGTCCTGAAGGAATGCCTCGAGGATCCGCGGGTCGATTCGGTGCTGGTGGTGGGTCGGACGACTTGTGGTGTCGCGCATCCAAAATTGCGCGAGCACATTCGCACCGATTTCTTCGACTACACCGATGTGCGCTCGGAGTTCGAGGGCCGGGATGCCTGCTTTTTCTGCCTGGGCGTGTCGGCACTCGGCATGAGCGAAGCGCAATATCACCGCCTGACCTACGAACTTACCCTGGCGGCAGCGAAAGTCCTCGCCGAACTCGACCCCTTGCTCACCTTCTGCTACGTCTCCGGCACGGGAACCGACAGCACCGAATCGGGCCGCACCATGTGGGCGAGAGTGAAGGGCAGGACCGAGAATGCACTGCTGCGATTGCCCTTCCGAGCCTACATGTTCCGCCCGGGCTACATACAACCGCTGAAAGGCATTCGCTCCAAGACGAGGCTGTATCAGTTCGTATACGACGTGTTCGGCCCGCTCTACCCGCTGCTCAAGCGCGCGTTTCCCGATCGCCTCACGACCACGCAGAACATGGGGCAAGCCATGATCCAGGTGGCGGCGGATGGCTACCCGAGGCAGATCCTCGAAGCAGCCGACATCAATATCCTTGCGGCCCGAGCCGTCACTGCGCGGGCTCCCTGATCAGGTCGGTGGTGACCGGCTGCTTGCTCCTGCCACTGACGCTCGCGCCGTCGTCGGGGTGCAGGCGCCAGAACGACAGCGACGACAAGACGGTGCCTGCACCCAAGGTCAGGAAAGCGGCATGCAACGCACCGGTCACTGCGAGTTGATCGGACTGCGGCAGGTTGCCGAGATACCAGCCGGCGATCAACGAACCGCACGCCAGGCCGAAGCTCATGGAAAGCTGCTGCATTGAACTCGCGATCGTGCTGGCCATGCTCGAATCCTGGCTGTCGATGTCGGCATAGGCCATCGAGTTCACGCTCGTGAACTGCAGCGAATTGAACAGGCCCATCGCCAATCCGAGGGCCACGATCACTGCGAGGGGCGTGCCGGCGCGCACGAGCGCGAACAGACTGATCGTGATGCCGATCATCACGGTGTTCACCATGAGGATCCGGCGATAGCCGTAGCGCTTGAGCATCCTTGGCGCGATGAGCTTCATGCCCATCGCCGCAGCGGCTGCGGGCATCATCAGCAATCCCGACTCCCATGCCGGCAGTCCGAGACCCAGCTGGTAGAGCAAGGGCAGCAGGAACGGCAGGCCCCCGATGCTCAGCCGCGTGAGGAAGCCCCCGGTCACCGATACGCGGAAAGTGCGCACCTTGAACAGCGCGAGTTGCAGCAACGGATGCGGCGTTCGCCCGGCATGCACGACGTAGGCCGCCAACAGTCCGAGCGCGACGAGCAGCAGCACGCACGTCGAGGTCGCGTCCAGTCGGTGCTCGCCGAAAACCTCGAGCAACCAGGACAACAACGCGGTGCCGGCGCCGAACAGCGCGAGGCCGATGACATCGAGGGGACGCGGTGACTCGCCCTGGTAGTCTGGCATGTGGCGATGGATGAGGCACAGGGCGACGAGGCCGACCGGCAAATTCACGAAGAAGATCACGCGCCACGACAACCAGTGGACGATGATCCCGCCCACGGTGGGTCCCAGCAGGGGTCCGATCAAGGCCGGGATGATGACGAAGTTCATCGCGGCCAGCAGTTCGCCCTTGGCGAAGGTCCGCACGATCGCCAGGCGGCCGACCGGGGTCATCATCGCCGCGCCCAGCCCCTGCAGGATGCGCGCGGCGACCAGCATCGGCACGTTCACCGCGAGGCCGCACAGTACCGATGCCATCGTGAACGCGGCCACCGCGACCCCGAAAATCCGCCGGGTGCCGTAGCGGTCCGCCAGCCAGCCGCTGATCGGGATGCCCACGGCGAGGCTCAGGATGTAGCTGGTCACCACCGCCTTGAGGCTCAACGGCGTCACTCCGAGACTCCTGGCCATCGCCGGAACCGCGGTATTGACGATGGTCGAGTCGAGCTGTTCCATGAACAGTACCGTGGCCACGAGCCATGGCAGATAGCGCTTGATGGTCTCGACGGGTGCGGGGGTCACTGATGCAGTGGGCAGGGTGTTTGTTTCGGGAGATGCGCACGGGCCGCTGTTGCACGCAGGTGCGCGGGGACAGGAGAGGCTGTTGCACCAGGCTCGCGGCACGCCGACGGCGCTGGATGGGTACCGGCGCGTCGCCGTCGACACGTCGTGTTTCACCGACCGGGAGAATATTGAGACAATCGGCCATCCACAAGCTTGGAGTCACCATGGCTGCGCTACATCCGTTCCACCTCGCGTTCCCGGTCACGTCCCTGGACCAGGCCCGGAGCTTCTATGGCGGCCTCCTCGGCTGCCCGGAGGGCCGGTCTTCCGACGAGTGGGTGGATTTCAACCTGTACGGCCACCAGATCGTGGCGCACCTCTCACCAACCACGGCCGTTCAGCGCGAAACCAACGCGGTCGACGGCGACAACGTGCCGGTGCGCCACTTCGGCGTCGTGTTGTCGATGGCGGAATGGCATGCGCTCGCGGACCGGCTGCGGGCGGCGGCGGTGAATTTCATCATTGCGCCGCACACCCGGTTTAAGGGGCAGGTCGGCGAGCAGGCCACGATGTTCTTCATGGACCCGTGCGGCAACGCCGTCGAGTTCAAGGCTTTCGCGGATCCGGGCCGGCTGTTCGCAAAGTAGCCACGACGCGCACGCCGGCGCTCCGCAACTGATGCAGAATGCTCCGACCCGCACGTTCGCCGGCTCGTGAACGCAACCATGAGAACCACCCCGCAACCATGCGCAAGCACCCGCACACCCTCGACCCCGGAGCCCGGCCATTCCCCGGGGCGCCCTCGCGTCGTCGCCTTGCAATGCCGGCGATCGCCCTCGGGCTCGCCGGCGCGCTGAGTGGCGCGGCGCCGGCCCTGGCAGTGGATCCCGGGAGCGATGCCATCGAGCGCTTTGCTGCGCCCGCCGTCGCCGATGGGGATTCCGCTTTCGCTCCCTCGAACCTGCTCACCGACCTCCAGAGCTTCATCCGGCAGCGCAAGGTGGACGTCGAGCGCCTCACGGCGGACCAGATGATCGCATTGATGGTCGACTGGTATCGCTTCGCGCCAGTCGCCGCTGCCGGCAGCGGCGCGGCAGCGGATGCGCTGGTCTATCGCTACGGCGGCTGGTCGGAAGGCTGCGCGACCGGATTCAAGCTGAGCCTGCTGCGCAGGGCGGGCGAACGTGGCGCGGCCGACACGGCCGAGCGTATCGCCGGGATCACCTTGATGTTCGAGCCCAGCAGCGGTGCCAAGCTGGCTCCGTTCAGCACCGTCTCCTCGGATTTTGATTCGATCGAGGGCTTCCTCGATGCGGTACAGCAATCGCCTGCCTTCCGGCAGTTCGGCACGGCGCTGCCCATGGCGGTCATGATGGAGCGGGGCGCATTGCGCTAGGCCGACGCTCGAACGGGCGACAGCGAAACACCGGACGACATTGCAAATGCCAGAACTTCTGCACCTGTTCGAGAACAACAAGGCCTGGGCCGCGCGGTTGCGGGCGCAGGATCCGGAATTTTTTCTCAAGCTGTCACGGCAGCAGGCACCGAGCTACCTGTGGATCGGCTGTTCCGACAGCCGGGTGCCCGCCAACGAGATCGTCGACCTTCTCCCCGGGGAGCTGTTCGTTCACCGCAATGTCGCCAACCTCGTCGTGCACACCGACCTCAATTGCCTGTCCGTGCTGCAGTTCGCGGTCGATGTTCTGAAGGTGCGTCACGTCATCGTCTGCGGGCACTACGGTTGCAGCGGTGTCGGAGCGGCGCTGCGGGGCGACCGGATCGGCCTGAGCGACAACTGGTTGCGTCACGTACAGGACGTGCGCAAGAAGCACGAGAAGATTCTGGGCCCCGCCAGCCCCGACGCCGCGGTAGCGGACCGTCTGTGCGAGTTGAATGTCATCGAGCAGGTCGCCAACGTGTGCCAGACCACGATCGTGCGCGAAGCCTGGGAACGCGGGCAGGCGCTGGCCGTGCACGGGTGGGTCTATGGCCTGCACGACGGTCATCTGCGCGATCTCAATGCCACCGTCCGGGGCCATGACGAATCGGATCCGGCCTACGAGGCTGCGATCGCGGCACTGTCGCAGTGATGTTTCGATCGATGGCACAATCGCGCCGGAATTCCAACGATGGAGACCGGTCGTGAAGCGAGCCGCACTTGAACGTCCCCGCACCTTGAACACCTGGCGCCAGCATGTCGTAAAGCACGGCGATCTCACGCGTTGCGTGTGCGAGGTCCAGGCCGGTCGTTTCCGCAAGTCGCAACGCGCCGGCGGCTGCGGCCGGCCACGCTGCTGGCTGTGCCACGGCGACAAGCTCGGAAGCCTTCCGACGATACGGGTGCGCAAGGGGCAGGCGAGGTACCGCGAAGGACTGGCGGAGATCGCCTAGGGCCTGTTAACCCCAGCGCAGGTCCGTTCTAAGGGTTAACAGGCCCTAGGGAAGACCGCCCCCGAGCAGGCGATTCACTCGCTATCCAGGCTCGACGTCCCGATGACGCCGCCGACGATTCGGGCCATGCCGATCGCGATCCACGACAGCAAACGATCGGACCAGGCGCGAGCGGCCAGCGATTCGCGCCTGATCGCGACCGATCCCGCCACCATGGCCGCTTCGAGCGATGCGCGCAGCGATCGTGCGAACGGTTCGTCTTCGACGACCACGTTGGCTTCCCGCGCCATCAGCAGACTGAGAGGATCAATGTTGGATGAGCCGACGGTCGACCAGCGCCCGTCGATGACGGCGACCTTGGCGTGGAGCCAGCTCGCCGTGTACTCGTGGATCTCCAGGCCGGCTGCGAGCAGCGTGCCATGCAGCGCCCGGATTGCGTAGTGAACCCAGAAGTACTCGCGCTTGCCCTGCATGAGCAGGCGCACGCGCACGCCGCGTTCGACCGCCTCGCGCAACGCCCTGCGCAGGCGCATGCCGGGCAGGAAATACGGATTGGCGATGAACACTTCGTGCTCGGCGCGGGTGATGGCCTCCAGGTAGGCTTCCTCGATGGTGCGGCGGTTACGCAGGTTGTCGCGCACCACGAACGCAGCACGAAGCCCGTCGGCGTAAACCGGCTGTGGCGGACGCCGATCCATCCGCAAGCCCGTCCGGCGTCCTGCCCGCGTCCACTCGACGAGGTTCCACAGTCGCCGCACGGCGCGATGCATGTCGACCACCATCGGCCCCTCCACCCGGACGGCGTAGTCGAAGCGCGGCGGTGTCCCGCCACCATGACCATCGCGATCGTCGAGGATGTTGATGCCGCCGCAGAAGCCGATCCGCTGGTCGATCACCGCCAGCTTGCGATGCATCCGACGGAGCCGGTTGCGCCGCAATCGAAATCTGCCGATCTCGGGGCGGAATACGAGAATCGAGACGCCGGCCGGCTCGAGGACGGCGCGCAGCGCCGGTCGCAGGTTCGCGGCGCCGAAACCGTCGACCAGGAGCCGGACCCTTACGCCGCGCCGAGCGGCTCGCGCCAGCGCTTCCGCGATGCGTCGGCCGGTCGGATCGTCCGCGAAGATGTACGCCTCGAGATGGATCTCCTCGATCGCCGCATCGAATGCCTGTTCCAAGACCGGGAAATACTCGTCGCCCGTCTCGAGCAACACGACACGGTTGCCATTGACCGCGCGGGTCATTGCCTCGACAGGGTAGCGGAGAGCGCGATGTGGTCGGACAGCCTGGAGAAGGACCTTCCACGGTGCACGTGTGCGGTCTTCACGCGGAAACCGCGGGTATAGATGCGGTCCAGGTTGAGGAAAGGCATGCGGGCCGGGAAACTCGCCGCGGGCCTGCCGATGGTGGCCTCGAACACCTCCGACACGGCGAGATCGCGCGCGAGCGTGTAGCCGGCGCGCCGCGTCCAGTCATTGAAGTCGCCCGCGATGACCAGCGGTGCGTCGGCGGGCACCAGACGCGCGATACGTTCCTTCAGCCGTTCGACCTGGCGATGGCGCCAGATCGCGAACAGACCGAGATGCACATTGATGCAATGCAGCCGCTGCGGCCAGCCGGGAACGTCGATCTCGCAATGAAGCAAGCCGCGATGCTCGAAGGACGACATGGAGATGTCCTCGTTGTCCCAGCTCGCGATCGGAAATTTCGACAGGATCGCATTGCCGTGGTGGCCGTGGTCGTACGCCGCGTTCTGCCCGTAGGCGAACTGCGGCCACAAGGTGTCCGCCAGGAACTCGTATTGCGGCGCCGTGGGCCAGTTGGCGTGCCGCAATGCGTGATGCTCGTGCAGGCCCTGTACTTCCTGCAGGAACACGAGATCCGCTCCGAGCGCATGCAACTTCTCGCGCAACTCATGCACCGTCAGTCGGCGCTGGAATTGCGAGAAGCCTTTGTGAATATTGAAAGTGACTACGTGAAGGGATTCCATGTGGATCGGAGCCCGTCAGACGTCGCCGCCACGCCCGGCACACCGGGGAGTCATCCGACGCTGCTTCATGGGCGCAGTTCGAAGTACCGGTCCAGGAGATGGGGATCATCGAAATGCCGCCGGCCGACGAACGCCGTGGCCTGCCGACCCCATTGACGCATGGCGCCGGGTTCGCGCACGCCCATGGGCCAGAGAAACCAGCGTTCTCTCCGCTCGGTGCCGGCGATGATCCCGTCGGGGCGGAACAGGCTGCGATGGGTGCCGTCACGCAGCTGGATCGAGCGGAGATCGGCATCGCGTGCGAACTGATACTCCACGCCGGGCGGGACCTCGTCCAGCACGCTCACGCGCTGGAGGTAGTGGGTGCGGGCCGCGACGCGGAGGGAAATACGCTGGCCCGCAGCGACGTCAGGCAGTTCCTCGGGAATGAATGCCCATTCGTCCATGGTGCCGGGTTTGGGCCTGGCGAGCGCGCGTGGCGTCGGGAAGAACTGGTGATAGCACCCGCAAGGGTGAATGCTGTCGTAGACCCACGGCCGGCCCTGCGCATCGAGCGTCACGCGCCAGATGATCCCGTCCAGCCGACCACCCAGCAGGTCGAATGCCCCGGTGCGCGGCCGCGAGGGAAACCAGAATCCGTAGACGAGCTGGGTGAGTACCTGCTGGCCCACGAGCGTGTGCGCCACGCGCACGAATGCGCTCGGATGCGCGACGTCCACTTGCGGGGCTCCGTCGTCGTCGAGGGTCGGGGCACCCAGCCGGTCATAATCGGTGGCCGTCTCGACCTCGAGCAACGGGGCATTGCTCTCCAGCGCACGCGCCAGATCGACTTCGAAGCCCAGCGCAGTCAGGGCGTCCACGTCGAGGCGCGGCACGTACCGCTCGACCGGTCCGCGCACAGGCAGTTGATCCAGCGGCAGGGCAAACGTGCGCTCCGTCTCGCGCTGGTAGCTGCAGATCCCGGCGGCTACACCGAGCCTGGTCACGGGGTAGAGGCCGGCCACGCGCTTCCAGGTCTGGTAGTCATCGGGAACCACGACCTCGCGGGGCGCGGTTCCGTCCGCCTTAGCGACGTCCAGCAACCGATCGCCGCAAGTCTCCACGGCCTGTTCTAGTGGGACACCCGGGAATGAGACATTGGCGCGCGCCACAAGCGGCACCCGCGCGGCGCGCGGAAGGTTGGCGAATTCGACGCGGCGTGAATCGCGACCGAGCGCCCGCAGGGAATCGAGCCAGGCGTCGGCCGACAATCGCGACGACTGTGCCGCCGTGAACCGGTCCGCCCTGAGGTACGGATAGCCGGGCACGGCGTACACGCCGCCGTCCCTGACCTGCGCGGCGTCGACCGCGTCGTCGGCCGCCGTGATGAGCCGGGCACAGGCGGCGATGTCGGCGTCGGCGTCCTGCGTCCGCGAGGGGAACGGTGCGACGTGCGCCGGTCGGGTGGCACAGGCTGCGAGCAACAGGAACGCGGCGAGCGCCGCGATTCGACCGATGAGTCTCATGGCTGGCCTTCGGCCGCGCGCCGCCGGATTTCCTTCACCATTGCCGCGAACTGGCGGCCGATCGCATGGCGTATCGCCGCTGTCTCGAAGAGCGCAGGCAACCAGAAGTCCGGCACGATGCGGCCCGTGTAGGTGAATCGCAGCATTCCCCCCTCCGGTTTGAGATCGTAGCGTCCCACCATTTCCTTGAAGCTTCCGGATATCGCCTTCGAAGTGACCCACTGATACGGCGATTCGACAATCTCCAGCCGCACCTCCACGGGCCGGTGCAGCAGGAACAGGCTCGCACGGCCCTTCTGCTCGACCATCACGGAATTGCCGTTACGGATGATGACACGGCTTTCTAACATGTCGGGAATGAAACGCACCAGACCTTCGTAGTCCGTCAGCACCGCCCACGCCTGCTCTGGCGTGACTGCGAGTTCGTCGACCGCCTCCACGATGACCGCCTCGCCCTCGTGACGGGCGGTTATCGTCGCTGCACAGGCGATGGTCGCGATCCACAGCCCGGCGGCCAGCAGGATCCACTGCGCCGTTCGCTTCATGGGAACGTGCGCGGACAGATTGGTTCGCCGCGCACGTCGATGGCTTCGCGCGATCCGTTCCCCGGGTCCATCGGCGGCGGAGTCGGCGGCGGGCAGACGGCGCCAACGCCCGGACATTGCCGGATCGTCCCGGGCGCAGTCAGCATGACGGCGCGGGACGCGACCAGTGCCTCGGCGTCGATCGCGCGGGGGCGTACGGTGTTACGAATCCCGTCCTACCCGCTCCGGCAGCTTGCGTACGGCTGCCGCATTGCTCGGGGAAAAGCAGCGCTCGGCAGCCTCCTCCCAGGGGAGCCACAAGTGCGCCGAATGCTCGCGGGGCGCCAGGACGACCGGCACGCGGCCGGGCAGTTCCAGCCCGAAGACGTGTTCGATGTTGCGCGTCACGCCAGGGGCATAGCGCCAGATCCACTCCGGGTAGATGTCGTAGACGTTCTGGTAGCGCCAGTCGGACAGCCGGTAGCGCGAAGCGTCGATGCCGGTCTCCTCCAGCACCTCGCGCGCCGCGGTCTGCGCCAGCGGCTCGTCCTCGCGATCCATGCTCCCGGTGACCGATTGCCAGAAGCCCGGATGGTCCGCTCGTTCGATCACCAGCACTTCGAGTTCGCGCGTGTGGATCACGACCAGCACGGAGCGCGGAATCTTGAAGGGCATGCCCGGCGGCAGATGGCGGGTGACGGTTCGTCACCAAGAGTCGATCACCGCACCCTGATGTGCAGTTCTCGCAACTGCTTCTCGTCCACCGCACTCGGCGCCTTGACCATCAGGTCCTGCGCGCGTTGCGTCTTCGGGAATGCGATCACGTCACGGATGGATTCGGCGCCGGTCATCAGCGTGACCATGCGATCGAGGCCGAAGGCGATGCCGCCATGCGGAGGTGCACCGTATTGGAGCGCATCGAGCAGGAAGCCGAACTTCTGCTGTGCCTCCTCGGGACCGATGGCGAGCGCGCTGAATACCTTCGACTGGATCTCCTGGCGATGGATACGAACCGAGCCGCCGCCCATCTCCCAGCCGTTCAGGACCATGTCGTAGGCCTTCGCGACGGCCTTGCCGGGGTCGGAATCGAGATACTGCTCGTGACCGTCCTGGGGACTGGTGAAAGGATGGTGCAATGCGTCCCAGCGCTTCTCGTCCTCGTTCCATTCGAACATCGGAAAATCCACGATCCACAACGGCCGCCAGCCCTTCAGCGCGAGCCCGCGCTCGTGTCCCACCTTGGCGCGCAGGGCCCCCAGGGCATCGTTGACGACTTTCGCCTTGTCGGCGCCGAAGAAGATCAGATCCCCGTCCAGCGCGCAGGAGCGCTCGAGGATCGCGGCCAGGGCCGCATCGCTCAGGTTCTTGACGATGGGCGATTGCAATCCCTCGCGACCCTTGGCGGTCTCGTTGACCTTGATGTAGGCGAGGCCCTTGGCGCCGTAGATGCCGACGAACTGCGTGTAGTCGTCGATTTCCTTGCGCGAGAGGGTTCCCCCGCCGGGCACCCGCAGCGCGGCCACCCGCCCGTCGGGCGCGGTCGCGGCTTCCCGGAAGACCTTGAAGTCCACCTCGCGCATGACGTCCGTCAATTCGGTGAGCACGAGCGGAACGCGCAGATCCGGCTTGTCCGAACCATACTTCGACATCGCCTCGGCGAAAGTCAGACGCGGGAACGGATCGCTCAGATCGATTCCCATCGTCTCCCGGAAGATGGCGCGAATCATCGCTTCCATCAGCTCGGTTATCTCGGCGACACCGAGGAAGGACGTCTCGATGTCGATCTGCGTGAATTCCGGTTGGCGATCGGCACGCAGATCCTCGTCGCGGAAGCACTTGGTGATCTGGTAGTAGCGGTCGAATCCCGCCATCATCAGCAATTGCTTGAACAGCTGCGGCGATTGCGGCAAAGCGAAGAACTCGCCCGGGTGCACACGCGAGGGCACCAGATAGTCGCGCGCTCCTTCCGGTGTGGATTTGGTGAGCATCGGCGTTTCCACATCGATGAAACCCTGGTCGTCGAGGTAGCGCCGCACCGCCATGGCGACCTTGTAGCGCAGCCGCAGGTTCCGCTGCATCTGCGGGCGGCGCAGGTCGAGGTAACGGTACTCGAGCCGGATGGTCTCGGACAGGTTCTCGTCGTCCATCTGGAACGGCGGCGTCTGCGAGGCATTCAGGATCTCGATGCCCCGTGCGAGCACTTCGATCTCGCCGCTCTTCAGGTTGGTGTTGGCGGTGCCCTGCGGGCGCTCGCGCACTTTGCCGGAGATCTGCACCACGAACTCGTTGCGCACCCGGTCCGCGGTGGCGAAGGTGTCCGGCGTATCCGGATCGATCACCACCTGCACCAGGCCCTCACGGTCGCGCAGGTCGATGAAGATCACGCCCCCGTGATCGCGCCGCCGATGCACCCAGCCGCAGAGAATGACGTCCTGTCCGAGATAGCTCTTGTCGATGAGACCGCAATAGTTCGTGCGCATGGTGATTCGGTTCGGTTTGACTACGATGTTCAGGGCCTGGATGGGGCGCGCCGGGGCGCGGGCGGCGGTGGCGCGACGCCCATGGAGATGATGTACTTCAGGGCTTCGTCGACGCTCATGTCGAGCTCGATCGCGTCCTTGCGCGGCAGGATGATGAAGTAGCCGCCGGTCGGATTCGGCGTGGTCGGCACGTAGACGCCGACGAAGTCGCCTTCGAGGTGATTCACCACGTCGCCGCCGGGCACCCCGGTCAGGAAGGCGATGGTCCACATGCCCTCCCGCGGCCACTGCACCAGCAGGGCCTTGCGAAACGCCTCGCCCTTGGACGAGAACAGCGTATCGGAGACCTGTTTCACGCTGGCGTAGATGGACTTGACGACCGGGATCCGGCCCAGCACCGCTTCCCACCCCTGCAGCAGTCTCTGGCCGAGGATGTTGGCGCCCAGCACTCCGGTGACCAGGACGACCAGGATGGTCAGCAGCGCGCCGAGGCCCGGTACGTCGAATCCGAGCCAGGCATTCGGTCGCCAGGCAACCGGCAGGAGCAGGAGGCTCTGATCCATGGTCGTGACCAGCGCATGCAGCACCCAGAAGGTGATGCCGAGCGGGACCCAGATCAGCAGGCCGGTGATGAGATAGCGTCGCATGGAAAAAAATTACGCGGCAGGGCGACGGTGCGCCCTCCGCGTCGGTTCGAGCAGAGCCACGCCGGAGCCCTGCGAAGTCGGAGATCGCGCAGTCAGCTTCCGCTGGCCGGGGCGGGAGCGGGCTTGGCCTCGGACTTCGTGCCTTCGGCCTTGGCCGTGCCGCCGCTCTCGGACTTCGACCCTGCGGTTGCATCGGACTTCGATTCGCCGGACGCTTCGGACTTCGATTCGCCGGACCCTTCGGACTTCGATTCGGCCGCCGCGCCGGGCTTGGCCGCGGGCTTCGATCCGTGCTTGAAATCGGTGGCATACCAGCCACTGCCCTTCAACTGGAAACCCGCGGCCGACATCAATTTGGTCATCGCGGCCTTCCCGCACGCCTCGCAGATGGTGATCGGGGCATCGCTGAGCTTCTGCAGGTACTCCTTTTCGTGCCCGCAACTGCTGCAACGGTATTCGTAGATGGGCATGGTATCCCCCGGAAAATGAAGCGGAATTATACGCACGCCGCCGCAGCTGCGGGCGTTCACCGGAAAAGTGGTGGCGCCGCTGGCCGAGTGCAAGCCCGGGGCGCATACAATTGATCGCATGCTCAATACCACCCGCTGGCCCTACCCTCGCGTCATCGCCCACCGGGGCGGCGGCACGGTCGCTCCCGAGAACACCCTCGTGGCGCTGCGCCTGGCCGCCTCGCTGGGTTTCGGCGGCGTGGAGTTCGACGTGAAGCTGGCCAAGTTCGGCGTTCCGGTGCTGCTGCACGACGACACGCTGGAGCGCACGTCCACCGGAGCCGGACCCGTGGTCGACCGCGATGCCGCCGAGCTACGCGCCGTGGATGCCGGGAGCTGGTTCGGCAACGAGTTCGCGGGCGAGCACATCCCCACGTTCGAAGGCGCCTCGACCCTCAGCCGGAGCCTGGGGCTCTGGGCGAACATCGAGATCAAGCCGGATGCCGCCAATCCCGAAGACACCGGGCGCATCGTCGCGCTGCTCGCGGCGAGGTTCTGGAAGGACGCCAGCCCGGCGCCGCTCCTGTCCTCGTTTTCCGAGCCGGCCTTGCGCGCGGCTCGCACCCAGGCGCCGGAGCTGCCCCGGGCGCTGCTGGTGGATCAAGTGCCCCACGACTGGGCCGAGCGCACTCGCGCCCTCGACTGTCGGGCGTTGCATTGCCGCCAGGACGCGATCACGCCCGACCTGGTCGCGGCGGTGCATGGCGCGGGCCTCGGCCTCCTCGCCTACACGGTCAACGAGACCGGTCGGGCGCTCACGCTGTTCGAGATGGGCGTGGACGCCATCGTCACCGACGAACTGCGCGACATCCGGCCCGATTTTCTGGCGACGTTCGGCCTGGCCCGCTGAGCCTCGCTTCACCTCGAGGCCGGGCGCCGGTCCGTCATTCGCGATTGGAACGGCGGATGGACCAGACCAGCCAGATGCCGTTCAGGCCGGCGACCACGAACCCGAGCAGTCCGAACAGCGGCAAACCGAACAGCTCGGGGCCGCCCCGTACGGTCATGACGATGGACGACCCGACGATCAGCGCGGCCGTCACCACACCGATCGTCAGCCGGTTGGCGCTGTGATTGAGCTGGTGCCCGAAGTGGTCGAGACGCTTCAGGTCGAGTTCGATGGTGAGTCGACCGCGGCGGGCATCGCGCAGCAGCTTTGACAGATCGCCCGGCAGTCCGGTGACCGATGCGATCGTGGCGGCGAGGCTGTCCTTCGCCCGGCGCGCCATCGCGAGCGGCTGGCGCCGCTGCTCCATCATGCGGCCGACGAACGGACCGAGATACTCGATCAGACGGAACTCGGGATCGAGTTGCCGCCCCAGCCCTTCGAGCGTGATGAGCGCCTTGAACAGCAAGGTCAGGTCCGATGGCAGCACGATCGAGTGCTCGCGCATGATCGCCGTGATGTCGGACAGCAACTGTCCGATGTGAATGTCCTTCAGCGGCAGATGCTCGTAGTTGAACACCAGGTCGCCGAGGTCCAGGGACAGCTGGGCCTCGTCGACCCGCGCATCGCCGGTCCATTCGAGCAGCACGGACATCATGCCGTCGTTGTCGCGCTGGGCGAGCGCGGACAGGAGGTCCACGATCTGGTCGCGGCGCCCGTCCGAAAGCCGGCCCACCATGCCGAAATCGATGATGCACAGCCGGTTGCCGGGCAGATAGAACACGTTCCCGGGATGCGGATCGGCGTGGAAGAAACCATCGACGAGGATCATCTTGAGCACCGCGGCCGCGCCGCGTTGCGCGAGCAGGCTGCGATCCAGCCCGGCACGCTCGACCTGGTCCAGATCGTTGCCCGGGATGCCTTCCACCAACTCCTGCACGTTCATGGAGGGGCTCGTGAACTCCCAGTACACCTTCGGGATCAGGATGTCCGGCTCGTTCGCGAAATTGTGCGCAAAACGCTCCTGGTTGCGCGCCTCCACCGCCAGATCCAGCTCGCGGGCGAGCGATTTCCCGAACTGGGCAACCATCTGCACCGGCTGGAAACGTTTCAGTTCCGGCAGTTCGCCCTGCGCGGCGGAAGCCAGCGCTGCGAGGATGCGCAGATCGGCCTCGATCTTGGGGCGGATCCCGGGGCGCCGCACCTTGATCGCCACGGGCGTTCCATCCAGCAGTCGGGCCCGATGCACCTGGGCGATCGACGCCGCCGCCTTCGGCTGTTCGTCCAGTTCGGCGAAGACCTCGTGTGGTGAACGCCCGCCGAGGGCCCGCGTCATTTCCGGCAGGACATCCGCGAACGGAACGGGCGGCACCGCATTCTGGAGTTTCTCGAACTCTGCAATCCACTCGGGCGCGAACAGATCCACGCGAGTGGCAAGGACCTGCCCCAGCTTCACGAACGTGGGCCCCATCTGTTCGAGCGCCATGCGCACGCGCACCGGCAGTTCGAGCCGCCGCAGCCCTTCGTCCTGCCCCACGGAGAGGATTCCGCCCGCGCGCTCCAGCACGGTACCCACGCCCGCGCGTCTGACCAGATCACCGAAGCCGTGCCGGATCAGGATGGCGGCGATCTCCCGCAACCGCGGGAGATCGCGCATCACATGCAGCGTCTCGATCAGCAAGGGCTCGGTGGGATGGTGGTCCGCACCGCGCCGGCGGGTACGGTCACCGGGCGCGGATCAGTGCGATTCGCCCAGCATGCGATCCTTGGCCAGAAAATACTTGCGGGCATGCGCGACGAGCTGGCCGTCGCTCGGATGGTCCACAGTCTCGACCCCGACCACCTTGGCGCCGAGCAGGTGCTGATGCTGGTCGAGATAGCGCACCAGCTCGAGTTTCGCGCTACCGGGGCCGACCACCAGGATCTCGCCGGCGCCGTCGAGAAGCTTCGCGACCGCGTCGAAATAGTGCGCGTCGGCGCCCTTGTTACCGGCCCCGATGGCGCCGCGCTTGTGGTGCAGGTGAGGATGCTGGTCGGCCGCGTGCGTACCTGACTTCTCCACGTCCTCGGGAGTGAAATGCAGGACATGTGCTTCGACGTGATCGAGCCAGACGACGGCATGGTAGTGGGACATGGTGATGGTACCTCGGGCGGTGACAGTGAGGGGTTGGCTACTTCTTCGGGGCATCCTTGCCGGCGAGCACATCGGACATGCCAGCCAGGAAGCCGCTTGCGACTTGCGCGAGCCGCGCGCTGATCTTGCGGGCTGCGTCGAGCCCGGTGGCGGTGGAATCGACCGCGGTGGCGGTCACGCGACCGGAGAACTCTCCCAGCGTCTTCGCAACGACGGAGCCGGTGTCGGTCCCGGTGCGCAAGGCATGCGACGCAAGGCTCTGCATCTCGGCCTTGACCTTGCCACCGGTGCGCTCGGTCGCCGCCAGCAGTGTCGCGACAAAATCGGTTTCCATCTTCTTCAGCTCCGCGAGTGCGGTGCGAAGCTCCGCGTCATTCAGCTCGCGGGTCCTGGTGGCGAGCTCGGCGAGCGCCAGCTGGGTCGCGTGGGCCGACTTCGTGAAAGCGTCGTCGAGGCCGGAAAACGCTTGCGACAAGGCCTGCTTCATGTCGCTGCCGTGCTTGTCTGCCCCCGCAGTGATGCCGTCGGCCACCTGCGTCATCACTTCGCGCATCCTCGCGAACTCGAATTTGCGCGCACGCAGTGCCGCGAGCGTGATCTCGCGCACGTTCGAGCGGATATCCCCGCCGGCGGCGACCGAGGCGGCGGTTTCGGATTGCAGGTTTTCCTCGCTCATGACGATCTCCCGAAAGATCGGGCGCTTGCCCTCGCCCCGTGCATTGTCGCGTCCAGCCCACCTTGCAGGTTGACCTCGATCAAGGACAGGGGCCGACTGCGAACCCGCTCGGCACGCGATGGAGTGCCGTAGTCGTGAAAATGTTCCACCAGCTCATCGGCTGCCCGGTGCCGAGCGCATAGGTGAGCCCCCACAGGACATAGGCCCGGCCCGCCGCAACGTGGGCGACATTGTTGGCGTACCAGGGATCGCACGCGCGCGGCCGGGCCGCGGTGGTGCCTTGCAATCGAATTTCGGCCAGCACGTGGCCCTGGGTGCCGCGCGCTCTCCATATCACTGCGTACAGCGTGGCAGGCGCCAGCGCGTCGATGGCGAGGCTTGCGGCGGGTGCCTGAACGCGCAGCACGCGGCCGGCCACTTCGATTTCATAGTCGATGGCATTCGGCATCGGGCGCCATGCCACGGCAAGGGCACTGGCCGAAGCGTCCACGACCGCCGGCGCCGCAGGCACCGCGGCCACCGGGGTTGCCGCGCGCGGGCGAACCGAGAGTCTGTCGACCATGGCGCGCAACGCCGCTATCTGCGGCGCGCCCTTGCTGGTGTAGTCGGGACCGCTATAGCCCCACCAGTCCCAGCAACCGTAGGGATTGAGCGGGACACCCCAGGTTGCGCGCGCCTGGGGATAGAGCACGACGATGCGATTGGTTTCGGCCCACCGGTTGTAGCCGGCAAAGCGATAGAAGGCATCGCCCACCGTTTCCGCGCCCTGCCGGCAACCGTGGAGCGCGACGTGCACCCGGCAACGCGCCCCGTCGGCGCAGGCCTTCGGAACATAGAGGTAACCGTCGTCATCCAGCGCCGCGGCGCGCGTTCCGCCCGGTGCGAACTCGCGCTGGTCGAACTTGCGCAGATTGCCGTCCAGCGCTGCTCCCGGTGGCTCGAGGCGCCCATAGATGAACTGCAGCATCGCGCCGACCGCGTCGTAGTCGCAATCGTCGATGAAATCTCCGCCGGTCGTGTTGCAGGCGGGGCCATGATCGAGCGTCACGAGCGCGTGCCCGGCATTCAGGTCGTTCCGATAGAACACCTGCCCGGGCGGGATCAGGTCGGTGTAGAACGCGCGCAACGCGTCGGTGGCCGATTGACGTACGACGCCGTCGTTGTAACCCGAGAACAGCCACACACGCGAGTGCTCGAGATCGCTCAGCGGATCGATGCGCCGCTTGGCTGCCGCTGCGCGCGCCGCGGCCACGAACGGTCCTGCTTCGGGAGATCCCTGCGCGCATTCACCGGTCGCGCGTCCCGTGTCGCCGCGCGCGCAACCCCACAGGCCGCCGGCGAACACGCCCGCCCCACGAACGATCGACGAATGGGCGAGCTGGAACTGCACGGCCATGAATGCGCCCGACGACAGGCCCGAGACGGAAGAGTCGTCCAGGTCGGTACCGAGCGCGGGCAGGGCGTCGGCGGCGAGCGCCGGAGCGCAAAGGATCAGGCAGGCAAACCACAGCAGGCCGCGCATGGGCGGATGTTACCGGGACTGGGACGTGCCCGCGGGATATCGGCGATTGCCGGTTGCTGCTCCGCCTTCGGTGACGGCGGATCGGAGCCGCTAAGCGGCTTCCAGCCGCGCGCCCGGCGGTGCGTCGGTGGTCACCGATTCGCCGCCCCAGTGCAACAGCTCCATGCGTCCATCCAGGTGCTCGATGATGGCGGTGCAGCTGTCCACCCAGTCACCACAGTTGATGTAGGTTACGCCATCGATGGTCTTGATCGCCGCAGCGTGAATGTGCCCGCACACGACGCCGTCGAGACCGCGTTCCCTGACGGCGTGCACCACCGACGATTCGAAGCTGTAGATGAACTCGAGCGCCCCCTTGACCTTGCGCTTGGCAAAACCGGCGAGCGACCAGTAGCCGGAGATGCGCAGGGTGCGCCGTACCCAGGACAAGTACACGTTGACTCTCACCAGGAAGTTGTACAGCACGTCGCCCAGGACGGCGACCCAGCGGTGATAGCGGGTGACCTGGTCGAACTCGTCGCCGTGCAGCAGCACATAGCGCTTGCCGTCGGCCGTCGTGTGCTCGTATTCGCGCACGACTTCGATGTCGCCGAAAGACGTGCCCACGTATTCGCGCAGCGCTTCGTCGTGGTTGCCTGGCACGAAGATGACCTTGACCCCGTGGCGCGCCTTGCGCAGGACCTTCTGCACGACCGTATTCTGGGCGCGCGACCAGAAGATGCCGCGGCTCATGGACCAGAAGTCGACGATGTCCCCCACCAGGAACAGATACTCGGAGTCGTAGTGGCGCAGGAAGGACACCAGGCGCTCGGCCTGGCACGCGCGCGTGCCGAGGTGGATGTCGGACAGGAAAATGGAGCGCACGCGAGGCATCAGGCTCTCCGCTTCGCGGCGATCGCGCCAGCCGGGAACCGACGCGTGGAATTCGTCTCTTCTGCCTTCAGGGAAGCATCCGTCGTCTTCGCCGGGACCCCCTGGTTCCGGACCTACGCGACGCTACCCGCGGTTTGTTACGCGCCCGTGAATGCGCGTCGTCACAGCCGCGCGCGATCGATGCCGGCACACCGGGCGCCACAGTTCAGGCTGTGCAAGGAACCGGCGCATGGTCTCGTCGCCTCAACCGAACTCATGCAGCGCGATGCGGTTCCGGGCGATGAAGTCCCAGTCGTACTGCACGCCCAGGCCGGGACCGGTCGGGACCGGGACGCATCCGTCGTTGCCGATCACCTCGAGCCGGTCGCTGTAGCCGCAGGTGTAGACCGGCGGCACGGCGTTGGGCATGTCCGGCCCCACCAGCGCGACCTCGTAGTAGTTGCTGTTGCGCATCGCGGCCATGCAATGACGATGCGCCGGCCCGCAAGCGTGGACCTCGGCGTCCACGCCGAAACCCTCGGCGATGTGAGCGATCTTCATGGCTCCGGTGATGCCCATGTCGTACTCCGGATCGACGCGCAGGAAGTCGGTGGCGTTGGCGATCAGGAAGTCCGCCTTCGGCTCGACGCCACGGACGTGTTCGGTCTGGAGGATCGGCGTGCGCATCATCTCGCGCAGCTTGCGGTGCGCATACTGCGACACGCCGCCGTCGCGGAACGGATCCTCGTACCAGAAGAAGCCGGCCTCGTCGCAGGCCCGGCCGACGTACAGCGCGTCGGCGAAAGTGCGCAGCTCACACGCCGGATCGATCATGAGTTCCATGGTGTCGCCGACGACCTTGCGGACATGCAGGACGTTGTTCGCCTCTTCGCGCTTGTCCCCTTCGTGCCAGCCGTGAATCTTGAACGCGCGGTAGCCCAGTTCGCGACACGCGAGCGCGAAGTCGCCGAACGCCTCCTTCGAGTCGAGCCCCCCGGAGCGCTGCCCGTGATAGCTGCTTGCATAGGCCGGCAGCCGCCAGCGATAGCCGCCGAGCAGCTCAGCGATCGATGCGCCGTATTTCTTTCCGGCGAGATCCCAGAGCGCGATATCGAGCGGCCCGTGGCCCATGTGGTCGAACTGCCGCGACTCGCGTTTCAAGTCGTCGTAGATCGCCTCGCGCTGCTCGGCTTCGCGACCGATCAGGAACGGCGCCAGCATGATCGTGGAGCCGAGCGCCGCAGCGGATCCGACCCAGTGCGTGACGTACTCGCCGCGCAGTCCGTTGTCGGTCATCACCGCAACCGCGTACTTGGTGAGGCGCGTCTTCGCCCCCTTCACGTACTCCAGCGCGCCAACGCTGGCCGCGCGCGTCATGCCGAGATTCGCGGCGTCGAACTGGAACACGTGCACTTCGACCTTCGTGATGCGGCTCATCCTGTGCGCCCTCCAGGTGGTCTGACGAGCAGGCAAGGATAGCATCCGGAGCATGCGTCGCCGGACCATGGAAAAGCCCCGGCGGGTCAGAAAACACGCAGGGGCAGCCGCTTTGTCAGGACTCATGGCATTGTCCCGTCGAATATCGTACCGACCTGATGATCAACGGGGACGGACGCGCAAACCGGACAAACGGACGGGGGCTTCCGCGATTGGACGATGGCGTCGGCAGCATCCCAGGCGCAAGGCGCGCGTTGAAACGGGCCCTTCCGGACCGATCCTGGACAGCTCACGTGCCTGGATCTTGGCGCGAGGCCGTCAGTGGGCGCGCTGGCGATCCGCCATCAAGCGTTTCGTGATGAGCTGCAGCACGATCAACGCGAAGGATGGATTCAGGAATTGGATGCGCCGCACCTTGTCTTCGCCGAGCACGAACAGATCCGCATCCGTTGCGCACACGGCGGTCGAGGTGCGCCGATGGTTCGGTGCAAAGATCGCGATCTCTCCGAACATGTCGTTCTCGCGCATCTCGATTCCCAGCTGCGGCAGGCGGACGCATCCGCGCTGCACGACGTACATCTCGCTGCCCATGTCGCCTTCGCGGAACAGCACGTCGCCTGCCCGGTGACGCCGATGTTCCATATGCGGATGCAGCCAGCCCAGGTCCAGCGGACCGGACCGGGCGCGTTCCTGCTGCGCTTCGATCACCGACTGGTCGCGCATCGCGACGAGGATTGCCTCGGCGCGATTGCGCACGCTCAGCTTGCGCAGGATCGCGGTGACCTGCACGCGCACGGTGCCCTCCTCCTTGCCGAGCAGTACCGCGATCTCAGGATTGGTCTTGCCGTGCGCCATCAGGACCAGGACGTCGTGTTCCGCCTTGGTGAGTCCGAACTGCCGCAGCGGATGGACGGGGTCCCAGGTGTCGGTCACCTCGCGCCTCAACTCATCCGCGTGGGCATCCACCAGCGGACGGAATCGTTCACCCGCTCGTACCAGCCCGAACACACCGGCCATGGCTTCCCGATTGAAGCTGCGAGGCAGGTAGGCCGCCACTCCCAGCGCCATGGCGCGATCCACTTCAGCGGCGCATGCAGCCGTACCGATCGCAATGCACCCGGCATCGGGCAACCTGGCGCGCAATCCGCCGATGACCACTTCGGCCGTATTTCCGAGGCCGTCCAGGTCGATCAGCAGCCAGGCGATGTCACCCGGGACCGCGAGTGCGCGCTCCAGTCGATCGAGGCGGTCGACAAGCCGCAGTTCGAGGTCGCGTTCGAGCGCCAGCAGCACACTCGTCGGCGTGTACGCATCGAGAACGGCATCGACCCTGAGCAGCACGGCAACCGCCATCGCGCCTCCCGTCCATGGCTGACAGGGATTATGCGGCCATTGGCACCGGGTTTCGAGCACCTCGTCGCAGTCTGGCAAACCTCCGCTCCATGATTGCCCGCATGTGCGGCCAATGGCCTCAAGCAGCGCTGGCAGGCAACCGACGACCGCGCTACGCCGCCACCCTCCGCTCCACCGGCACCCCGAAAGTAGCGAGCAACCTGGCTTCCTTCTCCTTCGCCGCCTTCAGATGCCGTTCCTTCACGTGCCCGAAGCCGCGGATCTCTTCCGGGATCGACGCGATGTCCAAGGCAGTCTGGAGATTCTCCGGTTCGAGCTTCCCGAGCAGATTCCGGATCGTCGTCTCGTATTCGCCGATCAGGGCGCGTTCGGTCCTGCGCTCCTTCGAATAACCGAAGATGTCGAGCGCCGAGCCGCGCAGCCCCTTCATCTTCGTCAGCAGCTTGAACGCGGAGAACACCCATTCGCCGTATTCGCGTTTCTGCAGCTCGCCGGTGACCGGATCGCGCTTGCTGAACAACGGCGGCGCCAGATGAAAGCGCAGCCGGATGTCACCCTCGAACTGCTGGTCGAGCTTCCTGCGGAACTCACCGGTGGTGTAGAGCCGCGCGACTTCATATTCGTCCTTGTAGGCCATCAGCTTGAAGAAGTAGCGGGCGACCGCTTCGGTCAGCGCCGTGGCACCTTTCGACTTGACCGCTTCGACGGCACGAACTTCGTTCACGAGCGAGCGATACCGTTCGGCCCACGCAGAGTCCTGGTAGTCCGTAAGGAACGCGACTCTCCGCGCGATGGTTTCGTCCAGGTTCGCGGACACCTGCGCGCTCCCGGGCTGTTCGGCTTTCGGCGCGAGCAGTTTCTCTACCGCCTTCATATCGACCGCAGCGCGGCGTCCCCACAGGAAGGCCGCCTGGTTCATCTTCACGCCGGTACCGTTCAGCTCGATGGCCTTGTTCAGCGCATCCGCCGAGACCGGGACGAGACCGCGCTGATAGGCGAAACCGAGCATGAACATGTTGGTGGCGATGGAATCGCTCAGCAGCGCCGTGGCGATGCGCGAGGCATCGACGAATTCGGCGTTGCCTTCGCCGACCCCGTGGCTGATGGTCGTGCGCAGGGAATCGCCCGGGAACGTGAAGTTAGCGTTGCGCGTGAAGGCGCCGGTCATGGTCTCCTGGGTGTTGACGAGCATGCGCGTGCCGAGCCGCGTGGTTTCCATGGTCTTCTGGCTCGCGGACACGACGAGATCGCAACCCAGCACGAGCTTCGCGCCGCCCGCCCCGAGACGAACGGTCTTGATGTCCTCCGGGCGTTGCGCGATCTGCAGGTGGCTCCATACCGCACCACCTTTCTGCGCCAGGCCGGCCATGTCGAGACCACCGAATCCCTTGCCTTCCAGGTGCGCGGCCATGCCGACGATCGCGCCGATGGTCACGACGCCGGTGCCCCCCACCCCCGTGACCATGATGCCGTAGGGCGTGTCGAGTGCGGGCAATGCGGGTTCGGTGACCGCCGGGAACAGGACCTCCGTGTTCTCGCCCGCGGGCCTGGCGGGCGCTGCCTTGCGCACACCGCAGCCATGGACGGTGACGAAGCTCGGGCAGAAGCCCTTCACGCACGAGTAGTCCTTGTTGCAGGACGATTGGTCGATCCTGCGCTTGCGGCCGAACTCGGTCTCGAGCGGCGTGACCGAAACGCAATTGGATTTCACCCCGCAATCGCCGCAGCCTTCGCACACGAGATCGTTGATGAAGGCGCGCTTGGGTGGGTCGGGATAGAGGTTGCGTTTGCGGCGCCGGCGCTTCTCGGCGGCACAGGTCTGGTCGTAGACGATCACGCTGACGCCACCGACCTTGGTGAACTCCTTTTGCACTGCCAGATAGTCGTCGCGATGGTGCACGGTGACACCCGGCGCGAAGACCGTGCTGGTGCCGTATTTCTCCGGCTCGTCGCTCACCACCGCGATCTTCGTGGCGCCTTCCGCGTGCATCTGGTGCGTGATCTGAGGCACCGTCAGAATGCCGTCGACGTGCTGGCCACCGGTCATGGCCACTGCATCGTTGTAGAGAATCTTGTAGGTCATCGTCGCGCCGGACGCCACCGCGGCGCGCACAGCCAGCGATCCCGAGTGGAAATACGTGCCGTCGCCGATGTTCTGGAAGATGTGCGGCGTTTTCACGAACGGCGCCATCCCCATCCAGCTTGCGCCCTCGCCGCCCATCTGCGTGTAGCCGGCCGTGCTGCGATCCATCCACTGCGCCATGAAGTGGCAGCCGATGCCGGCCATCGCGCGGCTGCCTTCGGGCACCTTGGTACCGGTGTTGTGCGGACAGCCGGAACAGAAGTACGGCGTCCGGTCCATCGCGGGCTTGTCCGTCGCGCGGTTCTCGAGGGCTTCCTGCTGGGCCACGCGGGCGCGCAGATGCGGATCGTCGGTGTGTTCCAGGATGCGCTTCCCGATGGCGATGGCGATCTCGTTCGGCTCGAGCGCGCCATTGCTGCGGAACAGCTGGGCTCCGTGCTCATCGAGCTTGCCGACGACCGCCGGCATGCTGGCGCCGCCATAGAGGATGTCCCGCAGTTGCGGCTCGATCAGCGCGCGCTTCTCCTCGACGACGATGATCTTGTCGAGTCCTTCGGCGAATCGTTGCGCGCCGGTCGGCTCGAGTGGCCAGGTCATGCCGACTTTGAACAGGCGCAGTCCCAGGCGCTGCCCTTCCGCCTCGTCGATCCCGAGGTATTGAAGCGCCTGCCGCACGTCCATGTAGGACTTGCCGCAGGTGGCGATGCCGAGCTTCGCAGCCGGCGAATCGATCACCACATGATCGATTCGATTGGTGCGCGCGAACGCCTTCACCGCCTCGATCTTGACATTGTGCAGTCGCGCTTCCTGTTCCAGCGGAACGTCAGGAAAGCGGATGTGGATGCCGTCGGCAGGCAGCGCGAAATCATCGGGAACGCGGATGCGCACACGATCCGGATCGACGTCGACGGACGCGGTGGCATCGATCGTGTCCTTCATGCTCTTCAACCCTACCCAGCAGCCGGAATAGCGGGACAGCGCCCAGCCGTAGATGCCGTAGTCGAGCAGTTCCTGCACGCCGGCGGGGTTGAGGATCGGCATCATCGCGTCGACCATCGCGAATTCGCTCTGATGCGCGGTCGTCGAGGATTCACACGTGTGGTCGTCACCCATCAGCGCGATCACGCCACCCTTGGGCGAAGTGCCGGCGAGGTTGCCATGGCGGAAGGCATCCCCGGTGCGGTCCACGCCCGGTCCCTTGCCGTACCAGACCGCGAACACCCCGTCGAACCTGCCGTCGCCAGCGAGTTGCGCCTGCTGTGTTCCCCAGCAGGCGGTCGCGGCGAGATCCTCGTTCACGCCGGGCTGGAAATGGATGTTCTGTGCCTTCAGGAACTTCGAGGCAGCGGCGAGCTGCTGGTCATAGCCGCCCAGCGGACTGCCCCGGTAGCCCGAGATGTAGCCCGCGGTGTTGAAGCCTTCGGCCGCATCGCGCCGCTGCTGCATCAACGGCAGGCGCACCAGCGCCTGCGTGCCGGTCAGGAATACGCGGCCCTTGTCGAGGGTGTACTTGTCTGCGAGTGAAACGTCGAGCAGTGCCATGGGGATCCGTGTCTACGTCGATGGGTTGCTGATCAAGTGAACTATAACCCCTGAGGCGAATTTCCCGGATGGCCGAGGGGCAGGAGCAAAAGACGGCAACAGGGCTGAACCGCCGCTGTCATTGCATTCGAATCGTCACCTTGCCCGTGTGCGTGGCGCCGTCGAGGTAACCGTAGGCCGCGCGCGCTTCCTCGAAATCGAAACTGCGGCCGATCGGCAGGCCCATGTGGTGCAACTCGATGGCGCGATTCATGTCCTCGAACATTTCGCGTGACCCGACATAGATGCCTTGCACGCGGATGTGGCGGCGCAACACCGCGCCCGTGTTCATCTGGCCGCCGGCGCCGGTCAGCACGCCGATCAGCGCCACATACCCACCCAACCGGACGGCGGCGATCGACTTGTCCAATGTGCCGCTGCCACCGACCTCGACCACGATGTCCGCGCCTCGCCCGCCGGTCATCTCGACCACTGCTTTGTCCCAATCGGGCGTCGTCTTGTAGTTGACCGTTTCGTCGGCCCCGAGTTTCCTGGCCTGATCGAGCTTGGCGTCGCTCGACGAAGTGATGATCACGCGCGCGCCGCTCGCCTTCGCGAACTGCAATGCGATCATCGACACGCCGCCTGTCCCGAGGCATACCACGGTGTCGCCCGCCTTGACCCCGCCTTCGCGAACCAGCGCATTCCAGGCCGTGACGCCGGCGCACGGCAGGCAGGCTGCTTCCTCGTCGGTCAGGTGGGCGGGAACCTTGACCACACCCTGCTCGGACAGCACGACGAATTCGGCGAGCATGCCGTCGATGGCACCGCCCAGGGCGCTGGCGGGCGCTTCGCGCGGCACGACCCCGGCGATCCAGGCCTGCATGAAGCAGCCCGCGACGCGATCGCCGACCTCGACGCGAGTGACGCCGGCACCGATCTCGACGATTTCGCCGACACCGTCCGACAACGGAATGCGCCCCGCGGGCGGGGGCGCGCCGTAGCCACCCTTCGCCACCAGCAGGTCGCGATAGTTGAGCGACCATGCTCTGGTCCGGATCAGCACCTGGCCCGGACCCGGCTTCGGATCGGGGCGTTCGACGCGCGTGACGCTGTCGAGACCGGATTTGTGCTGTAGCTCGTAGGCTTTCATCGAGTCCTCCTCGGACGCCAGGGTTGCGTTCGCGGCCGGCACCCCGAACAATCCGCGGCCATGTCTTACCGCAGCGTCAAGGAAACCATCGTCATCGCGCCGGGCACGCCGCCTCGGCGGTACCGCCAAGACGGCATCGTAGGCAGTAGCGCCATGCCCGGATACGCCAGCCCCGAACATACCACCTATGCCCGAGCAGGCATGGCTTGCCATCGATGGATCTGCTGAATCGCATGCGATTGTTCGTTCGCGCCGTCGAAGCCGGCAGTTTTTCGGCGGTGGCACGTGAATCGGGCATCACGCAACCCACCGTCAGCCGGCAGATCGCGCGTCTGGAAAGCGAACTCGGGGCGCAACTGCTGACGCGCGGGGTTACCGGCCTGCGCTTGAACGACGATGGCGAATCCTTCTACGCCCGCGCCAAACAGCTCGTCGGCGAACTCGACGAACTGAGTGCGGGCTTGCGCAGCCTGCGTGGCACCGTGAGCGGTACGCTACGCGTGAACTGCCCTGCGTCGTTCGGCGAGACCTGGCTCACGCCGGTGCTGGTGCGACTGGCGGACGCGAATCCGCAACTCGACATCGACCTCGTGCTGTCGGATCGACTGCTCGATCTGCTCGAAGAACGCATCGACGTGGCGATCCGGTTCGGTCCGCTGCCCGACTCCCGCCTGGTCGCACGCAGAATCGGCACCAGCCCTCAAGGGTGTTTCGCCGCACCGGCGTACCTGGCCGCGCACGGTGAACCGCGCCATCCGCGCGATCTGGCGAACCACCGCTGCATCGTCAACAGCTTCGTCTCGTACCGCGATCACTGGCACTTCGTGGGGCCCGATGGCGAGCTGTCGGTACAGGTGCACGGCAACTTCCGCGCAAATAATCTGCGGGCGATCCGTGAAGCCGTGCTCGCCGGCAACGGGGTGGCCATCGGACCGGTCTGGCTCTACTTCGACGACCTGAAGTCGGGCCGGGTGCGAAACCTCATGCAATCGCTCGCGCCGGCCGCACTGGATATCCACGCGCTCTACGCCCCGAGCAACCACTTGCCACAGCGCATCCGGCACTTCATCGATGCGCTCGAAGGCGCCTTCCGCGGGACTCCGGGCCTGGCGGATAGCCCCTCGGGCCGACAACCCGCGAGACGCGGGAGACGCAGCCGTTGACCTCTTCATTCGGGCGCTCCGGATCGGTGCGGAAGCGTCGACGGGATTCTCCCGGTGTCGCCGGGTCGCCGCGACGTCCGGTCCGATTCTCGCAGGCCGTCGCCGCGCTCGGCCTGCTCGCCGCGAGCATCACCGCAGCACCCGAAGAGCTGGCATTCGAGGACTCGATAGCGCAACGCGTGCAGGCGTGCACCGGATGCCATGGCAAGGAAGGGCGGGCAGCGAGCGACGGCTACTACCCCCGCATCGCCGGCAAGCCGGCCGGCTACCTTCTCAACCAGCTGAGGAATTTTCGTGAAGGCCGGCGCCAGTATCCGTTGATGGTGAGCCTGATCGACTACCAGACCGACGACTACCTCCGCGAGATGGCGGACTATTTCGCCGCCCTCGACCTGCCTTATCCGTCGCACCAGGCGCCGACTGCGGCCGGGGAAGTGCTGCGTCGGGGCGAGCGTCTCGTGCGCGAGGGCGATGCGGCGCGGGAGATTCCCGCCTGCGACCAGTGCCACGGCAGGGCGATGATGGGCGTGGCCCCGGCGATTCCCGGATTGCTCGGATTGCCGCGCGATTACATCAACGGACAACTCGGAGCATGGAAGTCCGGGATCCGCCATGCAGCAGCGCCGGACTGCATGGCCCAGGTCGCGCAGCGACTTTCGACCGACGACATCCGCGCGTTGTCGCAGTGGCTCGCCGCCCAACCGGTGACTCTGCATGCCAAGCCAGCCACGGTAACGCTAGCATCCCTGCCGCTCGAGTGCGGCAGCGTTCCGGCCTCGGGAGGAACCGAGCGATGAGGCGCATCGCCATCGGCATTCTGATCGTGGCGCTCATGGCGGTCGGCGCGGTCTATGTGCTCAACACGCGCGACGAGGCTCCGCCCGACGCCGGCACTGCGTTCTCGGTAGCGCCCGAACAGATCGCGCGGGGCGCGTACCTGGCGCGCGCGGGCAACTGCGAGGGATGCCACACCGCGAGAGGCGGCATGCCTTACGCGGGCGGAAGGGGCATCGATACGCCATTCGGCACCGTCTACGCACCGAATCTCACGGCGGCCGCCAAAACCGGCCTCGGTGAGTGGACACCGGCGGACTTCTGGCGCGCATTGCACAATGGCCGCTCGCGTGATGGCCGCCTGCTCTACCCGGCCTTTCCCTACCCCAACTACACGCACGTGACGCGCGCTGATGCCGATGCGCTGTTCGCGTACCTCCGCAGCCTGCCCGCGGTGGAACGAGCCAACCGTCCGCATGCATTGCGCTTCCCCTACGATCATCAGATCGCCCTCGCGGTCTGGCGCGCCCTCTACTTCCGTCCCGGCACGTTCGTGCCTGAAGCCGACCGTTCCGCCGAATGGAATCGCGGCGCCTATCTGGTGCAGGGCCTCGGTCATTGCAACGCATGTCACTCGAGCCGCAATTTTCTGGGTGCCACCGACGGGACGCTCGATCTGAACGGCGGACTGATTCCGACGCAGAACTGGTACGCGCCTTCGCTCACTTCCACGCGCGAGGCCGGCCTCGCGCAGTGGGACCCCCACGAGATCGTCGGCCTGCTGAAGGCCGGCGTAGCGAAGCGCGGTTCCGTGTCCGGCCCGATGGCTGCAGTGGTAGCGCGCAGCACCCAGTTCCTGAGCGACGCGGATCTCCACGCGATGGCGGCCTATCTCAAGGCGTTGCCCCAGTCACCCGAGTTGCCCGTCCGGAACGCGAAATCCCTCGACGCGACACAACACGCGCAAGGCGCGGAGCTCTACCGGCAGCATTGCGCCCACTGCCACGGCGACGACGGCGTGGGGATACCCGGCGCGTATCCGCCCCTCGCCGGAAACCGTGCGGTTACGCTCGAGCCGCCCGCCAACGTCGTCCGGATGGTGCTCGGGGGTGGCTTTCCACCTGGGACGGCAGGCAATCCGCGGCCGTATGGAATGCCGCCTTTCGTGACCATCCTCGGTGACGACGACATCGCGGCGGTGATCTCCTATGTCCGCGATGCCTGGGGCAACCAGGGCTCGCCGGTGTCTGCCTTCACCGTGGGCAGATTCCGGGGACATCACCGCGACTGATGGCGCAGGTGCGCACCGGTCACTCTCGCCGGCGCCTCGGTCCGGCGTGACCGGAACGCGCGGCCTCGGGTATCGTTCGGCTCCTCGAGCGTGGCAACGACCCGCTCGCTGCGAGACTCCAGGGGGACCCGACATGAACACCACGCCGCTATCCGTTCGCGACCGTTTCCTGGCCGTCGACACGACCACCGTCTCCGACGTGCTCGAGAAAAAGGGGCGCTTCGATCAGGCCTTGTCGACCGGTCTGCTACCGCTGGCAGGCGACCAGGCGAAGATTGCCGGCTTCGCCTACACCGTGCGAATGAATCTGCTGCCCTACGAAGGGCCGGGCGATCCGGACAAGATGCGCGCGATCGACGGGATGAGCCCGGGCGTAGTCTCGATCTGGAGCGGCGACGCGGAAGGCATGGCCTCGTTCGGCGAACTGCTCGCGCTCGCGATGAAGGTGCGTGGCTGTGTCGGCATGGTTGTAAACGGCGGCGTGCGCGACAGCGCATGGATCGCGAAACATGGCATACCCGTCTATGCGAAATATCGCTCGCCGGTGCAATCCATCGGGCGCCTGAAAGTCACCGGCTGCCAGGTGCCGGTGGTCATGCCCGGGGCAACCAGTCGCCGCGTCGAGATCAGTCCTGGCGACTTCATCCTCGGCGATGCGGACGGGATCGTGGTCGTTCCGGCAGAACACATCGATTTCGTGCTCGCCGAAGCCGAACGCATCACGGAGCGGGAGATCACCATCCGCTCCGAGATCGACGGCGGCGCGGCGCTGGACGTGATCCTCAAACGCTATGGCCGGATTTAGGGTGCACCGGCAGATTGCCTTCCCAGCCGCACGTCACGGAATCGCAGCGATAGCGCTGGATCGGCGTGACCAGGCTCGTCAGCCTGTCGATGAACCTGCGCCGGATCCGGTACGCGCGGCCATTGCAATTGGGGCACGCCCGATCACCAGCCAGATAAGCGTCCATGAAGGTCCTTCCGTTCCATGCTCCGCAGGAGTTGCCACGCCGATGTTCCGCGCCCCGCTCGACCGCTTCGGTGCGGCGTCGCACATACCGTGGATGAACTGCGAGTTTCGCGCCAACGTGTCCTGGCGTACCGACCGCATCGGGCCGTCCCGGTATCGTCGAACCGGCGGGCTTGCTCAGCACGCTGGTCATCGAGGTGTTGAATCGTTCCGACCCTGATCATCGCGATCACGCCACGCGCGCACCAGGATCCAGGGATTCCCCAGTCTTGTCAGGAGGTTTGATCATGCAATGGTTCCGTGTTCCGGCTCTGCTCACCATCGCGGCGCTGTTGGCGAGTTGCCAAAGCGCCCCCGTGACCGGCCGCAAGCAACTCATGCTGGTGCCCGAATCGCAGGCCATCGAGGCTTCCACGGAAGCGTATGCGCAGGTTCTCGCGCCCATCTCGAAACAAGGCAAGTTGAACGATAACGTCGCGATGAAGGCGCGCGTGGACAAGATCACCTCTCGCCTCGTCGCTCAGGCGATCAAGTATCGACCGGAAACCGAAGCCTGGGATTGGCAGGTCGCGGTCATCGACGATCCCAAGACGCTCAATGCCTGGTGCATGGCCGGCGGCAGGATGGCGATCTATTCCGGCATCATCACGCAACTCAACCTGACCGACGACGAGATCGCGCAGGTCATGGGGCACGAGATCGGACATGCCTTGGCGAAGCACACCGCGGAACGCATGTCGACGGCAATGGCCTCGGACGCAGCCCTGCAGATCGGGGCAATTCTGCTGGGCAACGGCAGCGCAGCTAGTCAGATGGGGTTGCAGGCCGCCGCCGTGGCGACCACGGTGGGCGTGCAACTGCCCAACAGCCGCAGACAGGAATCCGAGGCCGACCGCATCGGAATCGAGCTTGCCGCCAAAGCCGGCTACGATCCGCACGCAGCACCGGCCCTCTGGCAAAAGATGGTGCAGGCGACCGGCACCCAGGGTAAGTCCGACTTCCTCAGCACCCACCCCGCGGGCGAGAAGCGGCAGGAAGCCCTGGCGGCGCTGATCCCCCAGATGATGCCGTTCTACGCGGACAAGTCACCACGTCCGGAATACCGGTTCAAGACGGCGTGAGGTTCGTCAGAGTACCTGCCTCACGCCGCAATCCACGGGGGCGCGCCAGGCGCCACCACGCTAGCCCGGATATTTCATCAGTAGGGAGGTGAAACCTCCGAAGCACGAGGCTTTCCAAGCATTTGCGAGAGATTGGAAGGAGGCTTCACCGTGCCAAAGTGTACCGAAGGGAAGATCGGATTTGGGAAGCTCGGTCGA
>JBBQHP010000034.1:0-52174 GCA_038324085.1 Burkholderiales bacterium
CCTGGCGTTGCGCCTGATCGGGGAGTGCGGCACCGACCTGAGCCGTTGGCCAACGGCCAAGCACTTCACCTCCTGGCTGACCTTGGCGCCAGGATGCAAGATCAGCGGCGGCAAAGTGCTCTCCGCTCACACGCGCAAGTCGACCAACCGGGTCAGCGCGCATTTGCGACTCGCCGCAGTCTCGGTCGGGCGGACCGATACGGCGCTGGGCGCGTTCTATCGGCGCCTCGCAGCACGTATCGGTAAAGCCAAAGCCGTCACGGCGACGGCACGCAAGATCGCGGTGCTGTTCTACAACGCGATGAGGTTCGGCACGGACTATCAAGATCCAGGCGCCGACCACTACGAGAGCAGGTATCGCACGCGAGCGGGTCGTCAGGCAGTTGCATCGGCGCGCGGCGCAGTTCGGCTTCACCCTCCAGGAGGCCGTGCCGCAAAGTGTTTCTTAGGAACGCGACGGCGTACTTCGCCAAGGACACGCTGTGAAGTACGCCTGGATTGAGGCGCAGCGACGCCAATTCCCGTTGCCCGAGCTGTGTGAGGTGCTCGCTGTCAGTGCCAGCGGCTATCGCGCCTGGTGCCGTGGCGGTGAGCGCGATTCGACCCGCCTGAGCGACCCTCAGGCCCTGGTCCTGATCAAGGCCATCCACGCAGAGCTGAAGCAGACCTACGGCTCGCGGCGCATGCACCGCGAGCTCAAGGATCGGGGTCATCGCATTGGCCTGAGACGCGTGGAACGGCTCATGCGCGACAACGGCATCCGGGCGCGCCACAAGCGGCGCTTCAAAGCCACCACGGATTCGAACCATTCACTGCCGGTGGCCGAGAACCTCCTGGCGCGCAGATTCACCCCGGAAGCGCCCAACCGCGCATGGACCGGTGACATCACCTACATCTCCACGGACGAAGGCTGGCTGTATCTGGCCGTGGTGCTGGATCTGTTCAATCGCGAAGTCATCGGCTGGTCGATCAAGCCGCGGATGAGCGCCGACATCGTGACCGACGCGCTGGCGATGGCGTGGTTCCGGCGCAGACCCGATTCCGGCGTGCTCTTCCACAGCGATCGGGGCAGTCAGTACGCGAGTTGCGCGATGCGCGACAAGCTCGCCGAGTACGGCATGACCGCCTCGATGAGCCGCAAGGGCAATTGCTGGGACAATGCGCCCACAGAGAGCTTCTTCAACAGCTTGAAGAACGAGCGGGTACACGGAACTCGATACCAGACCAGAGCCGACGCCGAAGCGGACTTGTTCGACTACATCGCGGTCTTCTACAACAGGCGTCGCCGTCACTCCTCGCTGGGCTACTGCTCGCCGACCCGGTTCCTCGAGAACTGGTTCAGCAAGCATGAGTATCAGCAATCGCAGACGGCGTGAGAGCGACCGGTAGGAAGGCGGAAAACAGAGGGCACCTCATCTCTTGCCCGTGGCGTTCCCCACGTGCGTGGGGATGAACCGATTATTTCTCTGTTCCAGCGTAACTACGACGGGCGTTCCCCACGTGCGTGGGGATGAACCGTCATTGGGCACGGTCACGACGCAGATCGACCAGCGTTCCCCACGTGCGTGGGGATGAACCGGCGCCAAAGTCCCGTCCTCCGCTCGACGACAGGCGTTCCCCACGTGCGTGGGGATGAACCGCGCGGCATGGTGATGCGCGCAGCCGACGAGGCGCGTTCCCCACGTGCGTGGGGATGAACCGCCCATGTCCTCGGCAGAACGGCCACCAGAGCGGCGTTCCCCACGTGCGTGGGGATGAACCGGTGGCTTGCTTGAATAACGGCGCTGTTGGCCCGCGTTCCCCACGTGCGTGGGGATGAACCGGTTCGCCGGGCTCGTCGTAATCCGACATAGCCCGCGTTCCCCACGTGCATGGGGATGAACCGTCATGGATATATTCAGACACGGAGCACCGCTGGCGTTCCCCACGTGCGTGGGGATGAACCGATTTTCCGCGTGAGCTCGCCGAAGTTGAAAATGCGTTCCCCACGTGCGTGGGGATGAACCGGCATGGAAGAACCCGGGCGGAGACTGGACGGCGCGTTCCCCACGTGCGTGGGGATGAACCGTCTGCGCAAGCGGGTGGGACCGACGGGTCTCCATGGCAACCCGGGCGCCAGCGCGCTCGGCCTCCAGCAGTTCGTTGAGTGAACCGAGAACTTCAGTGCCCGCAATCTCCGAAACCGACAGGTTGGGTGAGCCAGCCACGTGGCCTGACATGTCGGCACTTGGATTTGATGTTGTCGAAGTCATGGATCAAGGATGTTGGTGGGGACGGAATGGATGCTGCAAGCGAGACAGGCAACTCGGGCCCGACGAACATGAGAGCGTGATGTCGATGACCATGAAGGGCGTGGGCGGTCAACTCGGGCTCAGACTGGGTAAGCGCGCGATAAAACTGCGTTGACCCCGGTCAAGTTCTAAGCCGAGCAACGCCGAGGTAGTTCTTCAGAACTATGTTGATGCAGGGGGGCATCGTTCCTTTGCCGCGAGAATGGTAGCCACTGGGCGGATGTTCACGAGCGGCTGGGAGACGGACAGTCTCGTCAAACCCAAGACGAGTCAGATTCATGCTTCCCAACGAAACCTCGATCCCACGTGAGGCGTGGTCCGTTCTGATTGTCAGCACGCTCGCCTTCACGGTCTGCTTCATGGCGTGGATGATGTTCGGCGTCATCGCCATCCTGCTGAATAACAAGCTGGGGCTGAACGCCACCGAGTTCGGTCTGCTGACGGCCATGCCTGTGCTCACCGGCCCCCTGATCCGTGTGCCGCTGGGCATCTGGACCGATCGCTACGGTGGCCGCATCGTGATGACGATGCTGATGGCCGCCACCGTGCCGGCCATCTGGCTGATGAGTTACGCCACCGCCGTCAATGGCACGAACACCTTTCACGCCGGCCTGAGGGTCTACACGTTCATCGCGCTCATGTTCGTGCTCGGCATTGCCTTCGGCTTCGGCAAGGCGAGCGCCTTCAAGTACATCGGCAACGAATTGCCCCACCAACATCGGCACCGTCAGCGGAATCGTCGGTCTGGCTGGTGGCATGGGCGGGTTCGTGCTGCCGATCATCTTCGGCGCGCTCATGGATCGCACCGGCGTCAGGTCCAGCGCCTTCATGCTGCTCTGCGTGGTCTGGGTCTCGCTGATCTGGATGTACTGGACCGAGGTCCGCGAAACCGAAATGATGGGTCAGAACGCTCCGCGTCACCCCTGTCGCGCAGTGTCGCGCGCTGAGATCTCTGGAGGAGCATTGATGAGTACCTCTTCGTCCGCCGTCGATTCCCGGCGCGAACCCGCAGGCAACGATATTGCCGACTGGCGCCCGGAGGACGAGACCTTCTGGAACACCACCGGCAAGAGGGTTGCTTACCGCAACCTGTGGATCTCGATCCCCGCCCTGCTTTGCGGCTTCGCGGTATGGGGCATGTGGGGAATCATCACGGTGCAGATGCTGAACCTGGGCTACCCCTTCACCCAGGCCGAGCTATTCACGTTGACTGCCATCGCCGGTATCGCCGGCGCGACGATGCGCATCCCGGCGTCCTTCCTGATCCGCCTGGCGGGTGGGCGCAACACCATCTTCCTGACCACCGCGATGCTGCTGGCACCAGCCATCGGAACCGGCATCGTGCTGCAGCACAAGGACTGGCCGCTGTGGGCGTTCCAGCTGATGGCGCTGTGGTGCGGTGTCGGCGGCGGCAACTTCGCCAGTTCGATGTCGAACATCAGCACCTTCTTCCCGAAGCGGCTGCAGGGCACCGGCCTCGGCCTGAACGCGGGGCTGGGCAACTTCGGTGTGACAACGATGCAGATCGTCATTCCGCTGGTCATGACCATCGGTATCTTCGGAGCCTGGGGGGGAGCACCTGAAGTCCTGCTCAAGGACAGCGGATGGATTTTCGGCAAGATCGCCGCCGGCACGCCGACCTGGATCCAGAACGCCGGCTTTGCCTGGGTGTTGTCGCTGGTGCCGCTATCGATCCTGTGCTGGTTTGGCATGAACAATCTGAAGACAGTCACGCCCGACGGCGGCCATCCACTGGTTGCGTTCGCCAAGATCACCTGGCTGTACACGCTGGCCTTCATCCCGTCGATCCTGGGCCTATACCTCTACCTGCCGAAGCCCACCGGGCTGGACTTTATCAACATGTGGGTCGCGATCCCGCTGGACATCGTGAGTGCGCTGATGATCATGAAGCTGGCCGCTTTCGGCACCATGAAGGAAAACGTCAGCAAACAGTTCACGATCTTCAAGGACAAGCACACCTGGTCGCTGACCGCCCTCTACATCGTCACCTTCGGCTCGTTCATCGGTTTCTCGATGGCGCTACCGCTGTCGATGAAAGTGATCTTCGGCATCAGCCACGTGCCCGATGCGTCCGGCGTGATGAGTCATACCCTGAGCAACCCGAACGCGCCCACCGTTTTGGCCTACGCCTGGATCGGCCCCTTCGTCGGCGCTGCCGTGCGGCCGATTGGCGGCTGGATCTCCGACAAGGTCGGAGGCTCGATCGTCACGCAGATCATTTCCGCAGTGATGGTCGTGGCCTCCGTCGCGGTGGGCTACGTGATGATGCTGGCCTACGGCTCGGCGACACCGGAGCAGTACTTTCCGGCCTTCCTCGGCCTGTTCGTGGTGCTGTTCTTCGCCAGCGGCATCGGCAACGGTTCGACTTTCCGCACCATCGGCGTGATTTTCGACCGCGCCCAGGCCGGCCCGGTGCTCGGCTGGACCTCGGCGGTCGCGGCCTACGGCGCCTTCGTCGCACCGATCGTCATCGGCGACCAGATCAAGGCCGGCACGCCGCAGCACGCGATGTACGGGTTCGCCGTCTTCTATACCTTGTGCCTGGTGCTGAACTGGTGGTTCTACCTGCGCAAGAACGCGTACGTGAAGAACCCTTGATCCGATCCCGAGCAAGAGACGATCCTTCTGATCTGCGCCATGGATGCCATGTCCATCATTCATCACTGGGATCCGGAAGACCGCGGTTTCTGGGAACGATCCGGGCGGGCCGTCGCCATCCGCAACCTGTGGTTGTCGATTCCGGCGCTGAGTTTGGCGTTCGCTGTGTGGATGGTGTGGTCGGTGGTGGTGGTGTACCTGCCGACGGCGGGCTTCAGTTATTCGATCAATCAGCTCTTCTGGCTGTCAGCTCTGCCTGCTCTGTCCGGCGCCACGCTTCGCATCTTCTATGCGTTTGCCGTACCCGTCGTCGGCGGACGCCGCTTCACCGCGTTGACCACCGCGAGCCTCCTGTTGCCCGCGTTGGGCACCGGTTTTGCGGTACGTGATCCAAGCACCTCCTATGAATGGATGATTGTGCTGGCCATGTTGTGCGGTCTCGGCGGCGCCAACTTCGCCAGTTCGATGGCGAACATCAGCTTCTTCTTTCCGATTGCCCGAAAAGGCTACGCATTGGGCCTGAATGGCGGCCTCGGGCACCTGGGCGTGGCGATGGTTCAACTCGTGGTGCCGCTGGTGATCGGCGTCGGAGCATTCGGGGCTTTCGTCGGTGCTCCGCAGGTCACCGCGCGGGGGCCGATGTGGCTGCAGAACGCGGGCTTCGTCTGGGTGCCCTTCATCGCGGCCAGCGCCGCCGCTGCATGGTTCGGCATGAACGACCTGGCCGATGCCAAGGCAGGCTTCTCCGAGCAGGCGGTGATCGTCACGCGCAAGCACAATTGGCTGATGTGCTGGCTGTATCTGGGCACCTTCGGCAGCTTCATAGGCTTCTCTGCCGGCCTGCCCATGCTGATCCGCAGCCAGTTCCTGCGCGACGACCTGCCGCAGCTCGTCTGGCTGGGGCCGCTGATCGGTGCGCTGCTGCGGCCGCTGGGCAGCTGGCTGGCCGACCGGTACGGCGGTGGACGCATAACCTTCTGGAGTTTTGTCGCCATGGCTCTGGGGGTTGCCGCGGTGCTGCAGTGCCTGCCGCCAACGCAGACAGGCATGGTTGGTATGGCCGAGCAGAGCGGCAGCTTCACTGGTTTTCTCGCTGCCTTCGGCCTGCTGTTCGCGGCTTCTGGTATCGGCAACGGCAGCACCTTCCGGATGATCCCGACCATCTTCCTGACCGAGCGCCAACGCGCCGCAGAACAGCTGCCTTCCGCGCAAGCGCAGGCGGTGAAGGACGGCAACGTCGAAGCTGCTGCGGTGCTGGGCCTGGCCAGCGCCATCGGCGCCTACGGTGGCTTCTTCATTCCGAAGAGCTACGGCACCGCGATCGCGATGACCGGCAGTCCTGCAGCGGCGCTGCAGGTCTTCCTTTTCTTCTACGTCACCTGCATTGCGCTGACCTGGTGGTACTACAGCCGCCGCAATGCGCCCATGCCCTGCTGACCCGCAGACCATTTTCCGAAGGACGCCCTCATGAGCCACTTTCTCGACCGACTCACCCACTTCGCAGCCCCCAAGGAAGCCTTCTCGGGTGAGCACGGACTGACCACGGGTGAAGATCGCACCTGGGAAGACGCATACCGCAACCGCTGGGCGCACGACAAGATCGTCCGCAGCACACACGGTGTGAACTGCACCGGCAGTTGCAGCTGGAAGATCTACGTCAAGGGCGGCATCGTCACCTGGGAGACCCAGCAGACCGACTACCAGCGCACGCGATGGGACATGCCCAACCACGAGCCACGTGGCTGTGCACGCGGGGCCAGCTACAGCTGGTACCTGTACAGCGCCAACCGCGTCAAGTATCCGATGGTGCGGGGCCGCCTGCTCGAGCGTTGGCGTGCCGCGATGAAGACGGCGAAAACGCCGGTGGACGCGTGGGCAACCATCGTCGAGAACCCCGACGCGCGCCGCGACTACCAGAAGGTGCGCGGCATGGGCGGGTTCGTGCGCAGCAGCTGGGACGAGGTCAACCAGCTGATCGCCGCGTCGAACGTCTACACGATCAAGAAACATGGACCCGATCGGATCATCGGTTTCTCGCCGATCCCGGCGATGAGCATGGTCAGCTACGCTGCCGGCAGCCGCTATTTGCACCTGATTGGCGGTGTCGCTCTGAGCTTCTATGACTGGTATTGCGACCTGCCGCCAGCCAGCCCGCAGGTGTGGGGGGAGCAGACCGATGTGCCCGAATCCGCCGATTGGTACAACAGCACCTACATCATCGCCTGGGGCAGCAACGTGCCGCAGACGCGCACGCCGGATGCGCATTTTTTCACCGAGGTGCGCTACAAGGGCGCGAAGACGGTGGCGGTGACGCCCGACTATTCCGAAGTAGCCAAATTGGCTGACCTCTGGCTGCATCCCAAGCAGGGCACGGATGCCGCGCTCGCAATGGCCATGGGCCACGTGGCGCTCAACGAGTTCTACTTCAAGCAGCGTTCGCCGTACTTCGACAACTACGCGCGGCGCTATACCGACCTGCCGTTGTTGGTGATGTTGAAGGATCATCAGCTAGCCGACGGCACGAAGACCTTGGTGCCCGACCGCTACCTGCGCGCCAGTGACTTCAACGGTAAGCTCGGCCAGGACAACAACCCCGAATGGAAGACGATGGCGTTCGACACCGCAGGCCATGCCGTGCTGCCGAACGGTAGCATCGGCTTTCGGTGGACACCTGAAGGCGGAGTCGATCAGGGCAAGTGGAATCTGGAAAACAAGGAAGCGCGCCACGGCACCGAGGTCAAGCTGAAGCTGTCGGTGATGGAAGATGCGGACGATGCCAAACCGCAAGCGCATGAGGTGGTCGACATCGCCCTGCCGTACTTCGGCGGCGTGTCCTCGCCCCACTTCAAGTCGAACGTGCAGAACGGCGAGGTCAACTTCGTCAAGGTGCCGGCGGTGCGCCTGCGCTTGGGCCAGGAAGGTGACCATCGCGAGGCCCTGGTGGCCACCGTGTTCGACCTCCAGGTGGCGCAGTACGGCATCGACCGCGGACTGGGCAGTGGCGCAAAGAGCTACGACGACGATGCGGCTTACACCCCGGCCTGGGCCGAGAGCATCACCGGCACGCCGCGCGACCAGATCATCACCGTCGCACGACAGTTCGCCGAGAACGCGCACAAGACGCAGGGAAAGTCGATGATCATCATCGGCGCGGCGATGAACCACTGGTACCACTCCGACATGAACTATCGCGGCGTCATCAACCTGCTGATGATGTGCGGTTGCATCGGCCAGAGCGGTGGCGGCTGGGCGCACTACGTGGGCCAGGAGAAGCTGCGTCCGCAGACGGGCTGGACGCCACTGGCCTTCGCGCTCGACTGGATCCGCCCGCCGCGGCAGATGAACGGCACCAGCTTCTTCTACGCGCACACCGACCAGTGGCGCTACGAGAAGCTGGGCATGGAGGAGATCGTCTCGCCGCTGGCCGACAAGAAGCTGTACGCCGGCAGCATGATCGACTACAACGTGCGCGCCGAACGCATGGGCTGGCTGCCCAGCGCACCGCAGCTCAAAACCAATCCGCTGCAGGTGATGAAGGATGCCACCGCTGCGGGCATGGACCCGAAGGATTACGTCGTCCGCGGGCTGAAAGACGGCACTGTAGAAATGAGTTGCGAAGATCCGGACGCGCCGCAGAACTGGCCGCGTGTGCTCTTCGTCTGGCGCAGCAACCTGCTCGGGTCATCGGGCAAAGGTCACGAGTATTTCTGCAAGCACCTGCTCGGCACCGAGAACGGCATCCAGGGCAAGGACCTCGGCAAGGACGACGCGAAGCCGACGGAAGTGAAGTGGCACGAGCACGCGCCGGAAGGCAAGCTCGACCTGGTCGTGACGCTCGACTTCCGCATGAGCACCACCTGCCTGTACAGCGACATCGTGCTGCCGACGGCCAGCTGGTACGAGAAGAACGACCTCAACACCAGCGACATGCATCCGTTCATCCACCCGCTGTCGGCAGCGGTCGATCCCGTTTGGCAGTCACGTTCCGACTGGGAGATCTACAAGGGTTTTGCCAAGACCTTCAGCGAGGTCTGCATCGGCCACTTGGGCGTCGAGAAGGAGGTCAACCTCTCGCCGATCATGCATGACACCGCCGGTGAGCTGGCGCAACCCTTCGACGTGAAGGAATGGAAGAAGGGTGAGTGCGAGCTGATCCCCGGCAGGACGGCGCCGCAGATCACTGTGGTCGAACGCGACTACCCGAATGTGTTCAAGCGCTTCACGGCGCTCGGCCCTTTGATGGAGAAGCTGGGCAACGGCGGCAAGGGCATTGGATGGAAGACAGGCACCGAAGTCGAGCAACTGGGCCAGCTGAATGGCAAGACACTGGCAGAGGGCGTGAGCAAGGGCATGCCCAGGATCGTGACCGACATCGATGCCTGCGAGGTCATCCTGCAACTCGCGCCGGAGACCAACGGCCACGTGGCGGTGAAGGCCTGGCAGGCGCTGGGCAAGCAGACCGGGCGCGACCACACGCACCTGGCGCTGTACCGCGAGGACGAGAAGATCCGCTACCGCGACGTGCAGGCGCAGCCGCGCAAGATCATCAGCAGTCCCACGTGGAGCGGCATCGAGAGTGAAACCGTCAGCTACAACGCCGGCTACACCAACGTTCACGAGTACATCCCGTGGCGCACCCTCACCGGGCGGCAGCAGTTCTATCTGGACCACCCGTGGATGATCGCCTTCGGCGAGGCCTTGAGCAGCTACCGCCCGCCAGTGGATCTGAAGACCACGCACGGGATTCACAACATCAAGCCGAACGGCAACAAGGAGATCCTGCTCAACTTCATCACGCCGCACCAGAAGTGGGGCATTCACAGCACCTACAGCGACAACCTGATGATGCTGACGCTGAACCGCGGCGGCCCCGTGGTCTGGCTGAGCGAGGACGACGCAAAGATCGCCGGCGTGCAGGACAACGACTGGGTCGAGGTATTCAACATCAACGGCGCCATCGCGGCGCGCGCGGTGGTGAGCCAGCGCGTCAATCCCGGCATGCTGCTGATGTACCACGCGCAGGAAAAGATCATCAACACACCCGGGTCGCAGATCACCGGCGTGCGCGGCGGCATCCACAACAGCGTCACGCGCATCGTGCTCAAGCCCACGCACATGATCGGCGGCTACGCGCAGTTTAGCTACGGCTTTAACTACTACGGAACGATCGGGACCAACCGCGACGAGTTCGTGGTGGTGCGCAAGATGGAGAAGGTCGACTGGCTCGACACCCCACTCGGCGATGAACGGGCCGAGTTCGTTCAAGCCCAAGGAGAAGGTGCATGAAGATCCGCGCACAAGTCGGCATGGTCCTGAATCTGGACAAGTGCATCGGGTGCCACACCTGCAGCGTGACCTGCAAGAACGTGTGGACCAGCCGCCACGGCGTTGAGTACGCCTGGTTCAACAATGTCGAGACAAAGCCCGGCATCGGCTACCCCAAGGAGTGGGAGAACCAGGACAAGTGGAACGGAGGCTGGATCCGCAAGGCGAACGGCAGCATCGTTCCGCGCCAGGGCGGCAAGTGGCAGCTGCTGATGAAGATCTTCGCCAACCCCAACCTGCCGCAGATCGACGACTACTACGAGCCCTTCACCTTCGACTACGACCACCTGCAGTCGGCGCCCGAGATGCAGCACGCGCCGACCGCACGGCCGCGCAGCCTGATCACCGGCAAGCGCATGGAGAAGATCGTCTGGGGCCCGAACTGGGAAGAGATCCTGGGCGGCGAGTTCAGCAAGCGCAGCAAGGACAGGAACTTCGAGGACATCCAGAAGGACATCTACGGCCAGTTCGAGAACACCTTCATGATGTACCTGCCGAGGCTGTGCGAGCACTGCCTGAATCCGGCGTGCGTGGCGTCGTGTCCGTCGGGCAGCATCTACAAGCGCGAGGAGGACGGCATCGTCCTGATCGACCAGGACAAATGCCGCGGCTGGCGCATGTGCGTGAGTGGCTGTCCCTACAAGAAGATCTACTACAACTGGAAAAGTGGCAAGGCCGAGAAGTGCATCTTCTGCTACCCGCGCATCGAGGCCGGCCAACCCACGGTGTGCAGCGAAACCTGCGTCGGCCGCATACGGTACCTGGGCGTTCTGCTGTACGACGCCGACCGCATCCAGGAAGCCGCCAGCGTCGAGCACGACAAGGATCTGTATCAGGCCCAGCTCGACATTTTTCTGGACCCGCACGATCCGAAGGTGCAGGAACAGGCGCGGCGAGACGGCATCCCCGACAACTGGATCGCCGCGTCCCAGAACAGCCCGGTCTACAAGATGGCAGTGGACTGGAAGGTGGCGCTCCCGCTGCACCCCGAATACCGCACGCTGCCGATGGTCTGGTATGTGCCGCCGCTCTCACCCATTACGGCCGTGGCCAATGCCGGGCAGATGGGCACCAACGGCGAGATCCCCGACGTCAATCAGTTGCGCATCCCGGTCAAGTACCTCGCCAACCTGCTGACGGCCGGTGATACCGCACCAGTGGTTCGGTCGCTGGAACGACTGCTCGCGATGCGTGCCTACCAGCGGGCCAAGCACGTTGACGGTGCGCCCAACCATGCGGCCATCGACCAGGTCGGCATCACCGTGGCGCAGGTCGAGGACATGTACCAAGTGATGGCCATCGCCAACTACGAGGACCGCTTCGTGATCCCCACGACGCACCGCGAATACGCCGAGAACGCCTTCAACATCCGCGGCGGCTGCGGTTTCAGCTTCGGCAACGGCTGTTCCGAGGGGACGACCGAGACCAGCCTCTTCGGCAGCGAGAAGAAGCGCACGATCCCGATCAAGGCAGGGGTTTGAGATGAAAGCGATCTCCAAGACCCTGCGTGTGCTTGCCCACCTGCTGAGTTATCCCGACGCGGAGTTGCGTGCGCATTTGCCCGAATTGCGGGCCGCGCTGCGCGATGACCAGGCGCTCAGCCCTTCGCGCCTGGCCGAACTCGACGCGCTGGTCAGCCGTCTGGCCAATCGGCGCGGGCTGGACGTGGAAGCCGATCACGTCGAACTGTTCGACCGTGGCCGCGGTACCGCGCTGCACCTGTTCGAGCATGTGCACGGCGACAGCCGTGACCGTGGCCCGGCCATGGTGGACCTGTGCAAGACCTACGAAGCCGCTGGCCTGTACCTGGCGCCGGGAGAACTGCCCGACCATTTGACCGTGGTGCTTCAGTACGCATCCACGCAGCCGCCGGCGCAGGCCAAGGCCTTCCTCGGTGAGATCACGCACATCCTTCAGGTGATCTTCAGCGCGCTGTTGCGCCGGGAGGCCGCGCACGCTTGCGTGCTGGCCGCGTTGCTGGACCTGGCCGGCGAGAAAGCGCAGGCCGTCTCCGTTCCGGTCGAGCCCGAGCTGGACGAAAGCTGGGCCGAGCCGATGGCCTTCGACGGCTGCTCCACTCAGGGTCAGGCGCGGCCGGGACAACCGCAGCCCATTCAGATCGTCAGGAACCCGGCGCTCTCCACGGCGCCTGTCCGGGCCAGCGCCACATCTTCGCAAGGAGCTTCCGAATGAACGCCATGCACAACTTCCTGTTCAACGTCTACCCGTACATCTGCCTGGCGGTGTTCTTCATGGGCAGTCTGGCCCGCTTCGATCGTGACCAGTACACCTGGAAGAGCGACTCGTCGCAGTTGCTGCGCGCCGGGCAGCTGCGCTGGGGCAGCAACCTGTTCCATGCCGGCATCCTGTTCTTGTTCTTCGGTCACCTGTTCGGTCAGCTGACACCGCACTTCGTGTACGAAATCTTCGTCACTGCGGCCCAGAAGCAATTGCTCGCTGTGGTGGCGGGCGGCATCGCCGGGACGATTTGTTTCATCGGATTGAGCCTGCTGTTGCATAGGCGCATCTTCGATCCGCGGATCCGATTGACGAGCCACCGCACCGATCTGGCGATTCTCATCATCCTCTGGGTGCAGTTGGCCATTGGCCTGTCGACCCTACCAGCGTCGTTCCACCACGTGGCCGAGCCAACCACCATGCTCCACTTGGCGAGCTACCTGCAAGGTATCGCGACGTTTCGGCCCGACGCCAGCCTGGTCGCAGGCACCGCATGGCACTTCCAGATCCACATGCTGCTCGGCATGACCATCTTCCTGCTGTTCCCGTTCAGCCGCCTGGTGCATGTGTGGAGCGGCTTTGGCACTGTGGCCTATCTGTTTCGTCCTTACCAACTGGTGCGTTCGCGCCGGCTCAACGTACCGGCCGGCCAGAACCAGCCCCGCCGTGTCAGCTGAAGCCTTCGAGGACATCACCATGAACCTGAACACGTCCCGGCCCCGCATCAACGGGGTCTTGCTGTCCGATGAGCAGGAAACGTTGTCGGTCGGAGAGGTTCGCCAGCGTGCCTGTTCGGAACTGCTGCGTCAGGCTGCGATCCAAGCAGGGCTGCTGTCCAAGGATGATCCTGCGCCATCGGGTGGCGCAATGAGTGAAGCCGCCAGCGCGGCGATCGAAACGCTGCTCGACCGGGAGCTCGCCTTGCCTCAGCCGTCAGAAGACGCCTGTCGTCGCCACCATGCGGCGCAGCGCGGGCGCTATGCCGTCGGCGAACGTGTGCAGGTGCGCCACGTGCTGTTCGCAGTCACCCCCGGAGTGGACGTGAACGCACTGCGCCAGCGTGCCGAGGGCTGCCTGCTGGACGTGCGTGGCGCGGCACCCGGCGGCGAGGACCGTTTTGCGGTCGCTGCCGCCGCGACATCAAACTGTCCCAGCGGCTCCGAGGGTGGTGCCCTGGGCTGGCTGACCAGCGAGGACTGCGCGCCAGAGTTTGCACGCGAACTGTTCGGCAAGCCCGAGGTTGGCGTGCTGCCGCGACTGGTGCATAGCCGCTTTGGCCTGCACGTGGTGGAAGTGCTGGCGCGCGAGGCGGGCGTGGCGCCCTCCTTTGAAGCCGTGAAGTCCGCGGTGGAGCAGGCGCTGCGCCAACACGCGTTCACCACCGCGCTGCGCCAGTACCTGCAGTTTCTGGCCGGGCAGGCCAAGGTGGAAGGCGTGGACCTGGAGGCTTCTGCCACGCCGCTCGTGCAATAGCGCGGCCCAATTGCCGAGGGCAGCTCAGTGACTGACGATCTGCTGACAGTCGCGCTTGCGTCGCTTTCACAGAGACGACTTTCCGCCGTCAGCGGTAATCCAATAGTCCCCAGTCGTGGTAATAGAAAATTCCCCACCCATCGACGCAAGGAGCGGCAGATGGAATTGGTGCATCTTGTACTGCCCAGCGGCAAGGCGCTGCGGGAGCACCGCGCGTCGGGCGAGATCGCCGTTCAATGCATCGAAGGGCTGATCGACTTCACCACGCCTATCATCAACCGCTGCCTGGCATCCGGACAGCTGGTCCACCACCCAGTCGGTGAGCCCCACGCGCGGCTGGCTCTGGCAGATTCGATGGCCCTGCTGGCGATCTGCCTCATCCCGCAGTGAAATATTTGCCCAATGCGTCGAACGGACCCCTCAGCCCAGTTGCACGGCCTCGCCATGCCGGTCGAAGGGGATCAGCCCCGACAACTCGCCGGATTTCACGGCCTCGACCATGCGCTGCAACGCGGCATCGATCTGGCTGTCGCTTGGAGGGCGACCACCCGTGCCGGACAGTGCGGCGGCAAACACCAGAGCCCAATCAGAGCCCAAGGTGGCCGCCTCATCGACCAACGCGGCAAAGTCGGCGAGCTCGCCTGGGTCTTTGTCCACGCACATCAACGGCGCCAACTCCCCGGATTCGCCCGCTTCAAACCGAACCTTCTGTTCGGCCGTGGCGCCGGCCGGCAGGCTCGCACTCGTGAAAACGAGTAGCAGCTGCTGTCGCTCAGCTTGGCCGCGGGCGCCGACGAGAAGGTCGTTGAAGTTACTGATTTCCATGGAGCCAAGCTTACGCGTGTTTTATGCCGTTCAGCCGAAACGCGTCGTCAGCGGAACGGCGTTTGAACACCTTACCCGCGGCGAGCTCCGGGAAGACCGCTGGACGAACGCCGACGCATTTAGATAGGCTGGCTCTTACCGCATGCTCAAGGGTTGCTTGAAGACGCTCACCATGAACTTCTCTTCCTGGTATCCGGAGATCAAGCACATCCACATCGCCCTCGTGGCTGTCAGCGGCCTGCTGTTCGCTGCGCGTGGCGCGGCCGTGCTGACGGGTCAGGACTGGGCCACCCGAAGGCCCTGGCGCTGGCTGAGCTATGGCATCGATACCCTGCTACTGAGCGCGGGCGTCACGTTGTGGGTGATCCTTTCGCTGAGCCCGGTGCAGAGCCCGTGGCTTGGAACGAAGTTGACTCTGCTGGTGCTTTACATCGTCCTCGGCTCGCTGGCCCTCAAGCGCGCGCCAACACCTGCAATACGTCGGTTGAGTTTTGCGGCGGCGCTGTGCGTGTACCTGTTCATGGCGTCGGTCGCAGTAGCGCATCACCCGCAAGGTATAGTTCACGCGCTTGCTGGGCACGGTGCTTAAGCGAGCCGACGAGCCGAGCGACCTGGAACAAAGGCACTTGATGAACCAACCGGCCGAGTACAGTGTGCCGATGTATCGATCATGGAGTCTTTCCAGGAAGCTGGGCGCCATCGGGTGCACGCTGTTGCTGTTGGGTCTCGCTTCGATCGGATTCACCCTGTGGGTGACTTGGCAACTGGAGGGCGGCGCTGCGGCGGTGAACGAGGCTGGCCGAATGCGAATGCAGACTTGGCGCCTGGCTCAGACCCTTCCAAAAGCTGATCTGCAGCGAATTCAAGGACTGATGGCGCAGTTCGAGCAGAGCGTCCATGTATTGCGCTCCGGCGATCCGGCGCGGCCTCTCTTCGTGCCCCATGACGTGCGGTCACAGCAAGCGTTCTCCGATGTGCAACGCGAATGGGGTCGTCTGCGCGTCATCTGGTCATCGTCGCCGCGGCCGACGGCCGTCAACACGGCTCTACAGGCCGAAGCCTTCGTGGCCCACATCGATGCCTTCGTGTCGGCCGTCGAGCAGAAGATGTCGCGCCTGACCAGTCTCCTGAACGCGGTGCAGTTCATGATGGTGATGTTGATCATCATCAGCGCAGTTGCCATGCTGTACTCGGCCTATCTGTTCATATTCAACCCGTTGTCCCGCCTGAAGGCCGTGCTTGCCCGCGTCGAGGAGGGCGACCTCACAGTGCGAGTGGAAGCGAGTGGGGGCGACGAGTTCGGGGCGCTGGCGGCTGCATTCAACCGCATGGCGCAAAGGCTGCAGGTGTTGTACGAAAGCCTGGAGTCCAAGGTGCGGGAGAAGACAGAGAGCCTGGAAGGCCAGCACGCCAGAATGTCGTTGCTCTACGAGTCGGCAGCGTTCGTAGCGCGGGCGTCGACGCTCGACGATCTCGCCAAGGGAATCGCGCAGCAGGCACGCCTGGCGGGCGGCGCAGATGCTTCGGCGGTGCGTTGGTCAGACGAATCCAACAAGCGCTATCTGATGCTTGCATCCGATTGCCTGCCGCAGGCACTGATCGATCAAGAACACTGCATCCCCACGGGTGACTGCTTCTGCGGCCAGCCGCTGGGCCAGGCGGTGACGCGGATACTTCCGATCCAGGTGGATGGGCCATCTGCGCTGCTTGGACACTGCGCGCGCGCCGGTTACGAGACGGTCGTCAGCGTGCCCGTGCGCCTGCAGGAGCGCTTGGTCGGTGAGTTGAACCTGTTCTATCGCGGGCCGAGGCAACTCTCCGTCGACGAGCGCGCCCTGCTGGAAACCATTGCCAGCCACCTGGCCGGGGCCATCGAAGGCCTGCGGGCAGCGGCGCTGCAGCGCGAGACCGCAGTGTCAGAGGAACGCGCCTTCATTGCACGTGAATTGCATGATTCGATCGCCCAGAGTCTGGCTTTCCTGAAAATTCAGTTGGAGATGTTGCGCAGCGACCTCAGGAGCGGAGACGCCATCAAGATCGAACGAACTCTGGGTGAACTGGACCTCGGCGTGCATGAGAGTCTGGGTGACGTGCGCGAGCTGCTGGTGCACTTCCGGACTCGTACCAATGCCGAAGACATCGCTCCAGCGCTCAAGACGACTTTGCTGAAGTTCGAGCATCAGACCGGACTGTCCACGCACCTGGAGATCGAAAGCGACGGCCTCCCGCTACCCGCGGATGTTCAGGTTCAGGTCCTTCACGTGGTGCAGGAGGCCCTCTCGAATGTGCGAAAGCACGCGCAGGCGCGCGAGGTCTGGATCGATGTGCAGCAGTCCCCGCAATGGCGCGTAGAAGTTCGCGACGATGGTTGCGGCTTCGAGGTCGGTGACGCCGGTCCAGATGAGACTCATCTCGGGCTGCGCATCATGCGCGAGCGGGCGCAACATATCGGCGCCACCGTCGAGCTGGAGTCCGTCCCGGGCTCTGGCACCTGCGTCGTACTGAAGTTGCCGCAACGACCTGGGCTCGCGGCGTGACGGCAACGGCAGCGATCCGCGTGCTGGTGGTCGACGATCACACGCTGTTCAGGCGCGGGCTGATTTCGTTGCTGGCAGGGGATGGCCGCTTCGAGATCGTCGGCGAGGCAGGCGACGCGAACGAGGCGCATCGCCGTGCCGCAGCGACGCAGCCCGACGTCATCCTGCTGGACAACCACATGCCGGGCGTCAATGGCGTCGATGCGCTGGCGGGCTTCAAGGCGGTGTCGCCGCAGGCCCGGGTGCTGATGCTGACGGTCAGCGAAGACGAGCGTGATCTGTCGGCGGCGCTGCGCGGTGGAGCCCGAGGTTACCTGCTCAAGACCGCGGACAGCGAGATGCTGTCCGCGGCGATCCAGCGCACGATGACCGGCGAATCGGTGATCAGCCCCGAGATGACCAGCAAGCTGGTCAATGCATTCCAGGCGGGGCAGGGGATTTCGGCGCCACCGCCTATGCCGATCGACACCGATCCCATCAACAGCCTGTCGCCGCGCGAGCGCGAAATCCTGTCCCTGATCGCCAAAGGCGCCAGCAACAAGGAACTGGCTCGCGAGTTGAGCATTGCTGAAGCCACGGTGAAGATCCATGTTCAGCACATCCTGCGCAAGCTCAACCTGACCTCACGCGTGCAGGCGGCGGTGTATCTCGCCGGTCGGCCGGGATGACGCCGTTGATGGACGAACGCGCAGGCCCCTCGGCCGTTTTGATCGCCCAGGCGTTGGACCGGCTCTCGCTGAGGTACTCAGTGGGACCGAAGTTCCTGGCACCTACGCGGGGCCGAGCGCGGCTGATCGGGGGACAGCGATTCGCTCAAGTCGCGGATGCAAACCGCGTCCGACCCAGCCATCGATTCCATGATCGCGGGAAACAGATCCGTCTCTTCGTCGGCGTGATGGTCCTTTGCCGAAGTGTCGAAGTAGCGCATCACTGCGGCGGCAGCGGTACGCGCGTCCTCGTCGGTGCCGTTGCTGGCCAGGTGCGCCACCAGACGCCGCAGCGTCGCACACTGTCGCTCGACTCGGTGGTGGCAGGCAGAGAGCATTGCCAGCAGGACCTCGAACCCGCCGGACGGTGCGGAGTGGCCAGGAAAGTCGATGGTCATGCAGATCCGCCGGGCCTAAGTCGTGTGCTTGGCCGACGCGCGCCGGCGCGACACAGGCGCACTCATCGGCGCGAAGGACCGGGCGCCGCGCGACACTGCCGCCGGGGCGTGCGCAGTCGACAGAGGCACGGCAATGTCGGCCAGGGTCACGCCGTCCAGCTCCTTGAAGTAGGCCTGCAACGCAGCGTGAAAAACGCCCTTCAGTCGGCATGATGGCGTCAGCGAACAGCTGTCGGTGCGCGAGTCGAAGCACTCGACGAGCCGGAAGTCTGTCTCGGAACTGCGAACGATGTCGCCCACCCGGATGTCGTCGGGCCGCTTGAGCAGCTTCAGTCCACCGCCACGCCCTCGTGTGGTTTCCAGCACCCCCTGGCGGGCCAGGTCGTTGACGACCTTCATCAGATGATTCTTCGAGACACCGTAGTGCTCGGCCAGTTCGGCGATCGTAATCTGGCGGTCGCGATGGGCTGCGCAGTACATCAGCACGCGCAATGTGTAGTCGGTGTATTCGGCGAGTCGCATAAATCTTTCTAAAGATGCGTGGAGGTTGCTTTGTGCTGGCATGCGCTTTAACATGCACCGACAATGCATCTTATCGCGTGCGGGCTGCATCCTGCAATGCCTGTCCTTCAAATTTCTCGCCATGAAACAACCCGTCCTGCCCATCGCGTCTGCCGCTGTCGCGCCGGCCTCTGCGCCCTCGGGGTTGGCCGTGTTGCGCCTGGGTTTCCGCCCGTTCTATCTTGGCGCGGCTGTGTTCGGTGTACTGGCGGTGCCGCTCTGGCTGGCTTTGTTCCTGGGGCAGGTTTCGCTGAACCTCGCGGTGGCACCGTTGCTGTGGCACGCCCACGAAATGCTGTTCGGCTTCGCGGTGGCAGTCATCGTCGGGTTCCTGTTGACAGCGGGCAAGGCCTGGACCGGTCTTGCCACGCCGCGTGGCGCCTCCCTCGGCGCCTTGGCAGCGCTATGGGTCGCCGCGCGCATCGCAGCGCTCGTAGGGCCGTATCCGCTGTATGCCGTGCTGGACCTGGTGCTCCTGCCGGTGGTGGCCGCCGTGCTCGTCAATGTGCTGGTGCGTGCGCGCAACCGCCGCAATCTGGGCCTGGCAGCGATCCTGCTGTTGCTGGCCTTGACCAACCTGTGTTTTCACCTTGCGGTCATCGGAACCCTCCCCATTTCGCCCATGCATGCGCTGCACGCGGCCTTGGCATTGATCGTGATGATCGAGTGCGTAATGGCTGGGCGGGTGCTTCCTGCATTCACGAACAGCGTGACTCCAGGGTTGAATCTAAAGGCTCAGCCGCGCTTCGAACAATTTACCCTCGCTCTAACGGCGCTCGCGCTGCTGTCATGGGTCGTTGCGGCGCCAGGCGCTTTCATCGCCGTGTCGTTTGGCCTGGCCGCTGCGGCGCATCTGCGCCGCCAGTGGTTGTGGCGGCCGGGCGTCACTCTCGGACGCCCCATGCTGTGGATCCTCCATGCCGCCTACGTCTGGCTCCCGATCGGTTTCGCCTTGCTCGCGCTGTCGCAGTTCGGCTGGGTAAGCTTGTCGACAGGCCTGCATGCGCTGGGTGTCGGCGCCACTGGCGGGCTCATCATCGGAATGGTTACGCGCACAGCCCGTGGGCACACCGGCCGGCCACTGCAGGTATCAAAGGCGGAGCTGCTGTCCTATGCACTGGTGATGGCTGCCGCTGTCCTGCGCGTTGCGCTGCCGATCCTGGCGCCGCAGTGGTTCGTCCAGTCCTTGCTGGCCGCAGCGCTGGCATGGAGCGCTGCCTTCGCCATCTATCTCGTCACGTACACACCATGGCTGATAGCGACTCGCCTGGACGGCAAGGACGGCTGAAGCCCTTTGTCTCGCCGAGCCACGCCCGCCAAGTCCGCATTGCCGTCTCGCTCACCCCATCCATCGCGCTGCAAGGACTTTGAGATGTCTTCGACCATCGCCGGGGACTTCAAGTCGAGAGACGAATAGCAGCGATGGTCAAAAGGTTTCCGATCCATCCAGCGCATCCCGAGCGCACCTTCTGGGGCTGCGAGAAGTACTGTGCTGTTTGAGTTCCTGGTGAATGGTGGCGAAGGCAGGCTCGAGTTGCCGGCGCGATCGGGCCTCGGCTGGCCGGAACCGCCGAGCCTCGAGTTGCTCGTCGCTGAGGGGCTCGGCAGCGGCCCAGTCCACGCCGACGGCACGGGCGTGCAAGACGAACTTGGCCGCGGTGGACTTGGCGATTCCCAGCGCGCGGGCGATCTGGGCTTAGCTCAGGGCTGCTTCGAAATGCAAGTGAAGGGTGTGTCGAATCTGGCGCATGGTGATCCTGGAGGTGGGAATGGTTGACCGAAGAAATCGGCCACTATGCTCAGGGTCAGATCACTCGCGCTCCCCGGAATCGTCCGCGATCACGCTGAAACAGCGTTCGCGATCAGTTTGAAACGCCGTCCACGATCAGCCTGAAATCCCGTCCAAGATCCTCTGAAATCACCGTCCACGATCGTGTGAAATACGCACGTGGGGATGAACCGTGAAGAATCAGGGCGTATGCCACAGAAGCAACGCGTTCCCCACGAGCGTGGGGACGAACCGCAAGTGCAGCGGTCCCGGTGTTCCTCGCATCGGCGTTCCCCACATGCGTGGGGACGAATCACGCTGTATCCACCTTCGTATCGTCGAGATGGCCTACTTGAGACGCCCGACCGAAAGGCGCAACTTCACATTGGCCATGCGACACGCTCGACCACTGCTCGCAGCGCCCGTTTCGAGATCAGGAAGCCGGGGCCCCAGTTCGAGGCATCCCGAAAGCATGAGTCCGCGAACCCGGGACCGCGACCCGCTACACTCCATTCTCTCGACCTTGGGCGCGCAATCAACACGATGCCGGGCGTCACCCCCCGAAACCAGTTCAGACTGTTGCGCGAGCGGCGCTTCCTGCCGTTCTTCCTGACCCAGTTCCTCGGGGCGTTCAACGACAACGTCTACAAGAACTCGCTGGTTCTGGTCATCACCTTCCACGCCGCGACACTGTCGACGATATCGAGCGCGACGCTGGTGAACGTCTGCGCCGCGCTGTTCATCCTGCCGTTCTTCCTGTTCTCGGCGACGGCGGGGCAGATCGCGGACAAGTTCGAGAAGGCGCGCCTGATCCGGTTCGTGAAGCTGTTCGAGATCACGATCATGATCGTCGCCGCGGTCGGCTTCGCGAGACAGTCGCTGACGTTGCTGCTCGCCGCGTTGTTCCTGATGGGCCTGCATTCGACGGTGTTCGGCCCGGTCAAGTATTCGATCCTGCCGCAACAGCTGCGAGACGACGAACTGGTGGGCGGGAATGCACTGGTGGAGACCGGGACGTTCGTCGCGATCCTGATCGGCACCATCCTGGCGGGGCTGCTTGCGGCCGCCGCGACCGACGTGGTGTCCGCTGTCGTGATCGGCGTCGCAATCGCCGGCTGGCTGGTCAGCCGCACGATTCCGCCGGCTGAAGCGGCCGACCCGCAACTGCGCATCAACTGGAACCCGATCACGGAAACCTGGCGCAATCTCGCGTTCGCGCGCGGCAATCGCACAGTTTTTCTTTCCATCCTGGGCGTGTCCTGGTTCTGGGCCTACGGCGCACTCCTGCTGACCCAGCTCCCGACGCTCGGCAAGGATGTGCTGGGCGGCAGCGAGCAGGTCGTGACGGTCCTGCTCGCCGTGTTCTCCGTGGGGGTCGCCGCGGGCTCCCTCGCGTGCGAACGATTGTCGGGCCACAAGGTGGAACTGGGCCTCGTGCCGTTCGGCTCCATCGGGTTGACGGTGTTCGCCGTCGACCTCTACTTCGCGAGTCCCACGACGCCGCCCGGGACCGTGCTCTCGGTCGCGGCCTTCGCCGCCGCGCCGCAGTCGTGGCACGTCATGGCGGACCTGTTCCTGCTGGGGCTCTTCGGCGGCTTCTACATCGTGCCCCTCTATGCCCTCATCCAGTCGCGCAGCGAGCCGCAGCATCGCTCACGCATCATTGCCGGCAACAACATCCTCAATGCCTGCTTCATGGTTGCCGCGGCACTCGCCGCCATCGCGTTTATCGAGGCCGGGCTGTCGATTCCGCAGATGATCCTGGTTGCAGGCCTCGTGAATGCCGCGGTGGCCCTGTACATCTACCGGCTGGTACCGGAATTCCTGTTGCGTTTCATCGCGTGGCTGCTGATCCATTCCATCTACCGGCTCGACAAGCGGGGCCTGGAGAACGTGCCGGACGAAGGGGCCGCGATCGTGGTCTGCAATCACGTGAGCTTCGTCGATGCGGTCATCGTGATGGGCGCCTGCCGCCGGCCGATGCGCTTCGTGATGGACCATCGCATCTTCCGTACACCGGTGCTCTCGTTCGTGTTCCGCGAGGGCAGGGCCATCCCGATCGCGCCGGCCCGGGAGGATCCGGCCCTCATGGAGCATGCCTTCGACGAGATCGCGGGGGCCCTGGCTGCGGGCGAGGTGGTGGCGATCTTTCCCGAAGGGGCGATCACGCGTACGGGAGAACTCCAGCCGTTCCGGTCGGGCATCACGCGCATCCTCGAACGCACGCCCGTGCCGGTCATTCCGATGGCCCTCTCGGGCCTCTGGGGCAGCGCGTTCAGCCGGCAGTTCAGCGGGGTCGGGCGGATGCTTCCGCGTCGTTTGTTCGCCCGCATCCGGGTATCGGCCGGCCGTGCCCTGGCGCCGTCAGAGGCGGACCCTGAGCGACTGTTCGAGCGGGTCCTCGCGTTGCGCGGGCCCGTGCCATGACGATAGACAACGCGCGGGCCGACCGTTAGATTCGGCGCGCTTATTCTCCCGGAGGGGCGACGATGGGCAAGAAGTCGGAAAAGAAGGCCGGCGACGAAGCTCCGGTCAAGAAGAAGAAGCGCAAGCCGGAAGCACCGGAAGTCGAGCCGCTGATGATCGGCGTGCAACGCTGCCCGCCGGGCAGCCGCCTGTCGTTCGAATGGGTGGTCGGCAACGGCATTGGCAAGCACGCGGTGCGCGATGCGCTGCAGGCCTACGAGCGCGCCTATCCCGTGCGGCTCGAACGGGCCGATCGGATCGCACGCAGTCCCGAGGCCCAGAAATGCGACAAGGGATGCGTCGTCGGACGCGCCACCGTGCTCGGACCCCTCGCGGGAACGCAGCATTGGCGCATCGAGAGCGATGCCGATCCGATCACGGCCACCACCTGGAATTGGGTCGGCTACGTCACGCTCTGCGATTGCGGTCCGTGAGCCCGGGCCTGTCGCCAATCAGCGACTTCGGCCATCCACAGAACTTGTGGATAACTCAGTGGATAACCGTTGGGAAACCGTAAAAACGGCTTATGGGGGCACGACTTTACCTGGATTGCGCAGGAAACGAACAATGCTCAAACACTCAAATAAACAGGCCCTTAGGCGATGCTTCCCTGGGAAGCTACAAACGCGTTACGACGCTCACGTCCGGATTGCCCTGGCGTTTGATAACTTGTTGCAAGTGGCTTGACACGGACCCCCTAATAACGCTCCCACCAGTATTCATGCGGGATTCGAAGGGATCGCAGATGCAACACCAGAAACGGCGCGGGATTCGGGCCGTCAAGCTCGAACGCTTTGATGCCCTCGCCCCCAGCCGCGGCGCATTCGGGCCGTAGGTGCGCGATCGGGACTGCTTGTTGATGTCGCTGTCGTGCGGCGTTGCGTCAACGCGATGCCGGAGAAAACCTGACCGTCCCGAAGCACGACTGCAGGAACAGATCGCGATGCGTTTCGGGGTCGCCCGGCTCGTCGAATACTCTCTCCGCCGCGGCGACCAGCAGCGTTTCGTCGTCGAAGTCCTGCACGAACCACCGTAGCTCCGGCGGATACGACTGGATCGCGAGCAGATCGCCGTGGACCCGCGACATGAATTGCTGCCGGGTCACGCCATAGTCTCGCGACATTGCTGCATGGCGGATGAAGTCGCCGCCTTCGAGACATTCCTCGACACTGAGATCGTGGGACCAGGCGACCGGTGCCGATACAACCATGACCGCCAGAATCGCGCGGCGCAGATGGATCGAGATCATGGAAACCTCCGTGGCCTTGCTTGCGTCGTTGTCGTTATGGCAGTGCATGCAATGGGGATGCCACGCGACCGCGATCCGAGGATAGCATCGGGTTTTTCAAGGCAGCGCGGCAATCGGTTGCGCACTGCGGCATGCCTGCTCTGCCGAGCCGGTTCGCGCGGCTGCTGTCATATGCAACCCACGGTCATCGCGCGGCGCACCGATCCGCCCGAGCACATTGCAACCGAAGGAACCCGTCATGCGTCGCTACCTCTTCATCGTCGCTGCGTTGCTCGTCTGGCCGGTCGCGGCCGCGGCCGATCGCATCAGCGGCATGACCCCCGCCGAGCGTTGCGCCTATGACACCAAGCTGCAGTTGCTGGCGGTGCATTTTCACGGCAAGGGCACGCCGCGCGCTGAGGTGAAGATCCATTGGCACGGCGACGAGACGCCGGCCGAGATCGACTTCATCAACCGCGCGCTCGACGCCGGCTACGCGATGATCGAGCGCGAAATCGAAGCGGGGCGCAAGGACACGCCGCTCGAGATCCTCGGGGACCGGCTGTTCGAGGCCTGCATGAGCGGCGCCGAAACGTAGCGTCGTCCCCGGCGCGCCTGCCATTGCTACGAGCCTGACGAAGGCGATCGGCCGTCGGGCGGAGAGGCTGAATGTGCGGTGGCCGTAGCAGTGGCAGTAGCAGTAGCAGTAGCAGCTTCGAGGCAGTCCCTGCAGATGCAGGCGATGTTGCGCTGCCGCTTCGGAACGCGGGCGAGGAGTCCGGCATTGAAGGTGGCCTCCCGACACCAGCACCGTGTCTGGAATGTGCCGCTTTGTGCGGGTGCACAGCGGTTGGGTCTGCCGCACAGCGGGCATACGGGTTCGGACGCGGGCCGTCCGGCGGGGGCGGTGTTCAAGGATCCGACAGTGGTGGCTCGAATGGGACCGAGGATGGCACCGGCAGGACAGGGGTCACGAGGCCTTCGACACCGCTTGCCGGGATGGCTCCGCCGCGCGAACCGCCCGGCTCAGGTAGCGAGCGCAATGCCGAAGGCGACCGACGCTGCCGCGCAGGCGAGCATGCGCACGTGGTTCCAGCGGGTCCAGCGCGAAACGTATTCCGCCCACAGGGGTGCGCTGGCAGGGTCGCCTGGAGCCAGCGTTTCGAGCGCCTCGTTGCGCGGGACATTGCACGCGATCGTGACCAGCATGCCGCCGGCGAGATAGAGGGCGGCTCCGGCAATCCGCCAGCGGTCGGCGGGACCCTGCCAATGCCACAGCGGGTGGACCAGGGCGAGCACGCAGAGCCCGGCGGTCACGAGAAACACCGTCATGAACCAGGACCGCAGGATGACGGTATTGACCGATTGCATCGCGGCGATGCCTTCCGCCGGCGGCCGACGCGCCAGTGCTTTCATCACGAAAGCGGAGAAGGCGAAGAACACGCCGCCGATCAGGCCGCTGCCGAGCAGCGCAAGGAGCGTCGCCGCGAACAGGATGCGGTCGATCATCGACCCTGCACGCGCCGGTACCAGCCGTGCTCGATTTCCTCCGTCAGCGTGGCGCCGTGCGGATTCCAGCCCAGTTCGGCGCGCGAACGCCGGCCCCGGACCCGGCTGTTGGAGCCGAACGAGCTGTGGGCCTTGGGCCCCAGCGCGGCCTGCGCATCCTGCGCGGACCATTCCCGTGTCCGGCCCTCGAAGCCGAGCATGCGGCTGATGGCGGCAGCGACGTTTTTCAGGGATTCCTCGCCGTTCTCGACGTAGTACAGCGCTCCTGCCGGGGCGTTCGCCAACGCCAGCCGATAGAGCTCGACCACGTCGTCGATGTGCACGTTGGCCCACAGGTTCTCGCCCGGCCCGATGTGAAGCCCGATGCCGTTCTGCTTCGCATTCTCGATCAGCGCCGGCACCTGGTAGCTTTCCTTGCGCGCGCCGCGGCCCTCGCCGTAGATCATCGCCGGGCGGATGACGACCGCGCGCACTGCCCGCCGGGCAGCATCGAACACGCGCTGGTCGATGGCCGCGCGCTGCTGCATACGCGGCACGGTCGGCGTGAACGGCGTGTATTCGTCGTAGACCTCGTCGCTGCGCCGTCCCCCGGCCTCGGTACCCACGATCCCCGATCCGCTGGTATGCAGGAACGCCTTGTCCGAGCCGTTCAGGGCAGAGGCGATGGCCTCGACGACACCGGCGTGATTGGCGTCCGCGGTATCGATGACCGCGTCCGCAGCGCGTGCCGCGCCCGCGATGACGTCGGCATCGTCCAGCGAACCCGGAACCGGCAGAATCGACCGGCGCTCCAGTTCGCGGGCACCCGCGTCCGAGCGCACCAGACCCGAAAGCGTGTGGCCGTCGCGGAGGAGGCGTTCGGCGACCGATCCGCCGATGTACCCGGTGGCCCCGGTCATGAAGATTTTCAATGCGTTCCTCGCTCGGTCCGCTCGCGGGCGCGATCAGCAGGCGACGAGCAGCTCATTCGTTTCCCGCCATGTCGACGCGGCTGCTGCCAGCGCTCGCCAGCGATCCCACGTCCACTGCACGGACGGCACCCACGGCCGCTTCCCATCGCCCTTCCGCACAAAGGCCCTGGACACCGGCGTCTTCATAGGCCTGGAGAGCGGCGGCGAGCAGTGTGTCGCGAATGCGTTCCGCGAATTCGTCCAGTTCGGTGCGACGTTGCATGCTGGGCCTCGCAATGATTCCGTCGGCCTCGAGCCGCGGTCGAATGTTCTTTCCCTGGTGCCGTCCAACCGGCGCCGGCCCGGGCCGTTCGATCGCAAAGATACGCCACGCAGCGGCCGCCGCGCGCCGCCGCCCCTACTTTGCCTGGCGCGGCTTCGCGCGACCGAGCCGCCTGGCGTTGCCGGTCGCCGCCCGGTGCACGGGTGCCAGACCCTTCGACACGATGCCCAGCGCGGCATTCTGCATGCGTCGCGATTCCCCGCCGGGCGAGGGCCACCGCACGAGCCACGGATTCGACCACGCCCGCATCATGAGCAGGGCGCCTTGCTGCTGGATGCGCCACATCTCGGCGCCCATGGCCATCCAGGATGCCGTGAACGCCGCCACCTTTTCCGCGCCCATGCGCTGAAACTCGCGACGATCGCGAGCGTCCGGCTGGTGGCCTGCTGCAGCCATGCGCGCGAGACGATGCGCCATGACCTGCGGGACTGCCAGGGCGAGTTCGGCGCTCTGAGCGGATAGCCGCCGGGCTTTGCTGCGGGTGGTTGCGGTCATTGGAAGGTCCGTACGAGTCAGGGTGGAGGCGGGGGCCGCATCGGCATTCGCTCGTTTCCTCGAGGGTCGGAGCGAGACGGCGCGGGGGTGTGAACGAATGACCCATGCCGACGATGATCGTTCCCCGGCCGTGACATCGCGCACCGCGATGAGCGGGGCGGTCATGCCTGGTGTTCGGACGATCTCCACCGGGTCATGCCGCCATCCGGTATCGCTGTCATGTGGCCCACCGCCGTGGCGGGTCGGCGACTGTCATCGTCGGGTTCCCGATCACATGTCCTCGTCCGGTACCAGGGACAACCAGTCGATGCCGAGGCGATTCGCCACGTCCTGGAGGAATGCAAGCGGAAGTTCGGCGGCAGCCGCGAGAGGGGAGCGCAGGAATTCGTCCAGTTCCCAGCCCAGTTGCTCCGCGAACTGGCTCATGGCGATGCCTTCGCTTTCAACGTGCGCGCGAATCCGTTGCGGGAGGTCCGTCAAGGCGACGTGGTCGTCCGCAGTGGCCTTTGCGCTGCACAGGTTGCGCAGCCTGACGCCCAACAGCGAAGCGAGCGCGATGGCCTGGAACAGCGTGAGCGTGGAGGCGAGCATGTCGTCCTCGCGCTCCAGATCGTCGTACCAGGCCGGATTCAGGCCCAGTTGATCGGCCAGTTCCCCCCGGGTCTTGCCCGAGCGGATGCGATAGCTACGAATTCTTCCAGCGGTTCCCATGCGCTCTGGTGCCCTGAACGAGAATGGATGACGGGGCCGAAGTGGCGACCGTGTGCGAATGCGGATTCGATTCGCCGCTCACATCAGACGAAGTATGCTCCAGGCCACACCATCGTTCGGAGCGCCCGCAGCGCCGACATGAAAAAGACCCCGAGCACTTCTAGCACCATTCGCGTCGGCGTCGGCGGCTGGACCTTCGAGCCCTGGCGCGACAACTTCTATCCGAATGGGTGGCCGCTGGGTCGCTAACTCTAGTTCGCGAGCCGCCGACTGACCGCGATCGAGGTCAACGGGACCTATTACAGCACGCAACGCCCGGCGACCTTTGCGAAGTGGCGCGACGAGACCCCGGACGATTTCATGTTCTCGTTGAAGGCACCGCGCTTCGCCACCAACCGGCGGGTGCTCGCCGAAGCCGGTGAGTCGATCCAGCGCTTCGTGCAGGGCGGCATCGCCGAGCTGGCGCACAAGCTCGGCCCCATCGTCTGGCAGTTCGCGCCGACCAAGAGGTTCGACCCGGAGGATTTCGAAGCATTCGTACGGCTGCTGCCGGCGGAGGTGGCCGGATTGCCGCTGCATCACGTGCTGGACGTCCGCCACGAAAGCTTCAGGGACCCCGCCTACCTGGCGCTTGCACGCAGGCACCGGGTGGCGAGCGTGTTCACCGATTCCGACGACTACCCCTCGTTCGCCGACGTCACCGGTGGCTTCGTCTACGCGCGCATGATGCGCACCGACGGTGCGCTCGCGGAAGGCTGCACGCCCCGGGCGTTCGCGCAACTCGCGGCTTGCGCGAAGGCGTGGTGCAGTGGCGCAGAGCCGTCCGGACTGCCGCGTGTCGAAAGCCCATTGCCGAAGACCGACCCGCGCAATGTGTTCATGTTCTTCATCAGCGGCGCGAAGGAAAAGGCCCCCGCCGCGGCGATGGCGCTGCTGCGTCAACTCGATTGAACGCGGTCCCGTGACGCTCAGTCGCTGATTGCCTGGTAGACGAGCTGCTTGAACAGATAGCGGTCGTAGCGCCGCGGCATGCCGGGCATGGCCTGCGTCATGAAAATGCAGATCAGTTCTTCCTTCGGGTCCACATAGAAGCCGGTACCCGCCGCGCCCGCCCAGTAGTACTCGCCAGCCGTGCCGACGACCTCGAACAGGCCGGTTTCGCGCCGGACCGCGAAGCCGAGCCCGAAGCCGATCGCCGGCGGCAGCGAGACCACGCCGGAACTCCGGATGGCGCCGAGATGGTCCGAGGTCATGTAGTTCACGGTGGTGCGGCTCAGCAGGCGGACGCCGTCGAGCTGTCCGCCGTTCAGCATCATCTGGAGGAATCGCAGATAGTCCATCGCCGTGCCCACGCTGCCCGCACCGCCGGCATCGTTCTTTGGCGGTACCGTCACGTCCACGAGACTGATGGGGTTGCCGGACGCCGGATCGCTGGCGAACGGCTGCGCCAGGCGGTCGAGCTTGTCCTTCGGCACGACGAATGCCGAATCGGTCATCCCGAGCGGCTCGAAGATGCGTTCCCGGAGAAACTCGCCGAGCGGCTGGCCCGTGACGGCCTCGATCACGCGGCCGAGCACGTCGGCCGACAGGCCATACTCGAAGGTCGTGCCGGGCTGGTGCGCGAGCGGGACTTTCGCCAGCCGCTCGATCTGTTCAGCGGGCGTCATCCCCTGCCAGCCCACGCCTTCCTTCGTGTACAGCTCCTTCACCTTCGCGTGAGCGGTGAAGCCCGGGTACACCAGTCCCGAAGTGTGCCGCAGCAGATCCTGGATCGTCATCTCGCGTTCGACCGGTACATTCGAGTAGCGCAGCGCGCCGGTCGCCGGATCCGTGAACGCGACGCTGACTTCGAGCCCGGCGAACGCGGGGATGTACTTCGATACCGGATCGGTCAGGCGCAGCCGTCCGGCCTCGACGAGCATCATCGCCGCCACCGCGGTATACGGCTTGGTCATGGAATAGAGCCGGAAGATCGCATCCCGGGTCATCGCCTGACCGCTCGCCGGATCGAGTTTCCCGATGCTCTCGAAATAGACGATCTTGCCCTTGCGCGCGACCAGTGCGACCACACCCGGATACTGGCCGCGCTCGATCTCGCCGGCGAGCGCAGGGCCGATGCGCGCCAGTCGCTCGTTCGAGAAGCCGACCTCCCCGGGCGAGGCCGACGGCAGGTCCGCCGCCCAGGACAGGGTCACCACCGACAGCGCAACGACCAGCCATCCGACGACCATTCGATTCGCTTTCATTTCGATTCCTCCGCGTTGTCGATTTTCGTCGCACACGACGTTACGCTCCCAGCGACCGCAATGCCGATGGCGCCCGCGCCATCCGGCATGCATCAGTCCGGCGTCTCGACCTTCGTGCCGGCTTCCGCGAATACCCAGGCGATCGCGAGGCCGGCGGCGAACGCGGTGTTCTGCCTGACGAGCGGACTCGGCCCGAAGGTGGCGCCGTTCAGCAGATCGTAGCGGACGTAGCCCCCGATCCAGACCTTGCCGACGTGGCGGCTGATGGAGGCAAGCAACATCGTGCCCGAGTAGCCGCCGTGCGCTTCGTAGGCCGGCCGCCCGGGTGTCGCGAACGGTCCCGTCACGCCGTAGAAGTACTGGTGGTACTTCTGCGTCCCGAACACCGGTCCGGCATTGAAGCCGAGGTTCCAGCTCCCGCCGAGAAACGCCGGACGCAGATCGAGGTTGAGGTGCGGATAGGCGACCCAGCCCTGGCTCTGCACGTGGTGGAAATCGGTGGCGATCACCGCGCGGATCGGCAGCCGCAGCCTGAGGCGATACTTGTAGTCGATCTCGCGGTCGCGCGCGAGCAGGATGCCGAGCTGCGGACCGATCTCGATCGTCGCGTCGAGATCGGGCATGCCCTGGCGCGCCCGGTTCTTCTGGCTGTCCACGGGTTGGGTGGCGTTCATGCTGACGTCGAGTTCGACCCTGTCGGACTCGAAGAAGATGCCGCGGATGCCTTCCCGGTCCACCTTGAGGTGGTCGCCCCGGTAGGCGACATACGGAAACGGGTAGACGTAGCCGCGGCCTTCGTCAGAGCCGCGATAGTCGGGCAGGTAGAGCGCCACGGGCCCGACGCCCAGCTCCCACAGTGGCCGCTGCTCGGCGTGTCCCGGCGTCGGGGTGACGATCATCGCCAGCACGAGCCCGCAGAGAGCGCCGCGCATGCTCAGCGTGTCGGCTCCGGACGCAGCGGATTCGGCGGGTTGTCAGTGCACGGGCCGCGAACAGCCGGCCAACTGCGTTTGCATGGGTGCGCAGGCGTGGACAAGGAGATACCGTCTGGGACGACCCGGATGCGAGGCGCCAACCGTATCACGCTCTGCGGGGTGGACTCAAGGCGCGCTGCCGCGGGCGGCGAGCCTTGAGTGACACTTCGAAGCTGCAAGCGGCGCCGCCCGCGGAACATCAGCCGCTCCGGCAGAGCGGGCTCAATGCGAGTCGAGGGATTCCTCCGCCGCTTCCCGCTCGAGGGTCTGCTGCAGCAGGCGTTCGAGGAGATCGACTCTCTGCTCGATCTTCTTGTGCATCTGCATCATGCCGCCGCCTTTCATCATCCCGCCCATCATGTCGCCTTTTTTCGTCTCATGCGCGGTCATGGCGGCCTTCATGCCACCGCCCTGACTTCGAATCAGGGTCATCTGATCGAGCATCGCCGCCAGATGCTCGCCGAGCAGAGTGCGCTTGCGCTCCGGGTCCGTGGTCTGCTGGATGTCCTTCATCAGGCTCTCGATGTGCTTCATGTTGTCCTGCCGTGCATCGACCCCGGCTGCGCCGTGATCGTGCTCGGCCATCGCCGGCGCTTCGGTCGATGGTTCCGCAGAATGATGCGCGGCATGGTCGTCGTCCTGGTCCTCTTGCATCTGGCCGAAAGCGACGGGTGCCGCGCAAGCCAGAACGAGGGCAAGCAGCAGTGGGGAAGGTCTCATGGCGTTTCTCCTAGAAATCATGGGTCAGCCTCGGAGGCGGCATGCTGCCGGTCGGGCGGGGATCGCGCAGGGCCGGTGAATTCCGGTCGCTGCCTGCGTTGCGGGGCGGGGCGGGCCGGCTGTCATCCCGCTGTCCGAAGGCGTGCCTCTCCAGGCACCCGTCCCGGCACCGAACCCGGTGCGTGCCATGGTTGTACTGCCGCAGCAAGCGGCGCGACTTGATCTGGGTCAAGCCGCAACACGGCCAGCCGCGCCGCGAGCTCGATCGCCCTGGGCACCGTCGCGGGCGCATGGGTCTGTGCGTAAGAGCTGGCGAGTATGCGTAGAGTGGCGTCGATTCCGACAGCGAGATCGTTCCGGGCAAGGTCCCTGCGCCGGTCGTCGGCGCTTCGAATAGCTTTCCGCCCGAGGTGAACGATGTCACGCCATGCAATGTTTCTTCGATCCGAACCTGCGTCGCCGCGCGCCTCAACGCAATGAGCGATTCGCCGCCCCCATCCGTTCCGTCTGCGTCGGGACGCGTCGCGCGCTTCGGGCGCGGCGAACGCGCGACCGGCTGGATGCGCTGGCTGCCCGGGTTGCAGGCGTTGCGCGCCTACGAGATCGCGTGGTTCCGGCACGATCTTGTCGCGGGCCTGGCCCTGACCGCGGTGCTCGTGCCGGTCGGCGTGGCGTATGCGGTGGCCTCCGGCGTGCCGGCGATCAGCGGTCTGTACGCGACCATTTTCGGCCTTCTGGCCTATGCGCTGTTCGGTCCGAGCCGGATACTCGTGCTGGGGCCGGATTCGTCGCTGGTCGCGCTCGTGCTCGGCGTGGTCCTGCCGCTGTCGGCCGGCGACCCTCAGCGCGCAATGGCGCTGGCCGGCATGATGGCGATCGTCTCCGGCGCGTTCTGCGTCCTCGCGGGCGTGGCGCGACTGGGCTTTGTCACCGAGCTGCTGTCGAAGCCGATCCGCTACGGCTACATGAACGGGATCGCGTTGACGGTGCTCGTGAGCCAGTTGCCCGCCTTGTTCGGATTTTCGGTCCACGGCGACGGTCTGTTGGATCACTGCATCGCATTCGTCACCGCGGTGCTGGCGGGCAGGACGAACTGGACAGCGCTTGCGCTGGGCGGTGGATCGCTGGCGGTGATATTCATGTTCAAGCGCAGCAGGCGCGTGCCGGGCGTGCTTCTGGCGGTCGCCGGTGCGACGGTCATCGTCGCCTTGCTGGACCTGTCTGCGGCGGCGGGCATAACCGTGTTGGGCTCGCTGCCCCAGGTGCTGCCGGTGATCTCGTTTCCGCTGATCGGCACGGGCGACATCGTGCCGGTGCTGCTCGGCGGTCTCGCGGTGGCGCTGGTCTCTTTTGCCGACACCAGCGTGCTCTCACGCATCTACGCCGCGCGGGGCGGTGCAGCGACCGATGCCAACCAGGAAATGGTGGGACTCGGTGCGGCCAACGTGGTTGCCGGTCTCTTCCAGGGCATTCCGGTGAGCGCGAGCGCATCGCGCACGCCGGTCGCCGAGGCAGCAGGCGCCCGGACTCAGCTGACCGGTGTCGTCGGTGCAATCGCAGTGACCGCGCTGTTGCTGTTCGCGCCACTGCTGCTCCGCGATCTGCCCACCGCGGCGCTCGCGGCAGTCGTCATCGCGTCCGCGATCGCGCTCATCGAAGTGTCGGACCTGCGCCGTATCTACCGGGTCCAGCGTTGGGAGTTCTGGTTGTCGATCGCCTGCTTCGCGGGCGTCGCGGTGCTCGGCGCAATTCCGGGCATCGGTCTGGCGATCGTGATCGCCGTCATCGAATTTCTCTGGGACGGATGGCGCCCGCATTTCGCCGTGCTCGGGCGGGTGGAAGGCGTGAAGGGCTACCACGACATCGGCCGCTATCCGCACGCGCGGACCGTGCCGGGACTGGTGCTGTTCCGCTGGGATGCGCCGCTGTTCTTCGCCAATGCCGAACTGTTCCGCGATCGCGTGCTCGATGCGGTTGCCGCGGCGCCGACGCCGGTGAACTGGCTCGTGGTCAGCGCGGAGCCGGTGACCAGCGTGGACGTCACGGCAGCCGACACCCTCGACGAGCTGGATGCGACGTTGCATGCCGCGAACATCGAACTCTGCTTCGCGGAGATGAAGGACCCGGTGAAGGACAAGCTCAAGCGCTTCGGCCTGTTTTCCCGGATGGGCGAGGATCGATTCTTCGCCACCGTGGGCGAATCGGTGAGCCGCTACGTGCAGACCCATCCGGTCGAGTGGGTCGACTGGGAAGACCGCCGCGGTGAATGAATGCTGCGCCGCGACCGCGGCGCGTTCTACCCGTGCGTACTGCGCGCGGTCGGCTCCTGCGAGCCAATGCGCCTGCGGCGTACGAACCATTTGCGCAATTCCTCGCCCCACAACACGCCGCTCGCGACCGCCACGAGCAGCAAAAGCTCGGACAGCGGAATGGGGACCGTGTGGAACAACCGGTTCAACGGCGCCCAGTACAACACTGCGGCCTGCAGCAGGATGCTCAACCCCAGTCCGCCGACCAGCCAGCGATTGCGCAACAGGCCGCGACCCAGCGCCGAATGCGTGGCCGACTGGCAATTCAGGACATTGAACCACTGACACATCGCCAGCATGGTGAATGTCTCGGTACGCACCAGCTCGTAGGGCAGGCCGGTCGACTGGCGCCATGCGTACCAGCCGAATGTCGCCGCCACCGCCAGGGGCGCCAGGAACGCGATGCGCCAGACCATCGCGCCGTCGACCAGCCGGTCCTGTCGCGGGACCGGAGCGCGGTTCATCTCGTCGCCGCTGGCCGGGTCCATCACCAGGTTCACGGTGAGCGTGCTTTCGGTGACGATGTTGATCCACAGGATCTGCACGGCCGCCAGCGGCAACGGAAAGCCGCCCGCCAGTGCGAGCAGCAGGACGAGCACTTCGTCGACCGAAGTCACGAACAGGAACAGGATCACCTTCTTCAGGTTGGCGTACACGATCCGACCCTGCTCGATCGCGCCGACGATGGTCGCGAAGTTGTCGTCGGTGATGACGATCCTGGCGGCGCTCTTGGCGACTTCGGTACCGCTGATGCCCATCGCGACGCCGACGTCGGCACGAGCCAGCGCCGGGGCGTCGTTGACGCCGTCGCCGGTCATGGCGACGACATCGCCGCGCGCTTGCAGCGCCTCGACGATGCGTAGCTTCTGCGCGGGGTGCACGCGCGCGAACACTGCGATGCGGTCCAGGTCTTCCAGCAGCTCGGCGTCGTTCATGCGCTCCAGCTCGGTGCCATCGACACCGCGGTCCCCGGCGCGGGCGATGCCCAGGCGGCGGGCAATCGCCAGGCCGGTGAGCTTGTGGTCGCCGGTGACCATGATCGGGCGGATCCCTGCAGCGCGGCAGGCCGCCACCGCCACCTGGACCTCTTCGCGCGGTGGGTCCAGCTGACCCACGAGTCCGAGCAGCGTGGCGCGGCCGGCGAGGGCATCGAATCCGCCGGAAGGATCAAGCGGATCGTCGTTCACGACCGCGAGGGCCAGCACGCGCAGCGCGCGACCCGCCATCGCTTCCGATGCATCCCGGGCCGCTCGCAGCGCGGTCCCGCCCTCGGCCATGCACAGGCGCAGCACCGCCTCCGGTGCGCCCTTGACGAATACGCGACCCGCGGCCGATTGCGGCGCGGCCGCGTCCGGGCGAGCCGGCAGTGTTCCATCGCCGCGGTGCGCCGGCGGCGCGCGACCGTGGCGCGTAGCCATCATCTTGGTGTCCGAATCGAACGGTAGCTCGCCCTCGCGCGGCCACTGGTCCCGCAGCGCCTTCAGCTCGATGCCGGCCTTGGCGGCGGCGACGAGCAGCGCGCCTTCGGTCGGATCGCCGAGGACCGTCCACTGGCCGATGTCGCCGTGCGGAGGCACCAGTTCGGCGTCGTTGCACAGCACGCCGGCCTGGAGCAACGCCGTGACGCCGGCATCGGCCGGGGCCACCGGGCGCGTGCTTTCGCTCAGCGTGCCCTCGGGCGCGTAGCCCACGCCGCCGATGTCGATGGCGCGGCCGCCGGGAAGCCAGAGCGCGCTCACGGTCATCTCGTTGCGCGTCAATGTCCCGGTCTTATCACTGCAGATGACCGTGGTGGAACCCAGGGTCTCCACCGCCGACAGGCGCCGGATGATCGCTCCGCGTCCCGCCATGCGTTTCATACCCACGGCGAGCGCGATGGTCATGGCCACCGGCAAGCCTTCGGGCACCATCGACACCATCTGGCTGATGGCCACCATCACCACGTCGGCGAAGGGCAGTCCCCGCGCCAGCCCCAAGGCCATCACGATCACGAACAGCGCCAGCGCGGCAATCACCAGATTCCGGCCGAACCGGGCGATGCGCAGCTCCAGCGGCGTCCGGGGTTCTTCCGCGCCTTCGGTCAGGCGCGCGATGCCGCCGACTTCGGTGTGGGCTCCCGTGGCCGTGACCACGGCGCGCGCGCGGCCGGCGGTGATGTAGGTTCCCGAGAACACCATGCTGCGGCGGTCGGCGAGGCCCGAGGCTTCCGGTACCGCCGCCTGCGTCTTGCTGACCGGCACCGATTCGCCGGTTAGCGCGGCTTCCGCCACGGCGAGAGACTCTGCGTCCACCAACCGTGCGTCGGCGCCGACGGCGTCGCCCGCGGCCAGCAGGAGGATGTCACCGGGGACCAGATCGCGTGCCGCCACAGCCTGCTCGACGCCGTCTCGCAGCACGCGTGCCTGCAAGGTCGAGAGACGGCGCAGCGCGGCCATGGAGCGCTCGGCACGTCCCTCCTGGTACGCGCCGATCAGCGCGTTCGCCAGCACCACGCCCAGCACCACGACCGCATCGCCCCAGTAACGCATGCTGGCGGCGAGCGCGGCCGCCACGAACAGGATGTAGATCAAGGGGCTCTTGAACTGGCGCAGCAACAACAGCACCGCCGGGCGTTTGGCGGGCTCGGGTAGCGCATTCGGACCATAGCGGGTGGCACGTTGCGCCACCGCGTGCGGCGTCAGCCCGGACGTTGCGTCGCTCCCGAGGCGTTCGATCGCGGCACCCGCGTCGAGCGCGTGCCAGGGAAGATCGGAGTCCGTGGATGGGTGCGTCATGCCATAGCTGCGGAAGTGCTTCGCATCCGGCCGGTCTCGTCGCGATCGGCGCTCATCCCGTCTACAGGCTTTCCGCCGCCGTCATGAAAACGAAGACGCCGTAGGCCGCCAGCAGAGCCAGTCCGCGATGGCGCGAAATCGAGCCGCTGCGCGACACGACCAGCAACAGCGACACTATACCGAACGCGATGGCGACGCCGACCTCCGCGACGGGCGCGCGAATGGGATGGATCGTGGCCGCGACGCCGACCACGGCGAGACCGTTGAACAGGTTGCTGCCCAGCAGCGTGCCGAGCCCGACATCGTCGTGACCGCGCAAGCGCGACAGCAACACCGTCACCAGTTCGGGCAGCGAGGTGCCTACGGCCACCAAGGTGGCCCCGATCACGTACGGGTGCACGCCGAGGGCCGTCGCGATGCCGGAGGCGCCCGTCACGAACAGACGGCCGGCGAGGACCAGCGTGGCCAATCCGACGAGCAGGTACAGCCAGGGACGCAGCACGCTGACCGGACGGTCGTCGTTCACAGGTGCATCCCGTCGATGCGCGATCGCCTGCCGGGTCAGCAGTGCCATCCAGACCGCGAACAAGGCGAGCAGCAACAGGCCTTCCGGGCGCGAGAGCGTTCCGTCGAGCGCCAGGACGAGGGTGAGCAGGGGCACCAGGAGTGCCAGAGCGAAGTCGCGCTTGAACGCCTGGAAGTGCGCCCTCAGGGGGCCGAACAGCAGGGCGACGCCGAGGATCAGGCCGACGTTGACGACGTTGCTGCCGAGCGCGTCGCCGAGGCCGATTTCCGGCTTGCCGGAGAGCGCTGCGAGACTCGATACCGCCATCTCGGGACTGGAGGTGGCGAAAGCCGCCAGGGTCGTCGCGACCAGCAGCCGGGGCAGGCGCAGCCACTCGGCCACGCCGAGCACGCCCTTGAGGAAGCTCGTCCCGCCCAACGCTGCCACCGGAACCGCGGCGAGCAGCATCAGCAGATCGAGCAACGCGATGCTCGCTGTCACGCGCTGCTCGCTATCCGTGGGCCGCGGGCCGTGAGCCGATCGCTTCGGATCGATGGTCGACCGAAGCCTGGGCCGCGACAAAGCCGCGACGCAGCGATCGCCGACGCAGCAACCGGAGACGGGGCGGGGATGTCACGCAATATTCAACGACGCCGGAAAAAGCTTCATGTGCGGCTTCCTCATCGGCCGGGACCGTACGGTGCGGGGCATGTTCTGCGCATCGGCCCGCGCCTACCTGCTGTGCCTGACCAGTTGCCGGGGGCCGACCTCGCCGCCGTAGATGTTGCCGTGCACGTCCACCGCGATGCCCTCGGCCGCGCTGGTCCCCGGCATCTCGAGCGGGTCGGGTATCCGGTACCGGACCTTGCCGTCATCCACGTTGCCGATGCGTATGCCCCGCTTCCAGCCGGGATGCATCGAGAATGGCGCTCCGTTCGATTCGGAGTCCGCCACGTAGATCATGCCGTCGCGGATGTAGACGCCGCTCGGGCGGCCGAACTGTTTCCACTCGGCGATGAACTCGCCGTCCTGGGACAGAATCTGCAGCCGCATGTTGCCGCGGTCGGCAACGAACAACCGGCCGTGCGAGTCGAGCGCGAGATCGTGCGGTGTCTTGAACTCGCCAGGGCCGGAACCGAACCGGCCGAACGACTTGATGAACGTCCCGTCTTTGGCGAACTTCGAGATGCGCGCGACCGTGAGCGGGCCGGCACCCGGGTACTGGCCGGAGTGACCTTCTGAAACGAAGATGTCGCCGTTGGGTGCAACGACCACGCTGGTCGGCTCGGTCAGCGCGTCCGGCGGATTGCCCGCGATCCCGCTCGTACCCAGGATCATCAGTACTTCGCCCTCGGGATTGAACTTGATCACCACGTGGCCCTTGGGCTTTTCCGGCGGGATCCTCGCGCGTTCCCGCGCGTTGGCGCTGCGCTCGTCGACCACCCACACGTTGCCGTCCGCATCCACGTAGATCTTGTGAGGAAGGATCAACATGTCGTCACCGAAGCTCTTCAGCAGGCGCCCGGACGCATCGAACTTGAGCACGGGCGGCAACTGCGACCCGGCGCAACTGTCGTACGCGAACGGCGAAGCGCCCGGCGGCGTGTCCGGGTTCGCTCCGCAGCGATTGGCGACCCAGACCGATTCGCCGTCCTTGTCGATCGCCACCGCATTGAGCGCGCCCCATGTCCGGCCTTCGGGCAATTCTCCCCACGGCGCGACGGTTCGATACGGATTCGGCAGATCGTTCGTCGGCTCCGGGTCGTCGGCGGCACGAGCGGCGACGCTGCCCATGGTGGCCGCACCGAAGATCACGATCAACGCACAAATGTCTCGAATTTCAGTCCGCATCGGAGTCCTCCTCGAATCGACATTGCCTGGGCGCGACGCGCTGAGCAGTCCCGCGCGAATGCCTCAATAGGGTGTGCCGTCCTTGTGCCGGAACAGCGGCTGCCCGTTCTGCCGGCGTATCGCCTGGATGTCGTCGTCGGGGTAGAAAGCGGAATCACCCGCGCTGCGGTCACCGATCTCCAGGTAGACCACCACGCCTTCGGTATTGTTGATCAGGTGATGGGCGTCGTCGTTCCCCGCCTTGAACCCGGCGCACATGCCGGGCGCCAGCGGGGTCTCGCCGGCATTCGTGACGAGCGTGGGCTCGCCCGAGATGACGAAGATGAATTCGTCCTGGGTCGCGTGCGCGTGGCGCAGCGAGGACACGGCCCCCGGCATCAGTCGGGTGAGATTCACGCCAAAGTTGGTGAGCCCGAAGAGCTCGCCTAGCGGGCGCTTCTCGCGACCGGTCATCATGGACGCGAACGGCTCCGGGTAGTTCGACAGCCGGGTCCTTGGCGGAACGTTCGCCGCGATCACTGCCGACGGTGTCGTGGAATCACTCAAAGGTCTCTCCGGATGGTGCGGAACCAGTGGCAAGGGCCACGTGTGTCTGCGACCCGTGAAAACGTCTCGCATGCCTGCAGATGGGTCATCTGATGCAGGAGCGCGACGGGAGGATTGAATTGCGCCCGCGCCTGGCGGAAGAGCCCGATGCGACCTCGGAAGCGCCATGAATCTCATTCCCCCTTCCCCCCTCGCATCGCGCGTCCCGTCGAATTCGCGCGCGAACCGCGCGGGTGCGCGCCGACCTCCGGCCGATGCCCATCATCCGCTTCGTCATTCGGCCGGCAGTCCGAACAGTGCTGCCAGCAGGCAACCGACGGCCAGCAGGACGTACCCTGCGGCAGCGGGCCTGCCGCCGGTTTCCCGGAAGTGCAAGGCAGCCGCGAGAGCGCATTGCAGGGCATAGTACAAGGCGAAGGCGCGCGAGGCGATGCTGATGATGTGATAGATGTCGGTGGCCCAGGTCATCGCCAGGCCGGCTGCCACGAGACCGACGTAGGCGAAGCGCGTGCTGATGCGACCGCCGCTCATGCTTCGCAGCAGTCCGCCGCAGCCGTTGGTGTCGGCAACCGCCGCGCTGAACTGGGCCGACAGCGCCGCGACCACCAGCAGCAGCGGCAGGACGGGGCTTACCACGCGCGTCATCTCCACGACGGCCGTCTCGCGCGTACCGATGCTCTCGACCGGAAACGCGTACGTGCACAAAGCAATGTAGGTCACGTAGATGAAGGTCGAAATCCATTGCGCGAGCCGCATGGTACGGATGCGCTCTGCGGCGCTGTACGAACCGCCCAGGTAGCGCGAAGTCTCGAAACCCTGGACCGTGATCAGCAGCCCCAGCGCCACGCGGATCGAAGCCTGATCTAGGTGGCCGGGCAGCGCATGCGCGAGCCGGTCGGGATAGAGTGCCCCCACGTAGCAGGCGAGGCCCGCAAGCAGGCCGGCGATCACCGACAACTTGGTGGCCACCGCCAGTTCCTCCGCCCATTCGAGGCCGCGAAAGCCGCGCGTCCAGCCGAGCACGCCGATCAGGATCAGTGCGACGCTCGTCACCATCCGCCCGTGCACCGCATCGTCATAGGCCGTCAGGCTCATGGAGAATGCGCCGAACAGGTTCAGGTAGTACGTGACCGTGATCACGTAGGCGACCGCCAGCAGCCAGGACGCCGATCGATCGAGGGCGGCGGCCAGGCCCGCAGGCGCAGGGTCGTCGCCGAGCTTCCCGATGTTCGTCCGGATGGCCGCGCCGATCGCATACGCGACCGCGCACATCCCGGCCATCACGTAGGGCGCCGCGGCCCCGAACGAGCGCAGCAGGATCGGTGCGAGAATCAGGAAGCCGCTGCCGATGATCGACGCCAGCGGCGTCACCGTCGCGCGCCACAAGCGCGAAGCGACGAGTCGCGGCTGGAACAGCACCAGCGCGCCGGCGGCCGCGACCCCGACGACCGCCATCGATGCGACGCCGGGCATGCTCACGCGCGCTGCCCGATCCTGCAGGGCGATGCGCACTCGTTCCGGCTCGCTGCACCGGTGCCGTCGATGGGCGGCGCGGGGATGAAGGTGTCCAATTCGAAAGGTCAGTCCGTCGCCCGGACCGGGTCGACGAGATTGCCGCGGGTGTCTTCGAACGGCACTGCGATGATCGGCCCCATCGGCGCAGGCTCACCGCGCCGCTCGACGCCGTGGGCCTGGACTTCAACCAGCAGGCTCGTCAACGTGATCTGCATCGTCTGCCTCCGGAGTGTGAGTGCAACTGCCGAATGACCGGCGCGAGGACTTTCGGTTCCGGCCGGCTCAACCCGCCGACAGCACGCGCGGGCCTTGCGGCGTGTCGATGCGCGCGGTCAGTCGGGGCGTCGCCGCCGCCGCCACGACCAGCAGCCCGCCGTGGTCCAGGCCCAGCGACGCCAGCATCCGGCCCACTCGTTCCGGATCGGGGTGACCGAGTTCGAGCCTGGTCAGCGACAAACCGTGATCCGGCAATCTGCTGGCGGGGTGCGTTTCCGTTTGCCACTGGATGAGCGCAGGGCCGACCCCGTCCAGCGGGACGAACCCGTCGGCCGGAATCGTGATGAGCCACTCGAGCGCGCCGCGACTCATCGGTTCGATGTCCCCCAGCGGTTCCGGGCACGCCACGGCCGAAGCGTGGACATGCGGCGAACGTGCGACCCACGCGGCCAGCGCCGGAGCGGCGTCGGGCCGCAGTCCGTCGAGCCCGAACCAGCGCGGCCGTGACGGAGGCGGCGCGGAAGGATCGATGGCGATGACCTCGAGATACAACGCGTCGCCCAGGCGCAGCAGCAGGTTGTGGGTACCGAGGCGCGCGTGCTCTCCGCCCGCCTGCGGCGCGATGCCGAGCATCTCGCGCACGAAAGCGCCTCCGGTGTCGAGTGCGGGCGCGACCACGACGATGTGATCGAGGGCGCAACGCGGCGCTCCGACATCGAGCGGTGCGGCCGGCTCAGGACGATTCGACATTCGTCCACTGCTCCCGCTGCAGGACAATGCGGTAGCCATCCGGATCCTGGAAGGTGCGGCCTGCCTCGTCCCAGTACGGATTGAATGACGCGACTCGGTCGAAGCCCGCGCCAGCGAGGCTGTCGCACGCGGCGTGCCACTCGGTCTCATCGGCAAGGTACAGAACGACGAGGTCTTCCGGTGTCGGGGCAGGCGCGACCGGGTGGTGACGGTACCGGGTGAACTCGAAGTGATAGCCGGCGCCGGCGAAACCGAGCATGACGCCGTCGAACCCTGCGTGGTCCTCGAACCGGCCGACGATGCACAGACCGAGTCCGCGACAGTACATGTCGGTGGCGCGCGCGAGGTTGCTGACGGGCCTGGCGATGCGAAGGTGAGGGGGCATGTGGTGTTGCGCGCTGACGGGCGATCAACCGCCCGGCGGCGCGGACCGCTGGGTGGGCATCCACCGTCCATCGGCCAGGACGACCGAGGTTTCGATCTGTCTTTCGGGGATCGACCAGTATCGGCGAAGCAGGACGTCCTTGTGGGCGTCGGGGACGAGGGTGAAACCGTTGCGCTGATAGAACGCGATGGCCCACGAAGCGTCCGCCCAGGTGCCGATCAATACGGGTTTGTCTGCGAGGCGCTGCACGTGGCGCAACAGTATCGTCCCGACGCCCTTGCGTTGCGCGCCCGGCAGGACATATGCATGGCGCACAAGCACCACTTCGCGCTTGTCCTGGACGCCCATGATCGCCATCAGGCGTGCGTCTTCCTCCGCTGCCCAGAAATCGACGCCGTGTTCGATCTCGCCGGCCAGTTCGTCCGCCGACATGTAGGGCTCGTGCCACCGATCCGCCGGAATCACGCCGCGATACGCCTGCGCAGCGGCATTGATGATCGCGAGCATCGCGGCTGCATCGGTGGCGTTGAGCGCTCTGCGAACCTGGATCGTCACGCCGTCGGGTGCGAGCGCAGGGGCCCGCGATGACCGGTATCGGTCACGTCCCTGCCTCCGCGCACGGATCCTCGGGAGAGTCGGACTGTCTCATCGGCCCTCGGGCCGCGAGGGTTGTTGCGGCACTCGGGAGCCCAGCGCCGCCCACCGTTCCAGGCTCTGCTTCGGCCACAGGTCGGCCGCCTTGTAGAACGCCGGCATCGCCGGAACCCCCGGCGGCAGGATCACCCAGGGCTGCTTCGACCCCGTGTAGATGTGGACATCCGGGGGCAACCGGTCGGGCGAGTCGAGGGTACCGACGCGCACGAAGCGAACCGCCTCGCCGGCACGGGCGTAATGGCTCCACACGGCGACGCGACACTTCGGGCAGCGGGCAATCCGCTGGCCGTTGCCGCTGTTCGATGGCGTATCGACGATGTCGACTTCGCCCTCGAGCAGCTCGACGCGATCGGATTCGATGACGGCGTTCAATGCGAACGACGTTCCGGTCTCGCGCTGGCACCAGCGGCAGTGGCAGCAATGCACGATCAGCGGATCCGGCGACATGCGGTAGCGCACGAAGCGGCAGGCGCATCCGCCTGCGAGCGAGCGGAGTTCGGTATTCATGCTGGCTGCCCCATCCTTTGGAATCTCCACGATCGGCGACCGTTGACCTTCGACCGCATCGCGACGCCCGTCTCGCTGACGACGACCGACGGGAGAGGGAAGGCTGCGCTCCCTCGGGCTTCCGCCGCAGACGTGCATTCAGTGCCGGGAGTCCCGCGAACCCGGACAGCGGCGGACCCGTAGTCGAGCATCAGCAAGGCAAAGTGGCGCATGCCCACAGAATACTGCGGGCGCGGAACGCAAGGAATCCCGGTCCGATCCGGTGCCCCCGCGGCGTCACGCAGCCAGCTTCAGCGCACCTTCGCGCGCGATCCCGGCCTCGCGCAGCGCCTGGCCGATGCGTGCGATCTCGGCGTCCGTGATCTTGACGAGTGGCGGTCGAACCACGGCCTTGTCCAGGCGGCCGAGCAATACGAGTGCCTCTTTCATGCGGTTGTGCATGTCGAGGAAGGGCGGCGCGTAAAAGACCTGGGACAACGGCACGATGCGATCGTTGACGGCCTGGGCCGCCTTCAGGTCGCCGGATTTCACTGCGCGGAAGAGGGCCACCTGGAGATCGGCGATGACGCTGCCTGCGCCCGACAGCAGACCGTTGGGACCGAGACTGAGCGACGCCATCAGCCAGGAGGAATGCGTCGTCAGGACGTTCACCGGGCGCGGCAGGCTCTGGAAGGTGCGAATGTGCTTCTCGTGCAGCATCGCATCATTCGACCAGTCCTTGATGGCCTGGATCGTGGGCACCTTGTCGAAGAGCTGAAGCAACGTTTCGAACGGGTAGCCCAGGCCGCCCCCCAGCGGGTACTGGAATACGATGATCGGCAGGTCGGTCGCGTCCGCGATGCGCCGGAAGTGCGCAAGCGCCATTTCCGGTCGGAGCTGCCCGCCCATGGCCAGGGTGTTGGGCGGAAACACGAGCAGGGCGGAAGCGCCTTCCTTCGCCGCCATGGCCGCGAGGCGAGCGGCTTCGAGACTGCCATCCGCATACACGCCGCTGATCAGCGGCACCCGGTCGCCGACTTCCGCGAGGGACGCGGCCAGCAACTGCTGCTGCTCGTCGAACGAGCAGGACTGCACTTCCGAAGCATGGCCGTTGACCGTGACGGCCGACACGCCATCGATCAGCGCGCACTCGCGCAGGTGCCGGCGGGTCTGGCGCTCGTCGATGCTCAGGTCGTCGTTGAGCGCGAGAAGGGTCGCCGGAATGACGCCGGCGGGACGGAAGTTCTCGAATCGGCGCATGGCGGTTTCCTTCGAGATTCACGATGAGCGGAAAAGTATACCGCGATGCTCCGAGGCTAGTCGGGGCGACCGCCTCGTCGGCAAGCGGGCGAAGCGAACACCTGTTTATCACCTCGATTGCCGCAATGCATACCCCGTGGGAATGTCTCGAGACCAGCGTGCGAAGGATGGCGCGGGCGGCGCCGGTACGTCGGCCGCCGCGACGGGGTAGGCGCTGTCGTTGCGGACACGAAGTTCATCGGGGTCGGAAATTTCGTTCGCAGGCGCGGAGCAGAGGCGACGAGGGTTCCAACGCGCTTACTTGCTGCGCGGACGCGCTGCGACGAAACCCTAGACCTTGCGCATGGCGATCGGGATCGTCACCGTCTGGTGCGAAAGATGGACCTCTCGCAGAAACGAGCCAAGTCCGATGATCAGACCCGCCATCGCGCCGATGAACAACAATCCGGCGAGCCACCTCACGGGCACGGCGACCAGTGCTTCGGCAAACAGGGTCGCGACCACCAGGCACGTAAGCAATGCCGCCCAGGTGCACCCATTGATCGCCCGCCCGGTGAGCCGCCGACGATGCTCCAGGTTGACGAGTTCGTCGCGCAATGCGGTGCGAGCGGGTTGGTCTAACGCAACGTCTCTCTCCGACACGTAACGGCCTCGATCCACGATGCGGGCGAGGCGCCCGGTCATGACATTCAGAAGGCCCGCAATGCCCGTGAGCATGAACACGGGTGCCAGGGCCAACTGGATGGCATGGGTGACATCGCCAATGCTTCCGATCGATTCGAGCATGCGTTCCTCCGTGCGTAGCGCAGCGTTCGATGGACGGATAGTGCGGCTTCCGCGCCCCTGCAGCAAGCGCGCCTCCATGCAAAGCGGCACGTGCCCGTGGGCACGTGCCGCCTCATGTTCCGCACCGAGTTCAGAGCAACGCGGCGCGCTCGGCACGGGCGGGCAGAAGTCGAGCCTGACCCTGCGTGCGCACTCGAGGGTCTGATCGAGACGCAGCCCACGTCGGCCGGGAAAGGTCGCGGGCGCGACTACCCCTTGTGTACCGGATAGCGCAGGTGTGTCACGCCGACGCCCGCGATCACCGTCGGGTTGCCCAGGACGGTGGGCGTGCGGGCGAGGCGGTCGAAGAGCGCGTTCTCGTAAAGTGATGCCACGTCGACTTCCGCACAGCGAAGCTTCCCGGCAGCGCCAATCGAGGTTCGGCGCCGACCGAAGGGCGAGCGTGCAGCGCTTCAGTTCCCGAATCCGTCCGCCACCCGAACTTCGATGAGCCGGGGCCCGCCGGGCGAGGGTTGCCGCAACGCCGGCATCAAATCGGCCGGCCGGTCGACGCGCACTGCGGGCACGCCCATGGACGTGGCGAGCCCGACGAAGTCGATCGCAGGGTCGCGCAAGTCCATGCCGATGAAGTTGTCCGTGCTGCGCATGGACACCAGGCGTTCCTTGAGGATGCGATAGCTCTGGTTGTTGCAGATGACGTAGGTGATCGGCAGCCTGTAGTGCGCGGCTGTCCAGAGCGCCTGAATCGTGTACATGGCACTCCCGTCTCCGATGACCGCGTAGATCGGGCGCCGTGGCAGCGCGAGGCTGACGCCGATGGCGCCCGCCATCGCGAAGCCGATTCCGCCCGAGGCCAGGCCGTGAAAGCTCTGCGCGTCACGCAATCGCAGGAAGCTCTGCAAGGAAGAGGTCGAAGTCAATCCTTCTTCGACGACCACCGCGTCTTCGGGGAGTGCGTCGGAGATCTGCATCATCAGGTAGCGTGGATCGATGGGGCGCACGTCGGCGCGCGCGGCCATGTCTGCGACGAGCCTGGCGCGCTTCGCCGTCCAGTTGTTCTTCGCTGCCTCGGCCAGACGGTGCTTCGCCGCCTCGACCGCGGCCGCGTCCATTTTCCGGCGCAGCAGCGGAATCAGCGCGCGCAGCGTGGTCTTCACGCTGGCGTGGATGGCGATCTCGGTCGCGTAGTTCTTGCCCAACTCCGCGTCGCGCTCGGATATGTGGACGACGGGCATGCCCTCGGGCAGCGCGTCGAGCGCACTGTAGACCGACATGCGCAGCATGTCCCCGCCCAAGTCCACCGCCAGATCGTGGGATGCGAGCGTCGCGCGCACGACCGACTGGGTGCGGGTGAGCGCGCCTATGAAAGCCGGGTGCTCGGACGCGAAGTGCGCACCGTACGCAACCGTTTGCTGATAAACCGGCGCGCCCAGCACTTCTGCCAGTTCAGCCGCCTCGCTCAGCGCGTCGCGCGTCGCCAGTTCGTGGCCGGCAATCAGCACCGGGTGACGCGCCGCGAGCAGGCGATCGGCAAGTCTTTCGAGCACCACGTCGGAGGGCCGGGTGTCGATCTCCACGCGGGTGGATGCGCCCAGATCGAGCGGCGCCTGCGCGTCGAGAATGTCGCCCGGCAGGCTGATGAACACCGGGCCGGTAGGGGGCGACAGGGCGATCTTGGCAGCACGGCGCACGATGCGCGGCAGGTCCTGGAGGCGTGTGACTTCGACGGCCCACTTCACCAGCGGCTGCGCGATCGGCACCAGCGGCGCGTAGAGCATGGGCTCCATCAGGCCGTGCCCCTGCTCCTGCTGGCCCGCGGTGACGATCAGCGGCGACCCGAAGAACTTGGCGCTGTACAGCGCGCCCATCGCATTGCCCAGGCCCGGCGCGACGTGCACGTTGCACGCCGACAGGCGATTCGATGCGCGCGCGTAGCCATCGGCCATGGCGACGACGATCGATTCCTGCAAGCCCAGAACATAGCTTATTTCCGACTGCTGCGACATCGCGTCCATGATCGCGAGTTCTGTAGTGCCGGGGTTGCCGAACAGGTATTCGATGCCTTCATCGGCAAGCAGACTCAGGAACGCGTTGCGGCCCGAGAGGAGGCGAGCGGTCGGGGGGAGAGGATTCATGGAGGCTAGGGTACCAAAGAGCGGAGGGCGCGAGCTCACCATCATCGCCGCCCGGAGCCTCCGGTGCGCGTTACCGGAGGCGGCCGTGGATCACGCCTTTGATTGTTTCAAATGCCTTCGTAACCTCCCCCGTCAAGTAGACATTACTGAAGTAGGCATTACTGAAGTAGACATTTCTGCTGCGAGGTGGAACTGCCCGTCCGAAGTTCGTGGATATGAACCAAGTAGATGCGCAAGGACTTTCTCGGTCGCATCGGGCCATGACCTCGCCGGTCAGCTCTCGGGGTCGAACTGGAACTCGCGAAGTTCCTGCGAGCAGCGGCAGGCCCGGGCGATCTTCGCCGCCCACTGGATGGCGGCTTCGCGCGACGGGAGTTCCAGGACACAGAAGCCGCCGTCGAACTCCTTGGTCTGCGGGTAGGTCTCGTTCGTGACGGTCCCGTTGGCGGCGACCATCAGCGGCGCGACGTCGTCGTTGATGCCACCACCGAACACGTAGACACCGGCTTCCTTCGCATCGCGTATGACCGCGCGCGCCGCTCCGCTGACGGCAGCCATGTCCGAGTGGGGGACGTCCATCGCCGAACCGGGGAAGGAGATAAGGTATTTCGTCATCGCTCGGTTTTCCGGTATCGATTTCGGTATCGGATGTCAGGCCTATCGCTCCGATTCGGCGGCGGCGCATGAGCGCGGTCGTGCTGCAACCGTTGGTTAGTCGCCGCATTCACGTGGCACTCCGGCTGAGTAGGACGCGCAGACCGCAACCCAGCACAGCGCCGGCCAACGCAACCGCGAGACTGACGCCGGCCGTCAGTATCACCTCCAAGGGCCACAAATTGTGTGAAGTAGGGTCCCTCGAGGTTTCCACAATGATCCGGAGAATAACGGCCGTCGGAGCGGCCAAGCCCACGACCATAACCGCTTTGAGAAACGAGATCCGTACGATACCGCGTAGCCAGATCGGCGCGACCAGCGTGATCAAGAGGCCAAGGTTGCAAATCGAGTTGGGCAATCCGACTTGGGCGTACGGAATCTGCCAGTAAGGAATGCCTACAGCGAATAGCGCGATGGTGAACGACACGCCGAGAGCGAGCGGCGAGCGATTTGACATGGTCGATTCGGCCTGTGTCATTCGGCGCCTATAGATTTACTTCAGAGGCTGGCCGCAGGCCGTTCCGCTTGACTGATGGGATGGACCCCTCACTGCGCTTTCTCGGCATCATCGTGCCAGCTGGCCTCATGTCGGGTGGGGTGTGTCAGCGATCAACCGGGATGAGTCCGAGATGAATGCTACTACCGGCGTCGCGGTCGATGTTCGGGTTGACGCCGAAGGCGTCCTCCTCGGGCGGCACGCGACATCTGGGGCGAATCTCCAAGCGCGGGGATGTCTACCTGCGCATGCTGCTGACCCACGGCACGCGCTCGGCGGTGCGGGCGACGAAGGTGGCGGCCACAGCAGGCAAAGAGCTCGATACCCTCAGGGGCTGGGCACTCGCCGTTCAGGGGCGCAGCAATCACAACAAGGCCGCCTGTGCGCTCGCCAACAAGATCGCGCGCATCTGCTACGCCACACTGCGCAACGGCGAGCCCTACGGCGCGGTGTTTCGCCCGAACAGGAAGCTGGAGCGCACGGCCTTTGCGGTCGCGGGCTGAACCCACAAGACGACCATCGCCGTTGCGAACGACACGAACCCCACGAATCCCACCGCCGCTTGCACAAGAGACACGATCGCCCATCATGGCACCCAGGGTCGCCCCCACACCGAATGACGCCGATAACCCTTCCGGCAGCGCCACGCCTGCCGCTTGCAACGATTGGCGCTTCAGTGACGCAGATTCCATGTCGGCACGGGCCACAACGAGCCCACCTCAGATGCCGGATATACGACTGCAGGCATTGCCCAAAATGCCAAATCTATCGGTCAGTCTCTTCTACGATGGGGGGAGTCCATATAGGAAGGGTTAGGCCGTCTGCGTGGGTGAGCGCGTGTTTCGCAATGTCGCCTCGCTCGGAATAGACTTGAATGCGTTTGAACTCGCCATAGACGCGGCCACGAGAGACCTCGTGCATTGCCCAACCTTGACGACTTACAGTTATGCCCGAATATGTGGCGTCGTACGTCGAGCACGACAATGTCACTTGCGGAAAGGCGAGCGTCAGTGTTCGCCAGGCACGACCTGCATGATGAGACTTGCAAACAAAGACGATGGAAGTGATGCACTTGTTCTGGCGGACAAGTAGCGCTTTGCCGTGACGCACGTTCTCCAGAGTGTTGTCAGATTCGTCTTCGGTGAGGATTGCTTGTTCTGGTACGCCCAGAGCGACGAGAGCATCGCGGATTCGATGCGACTGTGGTTTACCTGTAGCGTAGAAGTCTTCGCCAGCGCGACCCGTGACGAGGATCAGCGGGGCGACCCCGCGCTCGAACAGGGATGCTACGAGTTCCCAGCGACCCTCTGATGAGCCAAAGACGAACAATAGATCAGAAGGAATCGCCGGGCGAGAAATGAAGACGGCGCGTTCCACTTTCGCCAGGTCTTCCGTAGAGAGCTGAGGCACCCCAGGCTCACGCGGAATTTCGCGGCCGCGTACGTATTCCTCGAGTGTGCTGGGCGGTGGTTTCATGGAGTTTCAGACGGCTAACGCTCGCGTTGAGCCGCTGATTTCCGCTGGTTCGACAAGAATGACATTACCGCTTTGTTATAGGCCGATGCGTCATCTTCATGGACAATGTGTGAAGTTGCTGGGATTTGGATCTGCTCGGCACATGGGAGGAGTTCCCCTAGACGGTCTGCCAGAAGTCTGAACAAGACAGCGCTATGTTGGCTTGTGAGCAACAACGTGGGAATTGTCAGGCTCCTTAATCCACCCGAATCCAGAGGCGCAAACCCTGGACCGAGAAACTCGGCTCTGATGGCATTAGCGCGCACTTGTTCCAGCCTTTCGTCGGACAGACGTTTATAAAAATCTCGTCCCAGAATAGTTGTACCGAAGATGCGCATTGCGGCTTCCATGTCGTGTTGCTTCGCGGCCTTCGTAGCGGGAGCGATTCCCGTGGCGCCGAACTTTATTATGGCAACAGCAACGCGTCGCCGAGTTACCAGCAATTTTAGGAGTTCTGTTGGCTTTGGGGGGTCACTCACAAAGAGGGTAATAACCGGCGGCTCGGTCAAGACCAGGCTTCGTACAAGCTTCGGCGACCTCATGGCGAGCAACAAGCACAGAAATGCTCCGTAGGAATGGCCGACGAGGTGCGCGGGAGAGCAGTCCAATGATGTGAGTACAGCCTCCAGGTCGTCGACGTGTTCGATCATCGAATAATCGACGCCGTCAGGAATCTTCTCATTCGGCCAGTGATAACGACGGCTATACGTGATTACGCGAAAGTGCTTGGCGAAGGCCTCCCGCTGGAGTTGCCACGTGCGATAGTCGCTGGCTGACCCATGAACGAGCACAAGCGGTTCGCCTTCTCCGTTCTCTGAATATTCGAGTGAGGTTCCGTTAACGTTCAAGGCCGTCATTTAACCTCCTTGATTCAAGCGACCCAACGTTTGACTTCAGAGAAGTGGCCTCGCAAATCTGAACAGAGCCATAGGTAGAAACTCCGGGCATGATGCTGGGCCGAGGAAGGCTTGGCGAGGAGAATCCGATGGTGAAGAAATCAGCACGGCGCACCC
>JBBQHP010000035.1:0-50270 GCA_038324085.1 Burkholderiales bacterium
AAGTTGCTCCCGCTCCGCCTGGCTCAACACCAGTTCCGCCTTTGGTCTTCCTGCCATCGTCGCCTCGTCGGGTATGAACACTACACGACTGACTTCAATGCTTACCTATAGTTCAATGAACTTCTAACTCACAACACTAGCCATGTCACGCATGCTCCGCAGTTCACTGGGGACAACCGCGGTTGCCGCGTGGTTCGCGCTGGCCCCGATGGCGTATGCCGTCCCGACTTTCGAGGTGACGCCGAATCCCGGCGGTAGCCCCGCGGGCGGCGCTCGCATCGAATTCGTACTGTCCGTCTCCGGTGTCGATGACCCTGACTTCTGGCAGTTCCTGACAGTGAAGCTGTCTTCGGCCACGGGCTACGAGGCGAACAATCCCGCTGCTCCCCCGTTTCCCTTCCTTTCGGCCGAATCGGTGACGGCTGGCACACTGCTCCAGTCTCCCGGCTCGGTGTTCGTATCGGCCAATACCGGCACTTGTGGCAGCGACAGCGTGTTCTTCATCGGCTGTCTCGTCGCCGATTTCACCGGGCTGTCCGGCTCGTCGGGCGAATTGCTCCGCTTCAAGCTGAAGGTAGGTGCAGAGACCCCGCCCGGCGATCTGATGGTCGGCTTTGGCGTGACACCTTACGGACAGACGATCGACACGACGGAGGGCACGTTCGGCGTGACCGTCACCGCCGCCGTTCCGGAACCGACCACATATGGCCTGCTTGCGCTCGGACTGGCCGGCGTCGGTGTTGCTCGACAGCGCCGTATCCAGCGCACTGCTCACGGGGTATCCTGACGCGCTGCTGCCCCGGTTGTTTCCGCCGTGCCGACAGCGTCAATTGACGCGGCCGAGCCGTGGCCGCGCCGTTGAAAAGTACTGAACCAACAAGAACCGACCGAAGGAGAATCGAGATGGCCAAGTCGCCCGCCGAAGAAGGCACGAAACCCGCCGAGCCGCAGCAGGCGCCGAAAGTGCGCTGGGATACTCATAGCCTCAAGAGCACCTACGCAAACTTCTGCAATGCGACCAGTACGCGTGAAGAAGTCGTGCTGAATTTTGGCGTCAATCAGAACTGGGATCGCATGGCCGGTGAAGTCGAGATCGAACTCGATCACCGCATCATCCTGAGTCCTTTCGCGGCCAAGCGGCTGTCCGATCTGCTGCAGAAGCTGATGGCCGAGTACGAGAATCGCTACGGCGAGTTGAAGTGATATTGCGGGGCGGTGGGCGACGATGACCCGGGCGCAGACCGAGTCCGGACACGCGCTGGGATCCATCGCCGCCGACCAGGACGAAGAAGCCGCCTTGTGGGCGGCTTTTTCTTTGGCGAATTCCGGCGAGGCTGCCGCCGAGCCGTGGACGCTCCTGCAGGCGCACCGACTCCCCGGTGCGCGCGCGTGTGCCGTTTTTCGCGCGGTAGGTCCGGTCCTCGAACTGGTGGCGGCGTGGCCTGTGACCCAGACCCTCCCGCGCGACCTGCCTGAAAGTGCCCGCGAAGGGCTTGGACAGGGAGTTGCGCTGGTGCGCTCTGCGCTGCGGGGCTTCCACCTGGTTTGCCCGGTGCCGGGCAGCGAAGGGTGGGTTGCTGCTGCCGAGGTCGCGCCATTGTCCGCGGCCGAACTCCAGTCGGCCCTCGACACCTTGCACTGGGGCGTCGGCTGGCTCGCCGCCGCGCGCGCTGCCGCAGCAGAGCACAAGGCGGTTGCCCGGAACGAGCGGCTGGAATTGGCCGCGCGCCTCGCCGAGAACGTTGCGCGGGAGCGCGACGCCGCTTCGGCATCGATGGCGCTTGCGGCCGGAGTCGGCGCAACCTTCGGCGCTTCCGAGGTGACTGTGGGGGTGCTCCGGCGCGGACGGATGACCGTCGCCGCGCGATGGTACGCGGACGAACAATCCGCAGGCGGCGATCCCGGAGCGGACGCGCCGGAACGCGCCGCTGCCGTCGATCGATTGCCGGTGCTGCAGAGCGTCCTCGATGTCGGCCACGCATTGCGCGTGGAGCGCCACGACATCCAGGGCGATCAGCCGCCGGAACAGAGCCCTGCGGCAATCGAGTTGCTGGCGGTGGCGGCCCATGTCTGCGCCATGCCGCTCCCGGGGCCGGAAACTGCAGCGGGTGCGATCGTCGTCGAGCGGGTCCAGGGTGCCGGGTTCGATGACGAAGAAGTGGCGAGTCTCGAAACAATCGCCCTCCAGGCTGCGCCGCTCATCGAGGCGAAGCCCCTGGCCCGACCGACCCCCGTGACGCGCGAGCGCCGCGCGTTCGTCGCGCTGTTCGGTCCGGTGCGCATGAAGTCGAAGCTCCTGCTGGTTGCATTGCTCGCCGGTGCGCTCGTGATGCTCGGGGCGACGGGGCGCTTTGGCGTGCCGGTGGATGGCGTCATCGAAGGTGCGCAGCCCAAGGTGCTGGCGGCGCCTTTCGGCGGTACTCTGGGGCAGGTATTCGTGCATCGTGGCGACGTCGTGACGCGCGGCCAGATGCTTGCCCGCATGGACGACAAGGATCTCCTGCAGGCGCGCACCCGGCTCGAAGCGGAACGCACCCAGCTTGCGACCGTTACGCGCGAGGCGCGCGAGATCCGTGATCGCCCGCCCACCGAGGCGCTGGACGCAAAGCTGAAGGAGGTCGAGGCGCGCCTGCGCACCACGGAAGAGCAACTGGCCCGCGCGCGGGTCCTGAGCCCGACCGACGGAGTGGTGGTGGGCGGCGCGGGTCTCGATGCCGCCGACTCGCGCGTCGCGGCCGGGCAATCGCTGGTGGAAATCGCGCCGGTCGACAGCTACCGGCTGGTCCTGTGGGTGGACGAGCGCGATCTCACCCTGATGCGCGAAGGGCAGGCCGGAACGCTGGTCATCGCGGGTGAGTCAACCGAGTTGCCGTTCACGGTGAAACGCCTCACCGGCATCGCCGTGCTGAGGAGCGGACGCAACATGGTCCGCGTGGAGGCCCACCTGCAGGACATGAGCGAGCAGGTCCAGCCGGGGGCGGAAGGCACGGGAGAGGTCGACGTCGGCAAGCGCAAGGTCGTCTGGATCTGGTGGCGCTACCTGCAGCGCAACTTCTTCGAAACGATGCGCTGAACGCAGGCGCGCTGAAGCCCTCGCGGGCTCAACGTTCGACCGAGACTTCCACCCGTCGGTCCGGCTGCAGGCACGCCGCAAGTTGCCGCCTGCGCACACCGTCGCACTCGCCTGGCGTGGTAACCGGTATGGAGGAGCCCTTGCCCGTCGCCGTGATCGACGCGCCGGGAATGCCTTTCGACACCAGGTACTGCTTCACCGCGAGCGCGCGTTTCAGCGACAGTCGCTGGTTGAGCTTTGCCGGACCGGAGCGATCGCTGTGTCCGTTGACCTCGATGTTCCGGACCGGCTTGCTGCGGATCCTGACCGCCAGTTCGTCCAGCTTGGCTTTTCCACGCGGCCTGATGTCGGCCTTGTTGAGATCGAACAGCATTTCCGCGCCGAAGCTCGTGATTTCAGGCGCTGCAGCCGGTGCCGGCGGCACCGCCACGGGGACCGGCGAACGCTCGGGCGCTGACGGCTCGGCCAGGGGTTTCACCTGCGCGGGCTCGATCGGCGGCGGTGGCGTGGCGGGTTCCTGCGGCGCTGGAGGCGGCGGCGGCACGCGCGCCTCCGCTGCGGCAGGTCGGGGCGCCTTTTTCAATGTCGCCCCGCATTCCGGAATCGTCTTGTCGCTGGACCACAGCCCCGTGCGCACACATCCGCCGAAGCCGTCACGAATGACGTGGGCTGCGCCGTACTGGCTGTAGCCTTCGCGATCCGTTTGCGCGTGGGCGCCTCCCGCTGTCACCAATGCGGCAGCGAACAGGACGGATGGAAGCGATGTTTGCTTACGGCAGGGCATGACGCGGTCTCCTCGATGCTCGCAACGACCGATCGCCTCGGCGGCCGATTCGGACTGGCCTTGATTATAGGCGTGAGCCGATCCGCGGTCCGAAATCGATCGTCGGGATCTACTGCGGCGCGGCCGTTTACAATGCAGGCCTTGGTTTTCTCCGGATGCGTGAACGTGTCTTCGAATCGTGCCCTGAACGATCCTCTGCTCGAGCAATTCCTGGCGACGAGCACCGCGTCGCTGTCCGATGCAATCGACGCCGTTGTCGGAATCCGTGGTGCGATGAACGGCGGCATGCGGCAGATCGTCTCCGGCTTCCTGGTGGGTCGCGCCGCGACGGCTCTGCTCAGACCCGCGGCGCGCGATGTCGCCACGCGCGAGGCGGCGCTGCAGGATTCGATCGGCATGATCGACGAGTCGCTGCCCGGCGAAGTCGGCGTGATCGTTCTCGAGGACGGCCTCGATGCCGCGGGGCTCGGGGGACTCATGGCGGTGGCTGCCCATGCCCGCGGCATGGCCGGTCTGGTCTGCGACGGCGCGGTCCGCGACGTCGCCGAGTTGCGCGACATCGGACTGCCGGTGTTCGCGCGTGCGGTGAACCCCGCGGCGTGCGTCGGGCGCCACCTGAGCGTGGGTCGACAGATCCCCGTGACCTGCGCCGGCGTGCTGGTGCGGCCGGGCGATATCGTCGTCGGTGACGATGACGGGATGGTCGTCGTTCCCCAGGAGCACGCCGAAGCCGTGCTTCGCTACGCGCTGGACATCGACGAACGCGAGGCGCGCATGGTATCCCTGATCCGCGAACATCGCGGCCTGCGCGTCGTCGCGGAGAAGTTCAACCGCGGTTGATGCGGCCGCCCCGGCCTGGAGAGCACGCTATGAAGATCATCGACCTGAGAAGCGACACCGTGACCAAGCCCTCGGAGGGCATGCGTGCCGCGATGGCCGCGGCCGATGTCGGCGACGACGTCTACGGCGAGGATCCGACCGTCAATCGACTGGAGGCTCTGCTTGCGGAGATGCTCGGGAAGGAGGCGGCCATCTATGTCGCCACCGGTACCCAGAGCAATCTGATCGGCCTCATGGCGCACTGTGAGCGCGGTGATGAATACATCGTCGGCCAGCAGGCGCATACCTACAAGTACGAAGGCGGAGGCGCCGCGGTCCTCGGCAGCATCCAGCCGCAGCCGATCGAGAACGAACCGGACGGTACGCTCGATCTCGGCAAGGTCGCGGCGGCGATCAAGCCCGACGATTCACACTTTGCCCGGACTCGCCTGCTTGCACTGGAGAACACCCTCGGCGGCAAGGTCATTCCCATGGCCTATATGGCGGCGGCGGAAGCGCTCGCCCGTTCTCGCGGCCTGGGCATGCACCTGGACGGCGCGCGCCTGTTCAACGCCGTGGTGAAACTGGGGATCGATCCGAGTCAGATCGCCGGCCATTTCGACACGGTTTCGGTGTGCCTGTCCAAGGGGCTCGGCGCGCCGGTGGGGTCGGTACTGGTGGGTTCCAGGGCGGCCATCGACCGCGCGCGGCGGTGGCGCAAGGTGCTGGGCGGGGGGATGCGCCAGGCGGGGCTCATGGCTGCGGCAGGGCTCTACGCGCTGCAGAACAACGTCGCCCGACTCGCGGATGATCACGCCAATGCCCGGGCGCTCGCGGACGCCCTGATCGGCGTCGACGGTGTGAAGATCGATCCGGGTCTGGTCCAGACGAACATGGTGTTCATGAGCGTTGCCCCTGACCTGGCCGCCCCGCTGCGTGACCATCTTGCGAAGCGCGGCATGATCATCTCCGCCGCGCCCACGATCCGGCTCGTCACGCACCTCGACGTGAATCGCGACGACATCGTCGCGTTCGCCCAGGCGGTGCGCGATTTCTTCCATGAGGCGCGTGGATCGTCGGTGCGGGCCGCGGCCCACGCGTAAGCGCACCGGTCAGGCGATGGGCGCGCGCTGCATCGAGCCGATCACCCGGCGCGACCTGAAGCGCATCGCGACGATCGCGCGCCACGAACGCGAGGACTTCTTCCGGTTGAACGTCGCCTGGGCGCTGCTCTACGCCAAGCGTCTGCTGTGCGTCGCACTGGCGGGCGACGCGGCGTCGCACTCCCTGAGCGGCACCTCCGGATTCGAGGCCTTCGAGGTGTGGAACTTCTATGCGTTGCATCCCGATGCGCCGTTCCCGCCGCATAGAAGGGCGCGCGAGGACTTCGGTCCATCGCGTTTCGGGCGCGATCCCGGTCTGTCGGACGCCTTCAAGGGGCGCGTCATCGATGTTCGCGGTCGCAGCATCGCCGCGATGCCCGGCGATGATCCGATCGCGGCAATGCACCGCTACCTGCGTGCGCGGGACACACCCACCGCGAAAGAGCTCGCGGCTCAGACGCTGGTGCTGCTGGAGCCGACGACCCTCCTCGGTTACGAGATCTGGCCGACGCTGGTCACGGCGTAGGAACGTGAAGAATCAACTTGCTGCCATGTTTCGCCACCGGAAAACGATGAGAGCGATCCACCGATCGCTCGCGACCGGTCTCCTTGCGCTGGGCGCCGGCATCGCTCTTGCGGGGATTCCGCCCGTGGCGGCCGACGGGCAGATTCCGACACTTGCTCCGCTGCTGCAGCAGGTTACCCCGGCGGTCGTCAACATCGCGGTGCTGGCGGCAAGTTCCGAAAGCGACAACCCGATGATGCGCGACCCGTTCTTCCGCCGCTTCTTCGGTGCGCCCGAATCGGGGCGCCCCCAGGTGAGCGCCGGGTCGGGCGTGATCATCGATGCCGCCAAGGGCTACGTCATCACCAATCATCACGTGATCAAGGATGCGCGCGAGGTGATGGTCACGACCAAGGATCGACGTCAGTTCCAGGCCCGGATCATCGGATCGGACGCCGGCACCGACATTGCGCTGCTGCAGATCGATCCGCAGAACCTGAGCTCGCTGAAGTTCGGCGACTCGGATGAGATGAGCGTCGGCGATTTCGTGCTCGCCATCGGCAATCCCTTCGGGATCGGTCAGACCGTCACTTCGGGCATCGTAAGCGCGCTGGGGCGCTTCGGCATCAATACCGAAGGCTATGAGGATTTCATCCAGACCGACGCGTCGATCAATCCGGGAAATTCCGGTGGCGCCCTCATCAACCTGAAGGGTGAACTGATCGGGATCAACACCGCCATCATCGGGCCCGCAGGCGGCAACGTCGGCATCGGCTTCGCGGTGCCGAGCAACATGGCGCAGAAGGTTATCGCGCAACTCGCGCGTTTCGGCGAGATGCGTCGCGGCAGGTTCGGCGCCACCGCGCAGGATGTGACCCCCGACATGGCCAAGGCGCTGGGCGTGCCCGCGAACGAGGGTGCGGTCATCGTCGATGTCGTGAAGGACGCACCCGCCGAGCGGGCAGGCCTGCGACGCACCGACGTCGTCACGGCCGTGAACGGTCGCCCGGTGCGAGGCTCCGGCGATCTGCGCAATCAGCTCGGGCTCATTCCGGCGGGGGATGCGGCCGAGTTGCGGGTACTGCGCGACGGCAGATCGATCCTGCTGCACGTCACCATAGAAGTGGCTCGGGCGGCAGCGGGAACCGGCCGGCAGACGGTGCCGGAATTGTCGGGCGCGCGCGTCGGCAACTACGAGCGCGGCGGGCGGTCTGAGGCCGTGCTGGTCGCGGAGGTGGACCGCGGCAGTCCGGCGTGGAACCACGGCCTGCGGCCGGGTGACGTCATCATCGGCGTCAATCGGCGCAAGGTGCGCGACACCAAGGAACTGCTGGCCCAGTTGCGCGGGGTGGAGCGCCCACTCATCCTCAACATCGTGCGCGGCGATTTCGGCATCACCCTGGTGATCAGGACGTGACGGAGCGGGCGCAGCGCGTCCACCAGGGAGCGCATTTGCGCCAGCCGCCGCGCTCGTAGGTCGCGTCCCACAACGGAATCGGCGCTCGACTACCGCGCGCGTACCGTCGGTCTTCGTAGCATTCGGGCACGACGCTTTGTCGGGACCGGGTGCCAAGACATGTCGACTCTCCGGGATGCGCGCGACACGATCGGAAAGATTCCTGCCGGACTTGCGTACGTCAGTGACGCGATACCCGGCTATTCCCGGCATCGCCACGGCAGCGGTTTCATCTATCGAAGGCCGGATGGTGGCCGTCTGACCGACGACGCTCAACTCGCCCGGATACGGTCGCTGGCCATACCGCCGGCCTACACCCGGGTGTGGATCTGCCCGCTCGCGCGCGGCCATCTGCAGGCGACCGGGCGCGACGCACGGGGGCGCAAGCAGTATCGCTACCATCCCGAATGGCGCAGGGCGCGGGACATTCGCAAGTTCGATCGGTTGCTCGCGTTCGCCACCGCATTGCCGAGGATTCGTGCGACGGTGGAGAAGGACCTCGTGTTGCCGGAGATGGGTGGCGTGCCTCGCCGGAGCGTGCTCGCCGGCATCGTGCGCCTGCTGGACACGACGCTGATCCGCATCGGGAACGACGAGTACGCGCGCAGCAACGGATCGTTCGGAGTTACGACCCTGCGCAGTCGCCACGTCGAGGTGATCGGCAGCCGGTTGAAGTTTTGTTTCCGCGGCAAGAGCGGCGTGCTGAACGAATCCGCGATCGACGATCGACCGGTCGCTCGCATCGTCCGCCGCTGTCAGGCCTTGCCCGGACAGCAGCTGTTCAAGTATCTGGATGACGCGGGCGCGACGCATCCCGTCTCGTCCGCAGACGTGAACGACTACGTGCGCGAGGCCTGTGGCGGCGACTTCACCGCGAAGGATTTTCGAACCTGGCATGGCAGCGTGCATGCCCTTGCCCTGGCGGATCAATCGCGCGACGAAGCTACGGGCAGGCAACGCAATCGCGCGACCGAAGTCCTGCGCGAGGTAGCCGGCCGGCTCGGCAACACCGTGGCAGTTTGCAGGAAAGCGTACGTGCATCCTCGGGTTCTGGACGTCCTCCTGGGCACCCTGGACCTCCGATCACAATCGGCGCGGCCGGTTCCGCGGCGGACCGGACTCACGCTGAACGAGCGTCGCTTCATGCGGTTTCTGACGACTACACCCGGCGAGCCTGTGGCGAGGGGGCGACGGCATTCGCCGAACCGCCGGGATCCACGACACTGACGATTCCGGGCGGCGCGATCTGTGGTGCGCCGGCTGATCGATCCGTGCATTCCGATCGGCGAGGAATGCTGCTGGGTTCCCGATCCGCACGGCGTTCTCAGCGATTCCGTGCGGCGAGGCCTGCCCCCGCTAACCGATGGACCCGTGTGCACCGGAGAGTGAACCCGGGCGTTTTGCCACGGGGTGCGCATTCAGCGGTGCCCGGGATTCGCCAGGCGATCAAGGGGCGCTGTCCGCGAGAACGCTCCCACAACGAACCAGAATTTGAACACGAGATTTTCCGCCCATGCCTCAGCTCTCGCTCTTTCCCACGCCAGTGTCCATGTATGACCTCAACGGCATGGATGAAATCAACCGCGATCTCACCTCCCGACTCGTGGCGGAATCCGAGGCGGTGCCGTCCCTCCACCGCAGCAACCTGGGCGGATGGCATTCGCCGACCGACCTGGCCGCGCGCACGGAACCGTGCTATCGCTCCCTCGTCCAGAACATCGCGACGCGAGTGCGGGAGACGATAGACGGTCTCGCCCAGGAAACCGGTCAGAAGTTGCCCCCCATGCGCATGGGTGTCCATGGCTGGGCAATGGTGATGCGCAAGGGCGACTACACGATTCCGCACGATCACTCCGAAGCGCATTGGGCGACCGTCTACTACCCGGATGCAGGTGACGCGGACCAGGCAGCGCATCCGGATGATGGATTGCTTGCGTACATCGATCCGCGTCATGGCGCGCGACCGATGCCGGGGCTCGATTTGCTGGGCACCACCTTCACCGCGCTGCCGCGCACCGGGCGGCTGGTGGTTTTTCCGGGATGGTTGCTGCACTACGTGCATGCTTATCACGGCACCCGTCCGCGCGTATCGATCTCGTGCAACATCACGTTCGAAGTGGCACCTCCGCCGCGCCCCGGTCAGTGAGGACAGCGCCGGCGTTTCGATCGAATGACGGAACCGACTGGCGCCCTCGACGTTCGAACTGGTATCCGACAGGGGTCGAATTATCGTCATCGGTCGACGCCGAAGTCCCGCAGATTTTCAGGTCAGTCGGGAGGCTCTTTTGAACGCCGGTGGAGCCGGTCGCAGAAGCGAACCGCCATCGAGAGCGTGACCCGTAAGAATATGGCGTTGCATGGCATCGCAGGAGATCAAACGTGAACAGCGAGAAGCTCTGGGATCTGGAGCGAAGACTCTGGCTGGGCGGGCGCGCAGTCTACGAACAATGCCTCGCACCGGACTCGCTGATGGTCTTTCCGTCGCCCGCGGGCGTCCTGGATCGGCCGGCCACGCTGGCCGCAATCGAAGCAGCACCCCGTCGGAAAACGTTGTCGATGCGGGATCGGCGAATCGCTACGCCGTTGGCGCAAGTGATCCTGCTTGTCTATGAAGCAGACGCCGATCGTGGAGAGGGCCAGGACAGGTATCGGGCGCAGTGCAGCTCGACGTATATCTTGTGCGATGGCGATTGGAAGCTGGCCCTGCATCAGCAGACACCGATCTTGTCTGACGACCCTAAGGCCTGATCCTGCCGCCGCGTCGTTCCCGTCGAAGCTCTCTGGAGCTTCTTCCCGGAACTGCGGGCGGACCGTTCGTGCCACCGCCCGGCGCTGGCTACCTGGTGAGGCCCACCGGCCCTGCCGGGAAAAAGGCGATAGCCGCGCGCGATGATTTGATCGCGGACCCGGCGCGCTTGAAGCGGCCGCGCAACGCGCCCAGGACGGTCCCGACGACGAGTAGCAGGGCGGTCGAAGGCTCCGGAATCGCGGCGGCATAGACGCTCCCGGAGAGCGCCTCCAAGGTGGTATCCGCGGGCGCACTGATGCCGAAGTCGGCCGAATTGAAGAAGCTCTCGTTGCCGCCGAATACGCCCACGCCGCCGGCAAAAAGGCTGGCGACATAGATCGTCTGTCCGTTCGTGAACGGGACGCTGGCGGTCAGCGTCAGGTCCAGCGGTCCCTGGTGGTTCTCGTACGGCACGTGGCCACACGCGTAACTCGCGCCGGCCTGTCCGCAACGATTGGCCACGCCGGTGAAGAGCACCAGGGTGGAATCAGGCAGCTGCACTGCCCAGAGATCCTCCGCCGCACTGACGGTGGCAATGATGGCCCCGAGGTCGAATGGCTGCGGCGACACGAACAGCGCATACCCCATCTCTGCATGCCCCGATACGTTGCCCTGGAGATGGACGCTCAAAGCCAGTGAACCGCTGCCGGCGTCGCCCGTCGCGGTGAAACCGTCGGACCAGATCGAGCCGCCATCGACCTCGCGATCGATGCCGCCCGTGGTCTGGATGTCGAATCCGTTCGACCCGAACGCGCTGCGGAACTTGCCGTATGCCGTCGGCAGGCTACCGGTCTCGACCACCAAAGGGCCGGTGGCGCTCGTCTGAAGCACTTCGGGAGTGACTTCATTTCCTGTGCCGTCGTAGACGCCGACACCCGCTGCCACGAAGTGGCCGGTCGTCAGCGCCAGCGCCGGCAGGGCGTGCGCGCACGCCAAGGCACAGAAGATCAAGACCCAGCAGGCAGCAAGGGAGGGACCGCGGGTCGATCGCGAAAACGAGATTGCCGCCTTGGTGTCCATGTCTCCCCTCCGTGGTGTCGAAACGACGCTTGATGGCGATCTGGCGCGGCGCGCTGGCGGCTATCGCGCGGGTGCCTCGTGTGCGCTGTGCCCGTCCGGATCTCGGTCCGAGTATTCCTTGAGAATGACTTTGCGCGTCCCCTTGGCAAACATCAAGCGGCCAGCCGATCGATGCTTCCGGCGCGCGCAAGGGCGCGGGATCAGGCCCGGTGGCCGATATTTACCGCATGGTTCGTCACTACCGGAACTGCCGCGCGCCGGGCTCAACCATGCGCCGTGTGCAGGGTTTGACCGCCGTAGCTTCGAACATCCCTTTCCCAGGCACCCAGGCTGAGGGATAATCCGCGCCTCTTCGGTGATTGATGGCCGGGATGGCGGAATAGGTAGACGCACGGGACTCAAAATCCCGCGCCTTCACGGGCGTGCCGGTTCGATTCCGGCTCCCGGCACCAGACACGATCATCGCCGAAGTGCGCCAACGGCGCATCAAAGTGCAGCAATCAAATGATGCGCAAAGGGAAGTAAGGTTTCTTCCCTGTCGTTGAGGTGCATGAGGAGTCGCCGGAGTGCGCGGAAATGCGCGTTTTGCGCGCGGATAGGCTGGTGGATTCGGCAGGCGCATCAATTAACGGCGATCAAGGCGAAGAGACTTGCCGCGCGGATCAATCTGCCGTCGGTGCGCGAAGGTTTGAACGCGCGCAACGCTGACGGCATATTGTCGTTCTCTTAGTTGCGACGTTGCAGCCTTGCGGCCGCCCTCCCTCACCAAACCGTGCATGGGGTTTTCCCGCGCACGGCTTTCCGATGTTCTTCATGCCGAAGCATGCTTGGGGGTCCAGCCCGCCGTTGTCGGAACCTTGTAGAGCCAGTTGCAACCGGTCTGCCATAATCCGCGGCCCATGAATCTGGACGACTTCGACTACGTGCTGCCGCCCGATCTCATCGCGCAGCGGCCTCTCGACGAGCGCGGCGCGAGCCGCATGCTGCACGTCGACGGTCGTGCCGCTACGTTCCGCGACGGCTGGTTCCGCGAATTGCCGGACAGCCTCGGGCCGGACGACCTGCTCGTGTTCAACGATACGCGGGTCATCAACGCGCGCATGATCGGCCGCAAGCCCACGGGCGGGCGGGTCGAGGTGCTGGTCGAGCGGATACTGGACGAGCATCGCGTGCTTGCCCAGGTCAGCGCCAGCCACAGTCCGCGGGACGGTACCTGGCTGCTGTTCGGAGACGACCTGCGCGCGGAGGTGCTGGATCGGGAAGGCGAATTCTTCCGCATCCGGTTCGACACGGATCGCCCCGTTCTGGAGTTGCTGCAGAACCACGGCCAACTGCCGCTCCCGCCTTATATGGAGCGCGCCGCGGACAACGCGGATGCTGCGCGCTATCAGACGGTGTATGCAGAGCGTCCCGGCGCAGTCGCCGCGCCCACCGCGGGCCTGCATTTCACCGAGCGGATGTTCGAACGCATAGCCGCCACCGGCGCGAGGCTGGCCTTCCTGACGCTGCACGTGGGCGCCGGAACGTTTCAACCCGTGCGGACAAAGGACGTCGGCGAACATCGCATGCACACCGAGTGGTACGACATCCCGCAGAGCCTGGTCGACGCGGTGGCAGCGACCAGAACGAAGGGCGGGCGGGTTCTGGCGGTCGGCACCACCAGCCTGCGCGCGCTCGAGGGGGCGGCCGCCTCGACCGGCAGGCTCGTGGCCGGCAGCGGCGAGACCAACCTGTTCATCCTGCCCGGCTTCCCGTTCCGGGTGGTTGATCGCCTGTTCACGAATTTCCACCTGCCGAAATCGACACTGCTCATGCTGGTGAGCGCCTTCGGCGGGCTGGAAACGCTCCGCCGCGTGTATGCCCACGCTGTCGGTGAACGTTACCGGTTCTTCAGCTATGGCGACGCGATGCTGATCGAACGCGCATGAAGTTCGAGTTGCTGGCGCGGGACGGTGCCGCGCGCGCGGGCTCCCTTACCTTGAACCATGGGGTCGTGGAAACGCCGGCCTTCATGCCGGTGGGCACCTATGGCGCCGTGAAATCCCTCAGCCCCGATGACCTGAAGGGGCTGGGCGCACAGATCGTCCTGTCGAACACTTTTCATCTGTGGTTGCGGCCGGGGCTCGATGTGATCGAGCGGCATGGCGGGCTGCATCGGTTCATGGCGTGGGACGGCCCGATCCTGACGGACTCTGGCGGGTTCCAGGTGTTCAGCCTGGGCGCCCTGCGCAAGGTGGTGGAGGAGGGCGTCAGATTCCAGTCGCCCGTCAACGGTGACCGGCTGTTCCTGACCCCCGAGGAATCCATGCGCATCCAGCGCGTGCTCGATTCGGACGTCGCAATGATCTTCGACGAATGCACTCCGCATCCGGCTACGGAGCACCAAGCCGCTGAATCGATGCGATTGTCGCTTCGTTGGGCCGAACGCAGCCGGCGCGCCTTCGATGGCAGCCCGAATGCGCTGTTCGGGATCGTCCAGGGCGGCATGTACGAGGCCCTGCGTGACGAATCGCTGGCCGGGCTCACCGCGATCGGGTTCGACGGCTACGCCATCGGCGGGCTTTCCGTGGGCGAACCCAAGGCCGACATGCAACGCATTCTCGAACACACGGCGCCTCGCCTGCCCGCGGAGCAGCCGCGTTACCTGATGGGAGTCGGCACGCCGGACGACCTGGTCCGGGCCGTGGCCGCCGGCGTAGACATGTTCGACTGCGTCCTGCCCACCCGCAATGCCCGCAATGGCTGGCTGTTCACGCGTCATGGCGTGATCCGGTTGAAGAACGCACAGTACCGCGACCGGATGGACCCGCCCGATCCCGAATGCGCCTGTCACACCTGTCGTCACTTCACCCTCGCGTACCTGCACCACCTGAACCGGGTGAACGAAATACTGGGCGCCCGGCTCAATACCCTGCACAACCTCCATTGGTACCACGAGCTGATGGCCGGGATGCGCTCGGCCATCCGGGCCGGCGGGCTCGACGGTTTCATCCGTGATTTCCGGGAAAAACAGGGGGTTTCCGAGGAGGCTGCGTGCTAGAATGCGCGCCTTTTTGCGGGGCCTTCACCATGCCGGACGGTGGGTTCCCCGAGGTGATTCATCGGGAGGGGCGGAACAATGTGGGTGACGCAAGCGTGGGCTCAGAGCACGGGTGGTTCCGGGCCGGGCGGGATGGATCTGATCGGTCTGGCGCCGATCGCGCTGATGTTCGTGGTCCTGTACTTCCTGATGATCCGGCCCCAGGCCAAGAAGGCGAAGGATCATCGCACGATGGTCGCGGCGCTGCAGAAGGGCGACGAAGTCGTCGCCGGCGGCGGCGTGCTCGGCAAGATCACCAAGGTCGGTGATGCCTACGTGAGCATCGAAGTGGCGCCCAACGTCGAGATCCAGGTGCAGCGGCCGTCGATCCAGGTCGTGCTGCCGAAGGGCTCGATCCGCAAGGCCGACTGACCACGGAGCGCCCTCCGGCATGAATCGCTATCCCCTCTGGAAGTACGTGGTCATCGCCGTCGCGCTGGTGATCGGTTTTCTGTACGCGGCGCCGAACATCTTCGGTGAGGTCCCGGCAGTGCAGGTGTCGCCGCTGAAGGCAACGCTGAAGGTGGACCCGGCCCTGATGACGCGGGTCGAGAAGGTGCTTCTCGACGCCGGCGTCGAGGCAAGGGGCGCCTTCATGGACCAGACCAGCATCAAGGTCCGCTTCGCCGACCCGGATACGCAGCTCAGGGCCAAGGATGCGATGCAACGCGCGCTCGGCGAAGACTACGTGGTCGCCTTGAACCTGCTGCCGAACGCACCGCGCTGGATGATCGCGATCAACGCGCTGCCCATGTACCTCGGGCTCGATCTGCGCGGCGGCGTGCACTTTCTGTTGCAGGTGGACATGCAGGGCGCGCTCGTGAAGGCGGCCGATCGCTATTCCGCGGATATCCGGCAGCTCCTGCGCGAGAAAGAAGTCCGCTACGGCGGCATCTCGCGCGAGGGCCAGAGCGTGCAGGTGAAATTTCGCGACGAAGCCACGCGCGACAAGGCGCGGAGCGTCATCGAAAGCAGTCTCGTCGATCTCGTGGTGAAGCAGGAGGGTGCCGGCGGCGATCTGCTGCTGATCGCCAGCCTGAAGCCTGAGGCGCAGAAGCGCATCCAGGACTTCGCGTTGCAGCAGAACATCACGACCCTGCGCAATCGTGTCAACGAGCTGGGAGTCGCAGAACCGATCGTGCAGCAGTCTGGCGCCGATCGCGTGGTCGTCCAGCTACCCGGCGTCCAGGACACCGCGAAGGCGAAGGATATCCTGGGACGCACCGCGACCCTCGAAGTGCGCATGGTGGACGAGGATCATTCCGACGCGGCGTCGGTCCAGGCGGCGATCGGCGGCCAGGTCCCGTTCGGCGACGATCTCATGTACGAGCGCAGCGGCGTACCGCTGCTGCTGAAGAAGCAGGTCGTCCTGACCGGGGACAGCATCTCCGACGCCCAACCCGGTTTCGATGGTCAGACCGGCGAGCCTGCGGTCCACATCAACCTCGACGGCAAGGGCGCGCGCATCTTCCAGCAGGTTACGCGCGAGAGCGTCGGCAAGCGCATGGCGATGGTGCTGATCGAAAAGGGCAAGGGCGAGGTCATCACCGCGCCCGTGATCCGGACCGAGATCGGCGGTGGCCGCGTCCAGATCAGCGGTCGCATGACCACCCAGGAGGCCAAGGACGTCGCATTGCTGCTGCGCGCGGGCGCGCTCGCGGCTCCGATGGAGATCGTCGAGGAGCGCACCGTCGGGCCGAGTCTGGGTGCCGAGAACATCGAGAAGGGCTGGAAGTCGACCCTGATCGGCTTCAGCCTGATCTCGGTCTTCATGATCATCTACTATGCCGTGTTCGGCGTGATCTCGGTGCTGGCCCTCGCGACCAACCTGATCCTGCTCGTGGCGCTGCTGTCGATGCTGCAGGCGACGCTGACGCTGCCCGGCATCGCCGCCGTGGCGTTGACCCTGGGCATGGCGATCGATGCGAACGTGCTCATCAACGAGCGCATCCGCGAAGAACTGCGCAACGGCAATACGCCGCAGAATTCGATTTTCGAGGGTTACAAGCGCGCCTGGGGCACCATTCTCGATTCGAACATCACGACCCTCATTGCCGGCGTGGCGCTGTTCATGTTCGGCAGCGGACCCGTACGCGGTTTCGCGGTCGTGCACTGCCTCGGGATCCTCACCTCGATGTTCAGCGCGGTGGTCGTGTCGCGCGGCCTGGTGAATCTGCTGTACGGCAGCCGCCGCAAGCTCGAGAAGCTGCCTATCGGCAACACCAACTGGCACAAGCGGGCCGTTCCCGCCTGACGCCCAAGACGATCGCCCCGGACCACTGACGCGCCATGGAATTCTTCCGCATCCGCAAAGACATCCCGTTCATGCGCCATGCGCTGGTGTTCAACGTCATATCGTTGATCACCTTCATCCTGGCCGTGATATTCCTCGTCACCAAAGGCCTGCATCTGGGCGTGGAATTCACCGGCGGCACGGTGATGGAAGTGTCGTACGGGCAGGCTGCCGACATCGACAAGGTCCGCGCGATCCTCGAGGGCAACGGCCTGTCCGATGCATCGGTGCAGAACTTCGGCAGCTCGGACACCGCGCTGATCCGCCTGCCGACGAAGGCCGACGTCACCGGGGCCAAGCTCTCCGAGCACGTCCTCGAGCTGCTGAAGGCCGGCGACCCGAGCGTCGAACTGCGGCGGGTCGATTTCGTCGGTTCGCAGGTCGGCAAGGAACTGGTCGAGAACGGCGCGATCGCGCTGCTGCTCGTGTCGATCGGCATCGTCCTGTACCTCTGGCTGCGGTTCGAATGGAAGTTCGGCCTTGCGGCCATCATCGCGAACCTGCACGACGTCGTGATCATCCTCGGCTTCTTCGCGTTCTTCCAATGGGAATTCTCGCTGCCGGTGCTGGCCGCCGTGCTCGCGGTGCTGGGCTATTCGGTGAACGAGTCCGTGGTCGTGTTCGACCGGATCCGCGAGAACTTCCGCAAGATGCGCAAAGCGTCGGTGCCCGAAGTCATCAACAACGCCATCACGCGCACGATGTCGCGCACGATCATCACGCACGGGTCGACGCAGCTGATGGTCACCTCGATATTGATCTTTGGCGGCGAGACGCTGCACTACTTCGCGCTCGCGCTGACCATCGGGATCCTGTTCGGGATCTATTCGTCCGTGCTGGTCGCGAGCCCGCTGGTGATGTGGCTCGGCGTCACCCGCGAGGACCTGGTGAAGCCGGAGAAGAAGCGCGAAGAGGCGGTCGTCTGACGACGATTTGAGGCGGGACGGGTCGCATGGAATGGCTGACGCAGATCGTCGGATTGGTGCTGGATCTCGACCGGCACCTGCTCGAGTTCACCCAGAACTATGGCGCCTGGATCTACGGTCTGCTGTTCCTGATCATCTTCTGCGAGACCGGCCTGGTCGTCACGCCGATCCTGCCGGGCGATTCGTTGCTGTTCGTGGCGGGGACCATCGCGGGGATGGGGACGCTCGATCCGCATCTGCTGGTGCTGTCGCTCGCCATCGCGGCGATCCTGGGCGACACGGTGAACTACAGTATCGGGAAATGGCTCGGGCCGCGCGTGTCCCGCTTCCGGGATTCCTGGCTGTTCAACCGGCGCTACCTCGATGCCGCCCAGGCGTTCTACGAAAAGCACGGCGGCAAGACGATCGTGATCGCGCGCTTCGTGCCGATCATCCGTACCTACGCGCCTTTCGTCGCGGGCGTGTGCGCCATGCACTATCGCCGTTTCATCGGCTTCAACATCGTGGGCGCGGTGCTGTGGGTCTCGCTGCTGATCTACGGCGGCTACTTCTTCGGCAACCTGCCCTGGGTCCAGGACAACCTGTCCAAGGTGATCATCGGCATCATCGTGCTGTCGCTCGTGCCGGGTGCCGTCGAATACCTGCGCAACCGACGCGGCGTCAGTTGAGCGCCGAGGCGAGCTGGCGGCGGTATTTCACGACCAGGGCGTTGTCGCCGCCGAGCACATCGAACAACTGAAGCATCGTGCGGCGACCCACGTCGTCGCCGAACTTCCGGTCGGTCCGGATGATCTCGATCAATTGCTCCAACGCGGGCTCGTGGCGACCTTCGGCGATGCACAGGGTTGCAAGCTCGAGGCGTGCGTCGAGGGCGGCAGGGTTGGCGGCGATGCGCGCGATCAGCGCAGATTCGTCGGCATCGTCGGGTGCGGCGAGAGCCAGGCGGATACGCGCGATCGTTGGCGCCAGTTTCGTGTCCAGAGCGGCGAGCGGAGAGAGGTCTGCGATGGCCTTGGCGGCCTCCTCCCCGCGACCGAGCGCGTACAGGGCTTCCGCCCGATCGACCTTCACATGGTCGTTCCGCGGCTCGAGTGCCAGCGCCGCGTCGAGCAGTGCCAGTGCATCCCCGGCAGCGCCGGCTTCGAATCTGTGGCGCGCTTCGCGGCGCTTCACCTCGGCCGGCCCGGGGAGCAGGCGGTCGATGAATGCGCGGATGGCGGACTCCGGCAGCGCCCCGAGGAATTCGTCCACCAATTCGCCGTCCACGAAAGCCTTCACTGCCGGAATGCTGCGAATGCCATAGTCCAGGGACAGCTGGGGGTTCTCGTCCGAGTTGACCTTGACGAGCCGGAACCGGCCCGCATAGCTCTCGGCGAGCTTCTCCAGGATGGGGCCGAGCGCACGGCACGGTCCACACCACGGCGCCCAGAAATCGACGAGCACGGGAACGCTCCGAGATGCATCGATGACTTCGCGATCGAAGTCATCCTGACCGACATCGAGCATGGGGACAGACGTGGCCTGAACCGACATAGACCTTGCTCCGCAGATTGAGGGGTGTGCTGGTACATGACGCCAATCCGCCCGCGTTTCAAGGCGCCGGACATCTGTAAGGCGCAATGGAATGTTCGTTTCGCGTGCGCGCGCGCGACAATTGCGGACGCCGGCAGACGAGCGGCGTGCCCGTTGCGCCGGCCGACAAGGCCTGCGCAGGCGGTCCCCGGAAGAGGGCGGACCGCCTTCCTGCAAGCCTTCAGTGGCCGATCACCTTGCCGAACAAAGCCCATTCCTTGCCGTCGAAGCGCGCCAGCTGCGCCGATTCGATCAGGAAGAAATCGGTCGCGCTGGTGTTCCACTTCACCCCGGGCAGCATCATCGGGATCTGCAGGTCGTGGATGTTGGCGATCTCTTTCATGATGTTCTCGCGCGACAGGTCGTCACCGCACGCCTGGAGCACATGCACCAGGCCTTCCGCCATGATGTAGCCCGATACGTTGAAGCCGTCCTTGATGTTGCCTTCGGGATAGTACTTCTTGAACCAGGCGGCATAGGCCTTCATGTCCGCGTCGTTCTTCCACTGGGGATCGGTCGGGTCCTTGAAGTAGACGGCGGTGATCAGGCCCACCGATTTGTCCAGGCCGGCCGGAGTCAGCACGGAGCCCACCGAGCTGGAGACGTTGTTCAGGATCTCCAGCGGCTTCCAGCCGATGTCGGCGGCCTTGCGGATCGCCTGCGCCGCGAACTTGGGTGTGGTGACATTGAAGAACGTATTGGCCCCCGAGGCCTGCAGGCTCACGATCTGCGAATCGACGGTCGGGTCGGTCACTTCGTAGCTCGCCTCGGCCACCACCATCGCTTCGGCCTTGTCGCCCAACCCGTCCTTCAGGCCCTTGACGTAGTCCTTACCGTAGTCATCGTTCTGGTACAGGATCGCGATCTTCGCGGCGGGCTTGGTCTCGAGAATGTATTGCGCGTAGATGCGGCCTTCGGCCTGGTAGTTCAGGTTGAAGCCGATGGTCCACGGGAAGTTCTTGGGATCACCCCATTTGGTCGCGCCGGTGCTGAGAAATATGTGCGGCACACGCTTCGCGTTCATGTACCTGTGGATGGCCGAATTTGGCGGCGTGCCGAGCGGGGCGAACATCAACAGGACCTGCTCCTGCTCGACCAGCTTGCGGACCTGTTCCACCGTGCGCGGGGGACTGTAGCCGTCGTCGAGCGTGATGAAGTTGATCTTGCGACCGTTCACGCCGCCTTGGTCGTTGATCATGGCAAAGTAAGCCGCTTCCGCGCGACCGATGGTGCCGTAGGCCGACGCCGGCCCGCTGTACGGGTTGGTATTGCCGACCTTGATCTCGGTATCGCTGGCACCGGGGCCGTATTTCTTCTCGGCAATTGCGCCCGCGCTGGCGAGCAGCAGTGGAATCGCGGCGAAGACGAGAACGAGACGCGCGGGCAGCGACGGCGGCATGGCGGATCCTCCTGTGCGTGGGTGGGAGAGCCCTTGCTGTATACGCTCGCGGCGGCGGGGCTTCAATGCTGCGCCGCAACCAGGCGGGGACGGGCATAATCGCGCCGTCCCAAGACTTTGCGAACCCGAAGAGGCAAGGCTCCATGGCCCAATACGTCTATACGATGCATCGCGTGGGCAAGATCGTTCCGCCCAAACGCCAGATCCTCAAGAACATCTCGCTGTCATTTTTTCCCGGCGCGAAGATCGGTGTGCTCGGCCTGAACGGCTCGGGCAAGTCGACGCTGCTGAAGATCATGGCCGGTCTGGACAAGGATATCGAAGGCGAGGCAGTACCCATGCCGAATCTGAACATCGGCTATCTGCCGCAGGAGCCGCAGCTCGATCCGGAGCAGACCGTGCGCGAGGCCGTCGAGGCAGGCATGGGCGAAGTGATGCAGGCGAAGCAGAAGCTCGATGCCATCTATGCCGCCTATGCCGAACCCGATGCCGATTTCGACCAGCTGGCCGCGGACCAGCAGAAGTACGAAGCGATTCTCGCGGCTGCCGGCACCGACACCGACCATCAACTCGAGATCGCGGCGGATGCGCTGCGGCTGCCGCCATGGGACGCGAAGATCGCGAACCTGTCCGGCGGCGAGAAACGGCGCGTGGCGCTGTGCCGGCTGCTGCTGTCCAATCCCGACATGCTCCTGCTCGACGAGCCCACCAACCACCTCGATGCCGAGAGCGTCGACTGGCTCGAGCAGTTTCTAGCCAAGTTCCCCGGCACCGTGGTCGGCGTGACGCACGATCGGTACTTCCTGGACAACGCTGCCGAGTGGATCCTCGAACTCGATCGCGGGCAGGGCATTCCGTGGAAGGGCAACTACAGCTCCTGGCTCGAACAGAAGGACGCCCGCCTCAAGCAGGAGGAAACGACCGAGTCCGCGCGCCAGAAGACGATCCGGAAGGAACTCGACTGGGTGCGCCAGAACCCCAAGGGACGGCAAGCCAAGGCCAAGGCGCGCATCGCACGGTTCGAGGAACTCTCTTCCTACGAGTACCAGAAGCGCAACGAGACGCAGGAGATCTTCATCCCCGTGGCCGAGCGCCTGGGCGACAGCGTCATCGAGTTCAAGGATGTCACCAAGGGCTTCGGCGATCGCCTGCTCATCGACAAGCTGTCCTTCAGCGTGCCCGCGGGTGCGATCGTGGGCATCATCGGTCCGAACGGCGCGGGCAAATCCACGCTGTTCCGCATGATCGCCGGCAAGGATCAGCCGGACAGCGGAGAAGTCGTGATCGGCTCGACCGTGAAGCTCGCCTTCGTCGACCAGTCGCGTGACGCGCTGCAGAACGAAAAGACCGTATGGGATTCGATTTCGGACGGGGCCGACATCCTCACCGTCGGAAAATTCGAGATGCCCTCGCGTGCCTATCTCGGGCGCTTCAACTTCAAGGGCGGCGATCAGCAGAAGATCGTGGGCAATCTCTCCGGCGGCGAACGCGGACGGCTGCATCTCGCATCGACGCTGATCGAAGGTGGCAACGTGCTGCTGCTCGACGAGCCGTCCAACGATCTCGACGTGGAAACCCTGCGGGCGCTCGAGGACGCATTGCTCGAATTCGCCGGCAGCGTTCTGGTGATCTCCCACGATCGCTGGTTCCTCGATCGTATCGCGACCCACATTCTCGCCTGCGAGGGCGAATCGCAATGGATCTTCTTCGACGGCAACTACCAGGAATACGAAGCCGACAAGCGCAAGCGCCTGGGTGAAGAGGGCGCGCGGCCGAAGCGTATCCGCTACAAGCCACTCAAGAAATAGGCATGTTCCGCCGCCGTCGCGGAGCGGTCGTCGATCGCACTCGAGAAAGGTAATTGACAGCCATGACAATGCGTCCGCTGCTGCACCTCGTCCTCTGGCTGCCCGTGCTGGCCTGGGCGCAGGAGGATCGCGCCAACGATCAGTTTCTCGGTGCCGCGGCGTGGGTAAGGCCCGCCTACCAGGGCGCAGACAGCATGCGCACCGACCCGATTCCCATGCTGCGATTCTTCGGTACGCACTGGTTCGCGCGGACCACCCAGGGACAGCTCGAAGGCGGCTATCGGGTGGCGTTGACGCCCACCCTCGTTGCCGGCGCCCAGCTTTCCTATGAAGCCGGCCGACGGACCCGGGACTCGGCATTCCTGATCGCGCATCGCGTCGAGGACCTCGATGCCGGTGCGGCGCTCGGTGCGCACCTCGAATGGGACGAGCACGTCGGCAAGGCGCCGGTCAATGTGCTCGCGCGCTGGCGTCAGAATCTCGACACCGACCAGGGAGCGAAAGCGGATTTGCGGGTCACCGTCGGCGTACTGGGGACCGAGCGGCTGCGCGCCGGCGTGTTCACGCAGCTGACGTGGGCCAGCAACAAGGCCAGTCAGAGCTACTTCGGCATCACGCCCGCGCAGTCCGCGGCAACGGGTCTGCCGGGTTACACGGCCGGCTCGGGCATTCGGTATGGCGCACTCGGACTGCTCGCCAGCTTCGACCTCGCACGCCATTGGATGTTGTTGGGGAGCCTCGAGGTCCATCGCCTCGCCGGCGACGCGAAGGACAGTCCCTTTACCCGGGACGCCACCAACTACTACCTGCTCCTGGGAGCGGCCTACCGCTTCTGATCGCGTGACCGGTCAGCGCGGGCGGCGCGAGCCCGCAGGCTCCCGTCGCCGTTTCGTCTGTCGACGCTTTCGGCGCGGTCAAAGGCCCGTCGCCGCCAGCCAGCCGCCGATCTTGCCTTCGTAGCGTTCGCGCAACACGATCACGGGCCCCACGCAGCCGGCGGGCACGGCAACCTTGGCCTTGATCTTGGCGTCGCCTTTCTTGCTCAAGGGCACAGCCTCCGTTTGCGCGACCACCTTCAGCCCGTCGGGGCCGTGGCACAGCACTGCCGCGGCGACCGCATCGACGCCGTCCGGCGTGCCGTTGAATTCGCCCACCGTCGTGTCGTTCAGCACCAGACCCTGAACCTTGACTTCGAGGGAACCGTGCTCGTCCAGCTCGGCCTCGCCCGACTTGAGTTTCCAGATCTTGCCGCAGGAGCCGACGTCGCCGATGGCGGTCTTGTTCGCGAGGCAAGCGGTCAGGGGTGCTTCGAATTCTTCGTCGGCGGATGCGGTGCCCGTGCCGGCGAGGCACAAGGCGAGGACGGCGGCGGGGGCTGCGATTCGAATGAGGCGTTTCATGCGTCGTTCTCCTTGTGCTTCATTGACGGAAATGTGCCTGACAACCGGCGCGCGCGAGTGCGCGCCAGAGCGCCCCCGTGCCGGCCGATACTCGCATGGTCGGGGTTACCGATCGCCTACCGATTGAAGGTCGGCGAGCGCACTGCCCCAAAGTGTCCCGGGCGGCTGCGTCCTCCCATCCCCGGCTCTTGTCCCCCCGGGAAAAAAGGAAGGGACATCCAGGGCGGTGCCGTCCTCCCGCTCATGCGCCCACGGCCTCTACCAGTTCGCCCAGGAACCGGTTCAGCAGCCCGGTCATCAGCACGAAATCCGCCTCGAAGCGCTCGTCTGCGGACACGCCATCCGCTTCGTCGGGAGCTTCTTCGGCGATGTCGACCAGCTTCAGTTTCTTCGCTTCGAGCTTGTCGGTGAGCACGAAGGACACCTTGTCGCGCCAGGTGAGCGCGAGCCTGGTCGGAAGCTTGCCCGCCGCGATGTGGTTGGTGATCTCCGGCGTATCGGTCAACGGATGATGGGCATAGCGCACCGTGGCCCTTTCCTCGAGCGGTGACTGCAATTCGCATTCGCGATCGATGGTGAAGCCGGCAGGCCCTTCCCGAGTGGTCAACCACTCGGTCATCGCCGCCGTTGCCGAGCGTCCGGTTTCAAGGGGCGAGACGGGAAACTCATCGAGCGACTTGCGTAGCGTCTCCATGAACTCGGAGGCTGTCTTGGGACTGGCCGCGTCGATCACCAGCCAGCCGTTCGCCGGATCGATCCACGCGACCGTCGTGCGATAGCGGCTGAACGCGCGGGGCAGCAATTCGTCGGTCACTTCGTCCTTCAGCTCGCGCAGCCGCTTGCGGCCGGGCTTCACGCCCATGCGCTGCTCCAGTTCGGCAGCGCGCGTGTCGACGACCTGCCGCACGACGGAAGCCGGCAACAGCTTCTGCTCCACGCCCAAGGCGATCAGCCACTGGTTGTGCCAGGCGCAGACCAGCCGATCATCGCCGCGCGGTGGAATCCAGCCGCGCGAGTCGCGGGCGAGGCTGCCGCAGGGCTGGAACGCGCCGTGGCGGAGTTGTTCGGCGATATGTTCGGGATCCGCAAAGCCATTCGGGTCTATGCGGTGGACTTGCAGGTTGCGAAACCACATGTTGTTGTCCGGATCGTGCCGGGCCTCGTGAAAAAGGCATCGATTATGCTAGGCTCGCAAGCGACTTGCATGGCGTTGAATCCATTGCGTCCCGGCGAATCGACTTCCTCACTACTGCGTGCGCCCATGAACCTCTTCGACAAGGTCGACGATCCACGCCGCCGCCTGCTGGTCCAGGCGCTCTCCGCAGGCTTCTTCGGCGGTGGCGGGCTTGCCGCGCAGCTCGCTCTGGCCGACATCTTCGGCAGCGCGCCATCGAAGCTGCCCCCCGGTCAATCCATCTACCGGATCTCGGGCAAGGTCCTGGTGAACGGCACCCCCGCGACGCTCAAGACGCCGATCGGTCCCAACGACACCGTCGAGACCGCCAAGAACGGGGAGATCGTGTTCGTGGTCGGGACCAGCTCCTATATGCTGGACGGCGCCAGCAAGCTGGTGTTGCAAGGCAAGCAGGAAGCCTCATCGATACTGACCACCGCGCTGCGATTGCTCACCGGCAAGGTGCTATCGGTTTTCGGCAAGTCGCCTTCGGGCATCCGCATGGAGACGGTCACTGCCACCATCGGGATTCGCGGCACGGGCGTCTACATGGAAGCGGAGCCCGATCTCACCTACTTCTGCACCTGCTATGGCGTGGCCGAAATCACTTCGACGAACGATCCGTCGAGCAAGGACACGGTGGCATCGAAGCATCACGACAAGCCGCTCTACATCTCCGCCGATCCGAAGCGCAAGGGCAACAACATCAGTCTCGCGCCTTTCAAGAATCACACCGACCAGGAGCTGATGCTGATCGAAACCCTGGTCGGTCGCACTCCACCGTTCGTGTTCCCGGGTCAGGAATACGACGCACCTCGCCGCGACTACTGATCGACTCCGCACTCGAACCCTGCCCGGGCTCCCTGGGATACAGACTCCGGACGGGGCGGACAGCAGGCATCGGCACCCCGGCCGGTGCTTCAAAACGGCGGGGATCTGGACTAGACTCGAAGCGGCTGCCGATTGCGGAAGGAATCCCCGGCGCGACGGCTGACCGATCGGTCTGCAAGCGGTGCGAGTTTCCCACTGGAGGAAACACTGATGAAGATGGCCCCGACTTTGTTGCAGCGTGCTATCCAGGCGGTCCGCGTCGCGATGGTCACGTCAGCGGTCGCCGGCGTGACCATGCCCGTGGATGCCGCCACGCCGCCGCAAGCGCGCGCCCTCGCGGACCGGCTGGCCGCTGTGCGGCAGGCATTGTCGAATTGCGACGCTGCGACCGCGGATGCCGGAGGCCAGGCCCGGCCGGAAGCGCCGCTCAAGGTTGCGCAGTGGCCCAACGGCTCGGGTTTCCGCAACGGCGGCTGGCGCAACTACTGAGCGACGGTCGCATCGACATCCGGTGCGGCCGGCCGCCATGAGCGGATCGAAAGCGCTGCCCGCGATCGAGCGGACCGACCCGTCGGTGACGCGACGACCCTGGTCGGCGCAGGATTTCACGCCCGGCCTCGCGATCGGACTGCTGGTGATGCAGCCGACGCCGTTCTGCAACATCGCCTGTGACTACTGTTACCTCGCTCAGCGCGACACGGCGCAATTCATGGCGATGGACGTGGTCGAGGCGACGATCCGCAACGCCCGCGACAGCGGCTTGCTCGGCCCCGAACTGGACGTGGTCTGGCACGCCGGCGAGCCGCTGGCCGCACCGCGCGACTTCTACGACGAAGCGATCGAATGCATCGGCGCGATCGCCGGCTCCGCGACCCGGATCCGGCACAGCGTCCAGACCAACGCCCTGTTGATCGACGAGAACTGGTGCCGACTGTTCCTGCGGCATCGGGTGCGCGTGGGTGTGAGCATCGACGGCCCTGCGAGCGTTCACGACAGGCACCGGCGGACCCGCAGCAGCGGGCCCACGCATGCGCGGGTCGTCCGTGGCATCGAGTTGCTCCAGCGCTTCGGTGTCGAGCACGACGCGATCGCCGTAGTGACGGGAGACAGCCTCGGGCGTGCCGACGAGATCGTCGATTTCTTTCTCGACCTCGGCATCGGTGACCTCGGCTTCAACGTGGACGAGCAGGAAGGCATCAACGGCACTTCCACTCTCGCCGATCGGGACGAGCGCGTCCTTGCGTTCTTCGAGCGCGTATTCGAGCGCGCTGCCGCGATTCCCGAACGACTGCGGGTGCGCGAACTGATCGATGCACTGGACCGCGTCGCGCGCGGGCTGCCCCTGCGCGCGGTGCGCGGCGAATCGTTGCCCGACAATCCGCAAGTGATGCCATTCGCGACCACGACCGTCGACTGGTCGGGCGGGTTTTCCTGTTTCTCACCGGAACTGATCGATCAGCGCGATGCGCAGCTGGGCGGCTTCGTGTGGGGTAACGTGTTGCGTGATTCGATGATCGGCGCGCTCGGTTCCAGCCACTTCGGCGCCGTGTTCGACGAGATTCTCGCCGGCGTGGCCGCGTGCCGGGCCGAATGCGACCACTTTGCGCTGTGCGGCGGCGGCGCGCCGGTCAACAAGCTGAACGAACGCAGCTCCTTGCGCGTCGCCGAGACGCGCTACTGCCGGCAGACGATCAAGGCACCCGTTGCGCTTGCGCTGGCCGCGCTCGAATCCGAGCTCGGAACCGCGGTGCGTTAGCGACCTCAGCCACGATAAAGATGATCGAGCGATGTCGGTTCGGTCTCCGCTAGCGCTCGCCTTGCCGTCGATCCCCGCCCTGCAGGCGGGCCCCCCCTCGCCGGGTGGCTCGCACTAGCGACCTCAGCCACCACGACGATGTTCGAGCAACCTCGTTTCGGTCGCCGCCAGCGCTCGCCTGGCCGTCGATCCCCGCCCCTGCGGGGCGGGGCCCCACGCCGAGTGGCTCGCGCTAGCGACCACAGCCACCACGACGATGTTCGAGCAGACTCGTTTCGGTCTCCGCTAGCGCTCGCCTGGCCGTCGATCCCCGCCCCTGCGGGGCAGGGCCCCTCGCCGGGTGGCTCGCGCTAGCTCGGCGACTCGGACGAACAGGGCAGGCGGTTGAAAACTTCGCCCTTGGTCAGTCGCGACGCGATCTCGAGCAACCGATCCGGATCGATCACGTACCACTCATCCCAGTAGTGCTGGATGAATCCGTTCTTGACCATGTCGCGGTCGAGCGCCATGCGTCGCACGCGCAGACATTTCCCCGAGTCCTGGAACTCCACGCCGATCGGTTGCCAGGTCAGGTCCTTGCTGTCGGTCGAACTGTCGTTGGCATTGATGTAGAGGATAGCCGGCGCTTCGTCGATCGGATTGATGTAGCGCGTGAACCAGTGCGGTTGCCCATAGATCGCGACGACCCCCTGGCGATCCAGCACGGCAATGCGCTGGCCGCGATGATCGTAGGAGGTATCCATCGGCGTGATCGCTGCCAGCAGCGGGATGCGGAACAAAGTCTCCTGCTCGTCGTGGCCGTCGAGCGGTCGGACCTTCAGTTCGCCGGCGATGCTGACGGTGATCATGTGCACTTCGCCCGAGCCCTCACCGCTGAAATACGGGAAACGCTCTTCTGCGAGTTTTTCCGCGCCGACGGTGGCCAGCATCTGCTTCAGGCGCCTGTCGTCGTCGGGATCGACACCCCCCACTGCCGAGTCGGTGGCCGAGGCGCATTCGATCGCGAAGTAGCGTCCGGCCGTGCTCAGCCGGATGGTGCCGCGGCTTTCGTGATCGGGACACGGCGGCCCCGACCACACCGGGTGCTCCTCGCCCCATCGATAGATGTTGAGCCACGCTTCGTCCGAGTCCGGCCTGGGCTTGTGCACGATCGCGACCCAGGCGAACGACGGACTGAACGCCGTTGCCATCGGCGAGCCCGTGAGATCGCCGGGAATGAAATCCTGCTGGGCGGGAATGCTGAGCTTGATCGGTGGATCACCGGGCTTCGCAGCGAACGTCGTGATGTACGAATTCATGATCTGCGCCGACACGGGCGCCCGCAGGTGGGCGATGCGGTTGACCGCGTTGAACAGTGTGACGTAGGCGATCGGCGTGGGGGCCACCCGATAGGCCCGCTGCACGTCGTTGAGCAGCGCATTGTCCGTTTTCGGATCGCTGCCCTGCACGGACGACAGGCGCACGTTGGCCGCGCCGGCGAGCGCATCCGCCTTCAACAATTGCTGCTTGTAGAGACCGAGACCAGCCGCGGTCCCCACTGCGAGCAGCGCGATCACGAACGACGTCCAGAACACGAGCGAGAGACGCTGTCGACGGGCGGTCTGTTCGGAATCCACCCAGCGCTGCAGCTCGCCCCACCGTTCCTGCAGGGACCGGTGCACGAATTTCCAGCGCCGCTTGCCGGTGACCGGGCCGGTGGAGCGCACCAGGTCCTGCTCTTCCAGCATCGCCAGGACCCGCTTCGCGCTTCCACCTTCGACGATTTCGATTCCGTCGAATTCATCGAAGTCGCGTCGGCCCGTGTGGCGCCGCGCGTGCATGCCCAGTTTCACCAGGATCTTGCGCAGCGTTTCCTGGTCCGGCTTCGGACAAGTCTCGTAGCTCTGCCGCGCCGTCTCGGCAAGCAGCGTGCGACTGTCGGTCGCGATATCCTTGGGCCATTGCAGCTTGTTGCCCGCGCCGATGCGCTCCAGCTCCGCGTACATGCGCCGCAGGGTGAAATCGAGCAACGTCCAGGCCTCGGGATCGCCCGCGAGCTGCGAGGTGACGCCGTCCAGCACCGCGCGATCGCAGCGCAGGTCGGCGCCGTCCATGTGGCGCCAGAGGTAGTCGTGCAACTGTTCGCGGGACGGCACCGGGGTCGTCCGCTGTTGCTCCAGCGCGTCCTCGAACGGATAGGCCGGCACCGACACGTTGCGCAATGCATCCGGATCGAACGGAACGAGCGTGGTTTCCTGGAACGACAGCCCGAAGCGCTCGAGGATCTTCGCGAGATAGTCGAGCTCCTTCTGGGCCGCGCGCCGTTCCTCGAAACTGTCGAGGATGCGACCGGTGCGCCGGCCCTTGTCGATCACGCGACGGATGCGCCCGATCGTCTCGTCGTCCGGCGGCGAAGCGCCGGCAAGCAGCGACATCGTGTCGATCTCCAGCGTGGAGGGCTCCGGCACCGCGTCCAGCGCGAGATGTGCCTGCTCCATCAGCTGATCCACGGTCAGGAAGATGTCGGCCGACGCGCCACCTTCGGCCGGCGCGGAGGACTCGGCCGGGATGCCAGCCGTCACGCCCTGCGCTCCATTTCCATTTCGACCCGTTCGTACTCGCCCTTCAGCGCCTTGTCGACACCGAGGAAATACTTGTCGAAGGTATCCCAGAAATCGCCGTAGCAGCGCTTGAGCGCCTTCAGCTTGTCCGGATCGATCGGCTCCGCGCTGGCGGCGACGCTATCCCGGACGGCGGTGAAGCGCGGCGGAAGCAGCCGCCGCTTCTCTTGAGTGTCCTCGTCGAGCCGCGCGTCGGGCGGCGTGTCGTTCCAGAGCTTGAGCAGCGGATCCATCTGCCGCGTGATCTTCGGCCAGTTCTCGAGAAATTCCTTGCGCTTGCGTGCGCCGTCCAGCTCGTCCGGCTCGCAGTTCATGAGGCTGTCCTGATTGACCTGCAACGCCACGTGCTCGAACAGCAGCCCGGATTCCGGATTGGTCAGTTCGGCCCAGCGCACCAGCTCGTCCTTCCTCAGCGCTTCGATGCCATCCAGCACGTTCTGCAGCGATTCCATGAACCGCTTCGGGTTGAAGCTCTTCGCGGTCATGATCATGCGTCGGTTGAAGTAGCTCAACGAGCGGCTCAGCAACGATCCGAAGTCCAGCAGGCTCAGCAGGAAGGCATCGAGCTTGTCCGGATCCTGGAGCGTGGGCGCAGCGCCGAGCGCCGTGCGGAATTCGTCCAGGCCGCGGAGCAGGACCTCGATTCGTTCGCTGTCTTCCTTGAGCAGCTCGCTCTTGTCGGTGAAGGCGGTGTGGATGTCGGCTTTCGCGAGCTCGATGGCGGTGCGACATTCCGCGCGCGTCCGGGTGGCCACCGTTCCGAGCGCGACTTCCGACTGGATCGCCTTGTAATTGCGGTCGTAGAGATCGTGTACGACATCGTGGAAGCGCTTGTACGCATGCAGGCATTCGATGACTTCGCACAGCGTGTCGAAGTCCTTCACCTGCGGCGCCGCGGGCGTGTCCGCCGCGCGCGCAGCACAGAGGTCGATCACGGGATCTGCGCTGCTCACGGTCCGCTGGACCTCCTTCACCACGCCGCGCCACAGTTCATCGCGCCGTCCGCGCGATGCCTCGGTCATGTCAGCCCCGATCCACGCGGCGCCGTTCGGAACGCGCGACGCCTTCGGGCGCGGGATCGCGGTCTCGCGCACCTGCACCTGGATAACGCGTTTATGGGCCGCTTCGGCCCAGTTGAGCTCACTCAGGCAGTTGTCCGACTTGGCCCAGTTGGCCGTGAGGAAGATGCAGAACACGTCGCAGGCGGCGATCTCGGCCTCGAGTCGCTCGGACCAATCCTCGCCAGCCTCCACGCCATACCGGCGATCAAGGTCGTACCACGCCTCGAGCTGGCACTCCTCGAAACGGGTTGCCTCCATCTGACTCACCAGTTCCTGCAGCACCACCTTGTCGTCGCGGCTGTAGCTCAGAAACACGCGTCTTGGCGCCATGTCGTCGAAACCCCTTCGCCTACGGGTGCTGCCAGGGCGGCCGTGCAAGGATGTTCGGGCATCCGGGCGAGCCGGGAGTCTAGTTCCTCGACTACGTGATTTCCAGCATTGTCGAGAAAGTTGCCTGCGGGTGGGCGTACCGGACACTCGCCGCGAGCGCAGCGGAACGCGTCGCGACAGCGATCAACGCACCAGCTGATTGAGTTCGATGATCGGCATCAACACCGCCAGCACGATGCCGAGCACGACCGCGCCCATCGCCAGGATGAGCAGCGGTTCGAGGAGGCTGGCCGTCGCGGTGGCGCGGCGCTCGACCTCGCGGGTCTGGTTGCGGGCGGCGTGCGTTAGCACCTTGGGCAGCTCGCCGGTGGCTTCGCCGACTTCGATCAGGCGGATCAGCACCGGCGGAAATACCCGACTCTGAGCGAGCGCGCGCGCGAGGCCCGCGCCTTCGCGCACGCGTGCGATGGCTTCGATCACCGCTGCACGCAACACCGAGTTGGTCAGCGTCGCTTCCGCGGCCGACAATGCGCGCAACATCGGCACGCCGGCTTCCGTCAGCATGGCGAGGGTCGAGGCGAAGCGCGCTGCGTCGATGCCGCGCAGTAGCGGGCCGAACACCGGAAGGCGCAGCAGCGCGTTGTCCCAGGCGACCCGCGGCCCGGGATTGCGCAACGCTGTGCGCAATCCCACCAGTCCGAGCACACCGGCTGCGAACAACGGCAGGCCGAACATGCGCAGAAAGGCGGACGTCGCGAGCAACGCCCGGGTCGGCCACGGCAGGATCTGGCGCGTGTGCTCGAATACCTGCACGACCTGCGGCACGACGTAGGTCATCAGGAACAGCACGATGGCGAACGCGATCAGGGTGACGATGGCAGGGTAGGTGGCCGCGGCCAGCAGCTTGCCGCGCAGGGCTTGCCGGTCCTCCAGGTATTGCGCGAGACGCTCGAGCACGGTGCCGAAGCTGCCGGCCTGTTCGCCGGCGGCAACCGTTGCGCAATAGACGCGCGGGAATGCCTTCGGATGGCGCGCGAGCGCGTCGGCAAAGCGATGACCGGCCACGACGTCCGCGCGCACCGCGCGGAGGACCTCGCGCAGGTCGTTGCTGCCGGTGGGGTCGGCGAGGGTCGCCAGGGCGGAGTCCAGCGGCAGTCCGGCCGTGAGCAGGCTGGCAAGCTGGCGCGTCACGAGTGCGAGGTCGGTGGCGCCGATCCGGCGCTTCGACTCGACCACTGCCGTGGCGCCCGATGTCCCGGCGGCCTCGACACTGACCGGCGTGAGGCCGCGTCCGCGCAGAACGGCGCGCGCGGCGCGCGCGTTGTCCGCCTCGAGTTCGCCGCGCTCGAGGCGCCCGGTGGCGTGCGCGGCCTCGAAGCGAAAAGTGGCCACGCCGTTACCGCCGCTCGCGCACCACCGCACGGGTGCGACGGAGCGTGGCGTTGGTGGCGATGATCGACTGGCCCGCGCAGCGCAATTGTGCGATCCCCGCAGTGTCCTACTGCTCGCGTGTCACGCGAGCAAGCTCCGCGGCCGAGGTGGTACCGCCGGCCAGCAATCGCTCCCCGTCCTCGCGCAGGGTGCGAAATCCCCGTGCCTGGGCCAGGGCTCGCAACGCGTGTTCGCCGCGCGCGTTGTGCACGGCCTCGCGCAGCGCCTGGTCGACCGTGAGCAGCTCGTATACGCCCGTGCGGCCCGCGAAACCGGAACCGCCGCACGCGGGACACCCCACGGCCTCCCAGCCGCCATTCCCGTCGGCGCGCCGGCATTGCACGCACAGTTTGCGCACGAGCCGCTGAGCGAGCACCCCGAGCAGGGAGGACGACAGCAGGAACGGCTCGATGCCCATGTCGATCAGCCGCGTCACCGATGCGACCGCATCGTTGGTATGCAGGGTTGCGAGGACGAGGTGTCCGGTGAGCGACGCCTGTACGGCGATCTCGGCGGTCTCGAGATCGCGGATCTCGCCGATCATGATGACGTCGGGATCCTGCCGCAGGATCGCGCGCAGCGCTCGCGCAAAGCTCATGTCGATGCGCGCGTTCACCTGGGTCTGGCCGATGCCGGGCAGGTCGTACTCGATCGGATCCTCCACCGTCATCACGTTGGTGGTGGTCGCGTCGAGCCGCGACAGCATCGCGTAGAGCGTGGTCGATTTCCCGCTGCCGGTCGGGCCGGTCACGAGCACGATGCCGTGGCTCTGGTGCACCAGCGCATCGAGTTGCTGCAGCGTGTCGGGCGCCATCCCGAGGTGCTCGGGGGAAAGACGCCCGCGTTCCTTGTCGAGCAGCCGCAGCACCACGCGCTCGCCATGACCCGCCGGCAGCGTCGAAACACGGACATCGATCGGCCGGCCGCCGAGGCGCAACAGGATGCGGCCATCCTGCGGCAGTCGCTTCTCCGCGATGTCGAGGTTGGCCATGATCTTCACGCGCGACACCAGTGCAGCGTGCAGGCCACGACCGGGTCGCACGATGTCGCGCAGGGTGCCGTCGACACGATAGCGCACCACGGAGTGCGACTCGAACGGTTCGATGTGAATGTCGGACGCGCCTTCGCGTAGCGCCTGCGAGAGCAGTGCGTTCAGCATGCGGATGATGGGTGCGTCGTCCGCGGCATCGAGCAGGTCCTCGACTTCGGGGATGTCCTGCATCAGGCGTTGCAGGTCGAGGTCGCCCTCGGCTTCGATGACCACCGAGGCCGCTTGGTCGCCCACGTCCACGTACGCGGCCCGCAAGCCTTCTTCGAAGCGCGCGTCGGGAACGATGACGGGCGCCACGTCGCGATCGAGGGCGCGACGCACCTCGGCGATGGCCGAGGCGGGCGTCTGCGCGGTGACCCAGAGCACCAGGCGTCCGTCCTGCTCGCCGGCGGGCAGGACCCGCTGCGACCGCGCGAAGCCGTAGGAGACGAGCGCGCTCATCTGGGCGGTCGGGGATTCACCGGGTTCGGTACCGTCACCGGACCGGGCTCGGCCTGGCGGCCCATGTTCAGATCCGGGATCACGGCGCCCTCGAGTGTCGGCAGGGCAAAGCGTTTCGGTGTCGGCGTCGTGTCCTGTTGCTGCTTGCGCATGTAGTCGTAGCGATCGACGGTCAGCACGCGCGAACCGCTGTCGTCACGGATCACGTAGGGGCGAAGGAACAGCATCAGGTTGACCTTCTGCGAGCGTCGCGTCTCGTACCGGAACAGGCTGCCGATGCCGGGAATGTCGCCCAGTCCGGGCACCTTCTGGATCGTGCTGTCGAGTTGGTCGCGCACCAGGCCGCCGAGCACCACGATGCTGCCGTCGTCGACCACGACGTTGGTCTCGAGCGAACGTTTGTTGGTGATGACGCCGGCGCTCGAGGTCGTATCCGTGACGCTCGACACCTCCTGGTAGATGGTGAGCCGCACCGTGCCGCCTTCGCTGATCTGCGGCTTCACCTTGAGCGTGAGGCCGACGTCGCGACGCTCGATCGTCTGGAACGGGTTGACATTCGCGCCGGCGGAGCCCTGGTTCAGGAACTGTCCGGTGATGAACGGCACGTTCTGGCCGACCATGATCTTCGCTTCCTCGTTGTCGAGGGTCAGGATGTTCGGCGTGGACAGGATGTTGGCCTTGGAGTTGGCTTCGAGTGCGCGCGCGAGGAACGCGAGGTTGGTGATGGTGCCCAGTCCGGGGACGGTCACCTGACCCTTGACGACGCCGATGTTGAGCCCCTGGCCCAGGTTGCCCAGGTTCTTCGCGCCGCTCACGATGTTCTGGCTCGAATTGCCGAAATTGGTGCCGCCGACCAGGGCGGCGCTCGAGCCGTTGACATTGTCCAGTCCGCCCAGCCATTGCACGCCGAACTCCGCGGCCTGGTCGCTGGTGACCTCGACGATCAGGCATTCGATGAATACCTGCGCGCGCCGCACGTCGAGCTTGTCGATCACGCCACGCAGCACGCGGTAGGCGCCCTCCGAACCGGTGACGACGAGCGAGTTCGAAGCGGCGTCGGCGATCGCCGTGATCGTGCCCTGGGCGTCATTGCCGGGCTGTTGACCCTGCCCGCCTGGCGCCATGGCGACTCTCCCGCCCTGGAAGGCCGGATCGGTGACGCGCAGACCCGCGAGGGTCTTGGCGAGCGTCGTCGCGTCGGCATTCCTGAGCGGAACGACGAACACGTTGCTGGCCCGCACCGACGGCTGGTCGAGGTTCGCGATCAAGGCCTTCGCCATGCGCGTGCGCGCCGCGCTGGGCGAGGTCAGGACGACCGTGTTGGTCAGCGGGTCGGCGAGCACGGTGAGCTTCTGCGCCGGGTCGGGTGCATTGCCGGACAGCTCGGTCAGCTTGGTCACCATCAGCGCGATGTCGGTCGCGACGGCGTTCTTCAGCGTGATCACTTCGGTATTCGATGCCGGCGGAACGTCCAGCGCGGCGATCAGCTTCTCGATCCGGCGCAGGTTCTCCGCGTAATCCGTCACCACGATGGCGTTGCTGCCCGGGTAGGCGGTGACCGGATTGTTGGGCGGCACCAGCGGGCGCACTGCGGCGAGCACGTTCGCTGCCTGTTCGTACTGCAGTCGGAACACCTGGGTCAGGACCTGATCGCCGCGCGCGCTCGGCGGCACGCCTGCGGACCCCACGTTGCCGCCCTGGAATTTGGCATCCGCCTCGGGCACCACGCGCGACACGCCACCGGTCTCGACGATCGCGAACCCCTGCAGGCGCAGCGCAGCGGTCAGTGCGGCCAATGCCTGTTCGCGATTCATCGGCCGTTCGGAGTTGAGCGAGAGCGTCCCTTTCACGCGCGGGTCCACGACGAAAGTGCGGCCCGTGTAGTGGCCGACCGCGCGGACGACCGCTTCGATGTCGGCATTCGCGAAACGCAACGTCACTTTTTCCTCGGCCTCGCCGCTCCCGCTCGCGAACGTGAGCGCGAGTGCGAGGCTACAGGCCGCCTGCCGCCACCGAGACCGCATCGTGTTGTCGTGGTTGTTCACCGCACCAGTTCCCAGTCCAGAATCACGCCGTTGCCCGTCCGCCGCCCGAGCACCCCGATCAGGCCGTCGAGGCTGGCGCGCATCTCGGGGCTTGCATCCACCGTGCCAGTGAAGTGGAAGCGCCCGTCCGCGAGGGTACCGCGTCCATCGATTCGAAGCGGCCCGGCGAGAGTCGACACCCGTGTTTCGGCGCGTTCGCCGCTGCCGCGCGCGGTCAGGTGAAAATCGCCGAGCGGCGCGATCGGCGACAGCACCGACTGCGCGTCGGTCCAGTCCGCGTCGATCGTGCCACCAAAACCGGCCGCGGTCACGACCAGTTGGGACCAGTGCGCGCGCAATCGGCCGCCGGGGCGCACGGTATTGAAGGGCGCCCCGGCCGCGACGAGCGTGGCGGCGGGAAGCTGCAAGGTCCCCCCCGTCACCGCAAGCGCGCGTCCCGTCCACGCCACTCCGACGGCCGCGTCGAGGGCAGGGTGGCGGAGAGAAATTGCCAGTCGACCAGTGCGTAGTGCCGCCCAGTCCGCGCGCCAGTGCAGGCGTCCCGGAACGAGTCGGAGGTCCCTGCCGTCGTCGATGCCGAGCAGCGCCGAACCGTTCCAGAGCGTGCCACTCGGGTAGACCAGGCGCAACGGGCTGCGGCCTCCGATCCAGTCCGCGAGCCAGGCCGCCGGCGGGCACGCGAGCGTGACGGCGGCAATCGTCACCAAGACCGCGGGGACGATGCGCAACACGCTTCAGCGCCCCGGCATCTCGAAGTGGGCCTCGGCATCCACCAGGCCGGGCCCCGTCGTGCGCGCGATCCGCGCGTGCACGATGCGCAGGCGCGATTCGCGCGTGAAGGCCTCGAGCCACGCCAGCCACGCGCCCGCCGGGATGCCGCGCACATTGACCGCCAGGCCTCGCGCACCCTCGACGGCGACCCCGCCGCTCAGGCCCGCGCGCTCGAGGGACCGTTCCGCGCCCGAGCGCAGCGCTTGGGGGTCATCGAAACCGGTGCCCCGTTCCTTCAGCGATCTTGCCTCGGCACTCAACGCTTCGACCTGTGCCGCCTGTTCCTGCAATCGGGGCAGCTCCTGCTGCAGCCGCGAGCGCGCAGTCCACGCGGGCGCAACGGCGATCGAGTAGACGAGGGCTGTTCCAACCACGAGCAACGCGGCGGCGGTGCCGGCCCGCTCGCGTGGCGCAAGACCATTCCACCAGGCGCGCAGGCGTCTGATCATGGCCGGTCCTGTGGCACGAAACGAGCGGTGTCGCCCTCGAAACGCAGGGCCAGGCCCTCCTTCGCTGCTCGCGCCGCCAGTGCCGCGCGCGTCGCTTCCGGCAACGGCGGATTCCTGAACGTGACCGATAGCCCGCCTGCGCCGTATTCGATCGATTGCACCGAATCGGCATCGGCCAGCAGACCGAATCGTGTTGCAAGTAGGAAGAAGCCGTCGTCCCCGCTGGGCCTCAGGTCGCCCACCATGCGCTGCATCTGAGCCACCGGGTCGAGCACCACGCTCACCTGCGGAAACGCGTCCTGCACGGTGCGGGTCATGCGCGCGCGCAGGTCGCGCGCTTCGCTGCGCAGGCGCCAGGCCTGCAGGTTGAGTCCGCCGATGACGATCACGAGCAGGGCGAACGCGAGCACGGCGGTCAGGCGCTCCGCCTTGCCCGCGCGGGCGCGGGGCGTGAATTCGTGCTGGAGAAGTTCTAGCACGACCGGCGACGCATGCGTTGCGGCGGAAATCGGAGCGACGGGCACGCCCAGTGCGCGGCTCCACGCGCCGGTGTCGCAGGGTCCTTCCACATCGATGCCGACGGGCGGCTCGACAGCCTGCCCGAGCAGCAGCGCGAGTTCCACCGGCGGCTCGTCCGACGTGGCGAATCCGGTTCCGGCCAGCGGCCCGGTGCGAATGCAACCGTGATCGGGTTCGAGCTGCGCCCGCCAGCGGTTGACGACGAATGGCAGCGTCAACGGCCGGGGGGTCGCGGATACGACGCGACGACCGCGCGCGATCACGTCCAGGGCACGGCGCAGTGCGGCGCGATCGGTGACCGCAACCACCATGCGCCCATCGAGCCCGCGGGCGGAACCCGCCGCGTGCACCCGATCGATGTCGACCGCGATCCGGTCTTCGACCAGGGCGCGCAAGGCCGCTGCCAGTCGGGCGCCGGTGAGCTTCGGCGGCTGCACGTCGAGCAGGACCGTGTCGAGCGCATGCAGCACCACCTCGCACTTCACGCCCGTGGGGAGTGACGCGATCGAGGTTTCGCTTCGTTGCTGGATCTGGCGGTCGGTGCCGAGGACGTCGTACCGGACGCGTGCATCACCGCGTACCTCGACCAGCCGCGGAAGCCAGATGCGCAATCTCATGGCGCCGCCTCGGAGCGACCCCACTGGGTTGCAGGTAGCCGCCTCGGCGGCCGGCGCCATTCGTCGTGCTGTCGATCCCCGGCGCGGCCGGGGCCCCTCGCCAGGTGACTCATGTCGCCGCCTCGGAGCGACCACGCTGGGTTTGCAGGTAGCCGCCTCGGCGGCCGGCGCCATTCGTCTTGCTGTCGATCCCCGGCACGGCCGGGGCCCCTCGCCAGGTGACTCATGTCGCCGCCTCCCTCACCCACAGAGTGTCGACGCGCCGGCCTTCGCGCCGCAGCAGCACTTGCGCCTCGGTGCGCGCACGGCGGAACTCGACCTTGCCACGCAACAGGAAGAATCGGGTCGCGGTGGCGAGCTGGCCGCTGCCGTTTCCGGGTTGTACGCCTGGCAAACGCGAAGCGAAATCGCTCGCGTCGCGAAACCAGGCAACGTCGCGACTCGCCACCAGTCGGCGTGCGTCCGCCAGGGACAGGGCCGGTAACCGGGCCGCGAGCACCTCCGCGGAGGCGGTATTGATGTTGATCGGCGTCCGCTGGGGCAGGATCACGACGAACGGGCGCAGCTTTTCCAGGGCCGCCCGCGCCGATTCCTCGGGCAGGCGCAGGTCCTCCACGCGACCCGGCACCAAGACGGTCCCGTCCGAGCGCGTCGCGGTGAGGGCAGCATCGATGCGCGCCGCCAGCTGTTCGCCGGACACGTCGTCGACCCCGGCATACCCGAGCAGGCGTCCCAGGACGGCGACCTCGGACGCAATCAGGCCGCCCGCATTGGACAGGTTGCGCAGGTTGAAGCGGGCCTGGGCGTCCTCGACGCGTCCGGACAGCCACGCGGATTCGCCGTCGCCGCCATCGAGGCGGGTGCGTTCCAGCGGAACGGCCCAGGGCTCGCCCGCATGATCCGCGCTCGAATTGTCGCCATCTTCGACGAGGATCACGCGAATCCAGTCGATGGCCCCTGCCAGGAGCGCCCGGGACTGCGCCGCGGCGGCTGCGTTTTCCACTTCGCGGGCCATGACGCTCTGCCGCAGAAAAGCGCCGCTCACGAGCAGCACCGCCAGCGTCATCACCAGCATCGCCATGATGATGGCGGCGCCTTGTTCACGTCGTTTCAAAGCGCGATCACCCGCACGAACTTCTCGCCGGCGGCGCGCTCGAGCGTGATCTCGAGTGCGCCGACACGACCCGCGCCGAGGCCGGCACGGGCGTACGACTTCAGGTCGGTCCAGCCGCCGGGCAGCAGCACGCGGACCTCGAGCCGCTCGACTGGCGACATGAGGTCGACGCGGTCCGGTAGTGCGTCCGCCGCACCCGCCGCACTCGCATCCACGGGCAGGGTCGTGCGCGTGAGCCGATCGCGTTCCACGGCCCAGACGACCTTGATGGCACCGGGGGCGGCGGGTCGCAGCCGGATCACGCGTACGCGCTGGCGACCCTCGTCGTTCTCGGTGAGCTCGAGCGCGAGCGGGAGCGTGCCACCGCCCGCCACGCGCCCGTCGAACAACGCGTCCGGCACGCGCGTCGCGAGATCGCGTTCCATCTGCGCCAGGGTCCGGACGATGCGTTCGGTGTCGTCCATGTCGAGGCTCGCACGCGCTCGTTGCGCCAGCAATTGATCGAGCCCACGCCAGCCGATCACGCCCAGCAGGGCCAGGATCGTCAACGCCACCAGCATCTCGATCAGCGTGAAGCCGCGGCGCCTCGAATCCCGCGGAATCATGGCTGCCTCGGCAGGATGCCGACCAGCGTCGCGAGGACGTGATCCGGTTCGCCGACCGCCCGCACCCTCACTTCGACCCGACGGAACACCGCGTTCGGTGTCGGGGATACCTCGAGTGCGCAATCGAGCGCGACCTTGCCCTGGGGGCAGGGTTCGCTCGACGTGCCGGTCGGTGGAAACGCACGCGTCGCGCGCAGGAAGGCGATGCGGTTCTGCGCGGAGAGCTGGGCGAGCAACCGCAGTTTCAGTTCGCTCTCCGACTGCGACATGACGCCCATCGCGCGCCCGGCCGCGAGCAATGCGGTGGCGACGATGGTGAGGGCCACCAGCACTTCGATCAACGTGAATCCCCGTGGCTTCACGGCTGGATCGACAGGCTTCCGAGCGCATCGAGCGCAAGGCGCAGGTGCCGCGACGGAGTGTCGATGCGGATCTGCGCCGGTTCGAGCAGGGGCTCGAGACCGAAACGAAGGACCGGCGCGTCGATGCTCACGACCTCGAACGGCCAGGCGCGTGGCCGCAGCGGATCGTCGGCCGCATCGGGGCGGTCGCGTCCGTTCGCCGTGAAGCGATAGCCACCGGTGTCGGCCTGCCAGGTGATCGTCCGGCCGGTTGCCCGTGCTTCGTCCTGTGCCAGCCGGAACAATGCCCCGAGACGATCGACTTCGTTATCGACGCGCCGCCCGTCGATGGACGACATCGACAACGAAACCGCACCCGCCGCGATGCCGATGATGGCGAGGACCACGACCAGCTCGATCAGCGTGTGGCCGGTGCTAGAGATCCCAGGATCCGATGTCCGCATCTGCATCGCTGCCTCCAGGCTGGCCATCCGCGCCGAAGGTGAACACGTCGATCTCGCCGCGCGCGCCCGGGTTCAAGTACAGGTAGGGCTTCCCCCATGGATCGAGCGGCAGACGGTCCAGATAGGATTTCCAGTTGGGCGGGATCGGGTCGAGCGAGGGCTTGTTCACGAGCGCCTGCAGCCCCTGCGCGGCATTGGGATAGCGGCTGTTGTCGAGCCGGTAGAGCTTGAGCGCCTGCATGATCGACGAGATGTCCTGCCGGGCCGCGACCGCGCGGGCCTCGTCCGTCCGGCCGACGACGCGCGGGACGATGAGTGCTGCCAGCACCCCCAGAATCACGACGACCACCATCACTTCCACGAGCGTGAAGCCGGTTGCTGCCAGGTGCTGCAGCATCGGGTTCCGGCCCGGTGCTGCCGGAGAATCTCGGTTCGACTTGACCACGTTACACTGCCTCCCCTGTGGACCGCCAACGATACCATTCCCTCGCCAATCTCGGCCTCCTGGTCGCCTGCGTGGCTGCCGGGACCTGGTGGGTCCTGGAACTGTCTGCCGTGCGCCGCCCGTCGCAGGCGCCGATTGCGCTGCCGACGGCCGATCCCGTGGCGCGCAGCCGGCCGCTCGACACGATGCCGCTCGCACGGGCTTTCGGCGCGACCGTGGCAACGCAGTCGCAGGCCTCCCGGGCGCGTCTGGTCGGTGTCATCGCCATCGGTGGCACCGGGCGCGGCATCGCGCTCCTGTCGTTCGACGGCCAGCCGGCGATGCCGTTGCGCGTCGGCGAGGACGCCGCCGAAGGTGCGACTCTCGTGGAGGTCCTGGCCGATGGCGTGCGGTTGCAGCGCGGCGCCGCGGTCGAGTTGCTGCAATTGCCGCCGCGCGTGGTACCCGAGGGAATCGCACCGGAGCGCCCGTGACACCGGCGTGCCGCTGGGGCAGGGCAACGGGCAGGGCAACGACTGCTGCCCGTTCGTTTTGCCGGGTCGTTCTTAATTGTTCAGCGCGCCGCCGATGATCCAGTTGAGGAATTCCAGGTAGCTGGTCGTGTCGCCCGTGTGGAATCCGGTCTGCTGGCCCATCCCGCAGGAGCCGTCGGAGGGGCACACGACCAGCAGGCTCGTCGCCGGGGCCGCCGCCGACACCTCGACCAGCACGCGCTGGTATAGCGTCTGGCCGGATACGGTTTCGTCGACCCACGACGGTGGCACCGTGCTGCCGGAGGAGTGACAGCCGCCCGCCGTGCAGCCCCGGCTCACGAACGTTGCCTTCACCTGCGTGAATGTCGGGGTGACGTTCACCGTGATGTTGCGCGTGTCGGTGTTGCCCGCGCCCTGCGGCAAGCCGTTGTCGACGACCAGTTGCACCGTGTAGCTGCCCGCGCGGTGCACGGTGAGCGACGTGCTCGCCGACGAGGCGCTGGCGATGGACGGCGCGTAGGATCCGGTCGCATCCGCCGGCGCGGCGGTGACCGTCCAGGCGTAGGTCAAGGTGCCGGGGCCGGTGCTCGCGCTGCCGTCGAGGGCGATCGTCGACGGGGTGGGAATGGCAGTCGAATCAGGGATGCCGCCGGGGGTGGGTACGCTGAAGGTGAAACTGCTGCTGGTATCGGCGCCGGCGTTCGCGTTGACGCCGGAACCTGCGCTGAGCACGTTGATCGTGTTGACGACATTGTCCGTGGTCGAGAGATTGTCGCCGGTGAATCGGAGCTGGTAGCTGCCGCCGACGGCCGTGGCCGGCACGGTCAGGGTCGTGGTCGTGCACGAACTGGTGCTGCCGAGCGACGCGCCCGCCGGGCCCGAGACGATCTGCCACAGACACGTGGTCGGGGCACCGGTGCTCGTGTTGGTGAGCGTGATCGGCCCCTCCAGCGGAGTGCCGGTGAAGGTCACCGCGACGTTCCCGCTGGGCGTGAAGCTCGCACCGACCGGCGTCTCCTGCACCGTGATGGTCCGCGTCGCGATGTCGGTGTCGGTGCCGGTGCCGTTGCCGACCTGGAGCTGGACCACGTAGACGCCCACGTTGTCCACGCGCAATGTCGCGGTGGCCGCCGACGGTGTCAGGATGCTCGCCGTTGCGCCGCCGGGCGCGGAGACCACGGTCCAGGCGAAGGTCGTGGCGCCGAGGCTCGCGCTGCCGTCGAGCGCGATGTCGGCGGTGGGCGCAAAGGTGACCGTGTTGGTGCTGGTCGCGCCGGCATTCGCCGCCACGCCGCCGGTGGGCGTGCCGTTCAGAATCCAGTGGTAGAGCTTCGAGAAATCCGACAGCCCCGTTGCGGCGCTGCCCCCGGCGAGCGAGATCACGGCGGCCCCGTTGTGGTGGTTGCCGGCCGGCTTGCGCAGCAACGGACTCGCGGTGACGTCGGTGAAGTTCACGCGGCCTACCACTTCCTTCAGGAGCCAGGTGTCGTCGGTTGCGTCGATGCCGCCGCTCGTGTCGCGATCGAAAGTGTTGAAGGCGACCGGTGGATCGTTGCTCGCCGCGGGCGCCACACCGCCGTTGTCGTGGCATGCGACACAAGTCTGGCTGCTGCCGGCGTGCACCACGTTCTGCAGAATGTTCTTGACGCTCAGGAACTTGATCGTGGCCGGCGTCGGAAAACCGGCACTCGCGACGATCGTTATCGTCCTGGTATCCGATGCGCTGCCGTTGCCGACGGTCAATCGCACGACATAGTCGCCGTCGGCGGTCGGGTGGAAGGTCGCCGTGGCCGAATTCGGACTGGTGATCGTCGCGCTGCCGCCCCCGGGTGCGGACACCAGCGTCCAGTTGTAGGTGGAGGCGAACAGGCTGTCCGTGGCCGACAGGGTCGAGTCAGCATTGGTGCGCACCATCCGATCCGGTCCCGCATCGGCGATCGGACGGCCTGGGCGCAATGCGGCGCCGCCGCTGGTGGCGGTCCCCGCGCCGGAGATCGTGTCGATGTAGGCCGCCAGGGTCGCCGGGGCCGACGACTCCCAGAAATCGGTATAGACGAGCAGTGCCAGCGGCATGTTGCCGCGATCGAACACGTGCACCTTCACGCGATCGAGATAGCTGTCGAACTTGGCCTTGGTGGAGAAGTCGATGTCGCTCTGGTTCCCGGTGCCGCGCACCAGGTGGCAGGTGCGGCAGAACGGGACGATGACCTGCGTGTACAGGGCGGGAGCACCGCTCCAGCCCGCCGGAGCATACGTGTCGGCGTATGTGGGCGACGGTAGTCCGGTCCCGCCGTAGAAGGATTTCAGCATCTCGGCGGCCGCCGTGCCCTGCCATTCGTTGCCGCTCGCCGCCTGCCGGCAGTTGTCCTCGGCGCCGGCGCCGCCCCCGGCCAGCGGAAACGTGCACAGGACCCAGGTGTTGAAGTCCTTCAGGTTCGCTTCCTGTGCGGTGCGGGTCCACTGCGGCTGGGTGGACCACTCGAAGGTGTCGACCAGGAAAGGTTGCATCCGCCCCTGCAGGTCGCCGCGCTTCTGCGATGCGGAATTGGCTACCAGGGGAAAGCGTGGTTGCCCCGAGCCATCGGGCGGGGTGAGCGGGTCGGCCCGACCGCCGTGGCAACTGACGCAAGGGCCGGGCATCGCTTTCAGGCCCTTGCCGTCTAGGTCGACGAAGGACTGGCGCACACCGGTTACGGGATCGAAGTTGTAGAACTTGGCGAACTTGACGGTGGAACTGCAGGTGGCCGGATCCTTTGCGGCGTCGCAGGAGGTCGCGCTCCATTCGATCGCGTTGGTTCCGATGTGCCAGCGCGGATCCGGCACGACCGCCGCGTCGACGTTGATGGTCGTGTACCGGCCGGGCACCGAGCTGATGTTGTAGTTCTCGACGATGAATGCGACCGTGGTGCCGGCGCCGCTGCCGTTCACGCGTCCGGTCATGCGCCGGCCATAGCCCAGGTCGCGCACGTCGCGGAAGATCGCGAGGTGCTCCTGCGCGCTGTCCACCCCCGTGATGCCATTGGCTGCCTTGAAGCCGGCGAGCGTCGCGCGACTGCTGGTGGGATCGACGGCGGCGTAGTAGGCGTCGGTATAGCCAGCCGTGTTCGTCTCGAAGGTACTCGCAGTTCCGGATTGCACGGGATTCGGAAATAGCAGGAAACCATCGATGCCCGTGGGAATGGTCGTCGCCCCCGTCTGCCGCGCGTCGCCCGAATTGCTCTGCGAGCAGGCTGCGAGGGCCAGCGCGATGACAACGGGTACGAGGCGGAACGCGAGGCGGGCGAGAGGCTGCATGGCTAGAATCGTAACAAGTACGCGAGACCGAACTGATTGTCGATGTACCGGATGGTCTGGTTCCAGTTCACGTACGTATAGCTGCTCGAATCGGTGGGCGTCGAGCGGATGTACCGATAGGAGAAGTCGAGCGACTGCCCGCTGGTGAAGGCGAGGTTGTAGCCGATAGTGCCGATCCACGTCGCGGCCTTGAAGCGATACGCGAGGCGATCGACGCCGTCGTCGAAGGCATCGTCCGAGACCACCGATTTGGCGAGATCGAGCATCGCCAGCGAGGGACGGGCCGTGGAGACGGTATCGCCGCGCCGATACTCGCCGCCGAAATAGAGCGTGTCGGCTCTGCGCAGGGAGTAGTCGAGATTGACGCGCGCCGACCAGTCCTGGTTGTCGAAGACGGCGCTCTTGGAATCTCGATAGTTATAGGAGAGCGCGGTCGAGACCTGGATGCGGTCGGTGACGGGCTTGCGCACCGAGACACCGGCGGCATACCGATAGCCGTCGCGCAGATTCGAGTCGTAGTATTCGGCCGCCGCACGCAGGAACAGGGCGTAGGTCGGCGAGCCGAACGATCCGGACGGTCGGAACTGATAGGTCCCCTGGCCGCCGAACAGCAGGCGCGAGAGTCCGTCGTAGTTCACGAACCGTTCGCCGCCGACGAAGCCATTCACGATCAGCCGCGTGCGCGTGGTCAGCGGCACCAGGAAGTTCTTGCTGACGGTGAGGCCGTAGGATTGGTCGCTCAGGACGTCGGGGCTGTTCCGGGGCGCGTGCGTGACGTTTTCGCTGTAGTTGTAGCCCGCCTCGAGCCGCAGACCGAGCGGAGCGGCGGACGCCGGTGACGCGGACACGCCGAGGAGCGCGATCGCGCCGAGTATGCCCGCGTTGCGGCGAAGGAGGTCTGCGGTGCAGGCCCGGCCCTGGGGGCGCAGCGGCATGGTCGCCCTCACGGCGCGTCGTCCCCCCGACACGCCTGCCTGGTGCGGTTCAAGACCATCATCTCCCTCGCCAAGTCGCGGATACCGACTGCCCCCGGCACCGATGGTAAGGACAGTGTCCGGAAATTGCCAGTTCTGCAGGTTTTATTCGAATCGCTGTCGCCATCGCTGCACGACGACGATAGTCACAAACAGACGTTTATCGTCGATTCATGACCTTGTATGGGTTTCTTATAGTTGCAACTCATGAGGACTCGCATCAGCCTGCCGTAGATTCCAACACCAGTCCGGCGTGTTCCCGCTGCGCGTGGAAGCGGATTTTGGGCCACATGTCCTGGACCACTTTCATCTCGTAGATGGAGGCGGTCAGCACTGCGATCGCATCGGCGGCGTCGAGCGCTACCCGGCCCGAATTGGCCTCGACGAAGCGGTCGACCTCCCCCGGGGTGTCGGACGACACCCAGCGCGCGCACGTGTACGGCGAATGGACGACACGCGCCTCGACTCCGTATTCGTGCTGCAACCGGTGTGCGGCCACGTCGAACTGAAGGCTCCCGACGGCGCCCAGCAGCATGATCGAACCGCGCATGGGTCGGAACACCTGGATCGCGCCTTCCTCCCCGAGCTGCACCAGCCCGGTGCGCAGCTGCTTCGTCTTGAGCGGATTCACGACTTCGATGCCGCGGAAGATCTCCGGCGCGAAGAAGGGCAGCCCGGTGAACTGGAGCGGGTCCGCGCCCTCCGTGAGCGTGTCGCCGAGTTGCAGCCCGCCATGGGTGGGGATGCCGATGATGTCCCCCGCGTAGGCGTCGTCCAGCAGTTCCCGGCGTTGTGACAGGAACGAGACCACGTTGTTGGGCCGCATGTCCTTTCCGGTGCGCTGGATGCGCAGGCGCATGCCGCGCTCGAAGTGCCCCGAGCACACGCGGATGAACACGACGCGGTCGCGGTGCGCCGGATCCATGTTCGCCTGGATCTTGAACACCACACCCGAGAATTTGGCGCCATCAGGCTGAACCGGCCCCTGCAATGCCACGCGTGGCTGCGGCGGGGGCGCGATGTCGACCAATGCATCGAGCACCTCGCGCACGCCGAAGTTGTTGATGGCCGAGCCGAAGAACACCGGCGTCTGCTTGCCGGCGAGGAACGCTTCGCGCGAGAACGCGGGCGTGGCTTCGCGCACCAGCTCGATGTCGTGCCTGGCGTGGTCGAGTTCGGCGCCGAAGCGCTGCCGGGCCGTCGGATTATCGAGGCCGGCGAGCATTTCCTGTTCGCCCCCGGCGCGGTTCTCGCCGGGCTTGAACAGGCGGAATCGATCCAGCCCCAGGTCGTAGACGCCGTGGAAGCGCTTGCCCATGCCGATCGGCCACGAGAACGGCACCGCGGCCATGCCCAGGGTGCGCTCGAGCTCGTCGATCAGGTCGAGCGGTTCGCGCACCTCGCGATCGAGCTTGTTGACGAAGGTGATGATCGGCGTGCCCCGGGAGCGGCACACCTCGAGCAAGCGCAGGGTCTGCGCTTCCACGCCGTTGGCGGCATCGATGACCATGAGCGCGGCGTCGACCGCGGTCAGCACGCGGTAGGTGTCCTCGGAGAAATCCTGGTGGCCGGGTGTGTCCAGCAGGTTCACCACGCGATCGCGGTACTCCATCTGCATCACCGAACTCGCGACCGAGATGCCGCGCTGCTTCTCGATCTCCATCCAGTCGGACGTGGCATGACGCGTCGCCTTGCGCGCCTTGACGCTGCCGGCGATCTGGATCGCGCCGGCGAACAGCAGCAGCTTCTCGGTGAGCGTCGTCTTGCCCGCGTCCGGGTGCGAGATGATGGCGAAGGTGCGCCGTTGCGCGACCTTTTCGCGCAACTGCTCTGGCGTGATGTCGGACATGGGTCTGGACGGCGAGGGAGAGGGCGCGATGGCGGCCGAAACAAAGGCCCGGCATTCTACGGGCTCGGATCGCTCGTAGCCAGACGCGGGGCGGGGCGGCTTTTTGTGCGACCATGCGGCCGATCGAACGCGACGCGGTCGCCAAGCACCGCGCGCGGCGAGCCATTGGGGAGGAGGGGACAGTGGACAAATCCGTCAGGCAGGTGCTGGTGGCGTCGGCGATCGGCTCGGCGCTCGAGTGGTACGACTTCTTCATCTACGGGACGGCAGCGGCGCTGGTATTCGGCGAACTGTTCTTCCCCAAGGCCGATCCTGCCGTCGGGACCCTGCTGGCCTTCGCATCCTTCGGCGTGGGCTTCATCGCGAGGCCCTTCGGCGGCCTGCTGTTCGGGCATCTCGGCGACCGGATCGGCCGCAAACCGGTGCTGGTGATCACGCTGATGCTGGTCGGCGCCGGCACATTCCTGATCGGTCTGCTGCCGACCTACGATTCGATCGGCTTCTGGGCGCCGATCCTGCTGGTGGTGTTGCGCCTGGTGCAGGGATTCGGCGCCGGCGCGGAGTACGGCGGTGCCGTGATCATGGCCGTCGAACATGCGCCGCCCGGCAAGCGCGGGCTGTACGGCAGTTTCGCGCCGCTCGGCGTGACCTTCGGCATCCTGCTCGCGAACGGCGTCTTCGCGCTGTTCACGATGCTGCCGCGCGAGGAGTTCCTCGCCTGGGGCTGGCGTGTCCCCTTCCTGCTCAGCATGGTTCTGATCCTGGTGGGTTTCTACATCCGCTCGAGCGTGAGCGAGACCCCGGTCTTCACCGAGATCGCGGCGAAGAACAAGGCGGCACGCTCGCCCGTGATCGAAGCAGTCCGTCGCCATCCCCGCGAATTTCTCGTGGTGGTCGGCGCGCGCATGGGCGAGAACGGGCTCGGCTATCTGTTTCCGGTGTTCGCGTTGAGCTACATGACCCAGCAGCTGCACCTGCCCAAGGCCATGATCCTCGAGGGCAACATGCTCGCCTACGGGGTCCAGCTGTTCACGCTGCCGTTTTTCTCGTGGCTGTCGGATCGGATCGGCCGCCGCCCCGTGTACCTGGGCGGCGCGCTGTTCTCGGTCGCCTTCGCGTTCCCGTTCTTCCTCATGGTTAACACGCAGAGCGAGCCGCTCATCTATCTCGCACTGATCCTCGGCATCGCCGTGGGCGTCGCGGCGATGTTCGGGCCGCAGGCGGCCTATTTCGCCGAACTGTTCGGGGCGCGCCTGCGCTACAGCGGCTTCGCGTTTGCCCGCGAGACCGGTTCGATACTGGCGGGTGGACCCTCGCCGTTCATTGCGGCTTCGCTGCTGATCTGGGCCGGCGGCCAGCCGTGGGCGGTCGCGGGATACATGATGCTGCTTGCGTCGATCACCGCAGTCGCGGTGTACTTCGGCCCGGAGACGTACCGGAGCGACATCACCGCGCAGGCGGACGACGCCCACTAGTGGACTGTAACGTTTGAATAGGAAGTATCATTACACCTGCGGAGGGTGCAATGAACTTGACCGAAACCGAAGTCATGGAACTGCAGCGGCGAGCCAGCGCAAGGACGGAGAGAGCGGATTCGGCCCGCCATGCTC
>JBBQHP010000036.1:0-49459 GCA_038324085.1 Burkholderiales bacterium
TGTGACTCAAACTTTCCAACTCGTCCATCGGGATACTCCTCCTCGTGTGCTTGGCGGCTCACGATCCGGAGTTTCCTCGATGGACTTCCTCTTCTGTCGAACTTCTGCTGCCTCCCCGGCAGAGCCGGGGGGTCTCCCTTGGTAGGCTAGAAACGCCCGACGACGTTGAGCGAAACGTAGTCGATGTTGGTCCGGACCTGGATGCTGTCGTCGCCGACCTTCTGGAAGCGTTCGTACTGCATGCGCAGGCCTACCTGCGGCAGCACCCACCAGATGACGCCCGCGCCCGCAACGCCGCTGAATCCGCGGTCGTTGATGTCCTGGCTCGCCGTGGTGGCCAGCGTGGAGGTCACGTCCCAGAACGCCACGCCGCCCTTCGCAAACACTTCGAACCGGTCGCCGAGGGGCAGGAACGCCACCGCGCTCAGGTCGACGCCGTAGCCCTTCCAGCGCCCGATGCGGGCGGCGCCGAGCACGGTGCCGTCCGCGCGTGCCTCGCCGAAATTGCTGAATCCGAGCTCGAGCCCGAAGTTGCGATGCAGCTTGTAACCGGCGAAAGCCTTGAACCCGACGGTCGATTCGTCGCACGTTCCGACGAACCCGGCCGTTGCGTTGACGGCCTTGCAATAGCCCTTCATCTTGGTCGGACCGCCGCCGATGCCCACGTAGTAGGGGCTGTCGCCGGGACTTCCGACCTGCGCCCACACCGTGGCCGGGAGCAGCGTCAATGCGGTGGCCAGGACCCATCGAACCGTGCGTGTCATTGTGCCCTCCGGGGCGAGTTCAGGGGAGTGCCGGAAGCCCGTGCCGCCGGAATCGGCCCGATTATGAACAGGCGTCCGCCGGCCCTCAATAGCGGTCTCGGACCGCGCAGGGTGCGTGCTACACTTTGCGCAACCCGAGGACCGCATGGCCGAAGACAGCGATCTCGAAAAGTCGGAGCCAGCATCACCGAAACGGCTCGAAGAGGCCCGCGAGCGAGGGCAGGTTGCCCGATCCCCGGAGCTCACCACCTTCGCCGTGCTGCTCGCGGCGGGTGCGGGAATGTTCTACCTCGGCCGCACCCTGGTGGGCAAGCTCGGAACGATCATGACGCTGGGACTCTCCGTCGACAGGTCGGTGGCCTTCCAGCCCGATGCCATGGCCGACCGTTTGCTCGAAGCGTCGGTTTCCGCGCTGCTCGCGTTCGCGCCATTGCTGACGCTGCTCGCGCTGGTCGCGATCCTCGCGCCGCTCAGTCTGAGCGGGTGGCTGTTCAGCGCGGGCGCACTGGGGCCGAACTTCTCCCGCCTCAATCCGGCGTCGGGTCTTGCGCGGATGTTCTCGGTGCACAGCCTCGTCGAGCTCGGCAAGGCCGTCGCCAAGGCGCTGGTCGTGGGAGGCGTGGCGTTCTGGGTGCTCCTTTACGAGATCGAGCCCATCCTCGGCCTCGCCGGCGAACCTACGGTCGCCGCGCTCGGGCATCTCGGTCGCCTGCTCGCCTACACGTTTCTCGCCGTCGTCGGATCGATGGGGCTGATCGTGGCGATCGACGTGCCGTTCCAGATCTGGGACCACGCGCGGCAACTGCGCATGACCAAGGAGGATGTCCGCCAGGAGCAGCGTGAACAGGAAGGCGATCCGCAGATCAAGGCGCGCATCCGCCAGTTGCAGCGCGAGCGAGCCCGCCAGCGCATGATGTCGGAAGTCCCGAAAGCCGACGTCGTCGTGACCAACCCGACCGATTTCGCCGTGGCGCTGCGTTATCGCGAAGGCGCGATGCGCGCGCCGACCGTGGTGGCGAAAGGCGCGGCCCAGCTCGCCGAGCGCATCGTCGCGGTCGCGCGCGACAATCGCGTGCCGGTCGTGCGCGTACCTCCGCTCACGCGCGCGCTCCACGCGCACGCCGAACTCGGACGGGAGATTCCCGGGCCGCTCTATACGGCCGTGGCCGAGGTGCTGGCATACGTGTACCAACTGGAGCGCCACGAAATCCACGGAGGTGCCGCGCCCGAACTGCCCGGCGACATCGCGGTGCCGCCGGAGCTCGATCCGGCGCTCGAGGGCGCGGACTCCTAAGCCATGGCAGAGGCGCCAGCAGCCGCAGCCGCCGCTCCCGATCGCCTGAGCGCGAAGACGCTCGCCGGGCCGATCCTCATCCTGCTGATTCTCGGCATGATGACGCTGCCGCTGCCGACATTCCTGCTCGACCTTCTGTTCACGTTCAACATCGCCTCCTCGATGATCGTGCTGCTGGTGGCGCTGTTCGCGTTGAAGCCGTTGGATTTCTCCGTGTTTCCGACCGTGCTGCTGGTGACCACGCTGCTGCGCCTTTCGCTCAACGTCGCATCGACTCGCATCGTGCTGCTCGAAGGCCACACCGGCCCGGGCGCCGCCGGTCACGTCATCGAAGCCTTCGGCAATTTTCTCGTGGGCGGAAACTATGCCGTGGGCATCGTCGTGTTCGTCATCCTGGTCGTGATCAACTTCGTCGTGATCACCAAGGGCGCGGGCCGGATCGCTGAAGTATCCGCGCGCTTCACCCTCGATGCGATGCCGGGCAAGCAGATGGCCATCGACGCCGATCTCAATGCCGGCCTGATCGGTGAGGACGTGGCGCGCAAGCGCCGCGCGGAGATCTCGCAGGAGGCCGATTTCTTCGGCTCCATGGACGGTGCCAGCAAGTTCGTCCGCGGCGATGCGGTCGCGGGCATCATCATCACGGTCATCAACGTCCTGGGCGGTCTGGTGATCGGAATCCTGCAACACGGGCTCGACTTCGCGACCGCTGCCGAGACGTACACGCTGCTCACGATCGGTGACGGTCTGGTGGCGCAGATCCCGTCGCTCATCATCTCGACCGCGGCGGGCATGGTGGTGAGCCGGGTCGCCACCGACCAGGATCTGTCCGACCAGCTGGTGTCGCAGATGTTCATGCGCCCGCAGGTGCTGTACATCACCGCCTCGATACTGGCGCTGCTCGGGGTCATTCCGGGCATGCCGCATGTGTCGTTCCTGCTCATGGCAGCCGCGCTGGCGGGGGGCGGCTACATGGCTGACCGGCGCGATCGGGTGGTGCCGCCGCCGCCGCCACCACCACCGCCGCCGGTCGAATCCGGCGAGGTCGGGTGGCAGGATGTCGCACCGGTAGACGTGCTGGGCCTCGAGGTCGGCTATCGTCTCATTCCGCTCGTCGACAAGGCGCTCGACGGCGACCTGTTGCGGCGCATCCGCGGAATCCGCAAGAAGATCGCCCAGGAGATGGGATTTCTCGTGACGGCGGTGCACATCCGGGACAATCTCGAACTGAAACCGAACGGCTACCGGATCACGCTGAAGGGCACCGAAGTCGGCGCCGGCGAGGTGATCGTCGGCCAGTTCCTCGCGATCAATCCCGGGCGCGCGATCGGAACCCTGCCGGGCACCGCCACCCGCGATCCCGCCTTCGGCCTCCCGGCCGTGTGGGTGAGCGCCGAGATGCGCGATCAGGCGATCTCGATGGGTTACACGGTGGTCGATGCCGGCACCGTGATCGCGACGCATCTGTCCAGTGTGATCCAGGCCCATGCTGCGGAACTGCTCGGACGTGAGGAAGTCCAGAGCCTGCTCGATCATCTCGCCAAGGAGTCGCCGAAACTGATCGAGGAAGTGGTGCCGAAACTGGTTCCGCTCGGGACCCTGCAGAAGGTTCTGGGCAACCTGCTGACCGAGGGAGTACACATTCGCGACATGCGCACCATCCTCGAGACGCTGGCCGAACACGCACCCCGCACGCAGGACCCGGACGAGCTCACCGCGACGGTCAGGGTCGCAATGTCGCGTGCTATCATCCAGACAGTCCAGCCTGGCGGCGGCGAGCTTCAGGTGATTGCCCTCGATCCGGCGCTCGAGCAAGTGCTGATGCAGGCCTCGCAGGCGAAAGGACCGGAAGGCGCAGGCCTCGAACCGAACCTTGCGGAGAACCTGTTGAAACAGGCTGCGAAACTGGTGCAAGACCAGGAGAACATGGGGCAGGCCTCGGTGCTGATGGTACCCGCGCCGCTGCGCACGCTGCTCGCCCGGTTCCTGCGTCGCGCAGCGCCGCAACTGAAGGTGCTGTCGCAGTCGGAAATTCCCGACAATCGCACGATCAAGGTCGTGGCGGTGCTGGGGGGTCGCGGTTGATGCGGACGCGCCATGGTCGTTAGGAAATTCTTCGCCGCCAGCACTCGCGAGGCATTGCGCCATGTGCGCGATGCCCTGGGTGCCGATGCCCTGATCCTGTCGAATCGGCAGGTATCCGGCGGCGTGGAACTCATGGCCGTCGCGGAGACGGAGATCGCGGATGTGATGGCGACGAATGCCGGTTCGCCGCGCACGCCGGCGGCGAACCCGGCCGCGGCGACCGATCGTTACATGGCCCGCGACGGCGTCACGACGCAGGACCTCGTCAATGAAGTGCGGCAATTGCGTGGCATGGTCGAGGGCCAGCTCGCCGGCTTCGCCTGGAAGGATCTCGCGCGCGGTTCGCCGGTCCAGGTCGAACTGATCCGGGAACTGCTCGGTCGCGGCTTCAGCGCGGGTTTCGCGCGCGCTCTGTCGTCGCGATTGCCGGTCGATCTCGATCGCCATCGCGCGGTGCGCTGGGCCCGCCAGGTGCTGTCCACCAGCCTCAAATGCGTGGCGAGCGGCGATGACATCGTTTCGCGCGGTGGCGTTTACGCGCTGGTCGGTCCGACGGGCGTGGGCAAGACCACCACCGTGGCGAAGCTGGCTGCGAGCTGCACCTTGCAGCACGGCGCGCACCAACTCGCGCTGGTCACGACCGACAGCTACCGGATCGGGGCGGTGGACCAGCTGCGCATCTACGGCAAGATACTCGGCGTGCCCGTGTTCGCGGCAAAAGACGAACAGGACCTCGCGGTCACGCTCGCGGAGCTGCGCGGGCGCAAGCTCGTGCTCATCGACACCGTCGGGATGAGCCAGCGCGACAAGCGCGTTGCCGAACAAGTGGCGTTGCTCGCGGGCCACGGCAAGGGCGTGCGGCGCCTGCTCCTGCTCTCGGCGGTCGCCCAGGGCGACGCGCTCGAGGATACCGTGCAGCGCTATCGCGGCGAGGGGCTCGCTGGTTGCGTGCTGACCAAGGTCGACGAGGCGCTGTCGCTTGGTGCGGCGGTCGACGTCGTGCTGCGCTCCAAGCTTCCGCTCCACTACGTGACCAACGGCCAGCGCGTCCCGGAGGATCTGCACCTCGCCAACGCGCTGTACCTGGTCGAGCGGGCATTCCGCGGCGAGCCCCCGGCAGGCGCATTCCGGGCGGGTCCCGAAGACCAGCCGCTCGCTTTCGCGGCTCGACCACGCAGCCTCGCTGCGGCCGGGAGCTGACACCGTGGCCGAACAGATGCCCGACCAGGCTGCCGGACTTCGACGTCTGTTCGCACGCAATCTGGTACGCACCGTCACCCTTACTGCCGGCAAGGCCGGCACCGGGCGCTCGTCGATCACGGCCAATCTCGCATGCGCGCTCGCGCGCCGGGGCCAGAGCGTGTGCGTGCTCGACCAGAACGGCGGTCGCCGCGGCGTGGCCGATCATCTGGGCGTGCGGCTGGAACACGACCTGGCCGATGTGGTGCGCCGTGACCGTGCACTCGGAGACATCATCGTCAACGGACCGGAGGCCATCCGGTTCGTCGCCGCGGTCGAGGCCACGCGACTGCTTGGCTCACTGCCGTCCGAAGAGGAACTGCGCCTCGTGAAGACCTTCGGCGCGCTCGAGCCGGCCATCGACATGCTCCTGGTCGATGCGCCATCGGCGGAGGCCGACAGCGCACCTTGCTACTCGCTCGCGTCGACCGAGGTGATCGTGGTCGTCTCCAGTGCGCCCGACGCGATCACCGAGGCCTATGCGCTGATCAAGCGGCTCACCTGGGACTTCGCGCGCCGGCGCTTCCACGTGCTGGTCAATCGCGCGCGCTCGGCGGAACAGGCCGATGCGATCTTCTCCAATCTGGACCGCACTGCCGAGCGCTATCTCGGTGTAAAGCTGTCGTCGCTGGGTTTCATCCCCGACGACGATGCGCTGCGCAAGGCCCTACGATTGAAGCAAGCCGTCGTGAGCGCCTTTCCGGAGGCGCCGTCCGCCATTGCACTGAGAACCGTCGCGGAAACGGTCATGCAATGGCCCTACGCGGGCGAAGACTGCCTCGACGGATTCGTGCAGCGCCTCGTGCAGGCAAGCCGCATCGCGTCGCTTTCGGCGAGCGCCTGAGGCCGCCCATGGTCAATGCCACCTCCCTCGCCAATCGGGACATCGACGCAATCGTCAACGAGCTCGCGCCGTTGGTCAAACGCATTGCCTACCACTTCATGGCGAAGCTTCCCGCGAGCGTCTCCGTCGACGACCTCATCCAGGCCGGTCTGATCGGCCTGCTCGATGCGGCGAAGAATTTCGACGATACGCAGGGCGCGCAGTTCGAGACCTATGCCATCCAGCGCATCCGCGGCTCCATCCTGGATGAACTGCGCCAGGCCGACTGGCTCCCGCGCAACGTACGCAAGAATCTGCGCAAGATCGAGGGCGCGATCGCGAAGCTGGAGCAGCAGTTCGGCCGGGCGCCGCGCGAGGCTGAGCTGGCCGAACACATGCAGGTACCGATCGAGGATTACCAGCACATGCTGCTCGACGCGCGCGGCCATCAGCTCCTGCACTACGAGGATTTCCAGGAGTCCGAGGACAGCGACTTCTTCGATTCCTACATGTCGCTCGATGGCCATCGAGGGCCGCTGGAAGCGCTGGAGGACGAAGGCTTCCGACGCAGCCTGGTGCAGGCCATCAGCGCGCTGCCCGATCGGGAAAAACTGGTCATGGGTCTGTACTACGAGCAGGAGATGAACCTGAAGGAGATCGGAGAGGTGCTCGGCGTGAGCGAATCGCGTATCTGCCAGCTGCACAGCCAGGCCGTGGCGCGGCTGCGCTCGCGCATGCGTACCTGGACGGCGAGGCCCTGACCGTCAACGAGGGCAGGACGCAGCGCGCAGCACCCGTCGCATGCTGCGCGCGCGTGCGGCCGAGGGGGCGGGTCGGGGCGCGTTGTGCCGTATCGGCGCTTAAGTTTGTGACGCCTGCGCCGTAATCCCCTCGGGACGCACAGACTGCGGGTGAGCCTGCGCGCGTCCCTCAAGACCCTCACATGGACATCCTCAGCCTCATCGGCCTGCTCGTTGCCACTGTGGCCATTCTCGGCGGCCAATGGCTCGAAGGCGGGCATCTCGCCTCGCTGGTACAGGTCACGGCCTTGCTGATCGTGGTCGGCGGGACGCTGGGTGCGGTCATGCTGCAGAATCCGATCACGGTGTTTGCGCTCGGCATTCGCATCGCCCGGTGGGCGTTCCAGCCGCCCAAGCTCGAGTACCGAGCACTGATCAAGCGCGTCGTGGCCTGGAGCACGACCGCGCGCCGGGGCGGCCTGCTCGCCCTCGAGTCCCAGCTTCAGAGTGCCGGAGGGGCCTACGAACGCAAGGGTCTGCAACTTCTGATCGACGGTGCCGAGCCCGAAACGCTGCGAGCGATCCTCGAGCGCGACATCGACACTTTCGAGGACTCGCACAAGGCAGCGGCCAAGATCTGGGAATCGGCCGGGGGCTATGCGCCGACCATCGGCATCATCGGTGCCGTCATGGGTCTCATCCACGTGATGGAGAATCTGTCCGACCCGTCGAAGCTGGGCTCCGGTATCGCCGTCGCATTCGTCGCCACGATCTACGGGGTGGGCTCGGCGAACCTGCTGTTCCTGCCCCTTGCCGGCAAGCTGAAGACTGTGATCGGACGCGAGGTGAAACGCCGCGAGATGCTGATCGACGGGCTCGTCGCCATCGCCAATGGCGACAATCCGCGAATCATCGAAGGACGGCTCGAAGGCTATCTGGCGGATGGGGATCTGTAGAGAATATGGCACGCCGCAAGCATCAAGAAGAGCACGAGAACCACGAACGCTGGCTGGTCTCGTACGCCGATTTCATCACCCTGCTGTTCGCGTTCTTCGTGGTCATGTATTCGATTTCCCAGATCAACGAAGGCAAGTACCGCGTACTCTCCGACGCGCTCGTGAAGGCGTTCCAGCCGGATGGCCACCGCCCGGTCGCGAACCGCACCGAACTGCAGGGCAAGACCCGGGGAGACGCCAACATCGCCCTGCCGATCAAACGGCCGGTGGACGCGGGACGCCGCCAGATCGAAGCGCGCATGAAGAGCATTGCCGACGACATCCGCAAGGTTCTCGAACCTCTGGTGAAGGAAGGCCAGGTGAGGGTCACGGAGAGCGCCCGCGGCATCGCGGTGGAGATCAACGCCAGCGTGCTGTTCGCGCCGGGACAGGCGGAGCTCGCGGATGCGTCGATACGCTCGCTCGACGCCGTCGCAGCGGTGCTCGCCGGGGTCGGCAACGCGCTGGAAATCGAAGGTCACACCGACAATACCCCGATCAGCACGGTCATGTTCCCGTCCAACTGGGAGTTGTCGGCGGCGCGGGCGAGTCGGGTCGTGCGCCTGTTCGCCCAGGCCGGAGTCGCGCCCGAGCGCATGATTGCCGTGGGCTATGGGGAGTACCGGAGCATCGACACCAACGAGACGCCTGAAGGCAAGGCGCGCAACCGCCGCGTGACTGTGATGATCTTGCCGCTGGGCGAGGCGGCCGGCGAGGGTGAATCCATCACGCCGTGACGGCCCGTGGCGCCGCCCGGCTAGGCGGAGCCGAGATCCCGTCCCATCCCGGTGGAAAGACGGGTCGTGCCGTCTGGTCCGTAGGAGGTGGTCTGTCGCGCCGCCGATTGCAGTGCTGCCAGAGCCGACTGGTTGAAGCGCAATCGCGATTCGATCAGCGCGCCGTTGGTGTCGTTCAGACGCTGCGCCCTGGCGGCGCTGTCGAGCAGGCGGCTCCAGAGCGACGATATCGACGCTCCCTCGTTGCCCTGGGCAACGAGCCACTGCGCCATGCCCACGCGGTCGGCGGGAAAGCCGGCGCTGCGCAGGAATGCTCGCCGCTCTTCGGACAAGCGCGACAACACTGCGACCTTCTCCGATTTCTGCTGCGCCAGCGCGATCAGTGCCTCCACGTCGCTGCCTTCCAGCGCGGAGGACTCGGTTTCGAGGATCCCGACGAACGCGTCGAACGCTGCCTGCTCTGCCTCGAGCGCAGCGACGAACGCAGCGCGGTCAGCCAACTGCAACGTACCCGTGTGGAACGTGTCGGCGGTCAGGTCTTCTGGTTGAGCAGGTATTCCTTGACCGTGGCGATCAGTCGATCCGCCACGACTTCGGAGTTGACGTTGAAGCGCCCATCGGAGATCGCCTGCTTGATTGCATCGACGCGAGTGGTGTCTACCACGCTGACGTCGGCCAGGCGACTTTCGAGCGCTTGCAGTTGGGAGGAGAGCGATGTGATGGCAACCTGGTCGCCCTTGCGCGACGGGGCCGTCTGCGCGGGCGCAACAGACTTGCCGCTCGTCACATCCTGAGGGGCAGAAATGCCGCCAGGCTTGCCAATGGAGTTGTTGATCTTCACGTTGTTCCTCACTTGCTCCAGAACGAGAGAAATTGATCCTGCCGAGCCTGTTTACGGCAAGGATGCGACAAAACTTTAATGCGCACCCGTTGCGATGGTCGGGATATCCCTGTGCATCAATCATCTACGACTGCTATCGCATGGAATACGATGACCGGCTGTCGTGCCCGGCCGTCACTTTACCTCGACCAGGCCGACCCCGCTCGCTCGCCCTTTCACGACCTTTCCGGAAGCCGCTTTGACCAGCACCTGTTCACCCAGTGCCGCATTGCCCAGGGCGCGACCTTCCGAACTGACCGTGAATCCGTCACCGGGGAACATGATCTGCACGCTCTGGCCATGGGTAACCACGTAGGCGCCGCGCAGCTGCTCGCCGCGCAGCGGCAGGCCCGCGGCCAGCGACACGATGGGTATGCGACCTGTCGCCTGCGTCCGATCCGTCAAGACGCCGGCGGGAAGCTGCGTGATATCGACGCGGTGGACCACCAGGTCCTCGTCGACGACGGGTTGGCCGCGCGACAGCGGGCGGGCCGCATACAGTGCATCCACCATCACCTGCACCATCACCGGCACCATGATCGACCATCTGTCGGGATGCTGGCAGCGCACGCCGACGTTGCTGCGGCCCCACAGTTTGCTGCCCGGCGGAAGGTACGCCTGGAGGCTCGCGCAGGCGCCCAGCTGCAAGCGCTGATCGAGCGTTCCGGCTTCAACCACGACTTCTCCCGGCAGGTCGGACGTCTCGCTGCGCGCGAATGCCTCCGCGGCACGGCGCACTATGCCGAGGTCCTGGGAATCGGCGCACGCGTCGCCCGCCATCGCGAGGATGGTCAGGACACAGGCCAGCAGAATGCGACGCGCAGGGAGCTTCACGGATCGATATTGTAGAGCCCTCATCGGAAAATGACCCACCGGCGCTTCCGGCCAATTCAACTCCTCCCGACAGATGACGATAATCGTGGGATCCAATCGACGAGAACCGGGCACCATCGATGGCTGAGCTCACCAATCCCACGGATATCGCCCGCGAGACGTTGCGGTTGCTGGCCTCGAAGCGGATTGCGCCAACCCCTCAGAATTATGTCCGTATTTACAACGAGCTCACGGGTGCGCCACCCGAGGCGTCGGGTAAGGGCGGCGGGACGGACGAAATTGCTGCGGCCGTAAGCCGCCTCGCGGCCGGTAACCCCGGAGATCCAGCGCTGCAGACCCTGCACGCTGCAGCCGAGCAGCGCAATGCGGACGGATTCACCGTGGCCATGGAAGCGATCCTCGCAAGTCGCAGCAATACCGGATCCGAACTCGGTCCGCTGTTGAAGGAAGTTTTGCGTCAGCTCGACACGGCGCACCGCGGGATCACCCTGTCGCGCAAGCGCGAAGGGCTCGAGCGCGTGCTGAGCCGGTTTGCCAACGATCCGCAGCTATCGGTGAAGCTGAAGAGCCTGATGCGATCGTGGTCGGATGATGCCGCGGCGGTCGCGGGATCGCCCGCGCCGATAGGTTCCGGTGTCGCCCCCGCGGCCGAGGCCGGTTCGGTCTCCGATTTGAAGGAACTGCTCGCGAGCGCGCTCGAGAACGGCGTCGCGCCGCGGCTGGAACGCTACCCGGACATCTATCCGGACGTCTTCCTCATGTCGCGGCGTGCCCGCGAGGCGGTCCGCCCGGAGGACTGGAGCCGCCTCGCCGCGCAGCTGAAACAGTTCTGGCTCAAGGTGGAGCTGCGCCTGGAGCCCGATGAGGAAGTGATCGACAACCTGTTGCGCCTGGTCGGTCTGGTCGTCAACAACCTCGGTGAACTGGTGGACGACGATCAGTGGATCCACGGCCAGGTGGCCGTGCTCCGCGAGCTCATCAACAAGCCGGTGGACCTGCGTGCCCTCCGCGAGGCCGAGCGCGGCTTCAAGGAGGTCATCTTCCGGCAGGCCCAGATCAAGTCCAGCCTGCGAGAGGCGAAGGCGACCCTGAAGAGCCTGCTGTCCGTGTTCATCGAGCGCCTCGGAGAGGTCACCGAGCACACGGTCGAATATCACGGGAAGATCGAGCGTTATGCGGAGCGCATCAGCAGTACCGACAGCATGGATGCCCTCAAGGCGCTGGTCGACGAATTGATGTCGGACACCCGTGGGATGCAGGTGGACATGGTCCGATCCCGCGACGAACTGCTCACCGCCAAGGCCCAGGCGCTGGTGGCTGAGCAGAGGGTGACGGAACTCGAGGGCGAACTCGTGCGCGTCAGCGAGCAGGTGCGCGAGGACCAGTTGACCGGGGCCCTCAACCGGCGCGGCATGGAGGACGCGATGGACCGGGAGATCGCCCGCGCCTCACGCACCAAGAAACCGCTTTGCATCTCGGTGCTCGATGTCGACAACTTCAAGAAGCTGAACGACACGCACGGTCATGCGGCCGGCGACGCGGCCCTGGTGCATCTTGCCAAAGTCATCAAGCACACGGTTCGGCCCACCGACGTCATTGCGCGTTTTGGTGGCGAGGAGTTCATCATCATCCTCACCGAGACGGCCATCGATGAGGCGATCCGGGTGACCGGTCGCCTCCAGCGCGAACTCACCAAACGCTTCTTCCTGCACAACAACGAACGCCTGCTCATCACGTTCAGCGCGGGCGTCGCGCAGTTCCGCGACGGGGATACGGACGAGTCGTTGTTCCAGAGGGCCGACAAAGCCATGTATCAGGCGAAAGTGCAAGGCAAGAACAGGGTCGTGTCCGACGAGTGAATCGGCGGTCGGCCCCGCATCCCGCTGCGGGGTCGCACCTTCCGCCAAGTGTCGGAAGGCACTGCTCCGCCCGCCGCGCTCGCCCGCCAAAGCCATGCATCAGGCGAAGGTGCAAGGCAAGAACAGGGTCGTGTCCGACGAGTGAATCGGCGGTCGGCCCCCCATTCCACCGCGGGGGGCGCAGTTCCCGGTGGCGGCCGGGTGCGGCAACGCGTTGCCGCACCCGGCAAACCCGTCCATCGTGGACCGACCAAGCGGGCGCCAGTCAATGTCCGTTCCCGGTCATGGGAATATTGCAACCCTATGATCCGTTAGTAGTTATCTGAAGCGTAAGCGGCGGTGCTCGCCATGGCACGGCTACTGCGATGTACTCGGCGTCAGCCAACCAATCGGCACCTCACATGCTCGACCGAATCGATCGCTACCTCGCACCAAACGTGAATGCGCTCAACCTGCGTGCGCAACGCAGCGAGGTGCTTTCCGCCAATCTCGCCAATTCCGACACACCGAACTACAAGGCACGGGACTTCGATTTCCGCGCAGCGATGACGGGGGCACTGAACAAGGGCGACCTGCGCATGGCCCGGACCTCTCCGGAGCACCTGGATCCGAAGGCCGCGACCGGGGCCACGCCGCGTCTGCAATACCGCATGCCCGCGCAGCCTTCCATCGATGGCAACACGGTCGAGTCCGACGCCGAAATCGGACGCTTCTCCGACAACGCCATCCGCTACCAGGCCGCGCTCAGCTTCACGAGTCAGAGCATCCGCGCCCTGCAGACGGCCTTGCAGGGTCAGTGACGGGAGATTGAGACATGGGTCTGTTCACCGTTTTCGACATCGCATCCTCCGCGCTCTCCGCTCAGACGCAGCGTCTGAACGTCGTTGCCTCGAACATGGCCAACGCCGACAGCGCCGTGAGCGCCGACGGCACGCCCTACCGCGCAAAGCAGATCGTCTTCCAGGCTGTACCGATCAATCGCGGGAGCGCCTCCCAGGCGGTCAAGGTGAGCGGCATCGTCGACGATCCGGCACCCCCCCGGCTGGTCTACGACCCCAACCATCCGCTCGCCGACGCCAAGGGCTACGTCACGTTCCCGAACGTGAACGTGGTCGAGGAGATGGCCAACATGATCTCCGCCTCGCGCTCCTACCAGATGAACACCGACGTGATGAACACGGCCAAGAGCCTGCTGCTTCGCACCCTCGCATTGGGCCAGTAAGGAACACACCATGACCATTCTCTCCGCACTCGCTGCCGCCACGGTCGACAAGACCACTGCCACGGATCCGACCAAGAAGGCCGCCGAAGATCCGCAGGATCGCTTCTTGAAGCTCCTGGTCACGCAGATGAAGAACCAGGACCCGCTCAATCCGCTCGACAACGCACAGGTGACCAGCCAGATCGCGCAGATCAGCACGGTCAACGGCATCGAGCGCCTGAACACTTCGGTGCAGGGCATGGGCGACAGCATGCTGGCCGCGCAATCGCTGCAGGCGAGTTCGATGATCGGGCGCGGCGTGCTCGCCGAGGGCAAGCAGATGGAGCTGGCCAACGGCGGCGCCATCGGCGGGGTCGAACTCGACCGTGCCGCGGACAAGGTGGTCGTGTCGATCTTCTCGCCGGCCGGACAGCTCGTGGAAGCGCTCGACCTCGGCAAGCGCGAGGCGGGTTTGTCCACCTTCGCCTGGGACGGACGTCCCGAGGGTTCGGGTCAGCTTCCCGACGGCGCGTACACGTTCAAGATCGACGCGCTGCGCAACGACGGCACCAAGGTCACCCCCACCACACTGGGCTACGGCAGGGTCAGCAGCGTTTCCCTCGACGGTGGCGTCACACTGAATACGACCAGCCTCGGGGCCATTCCCGTGGCGAGCGTCAAGCAGATCATCTGATAGCAGCACCAACGGGAGCACATCATGGGTTTTCAATCGGGACTGAGCGGGCTCAACTCCGCCTCCAAGAACCTCGACGTCATCGGCAACAACGTCGCCAATGCGTCGGTCGTCGGATTCAAGGGATCGGTGACGCAGTTCGCCGACGTCTTCGCGGCATCGCTCGGCGGTGGCGGGGCGAGCCAGATCGGGATCGGCACGAAGGTGCAGAACGTTGCCCAGACGTTCAACCAGGGTAACGTGACACCGACCAACAACCCGCTCGACGTGGCGATCACGGGTCGCGGCTTCTTCCGGCTCGAGGACAACGGCTCCGTCGTCTACTCGCGCAACGGCCAGTTCCAGCTCGACAGCCAGGGATTCGTGGTCAACTCGAATGGCCTGAACCTCACGGGCTACGGCGTGGACATCAACGGCAACATCGTGAACGCGCAGCCGTCCCCGATCCAGTTCGACACGTCCGACATCGCGCCGCGCTCGACTTCGGCATTCAACGTCGGCATCAATCTGGACGCGCGCGAGCAGCCTCCGACGGTGGCGCCGTTCGATCCGAACAACACCGCCACGTTCAACTTCACCACCTCCGGCACCACCTACGACTCGCTCGGCAATTCGCACGTACTCACGATGTATTTCGTGCGTGCCGCGACCGCCGGTCAGTGGGACATGCATGCCACGGTCGATGGCACCGCCGCGACCAACGTCGATCTCGGCGGCGGGGCCGGCGTGGCCTCGACCCTCAACTTCAGCAACACCGGCACGCTCACCACCGCCATGCCGCTGAGTGCCTCGCTCACCATCGCAACCGGCGCGGTGACACCGCTCGCCTTCACCCTGGACTTCACCGGCGCGACCCAGTTCGGCTCGGTCCCGAGCGTCAATGCGCTCAACCAGGACGGCTACGCTTCGGGCCGCCTGAGCGGCTTCAACATCGGCCAGGACGGCGTGATCGTCGGGCGCTATTCGAACGGTCAGTCGCGCAACCTCGGGCAGGTGGTACTAGCCGATTTCGTCAATCCCCAGGGCCTGGGTCCGCTCGGCAACAATCTGTGGCAGGAAACCGGCAATTCGGGCCTCGCCCTGGTCGGCGCGCCCGGCAGCGGCACCTTGGGCGATCTCCAGTCGGCTGCGGTGGAGGATTCGAACGTCGACCTCACCGCCGAACTGGTCAACATGATCACGGCGCAGCGCAACTACCAGGCGAACGCGCAGACCATCAAGACCGTGGACGCGGTGCTGCAGACCCTGGTCAACCTGCGATGATCGACGCAACCCGCGCCTGAGCCGCCGCCATGGACAGAGTCATCTATCTCGCCATGACCGGCGCGAAGAGCATGTTCGACCGGCAGGCCCAGGTCGCGCACAACCTCGCCAATGTATCGACGGCGGGCTTCCGCGCCGAAACGACGGCTTTCCGGGCGCTGCCGGTCGAGGGGCCCGGTGCCAGGACGCGGACCTACGTGGTCGATTCGACCACCGGCACCGATTTCTCCCTCGGCCCCATGCGCGATACCGGACGCACGTTCGATGTCGCGATCGACGGCAAGGGCTTCATTGCCGTGCGCGGCGCGGATGGTCGCGAGGCCCTGACCCGGGACGGTAGTCTTCAGACCGGCCCCGGCGGTCTGCTCCAGACCCGCAACGGACTGAACGTGCTCACCGACAGCGGCAGCACGATCCCGATTCCGCCCGACTCGACCATCACGATCGGGCGCGATGGCACCATCTCCGCGGTCTCGCTGGTCGGCGTACCCAATACCGCGACCATCGTGGGGCGCATCAAGCTCGTCAATCCCGACGAGAAAACCTTGCAGCGCGGCGCCGATGGCCTGTTCCGCACGGCGGGCACCGCGCCCTCCGTCGCGGATGCCGCGGTGCGCATCACCGGCGGCATGCTCGAAGGCAGCAACGTCAACGCCGTGGAAGCGATCACCAGCATCATCTCGCTCGCGCGCCAGTTCGAGACCCAGGTCCGCATGATGCAGACCGCCGACCAGAACGCGCGCCAGCTCTCGCAACTGTTGAACATGACCGCCTGACGGCGCCGATCGACCCCGGTCGGGGCGCATCGATATCGACGCGCCGGCCGCCCAGCCCCTAGGACTACCATGATCCGCTCCCTCTGGACCGCGAAGACCGGACTCGAAGCCCAGCAGTTCAATGTCGACGTCATTTCGAACAACCTCGCCAACGTCAGCACCAACGGGTTCAAGCGTCAGCGTGCGGTGTTCGAGGATCTGCTCTATCAGGTGTTGCGCCAACCGGGTGCCCAGACCTCGCAGCTGAACCAGGTTCCGAGCGGCCTGCAACTCGGCACGGGCGTGCGCCCGGTCGCGACCGCGCGCAACTTCGCGACCGGCAATCTGCAACAGACCGGGAACCCCTACGATCTCGCCATCAACGGCCAGGGGTTCTTCCAGGTGCTGTTGCCCGACGGCTCGACGGCGTACACGCGCGACGGCTCGTTCCAGCTCGACAACCAGGGCAACATGGTGACTTCGAGCGGATATCTGATCCAGCCGGGGATCACGGTGCCGCCGAACACGATCACCACCACGATCGGCAATGACGGCACGGTCACCGCGCTGGTGGCGGGCAGCCAGACGCCCACGCAGGTGGGCACGATCCAGCTCGCGAACTTCATCAACGTGGGCGGCCTGCAGGCGCGTGGCGAGAACCTGTTTCTCGAAACCGCATCGTCCGGCGCACCGCAAGTCAATCAGCCCAACAGCAACGGACTGGGTGCGGTCAACCAGGGTTTCGTCGAAACGTCCAACGTGAGCGTGACGGAGGAACTGGTCAACCTCATCACGGCGCAGCGCGCTTTCGAGATCAATTCGCGTTCGATCCAGGCGAGCGACCAGATGCTCCAGCGGCTGACCCAGCTGTAGGCAGCGTTCGGCAATGACGACACGACGGGCCGCCTCGGGCGGCCTGTTGCGCTTCTGGTGGACATCCTTGCCGGTGACGCCGGTCCGCGCTTGCCGGCGGGCTCGGCCCGCGGTCCCGTCCATCGTCGGCAGAGTGGATGCAGTGGACTGATTCGCAGGCGTTTTTTCATGCCGACGCCCACTGGCACGCGATCTGCGATGAGTCTTGTCGATCGCTTCACCTGGAATTGCCATGCGCCACTTCTCCCTCCTGCTTTGCGCCACCGCCCTGGGCGGCGGTTGCGCAATGACGCCGCCGAGCACCACCGTGCACCAGCCCATGAGCACGCGTCCCGCGCCCCTGCCGGTCAACACCCAGGCCAACGGCGCCATCTTCCAATCCGCGACCGCGCGCCTTGCATTGTTCGAGGATCGTCGCGCCCGCTACGTCGGCGACACCGTCACGGTGTTGCTGGAAGAGCGCACCACCGCTTCCAAGGGCACTTCGAGCGCGGCCAATCGCAAGGGCAATACCGGGGTCTCCATCCCGATCGCCACGGGCCTGCCCGGCGCCAGCCTCGAGGGAGCCGCGCTCACGGCATCGAGCGACTCGAACTTCACGGGCGGCGGCAACAGCGCCGCCAACAACATCTTCACCGGCAACGTTGCGGTCACCGTCATCGACGTGTTTCCCAACGGCAACCTGCTCGTCAGCGGCGAGAAACAGGTCACCATCAACCAGGGGACGGAATTCATCCGTTTCTCCGGCGTAGTGAACCCCGTCAACGTGTCCTCGGCCAACACCGTGTCGTCGACCCGGGTGGCCGATGCCCGCATCGAATACAAGGGGCGAGGCTACATGTCCGAAGCGCAGACGATGGGCTGGCTGCAGCGCTTCTTCCTGAGCGCATCGCCGTTCTGACCCGCCGCCGAGGACGTCCATGATCACCATTCGAAAGCAGTACCCGATGCTCGCCGCGCTCGCCGCCGGATTGTTGGCGGCGGTTCTGGTTGCCGCGCCAGCGTTCGCGCAGCAGCGCATCAAGGACCTCACCACCATCGCCGGCGTGCGCAGCAATCAGCTCGTGGGCTATGGCGTGGTCGTGGGCCTCGACGGCACCGGCGACCAGACCACCCAGACACCATTCACGGTGCAGAGCCTGGTGTCCATGCTGACGCAACTGGGCGTGACCCTGCCGCCCGGGCTCAATCTGCAACTGCGCAACGTGGCGGCCGTCATGATCACGGCGCAGCTGCCGCCGTTTTCGCGACCCGGCCAGACCATCGACGTGACGGTCTCCTCCATGGGCAATGCGAAAAGCCTGCGCGGCGGCACGCTCCTGTTGTCGCCGCTGCGCGGTGCCGACGGCCTGGTCTACGCGATCGCGCAAGGCAACATCCTGGTCGCCGGCGCGGGCGCGCAGTCGGGCGGCACCAGTGTCGCCGTCAATCACCTCAATGCCGGACGCATTCCCGGCGGCGCGTCCGTCGAGCGCACAGTGCTCTCGCAGGTGGGACAAGGCGACGTGGTCGTGTTCGAGACGCTCGAGAGCGATTTCACCACGGTCACCCGGGTCGCCGACGTGGTCAACAACGCCGTGGGTGCCGGCACCGCGGAAGCCGTCGACTCGCGCCAGGTCAGGGTGCGCGCCCCGGCCGATCCATCGCAACGCATCGCCTTCATCTCGCGCGTCGAGAACCTGCTGGTGACCGCTGCCGAAGCGTCACCCAAGGTGATCGTCAACAGCCGGACCGGATCGGTCGTGATGAACCAGCGGGTCATGGTCACCAATTGCGCGGTGGCGCACGGCAATCTCTCGGTGACGATCCAGACCGAGCCCGTCATCAGCCAGCCCGGGGTTCTCTCGCAAGGCCAGACCGTTGCCACCGAACGCGCGAACATCGAGATCAAGGCCGACAAGTCCGGGCTCGTGGTGCTGCCGAACACCACGTCGCTCGCAGATGTGGTCCGCGCTCTCAATGCGGTCGGGGCTACGCCGATCGACCTGCTCGCCATCCTGCAGGCCATGAAAGCTGCGGGCGCCTTGCGCGCCGACCTGGAGGTGATCTGATGGCCGAAATCGGGTCGCTGGCCTTCGATCCGCAGGCGCTCGGCAGTCTGCGCGCGCCGGCCAGGACGAACGATCCGGCCGCGCTGCGCAAAGTCGCGCAGGAATTCGAATCGTTGCTGGTCGCGCAGCTGATGAAATCGATGCGCCAGGCGAGTTTTGGCGACGAACTGTTCGAAAGCGACGCGACCAAGGCATTCACCGGCATGCTCGACCAGCAGTACGCACAGGAACTTTCGCGCAAGCCCGGACTCGGCCTGGCCGACATGATCGTGCGCCAGATGCAGCAGCTTCAGGACATCGGGGTCAAGAATGCCTCCGAAACGGCCGTAAAGAGCTGAAAGGGAACACATCATGACCAGCGGTATTTTCAGCATCGGAGTCAGTGGCCTCAATGCCGCCCAGGCGGGACTGCTCACGACCAGCCACAACATCGCCAATGCCGCCACCGACGGCTTCACGCGGCAGACGACGATACAGAGCAATCGCGATCCCCAGTTCACCGGCTCCGGGTTCTTCGGGCAGGGCGTCGATGTCACCACGGTGCGGCGGCTCTACAGCCAGTTTCTCGACACGCAGGTGCTGACCGCACAGACGCAGGCGAGCTATCTCGACTCCTTCGTGGCGCAGGCGCAGCAGATCGACAACCTCCTGGCCGATCCCTCCAGCGGTCTCTCGCCGGCGCTCCAGAGCTTCTTCTCGGGCGTGCAGGACGTGGCTGCGAATCCCGCCTCCGCGCCGTCGCGACAGTCGATGATCAGCCTGGGTCAGGCGCTCGTGTCGCGCTTCCAGGCGATCGACACACGCTTGTCCGAGATCCGCGAAGGCATCAACACGGAAGTGGCCGGCGTGGTGAAGCAGATCAACACCATCGCTTCGGGAATCGCGAGCGTCAACCGGCAGATCGTCAATTCCGGCAACAGTGAAGCGCTACCGGCGAACGACCTGATGGACCAGCGCGACAAGCTGGTAGCGGATCTCAACAAGCTGGTGCGCGCGAACGTCGTGACCCAGTCGGACGGCACCTACAACGTGTTCATCGGCACCGGGCAAAGCCTGGTGGTGGGCACGCAGACGCTGACCCTCACCTCCGGGCGTTCGACCGAGGACCCGTCCAACATCGAGATCGGCTACCTCATCGGAGGCTCGACCGTGACGCTGCCACCATCGAGCCTGCAGGGCGGCCAGCTCGGCGGACTGCTGTCGTTCCGGGAGCAGACGCTCGATCCGGCCCAGAACGAGTTCGGCCGGGTGGCCACGGTGCTCGCGCAGACCTTCAATGATCAACACCGTCTCGGGCAGGACCTGAACGGGGCGCTCGGCGGAAATTTCTTCAGTCCGCCGGCTGCTGTCGTGCAATCGCGGACCAACAACGCCGGTACCGGCGTGATCTCGGCGACGCTCGCGAACGTGGGCCAGCTGACCGCGTCCGACTACCGCGTCACCTTCAGCGGCGGCAATTACCTGGTCACCCGTCTGTCGGACGACACGCAGCAGAGTTTCGCCGCGCTGCCGCAGACGGTCGACGGCGTCACCCTCGCCCTCGCCTCCGGCGTGCCCGCCAACGGCGACAGCTTCCTGATCCAGCCCACGCGCTACGCGGCTCGCGACGTGCGGGTGACGGTGTCGGACACTGCGCTCGTCGCAGCGGCGGCGCCGGTCCGCACCGCTGGCACGCTGGCCAACGGCGGCACGGGCAAGATCAGCGCGGGAATCGTGAGCAGCATCGCCAACCTGCCGTTGCCCGGCGCCGTGACCTTGACGTATGCACAATCGACCAACCAGTTCACGGTGACAGGGGCAGCGCCCGCAGCCGGTCCGTTCACGTACACGAACGGCTCAGCGATCGCGTTCAACGGGCTGAGCGTGACGGTGACGGGTACACCCGCCGACGGTGACACGTTCACCATCGCCAACAACACGGCGGGCGTTGCCGACAATCGCAATGCCCTGCTGCTCGCGCAGCTCCAGACCGTCCAGACGGTGGCCAACGGCAGCGCCAACTACCAGAGCGCCTATAGCCAGCTCGTGAGCAACGTCGGCAACGACACCCGCGAAGTGAAGGTGCAGTCCACCGCACAGGATGCCCTGGTCCAGCAGACACGGGCCGCGCAGCAGTCCTTCTCCGGCGTCAATCTCGACGAAGAGGCAGCCAACCTGATCCGTTTCCAGCAGGCCTACCAGGCGTCGGGCAAGGTGCTGCAGATCGCCTCGACGCTGTTCGATACCTTGTTGCAGCTCGGCCAATAGATCCGGAGCCAGTCCAATGCGTGTCAGCACCACCACGATGTTCGAGCAGGGCGTCTTCAACCTGCAACGCGGCCAAGCCCTGCTGATCAAAGGGCAGGAGCAGCTCTCCACCGGGCGCCGGGTACTGACGCCTGCGGACGATCCAGTCGCCGCGGCACGTACGCTCGAGGTATCGCAATCGAAGGCGATCAACGAGCAGTACGCGCGCAACGCCGACAGTGCGACCGCGTCCATCGGGCTCGAGGAGAACGCGCTGGCGCGATACACGGGCCTGATCCAGGACATCAAGACGCTCGCAGTCAATGCCGGCGACGGCACGCTCACGTCAACCGACCTGAAGACCCTCGGCACGGAGTTGCGCGGGCGCTACGCCGAACTGCTCGGCGTCGCGAACAGCACCGACAGCAACGGCCTGTACCTGTTCTCCGGCTATCAGGGGACCACCCAGCCGTTTTCCGAGAACGTACCCGGCGCCGTCGTGTACAACGGTGACCAGGGACAGCGCCTGATCCAGATCGACGCCGGGCGCCAGGTCGCGGTGAGCGATGCGGGCTCCGACGTGTTCCAGCGGATCCGCACCGGCAACAGCGTATTCGAGACTTCGGTCGATCCGGCCAACATCGGCACCGGCATAGTCACCAAAGGCGTGGTGCGCGACGTCGCGGCCTGGAACGCCGCCGGCAATCCGCAGAACTTCGAAGTCCGTTTCTTCGTCGACAGCACGAGCGTGCCGCCGAGCACCACCTACGACATCGTCGACACCGTGAACAATCTATCCCTCACCACCGGCGCGGCACCGGCGGCCGGACCCTATCTGCGTACCTACCAGGACGGCGCCACCATCTCGCTCGCCCGCCAGGCGCCGCCGGATACCAACGGGACCGCCTTCGACTACGGCATCGATCTGTCGGTCACCGGCGCGCCGGCGAACGGTGACAGCGTCACCGTGGTGCCCAGCACCAACGAAGACGTGTTCGCGTCCGTCTACCAGTTGATCCAGGCCGTCGAATCCGCGACCCCGGGCGCCAAGGGAAACACCCAGCTCGCCAATGCGCTCAACTCGGCGCACAACAGTCTCGACAACGCACTCGACGTTGCGCTCACGGTGCGCGCGTCGGTCGGTGCGCGCACCAAGGAGATCCAGACGAGTCGGTCGAATTCGGACGACCTCGGGCTGCAGTTCGAAACCACGCTCGGGGCGCTTCAGGACCTCGACTATGCGAAGGCGATCAGCGACCTGACCTTCAATCAGGTGGCGCTCCAGGCGGCCCAGAAGTCGTTCGTGCAGATCCAGGGATTGTCGCTGTTCAATTACCTGTAGGTCGCCGCCCCGCGCGTCGCGCGGGGTCATGCCGCAATTGTCCGATGCGATCCGGAGGCGATACATTGCGTCGTCGCGCGGAGACGGGGACGGCGCGATCGACGGGAGCGCGACGCCCGCTCGATCGGGCGGAAGAGGGTGCGCGGCATCATGCCAGTCGCGCTGACCGCGCCCTTGCGCCCATTTGCCAGCGGCATGAAGCTGTGAGATAAGTTCCTCGCAGTATGCGCGGGGAGGGCGATGCGGACGCGGCGGCCCCGGATCGGGATCTGCAATGACGGTCCCGGATTCGTGGCACAGAGCGCGCGTTGCTGTTGGCATCCGCTCGTGTTCCACGCGGGTGCGCAGCCGAGGCCATGACGGATGACGAGGTGCTGGCGCAAGGATGCCGGCCGTTCGCGAATGAACGCCCCCGTGTCCGCCGTGGCGAAGCCGCTGGTGGTGCGAAAGGAATACAGCCGGAGAGGTTTGCGTCGCGCGGCAATGGTCCGCCGCTCACGCGACCGTAGTGGGCAATGCGCGCCCGCTCGAGCGCAAGTGTCGGGGTTCAGGGGACGCTGCCAGAAGGCAGTTCGTCGTCGCCGCGGAAGTCCGGGCCGTCGCCACACGGTTTGGCAGGCAAGGGAGGAACAACACGATGAGCAAACGGATCGCTGTCGCAGTGATTGCGCTGACCGCGATCGCGGCGGCAGGTGTCATGGCTGCCCGCGAAGCGCAGCGGGGTGTAGCTCCGGTGCAGTCCGCCGCGCCGCGCCCGGCGGCGCCCGCCGCGCCCGGCACCGTGCCGCCTGCAACCAATGTCGCCGCCGCGGCCGGCCAGGCCTATTTCGACGACGCAGGTTTCCATCAGGTGGCCGAAGCGGAGCGGCTCGACCCGACGGAACGGGCCGGGCGGGAGATCTGGTACAAGGCCACTGCCGGCAACGATCGCTTCCACACCTACGTGTTCCAGCAACGGGTCGGAGTTCAGATCGACTGGTTCCGCGTGTTGCGCTCCGATCGCCGCGATGCGCGTTTCAAGACCTGGGGATTGATCAACGATCCGGATTGCTGCACCCCGGGTTCCCCGAACTGCCCGGCCAGGAGTCTCGAGCAAACCTTCGGGCTCGACTACTGCGCGGGCGACGACGAACTGCTCAAGTACGTCGGGCGCAGCGGCTATCGCGATCCCGCGTGCGACTTCAAGGACGGCCCGGTGGCGGCGCACGATCCCCATGGCCCGAACGACCAGCGCCAGTCCGCCTGCGACCTCGCGTTCGGCACTTCCGCCGGTGCACTCGGCTATCGCAAGTTTCCCAATCCCCGCTTCGACCCCGGGCGCTGGAAGGCGTTGAACGGCGGTCAACCGGGCACGTGGGAGGGCTACGACCGCAAGCTCACGGCAGACCGGGCAAGCTCCGACCATGACGTGAGCCATCTGACCGACGGCTCGGTCGAGCCGCCGTTTCTCGTCGGGGTTGCGTGCGGTTCGTGCCACATCGCCTTCGATCCGCTGAACCCGCCGAAGGATCCGACCCATCCCGCGTGGGAGAACCTGAAAGGCGCAATCGGCAACCAGTACCTGCGCATCTCCCAGATCATGGTGTCGGGGATGCCCGTCAACAGTCTCGAGTGGCAGGTGTTCACGCATGCGCGGCCGGGCACGTCCGACACCTCCGCAGTCCCGACGGACCAGGTGAACAACCCGGGCACCATGAACGCCATCATCCACACGCGGCAACGCCCCACCTTCGCCGGAGAACAGGTCGTCAAGTGGCGCAAGACGAACGGCTGCGCGACGGGCGAGGGCGAGGACAAGTGCTGGTGCGAACCAGACCACCAGGGCAAATGCTGGGTGCGGTCCACGCAGATCGAGACCGTGAATCACATTCTGAAGGGCGGCGAGGACAGCATCGGCGCGCTCGAAGCGATCCAGCGCGTGTATTTCAACATCGGTTCATGCTCGGAGCAGTGCTGGGTCAATCATCTGACCGATCTGCGCCAGGTCGATCCGGCCATGCGCAATTTCGGCCAGACGCCCTTCGACATCGGCCAGTGCCGCCGCGATTGCGCTAACTTTCGCGCCATCGAGGATCGGTTGCCCGAGATCCTCGCCTTCCTCAACTCCGGCGAGACCAACGCGACCGACCTCCAGGTGGCGCGGGCCAACGAACGCAAGACACACAATTCTCAGGCCAGGTACGGATATGACGACCTGGTGTCGGATCTGGATCGTGAATTCGGTCGCGGTGCGGTGGCCCGGGGACGCACGGTCTTCGCCGAGAACTGCGCGCGTTGTCATTCGAGCCTGCCGGAGAGTGAAGCCGGGCCGTTCGCGGGGCGCGACTTCCGCGCAGTCGATGCCAAGACCGGGTTGCGTGCGGACTGGATGGGGAACGATCAGTCGACCCCGGTGAGCGAGGTAGGCACGTTCCGCTGCCGGGCGCTGCACAGCAATCACATGACCGGCCACATCTGGGACCAGTTCGGTTCGGAGACGCTGCGCGCACGCAAGGCGGATGCGAACCTGAAGGAACCGAACGACGGTGGCCGGGGTTACTACCGCAACATTTCGCTGCTTTCGGTATGGGCCCACGCGCCGTTCCTGCACAACAACGCGATGGGTCCCGAGATCTGCGGTGGCAGCGGGCCCGAGGTCACGGACTTCTATCGACCGTCGTACGTGGATGCCTCGGGCGAACTCCTGCCGGCCGCGCAGCAGCCGGCCTGCTGGCCATATGATCCGAGCGTCGAAGGGCGCTTCAAGCTGTACAAGGAATCGATGCGCCAGCTGCTGAATCCGGCGCTGCGCACGCCCAAGATCACCAAGCTCGCAGAGGACATCGTCATTCCCGTGGGTCCGCGCCTGTGGGACGGCAAGGAGGAGAAGGAGCTGTTCGGGTTCACGCTGGTCGTGCCGGCGGGCGCGACGGCCGGGACCCTGGGCAATCTCCAGCACAAGCAATTCGTGAATGATCTGGTGCTCGCGAAGCTGAAGCCCGGCGCGCTCGAGGCCGCGCGCGGCAAGGCCGTCGCCGACGAGATGAAGCAGGTGCTTGCGCAGATCATTGCCGATCCCGCGAAGATCGTCGAGACCGTCGGCAGTCACAAACGCCTCCTCGAGGTCTACAGCTCGTGCACCGACGTGATCGAGAACGAAGGCCACACGTTCGGAGAGAGTCTGGCCGAGCCCGACAAGAACGCCCTGACCGCATTCCTGGCGACGCTGTGAGGATGCATGCCATGACGACCTCCGCGTTTACCCGCATTGCGTTCGTTTCCGTCTGCGCGGCCGTGCTGCTCGCCGGCTGCGAGCGCGCGCCCGATGTGCCCTTCGCGCCCTACGGCGAGGCCGCCTCGGCCCGTCCGGACTTCGCCCAGGTGGAGCACGATCATCCCCTGAGCGCTGCCGATCTCGCGAAGATCACGCCCGGCAATCTGGCGAAGCTCGACCAGGAGCAGATCGACCAGATCTATGCCCGGCTCTCCGCCGGGCCCATCCCCGACGGACCCTTCGACGGCACGCTGTTCTTCCCGAAGGGCGTGTCCGGCGATCGGCGATTGGCCGAGATCGTCGGCGGTCTGGGCGGATTCGTGGTGAATCTGAAGGGCGCGAAACTGGAACTGATCGGTCGAACCCTGTGGAAGGGCAAGGTGTTCTATCGCGACCAGCGGGTGCTGCGCAATCGCATCGAGGACCTGTCGATCCTGAAGCCGATCATCGACGATCCGCAATCGCTCGACAAGATCGTGGTGGACGGGCGCGATGCGTGGTTGCTGTTTCCCGCGAAGCTGTATTGCGGCCAGAGTCTGATCGACAGCCGGCGCGAGTCGATCATCATCGACTACGCGTTCTCCGACGAGATCGAGGGTTACCGGGAGCGTCCGGATTTTCTCGCCGGACGACGCGGCCTGCGCGTGCGCGACGAGATCCGCATGGTCCGACCCGGTTTCTATCTGGGGCGCGCCTATGCCGACCGCGCCTTCCTGCTCAACTTCACCCTCTACAACACGACCATCGCCGAGCGCGACGGCCCGGTCTTCCAGAAGACCGGCGCGATCGCGGAGGACTGCTGGAGCGGCACACGGCGGGTGGTTGCCGCGGCGCCATGAGCAGCCGCGCCGGACCGCGACCGGACGCCGCAGCGCGAGCGCGCCGGCTGAGCCCATGGTTGTGGCGCGGCGGCTTGGGCTTGCTCGCCGTTGCCGTACCGCTGGTCGCGCACTCGCAAGGCGTGGAGGAGCCCGATCGGGCGACCTGGATCGTCGATCCGAAGGTACCGGGCGCAGATGCCCCGCCGGCGGGACGATCCTTGTTCGATCATCTGTTCCTGGCCGCTACGCCGCAAGGCAGACAGCTCCGCCTGCCGTTTCCGTTTGCCGCGCTGGTCCGCGCCATCCGCCGCGAGGTCGCGCCCGGAGATGCCTCGATTCGTTCGGTGCTGATTCCGCTCGGCCGCTCGCTGCAGCGAACTGCGGCGGCGCCGGATTTCTTCCGCTTTCCGCGCATCGTGGTCGCCGTGACCGGCGCGCCGCGTGCCGCCTCGGGCATGCTCCTCAAGGATCGACTGTACCTCGGCTACCAGGAGAAGGCCGGCGTGCTCGAGGTGATCAGCTACAACGAAGCGGCAGCGCGTTTCGAGTTCCAGGTGGTCCGGGACTATCGCGCCGGTGGCAGCCCGAAGGCGTTCTACGCGCGCCGCAAGGTGTGCGTGGCGTGCCATCAGAACGCCGCCCCGCTGTTCGCCCGACCCCTGTGGGATGAAACCAACGCCAACACCGCCATCGCAGCGCGTCTGGCCGCGGTCGCACCCGCGTTTCACGGTGTCCCCGTGCAAGCAGGTGTGGAGACGCCCTACGCCATCGACGCCGCCACGGAGCGATCGAACGCATTTGCCGCGACCCAGCTGCTATGGCGCGAAGGCTGCGGCGGCAGCGCTGCCGCAGCCGTGCATTGCCGTGCCGCCGCGGTCGAGCTGGCGCTCGAATTGATGCTCGGCGGCAACCAGGGGATCGACATCGTCAGCGATGCCTACCTGACCGTGCTCGCTCCCGCCATCGATGCGCATTGGCGCAGTGCCTGGCCGCACGGATTGAAGGTGCCCAACCCCGATGTCCCGAATCGGATTCCCTTGCGCGAGGCGGCCGCCGATCCGGCCACGCTGGCCCATGTGGCCGCGGCGTTCGAACCCCTGGCGCCCCGGCCGCCGCTGGAGATCTGGCATGCCGACACCCGCGCCGGCGCGAGGCTCGTCGCCGGGCTTGCGGAATTCATCGGCGCGAACGACATGCGCAGGCTCGACGAGCGTCTGCGTCGGGTCGAAGCACCCCGCATCGTGCAGCGCGCAGCGTGCACGATGACGGACCGACGTGAAGGCAGCACGCGACGCATCGGTTTCCGGTGCGGTTCGACAGGCGGAAGCTTGCGGCTTGCCGGCCGCATCTACGCGCGCGGCGCGCGCATTACCCATGGCGACATCGATCGCCTGGCCGCCGCGGCGGGTCACGAAGCCGTCGGGCTGACCGTTGCCGGGGGCTCCCTGCAGCGCGACGCTCGCGGGTGGCGTGCCAGACTGGACGTGCGCCGTGACGCCGTGCGCGCGCGCACCTCGCGCGGGCGCGCCATCGATTCGATCGCCTTGCGCTGGTCGGACAATGCCGGTGTCGGAGCGAACGCGGAGGTCGTGATCCGCGATGATTTTCCGTTCGTCACGAGAGCCGTCCGGGCCGTCGCGCAACGGACACTCGATGGCAAGACCGATGCGTTCCTGCCGCAGTCCTTCCAGCGTGCGCGCATCCTGCGCGTCATCTTCGACGAGCTGGGCATCGTCGCGCGAGACTGGTGTTGTCTGGATGTCTCCGGCATGCCGCCCGCAAACGTGGGAGAAAGCGAGCATCCATTCCCGGCGGACGCCGGCCCGAGCCTGCCGGCGATCGTGCAGGACTTTCTGCGCTATTGCGGAGCGTGCCATCGCAGCGGCGACGCGTTTCCGCCGAACTATCTGCACGGCGATGGCAAAGAGATCATGGCTCGGCTCGCGCAATGCGCGCCGCGCATCGTCTATCGACTGAAGATGTGGCGACTCGCACCGGCCGACCGCGGCAAGACGCCGATGCCGCCCGTGCAGGCGCTCACGACCCTGGGACGGACCGAGGTGCAGTGGCGCGATGGCGCGGAACTGGCGCGCCTGGAAGCGCATGCCCTGCGCCTGGCGGGTGACCTGCCTGCCGGCGGAAACTACGAATCGCTGCGCCCGTGCCTGGACCCCGCGTCGGCATCGGCTGCGCGGTGATGGGGCTGCGACCGGGACGCAATGGCGACGCGCGAGGGCGGATGGCGCGCCGGATGACGCAGCGGTTCAGCCGCGGAGGGTGCAGCGATGAATGAGCAGGAAGCGATCTTCTGGTGGCAGCGCTGGCTCGGGACCTGGTGTCGTCGCATCGTGGCGGTGCTGCTGTTGCTCGTCATAGCGATCGGGCTCTATCTCCTGCAGCGCTTCGGCACCGACCGCCCGGTGGTCTACGAGTCCGCCGCTGATCATTTCAAGTACGGATCCACCGGTGGCGAGCGCGAGTCCGGATTTCCGTATCTGGTCTGGAAGGTCCTGCCGGATCTGTGCGCCGAACAACTGCCCGGCAAGGGCTATCAGTCGCTCGGCATGCTCTTCGAGGGCGATCGCGACCTGCCGGTGGGCATGTCCAAACGACGCGTCACCGGCATGGATCGCGTGTTCCTCAACTGCTCGGTGTGCCACACCAGCACGGTGCGCGAGAAGCCCGGAGGCGAACCGGTGCTGATGCTCGGCATGCCGGCCAACCGGTTCAACGTGATGGCGTTCCAGAAGTTCATATTCAGCTGCGTCGGCAGCAACCACTTCACGCCCGAATACGTCATCGCTGGCATCGAGGGCCAGGGCAACAAGCTCGACCTGCTCGATCGGTACCTCGTCTATCCGCTGGCCGTGTACCTGATGCAGGATCGCATCCGCATGCTCGCGGAGCGTTTCAGATTCGCGGACTCGCAGGCACCGTGGGGCCCTGGCCGCGTGGACACGTTCAACTTCGCCAAGGCGATCTTCAACTTTCCCGCTGACAAGCTCGTGCCCGCGGAACTCGCGGGCGTGTCCGATTTCCCTTCGATCTGGCTGCAGCGACCGCGCAAGGTCGCGGACATGCAATTGCACTGGGACGGCAACAATCACAGGGTCGAGGAGCGCAACCTGAGCGCGGCTTTCGGCACGGGTGCGACCCCGCCCACGGTGGACCACGATGCGCTGGCGCGTGTCGAGGACTGGTTGCTCGACCTCTCGCCGCCACCCTATCCGTATCCCGTCGACGCCGTGAGGGCCAAGCGCGGCAAGGTGATCTACGACAAGTATTGCGCAGGCTGCCACGGCAGGAACGGCAAGGACTTCAGCGGCGAACAGGTGGGCAAGGTCACGCCGATCGCGCAGATCGGCACCGACCGCGGGCGGCTCGATTCCTACACCTACGAACTCGCGGTGAACCAGGGGCAGTTGTACGCGGGCTACGAAAAATACCGGTTCCGCAACTTCCGCAAGACCTACGGCTACGCGAACATGCCGCTCGATGGCCTCTGGCTGCGCGCACCATACCTGCACAACGGTTCCGTGCCGACGTTGCGCGACCAGCTGGAGCCGGTCGCGCAACGCCCGAAGGTGTTCCACCGCGGCTATGACGTTTATGACCCGGTCAGGCTCGGCTTCGTATCGGGTGTGGCGCGCGAGGGTGAGCAGGCCTTCTACCGCTTCGACACGACGGTGCGGGGCAATTCCAATCGCGGTCACGAAGGATCCGCCTACGGCACTGCGCTGCCGGCCAACGACAAGGATGCGCTCGTCGAGTACCTGAAGACCTTCTAGGAGAACGGGCATGAATGTCACGCCGGTCGACATGAACAAGCTGAGGAAGATCCGCTGGATCGCGCTCGCGATCGGCGCGATCCTGTTGTCCGGTGCGGTGTTCGCCTGGTTCAAGTTCTTCCGCGAAGTACCGCAGCCGCCGTTCGCGAGCGCGGAGGAACGCTTCAAGTACGGCTCGCTGGGCGGCGAACAGGAGGCGGGCATTCCGTACTGGGTGTTCGTCGTGCTGCCGCGCATGTTCCCGGAACATCTGCCGGGACCGGGCGGCTACGCCTCGCTCGGCATTGCGTGGGAGCAGGGACACGACCTGCCGATCGGATTCCCGAAGAAGACCGTCGGCTTCGAGCGCGTGGGCAACAACTGCGCCGTGTGCCATACGGCGAGCTATCGCGCCTCCGCGGACGAGAATCCCACGTACGTGATCGCAGCACCCGGCCATACCACCAACGTGCAGGCGTTCTTCCGCTTCATCGTGGCATGCGCGAAGGATCCGCGGTTCACGCCCGACAACGTGATGCGCGAGATCGCGCTGCTCTACGACCTGTCCCTCGTCGACCGCCTCCTGTATCGCTTCGCGATCATTCCCATCGTGAAGCAGCGTCTGCTCGAGCGCGAAAGCCAGTTCGCCTGGATGAACCGGCACGGCATGCCCGACTGGGGCCGCGGACGCGACGATCCGATGAACCTCACCAAGTATTTCATGCTGGGGCGAAAGGAGGACGGCAGCTACGGTCCCGCCGACATGCCTTCGATCTGGAACCTCGACAAGTATCGGGACGGCATGACGATGAACTGGGACGGCGCCAGCTGGGATCCGCGCTCGGTGCTGGTTGATTCGGCGCTGGGCATCGTCATCAAGCCGCAGCACGACTTCGAGGAGCAGATGCAATGGCTCGAATCGTTCCTGCGCAAGCGGCCGCCACCCACGTATCCCTTTGCCGTGGACGAGAAGCTCGCCGCCGGCGGCAGCAAGGTTTTCGACGACCAGTGCGCGAGCTGTCATCGCAGCGGGCGCACCGGCAAGCCGGTGCCGCTCGCGGAGATCGGTACCGATCGCAACCGCATCGAAAGCTGGAACAAGCAGGCAGCGATCGACGGCAACAAGGTCGTGGCGAGCCTCGGCGTCACGCGCCGCGGACTGGTGGAGCAAGACCTCGTGGGCTACATCGCCGCGCATCTGGACGGGATCTGGCTGCGTGGCCCCTACCTGCACAATGGCGCCGTCATGAACCTGCGCGAACTGCTCGAACCGGCTGCGAGTCGCACGAAGCTCTTCTTCCGAGGCTATGACGTCTATGACCAGGTGAACATGGGTTTCGTGGCGACCGGTGCGGAAGCCGAGCGAAGGGGCTCGCGCTTCGACACCGCTGCGCGCGGCAACGGCAACGCAGGGCACGAGTACGGTACTGCGTTGTCCGCCGAGCACAAGCGCGCACTGATCGAATACCTCAAGACGCTCTAGTGCGGCCGGTGCGCGGGCTGCGCTGTCCCGTCCGACGTGTCAGAATCACAGCGCAGCGGAAAGCGCACTATGTTGGCGCGCGGCCCGTCTGCGGTGGTGCGCTCTCCGGTACCGCAGCAGCCGTGGAGCGGGTCGTTGTATCGGTCCGTCAAGGATTTGGTCCGGCCACGCCACGTGGCTTGATGCGTGCTTTCGAGACCCGCCTGTTCGCGTTGTCCCGAAGCGCAATCGCGCAGCAGTTCCGTCGACGATGCCGAAGGCGAGCGCAACAAGAAGCGTGGTCCCGAATGTTTCTGGCACTCCACAGGAGATACCCGACGTGAAACGCATGAATCGATTTCGCTTCAAGCCGACGCTATGCGCTACGGCAATCGTGGCAGGTTCGCTGTTCTCCGGCGCCGCCGCCATCGCGGCTGATCCGATCAAGATCGGCCTGCTCGAAGATCAGTCCGGAAATTTCGCCATCGCGGTGATTCCGAAGATCCAGGCGACCGAGCTTGCGATCGAGGAGATCAACGCGAAGGGCGGCATCATGGGCCGTCCGGTCAAGCTGATCCATTACGACACGCAGTCGGACAACACGCGCTTTCAGGAATTCGCGCGCCGCCTGATCCAGCAGGACAAGGTCAACGTCATCTTCGGCGCGTTCTCCAGTGCCTCGCGCGAGGCGATTCGTCCGATCATGGATCGCTACAAGCAGCTCTATTTCTACAACAACCAGTACGAAGGCGGCGTCTGTGATTCCAATGTGTTCGTCACCGGCGCGGTGCCCGAACAGCAGTTCTCCACGCTCATCCCGTGGATGATGGAGAAGTACGGGAAGAAGGTCTACACCATCGCCGCCGACTACAACTTCGGGCAGATCTCGGCCGAATGGGTCCGCAACATCGTCAAGGAGAAGGGCGGCACGATGGTCGGCGAGGAGTTCATTCCGCTGTCCGTCTCGCAGTTCAGCCAGACCATTCAGAACATCCAGAAGGCCAAGCCCGACGTCCTGGTGACGCTGCTGGTCGGCGCCAACCAGGCTTCGTTCTATGAGCAGCAGGCCGCCGCGAGCCTCAACATTCCCATGGCGAGCTCGGTCAACGTGGGACAGGCCTACGAGCACAAACGCTTCAAGGCGCCGGCACTGAAGGACATGTACGTCACCGCGAACTACATCGAGGAAATCGATTCGCCCGAGAGCAACGACTTCAAGAAGCGGTTTCACGCCAAATTCCCGGATGCGCCCTACATCAACCAGGAAGCCGCCAACGCCTACAACGTCGTCTACCTGTACAAGAAGGCGGTCGAGATGGCGAAGAGCACCGACATGAAAGCGGTGCGCAAGGCGCTGGAGAGCGGGGACATCTGCACGGACGGCCCCTCGGGCAAGGTCTGCATCGATCCCAAGAGCCACCACCAGAGCCACACGATCTATCTGGTGCACGTGAAGGCGGATCACTCCGTGGAGATCCCGAAGGTGTGGCATGACATCAAGCCGTACTGGCTTGGACAAGCCGGCTGCGATCTGACGAAGAAGGACGACACGTCGCAGTACACGCCGAGCAATCCGCCGAAGAAGTGACGCGCGCGATCAAGTGACCCGGGCGGCGGGGCCAGGCCTCGTCGCCCGCCGTTCGATCGATTCCGGAACCTTCAAGGAGAGCGGCGGTGCTTGCCACACTCTTCGGCTTCGTCTATCAAGTCGCCGACACGTTTGCATTCCTGATCCTGTCGGCCTCCGGGCTGGCCATCATCTTCGGGATGATGGGCGTCATCAACCTCGCCCATGGCGAGTTCATCATGTGCGGCGCGTACGTGACAGTATTGTCTGCGCGCGCCGGACTGCCCTTGCCATTGGCGATGCTGCTGGGTGCGCTCACCGCCGGGGTGGTGGGAATCGTGATCGAGTACCTCGTCATCCGTCGGCTGTACAAGCGATTGTTCGACTCGATCGTGGCGACCTGGGCGATCAGCCTGATCGCGACGCAGGGCATGCTGATCGTGGCCGGTCCTTCCATCGAGGGGCTCAAGACACCGTTCGGCAGCTTCGAAGTGGGCGGCCTGTCGTTCTCGTCGTACCGGATCACGCTGGCTGCGGCCGCGCTGCTGATCCTGGCGGGGATCTACTGGCTGTTCGTGCGCACCAAGTTCGGGGTGCGGGCACGCGCGACGATCCAGAATCCGGCGATGGCGCGCGCGCTGGGCGTTGACACCGACCGCGTCTACGCGCTCACCTTCGGTCTCGGCGCCGCGCTGGCGGGCCTGACCGGTGCGCTGTATGCGCCGACGATGACGACCGTCCCCACGATGGGGTCCGCGTTCATCGTCCAGTCGTTCGTCACTGTCGTGGTCGGTGGGGCCGACGTGTTTCTCGGCGCTGCGCCCGCCGCGGCCATCCTCGCGTTCATCCAGAGCCTGCTGACGGCTTCCTACGGGCAATTGATAGGACAGGTGGGCCTGCTCGTCACCGTGATCGTCGTCGTGCGCATCCTGCCCAAGGGCATCAGCGGATGGATGCTGCGGGACTCCAACTGACGCAATCCGCACCATGAGGCGAACCGGATTGCTTGCGCTGTTCGACGGGCCGCAGACCGCCTGGAACGGGATGTCGTTCCGGCTTTGCTTCGTGCTCGCGGTGCTCGCCCTGGCCACCGTCCCGCTCTACGCGGAGTTCTTCGTCGTCAACAATCTCGCCTACTTCCTGTTGTGGACGTTCATGGCGCTCGGGTTGTCGCTCATCTGGGGCTACGCCGGAATCCTGAGCTTCGGGCAGACGGCTTTCTTCGGCCTGGCGGGCTACGGCTACGGCGTGGTGAGCATCAACCTCGGTGATGCCCACGGACTCACCTGGGTGGCGTTCCTGGCGGCACTCGTGCTGCCCGCACTGCTCGCGGCACTGATCGGCTACTTCATGTTCTATGGTGGCATCCGCGACGTTTTCGTGGGCATCGTGACGCTGTCCATCACGCTCGTCTTCGAGACCTTCATGGCGCAGACCGCCGGTCCGGAATGGCATATCGGCTCGGCGCGGCTGAATGGCTTCAACGGCATGTCGGGCATGCCGGCGCTGACCGTCCCCTGGTTCGGTGGCGAGGACGTGATGCTCGACGGCAACACCTTCTTCTGGTTCGTGCTGGCGCTGCTGGTCGTCGTCTACCTGGCTTTGCGCTGGCTCGTGAACTCCCGCTTCGGCAACGTGCTGGTCGCGATCCGCGAGAACCCGGATCGGGCCGAGATGCTCGGCTACAACGTGCGGCGCTATCAGACGATTGCGTTCGTCATCGGCGGCACGCTCGCCGGCGTCAGCGGCATCCTGTACACGACCTGGGGCTCCTACATCACGCCCTCGTCGATGGGGCTGACTTCGGCCGCGCTGCCGATCATCTGGGTGGCCGCCGGTGGTCGCAAGGACATCACCGCGACGATGGTCGCGACGGTGTTCCTCATCTGGGTTTCGCAGACGCTGGCGGTGAAGGGCGCGCAGTACGCGCTGGTGCTGATGGGCGTGCTGCTGCTGCTGGTGGTTCTGCTCGCACCCGAGGGCCTCGTGCTCGCGACCGTGCGAGGCATCCGGCGCGTGGTCTTGCGGGTGACGGGACGGCGCGTTGCGACCACGGCCATGGCGAAACGGACCGAAGGAAGCTGACCGTGGCTGCCCTGCTCGAGACCCGTGGGCTCACGAAGTACTTCGGCGGCCTGTACGCGATCAATGGCGTCGATCTCACCATCGACGCGGGCGAGATCCGTTGCCTGATCGGTCCGAACGGCGCGGGCAAGAGCACGCTGTTCAAGCTGATCATCGGCACCTACCAGCCGACGGGCGGCACGGTCCTGTTCGGGGGCGCCGACCTGACGCTGCTCAAGCCCTACCAGAGGGTCAATCAGGGTCTCAGCATCAAGTTCCAGGTACCGGGAATCTTTCTCGATCTGCTCGTGGACCAGAACCTGCGCATCGCCCTCCAGCAGAAGAGCGGTCCGCACGAGATCGACGAAGAGGTCGACCGCCTGCTCGACTTTCTCGACCTTGCGCAGAGCCGTGACATGCAGGCGGGCAATCTGTCCCACGGGCAGCAGCAATGGCTCGAGATCGGAATGGCGATAGCACTCAAGCCGCGCCTGCTGCTGCTGGACGAACCCACCGCGGGCATGTCCCCCGAAGAGACGTTCAAGACCGGCGAGCTGGTCAAGCGCCTCAATGCCGAGGGCATGACCGTGATCGTGATCGAGCACGACATGACCTTCGTGCGCCAGATCGCGAAAAAAGTCACGGTGCTGCATTTCGGCAAGGTGTTCGACGAGGGTTCGCTGGAAGACATCATCAACAGCGACGACGTCGCCCGAATCTATCTCGGGAAGGACTGAAGGTGACCGTATTCCATTCGATCATCGAAGCTCGTGACCTGCACGCGGGTTATGGCCGGACCCCGATCCTCCAGGGCATCGATTTCAATGTCGGCCGCGGCGAGATCGTCGCCGTCGTCGGCCGCAACGGCATGGGCAAGTCGACCTTGATGAAATCGTTGATCGGCCTGCTGCCCAGCACGCGGGGCTCCATCACCTTCGACGGACGGGACATCACCCGCGAGCCGGCCAATCAGCGGGCAGTGCGGGGCATCGGGTACGTGCCCCAGGGCCGGCAGATCTTTCCGCGCCTCACGGTCGGCGAAAACCTGCTCATGGGCCACCTGGTCGGTGGCGACGAACGCGAGAAACTGCACGATCTGGTGCAACGCTATTTTCCGATCATCGAGAGACGGAAGTCACAGAAGGCGGGTACGATGAGCGGCGGTGAGCAGCAGCAACTCGCCATCGGGCGGGCCCTCATCGGCAACCCGAGCCTGATGCTGCTCGACGAACCCTCCGAGGGCATCCAGCCCTCGATCGTCAAGCAGATCGCCGAGAACGTGAAGGCGCTCAACCGCGAGATCGGATTGTCCGTGCTGTTCGTCGAACAGAACATCGACATGATCATGTCCATGGCGCAGCGCTGCTACGTGATGGACAAGGGGCGCATCGTCGGCCAGGTGTCGGCAGCCGAGTTGGGCGATGACACCGCGGTACGACGCTGGCTCGCCGTGTAGCAGTCAAGACCAAACCCATCGACAGGAGGCAGGAACATGAGCTGGCTCGAGACATCCATCATGGCCACCCATGGCGTGGGCCGCGCCGGCAAGGGCACCACCCACGAACTGACGGAAGCGAAACAGGGCAAGTACCACTACACGATGGGCCCGTACTCCGAGCCGGTGATGCACATCAAGCCCGGCGATCGCGTGATCGTGGAGACGCGTGACGCGTTCGAGGGTGCCATCAAGACCGAGCAGGACCTGCCGACGCAGAAATTGAAGATGCCGTTCCTGAATCCCCAGAACGGGCCGATCATGATCGAGGGTGCCGAGAAGGGCGACGTGGTGGCGGTGTACATCGAGTCGATGGTGCCCCGCGGCCCGAATCCGCGCGGTACGTGCTGCATGATTCCGGAGTTCGGTGCGCTCACCGGCACCTACTACACGGCCACCTTGAACGACCCGCTGCCGGAGATCGTCCGCAAGATCAACGTCGACGAGAAATTCGTCTACTGGAGCGACCGGGTCACGCTGCCGTACAAGCCGCACATCGGCACCCTGAGCTGTTCGCCCGAGATCGATTCGATCAATTCGCTCACGCCCGACAATCATGGCGGCAACATGGATCTGCCCGACATGGGGCCGGACAGTGTCACCTACCTGCCGGTGCGCTCCCCGGGCGGGCGCCTGTTCATCGGCGATGCGCACGCGTGTCAGGGCGACGGAGAAGTGTGCGGAGTCGCGGTCGAATATCCGACCGTCACCACCATCAAGGTGGACCTGATCAAGGGCTGGAACATCGAGTGGCCGCGCCTCGAGAACGACGAGGTGATCATGGCGATCGGCAGCGCCCGCCCGCTCGAGGATGCCACCCGCATTGCCTACCGCGAGCTGGTTCTGTGGATGGCGAAGGACTACGGGTTCAACAAGTGGGACGCGTACATGATGCTGAGCCAGTGCGGCAAGGTGCGGCTCGGCAATTTCGTCGATCCCAAGTACACCGTAGGCGCTGCCATCAGCAAGAAATACCTCGCGCCGAAATAGTCGCTGGCGTGAGCCTAGCCGGCGTGGGGTCCCGCCCCGCAGGCCCGCCGGCATGCGAGCTCTTGCGAGCGCATCCGCGCGAGCGGCACGCCGTCCATGGTGACCAGGCCGGCGGCCGGTGGCGTGTCGCCCGACAGAAGCTTCAGCAAGGTCGCCTTGCCCGCGCCGTCCGGTCCGAGCAAGGCGAGCATCTCGCCTGGCTGGACCTTGATCGTTGCCGAATCGACGAGTGCGCGTCGCTCGACGTGGAAGCTGGCGGGACGGAGCGTGCCTCACATGAGATGGGTGTCAATTGCACGGCGCCCGAGCGCGCTCGGCGCTCCGGCGGGTCATCGCGACGGCGCGCGTTTCGAGAGCTTCCGCTGCAAGGTGCGACGGTGCATGCCGAGACTTCGCGCCGTGGCGGATACGTTGCGTGCGTTCTCGCCGAACACTTTCTGGATGTGCTCCCACTCCAGCCGGTCCACCGACAGCGGGCGCGATGCGACCTCGGCAGCGGCATTGCCTCCGGACTCGCCGAACGCGGCGACGATCTGGTCCGCGTCCACCGGCTTCGCGAGATAGTGGGTAGCCCCGAGCTTGATGGCCTCGACGGCGGTGGCGATGCTCGCGTAGCCCGTCAGCACGACGATGCGCATGCCGGCGTCCAGTTCCCGCAGCAGAGGAATCACGGTGAGGCCGGACGCACCGGGCAGCCGCAGATCGACCACTGCGTGCGTCGGAACGAGCGCGCGTGCGGCGGCCAACGCCTGTTCAGCGTCCTCGGCGACTCGCACCGCGAAGCCCCTGCGCTCCATGGCGCGGGACAGCACGCTGCGCAAGGCCGCATCGTCTTCGACGATCAGCAGTTGCATGGGCGCGGCACTCATGGGTGCATTCCATCGACGCGAAGGTGCGGCACGCCTTCTCTGCTGGACTGTAGCATCGCAACCGTGACCGCTGCACCCCCACAAGCCGACGTCATGGGGACCGTCATGCGCAGATCGATCCGAGCGGCAGCTCGACTCGGGTGCAGGCACCGCCGCCGTCGCGGTTCGCGAGCGTCACGCGGCCGCCGAACCGTTCGATCGCCGCAGCCGCGATCATCAACCCCACGCCGAGCCCGCCTCGCTTGGTCGAGATCGCTGCGCGTCCGGCAGAGCGTGCGATCTCCGGCGGCACGCCGGCGCCGCGATCCCGTATCTCGACACTCAACGAATCGCGCGACCATGAGCCCACCATCTCGATCCCTTCCGGACACGAATCGGCGGCATTGTCGAGCAGGCAGAGGAGCGACTGGCCCAGCGTAAGTTCATTGACGATGCGCGGCGCAGGGCGCGGGCCGTTCCATTCGCAGCGCACGTGCACTCCGGGGCGCAAGGCCTGCCAGCCTTCGATCGCTCGGGCGAGATATTCGTCGAGCGGCTGGCTGTTCCCGCCTTCGGCGCGTTGCGCGCCCGCGGAAGCGGCGATATCGGAAATGATGCGCTTGCAGTGATCCACCTGTGCGCGCAGGAGCCGGAGTTCCTCGTTCAGCGACGGATTCGCACCATGGCTGCGTTGGAGTTCGTGCACCACTACGGCCATCGTCGCCAGCGGCGTACTGAGTTGATGTGCGGCTCCGGCGGCCAGCGTGCCGATTGCGAGCACCTGCTGGTCGCGCAGCGCGCTCTCACGCGCTGCAGCGAGCAGGCGATCGCGCTGCCGCAGCGAGCCTGCCATCTGCACGACGAAATAGGCGATCACGCCCGTCGAGAGCACGAAGCTCAACCACATCCCGAACACGTGCAGACCGAAGTCGCCTTCCTGCTGATGGACGTGCGGGAGCGGCACGTTGAAGAAACCCAGCAGCGTGTAGCAGCAGAATGTCACACCGGCCATCGTCCACGCATGGCGTCCGGGCAACAGCGTTGCGGCGATCATGAGCGGCAGCAGGAACAGCGACACGAACGGGTTCGACCAGCCCCCGGTGAAATACAGCACGCCGGTCAATGTGACGACGTCGGCGAGCAGTTGCAGGAACAGTTCCGGCTCCCGGATCGTGTGGGCTGCGCGCAGGCGTAGGCCGGTCCAGGCGTTGAGGGCGGCCGCCGCCGCGATCACGATCACGAGCGGACCCAGCGGCAGCGCCACGCCGGCACCCAGGTGGGCGACCGCAATCATCGATGCCATCGCGCCGAGCGCGATCCAGCGCAACGCGAACAGGCGCTTCAAGTTGCGAATCCCGGCTTCCATGAGGGGGCCGGCGAGATCCGGATTCGATGACATGTCCATGGCGGCCATTCTAGCGGCGAGGCGTGCGCGACCGACAGAGTGCGGCAATCTGTCGCGCGGCGCCGGGTCGCATTCCGCCGCCTCGACGCGTCTTCTAGACTGCGACCCCGTCTGCACCGATCCACGTGGCGCGCCCGATGAAGAGTTCTGCAATTCTCTCCGCTCTCTGCGTCGCGGGTCTCGCCTGCGCCCACACCGAGTCCATCGCTTCGCAAGACGACACCGCCGTGCCCGAGGCGCAACGGAACGGCGGGCGAGATCTACGTCACTTGGACGCATCCGCTGGCGAAGCCGTACACCGGCGAGATCCGTTTTGCCCGATCCATCGACCACGGCAGGACCTTCAGCGCGCCCGTCACCGTGCACCGTGACCGCCAGCAGATCACCCACCGCTTCAACGCCATCACGGTCTCACGACTCGGACAGGTATTCGTGGCCTGGGTCGATCGGCGCGACGCCGTCCGTGCGCGCGCTGCGGGGTTGCCGGAGTATGTCGGCGCCGCAATCTATTTCGCGGTATCCGACGACCGCGGCGCGAATTTTAGCGGCGACTACAAGGTTGCCGACCACAGTTGCGAATGCTGCCGCATTGCCCTGCTGCCACAGGATGGCGGCAGCATCAACGCACTGTGGCGTCACGTGTTTGCCCCGAACATTCGCGACCACGCGCTCGCGTTCCTGCGGCCCGACGGCAGCGCGACCACGCCGCAGCGCGCAACGTTCGACGACTGGCAGGTCGACGCGTGTCCGCACCATGGTCCGTCGTTGGCGGCGGATGCTGCCGGGACGCTGCATGCAGTCTGGTTTGCCCAGAGCTCACCTGTCGCCGGCGCGTTCTACGGTCGCCTGGTCGATGGCCGCGTGAAAGGCCAGCGCCGACTCGGCCCCGGTCTGGCGGAGCATCCGGACATCGTCGCGTACGGCAATCGCGTGATCGTCGTGTGGAAGGAATTCGACGGCACCGTGACGCGGCTGCGCGGCATGACCTCCGGGGACAAGGGTCGCCACTGGTCGGACATCGATATCGCCACGACGCCGGATGCGTCCGGCCAGCCGCAACTGCTCAGGATCGGTGAACGGTTCGAGGTCTTCTGGAACACGCGCGCCGACGGCTTGTCGCTGACATTGATCCCGTTTCCCTGATCGCGATGATTGGCTTCCTCCGGATAGCGCTGCTGTCCTCGATGCTTGCCTCGGTGCCTCTCCTCGCACAGGCCGCGCAGAAACTGACTCCGTTCGACGCCACGAGCCCCGCTGCGCTCAAGCAGACCTACGCCGGTAAGCCGTTCGTTCTCGAGTTCTGGTCGGTAGCCTGCGCGCCCTGTCTGGTCGACATGGTGCAGTGGAGAAACTTCGGCCGGAAATATCCCGGGGTGATCATCGTCCACGTCGCGACCGAGTCCATGGAGGATTCGGCTGCCATCGAAGCGGCGCTCGAGCGCCACGATCCCGGCGCCTCGGACCAGCGCGCGTTCGCGGACGATTTCCCGGAGCGCATTCGCTTCGCCATGGATCCTTCGTGGCGGGGCGAGACGCCCAGGGCGTATTTCTTCGATCGCAAGCACGAACGCATCACGCGGTCTGGGGCGCTGGACGCCGACTGGACCCGGCGCTGGTTCGAGCAGCAGACGGCCCCGGTGCCCTGACCGACGCCCGCGCGGCAGAGATCAGGCCGGCGTGTCCGCGTTCCGCGCCAGCAACGCCTCGACGATCGTGTCCCACTCGCCGTCGAGCGAACCGGTGGCTGGCGGTCGTCCGGCGCGTCGATACCAGTACGCCGCATTCCCGAGATCGCCTTCCTGCCGATGCAGCCACGCGTGGATCCACGCTGCATCGGTGCCGGCTTCGTCCTGAATGATCTGATGAGCGCGAGCCCAGTCCCCATGGGCCGCATGCCACAGCGCCGTCAGCGGAGCATCCAGATCCTCACTCGGGGCGGCAAGCCCCAAGGAATCACGAAGGGTCTTCAGGGTCAAGGATCTCATGGCCGTTTCATCGCGATTGCGGGCGCTGTCGAGACGGCGGTGACTATAACGCCAAGTGGGAGACGTCCATCATCGAATGGTATTCCGTGTTGCCGAAGCGCATCTGCGCCGCCGGCGTCAGACGGAACGGCGCTGCGCGTTGCGGCGAATCGGTTCGTGCTGGCCCGAGGCGTCGAACGCTGCCGCTTTCGGCAAGTCCCAAGGTACGATCTGTCCAATCCGTCCGCGGCACACCCTCAATCGCACCGTGTCAGTATTCTTCCGATCATGAACCTGCGTGATGCACGCCATGCCGACGGTGCGTCGGTGTCGTCGAATACACGGGTGTACTCGTCCGATCTGCCGCGCGCGTACCACGCGGGCGTGGAGGCTCGCTCGTGATGCGTCGCCGCTTCATGTCGACGCTTGCCGCCGTGCTGCTGAGTGGCGGCGGTCATGCGCAGGAAGCCGCGATCTCCATCGAGGCCCCTGCGGGCGCCGCGAGCGGCCCGCAGCGGGCGCGTTTCGAGCTGGGTTCGTCCGCGGCGGTGGATACTGCTGCGGCTATCTGGGCCGTCGCGGTGGACAGTGGACGGCTCATGATCCGACGCTCGCAAGGTCCCGGGCTCGGGTGGTCGGAACCCGTCCCGCTGACGCCACCGGGCGAAGCCGTCGAGGCCGATCGCGATTCGCGGCCGATGGTGGCTGCGGGAACGGCCGGCGAGATCTACGTCACCTGGACGCGCACGCTCGGCAAACCGGACACAGGGGAGATCCGGTTCTCGCGTTCGCTCGATCACGGCAGGACCTTCAGCGCGCCGGTCACCGTGCACCGTGACCGCGAGGTGATCGCCCACCGCTTCAACGCGATCGCGGTGTCCCGGCTCGGGCAGGTCTTCGTGGCCTGGATCGATCGGCGCGATGCGGCACGGGCGCGCGCGGAAGGCAGGCCCCAGTATCCCGGCGCCGCCCTCTATTACGCGGTGTCGGACGATCGCGGCGCGAGTTTCCGCGGCGATTTCAAGGTGGCCGACCACGCTTGCGAATGTTGTCGCGTCGCGTTGCTGCCCCAGGAGGGCGGCAGCATCTATGCGCTCTGGCGCTACGTGTTCGACACGAATGTTCGGGACCACGCGCTCGCCTACCTGCGGCCCGATGGCAAGGCATCACCTCCGCAACGGGCGACCTTCGACGATTGGCGCGTCGATGCATGTCCGGATGAGGGTCCTGCGCTGGCCGCCGACGCGTCAGGCACGCTGCACGCGGTCTGGTTCGCGCAGTCGTCGGCCGGCGCGGGTGCTTTCTACGGCCGGCTGCTGGACGGCAGGGTCGACGGTCAGCGGCGCATCGGTGGCGGTCGCGCAGAGCATCCCGACATCGAGGCGTACGGCGATCGCGTGGTCGTCGCCTGGAAGGAATTCGACGGCAACGCGACGAATCTGCGCCTGATGCAATCCGGCGACCGGGGCCTCACCTGGACCGAGCGCGACATCGCGAACACCGCGGACGCCTCCGGGCAGCCGCAGCTGCTGAGGGTCACGACCGGCTTTCAGGTGTTCTGGAATACCCGCGCCGAAGGGTTGTCGCTATTCCCGGTACCCTGGTGACGCTGCGACATCCGGCAGTCGTGGCGAATCCGATGTGAGGTATGCACGCGGTGGCACGTGCGCCTTGCAAGGCAGCTCGCCGTCAGGCCTGCGCGAGTCGGTCTGAGCCGATCCGGCAACGCCGATGCACCGGCCGGGACGATCCCGCCCGTCATGCCGACGTCGACAGCGGGAGCTATTTGCCGGTGTCCTTGCGCTTGCGGTTCTCGTCGCGCACCCAGGTGATGATGGTCCAGATCTGCTCGTCGGTAAGGTCGCTGCCGAAGCCGGACATGGCCGTGCCCTGGCGTCCGTTCTTGATGGTATTGAAAACCATCTCGTCACTCGGCGCGCGCAGCCACTCGTCATCGGTGAGGTCGGGGCCGACCGCGCCACGCGCGTTGTTGCCGTGGCATGCCAGGCAACCGGTGCGATTGAACAGTTTCTTGCCCTCGGCCACGATGGCCGGGTCGGGGGTCAGCGGATTGGTGATGCCCTCAGCGTGGCTGAGGGCTGCGACCGCCAACAGCAGCGTCGCAATCGGATATTTGCGCATGAGAGGCTTTCTGGCGTGGAAACGGCGAGCCGAGGTGCGGCTCGCCGTCTGGTTGGAAATGATCTCGTTCAGCGATCGAACAACGCGAAGACGAAGATCGTACCGCCCTTGCGCATGTCCTTCAGGTGCGGCGCACCGCCTTTGCCGCCCCACGTGGCCCAGCCGGTCCAGCCGCCCCAGCCCGAAGGCACTGCGATGTACTGCTTGCCCTCGATGGCGAAACTGATCGGGCTGCCGACGATACCGGAGCCGGTCTGGTAGGACCAGAGTTCCTCGCCGGACTTGATGTCGAAGGCCTTGAACTCGCCTTCGGGCGTGCCCGCGAAGGCGAGGCCCCCGGCCGTGGTCATCACGCCGCTGGTGAACGGCGAAGGTGCGACGACCTGCCATTTCTTCTCGCCGGTCGTGGCGTCGAAACCCACCAGCTGGCCGTGGCCCTTGATCCAGTCGGCCTCGGCGATGCCCAGGTTGTACTTGCCTTCGACGCGCTCCGACTTGCCGGCGAGGATGTCGACGCAGATCTCGCGGCTCGGCACCACCACCATCATGTTCTTCGGGCTGTAGCTCATCGGGTTCCACCACTTCCCGCCTTCCGAGGCCGGGCAGACGTTCGTCGCCTTGTGGTCATAGGTGGGCACCTTGTCCTTGTCCACGATGGGCCGACCCTCGGGTGTGAAGCCGGTGGCCCAGTTGACCTTGGAGATCTCCTTCGCCCAGATGAACTTGCCGTCGGTGCGATCGATGTTGTAGAGGAAGCCGTTGCGATCCCCGTGCAGCCAGACCTTCTTGTCGCCGATGTCCGCGAGGATGGTCTCGTTGACGCCGTCGAAATCCCACACGTCCCACGGCGTGTACTGGTAGTGGAACTTGATCGATCCGTCGTCGGGATTCAGCGCCAGCGTGGAGTTGGTGTAGAGGTTGTCGCCGATGCGACCCATGCCGTCCCAGTCCGGATTCGGGTTGCCCGTGCTCCAGTAGAGGGTGTCGAGCGCAGCGTCGTAGGACCCGGTGATCCAGGTGGAGCCGCCGCCGTAGGTGCCGGCTTCCGGATCGGTGTCGCCCCAGGTGTCGGCACCGGGCTCGCCCGGCGCGGGGATGGTGTAGCGGCGCCAGACCTGCGTGCCGGTTTCCGCGTCGAGTGCGTCGATCCACAGGCGCGTCGGGAATTCCGCCCCCGACATGCCCACGATGACCTTGCCCTTCACAACCAGCGGCGCCACGGTCATGGTCTGCGCCTTGGTCCAGTCGCCGACCGTCACGTCCCAGACCACCTTTCCGGTTGCCTGGTCGAGCGCTATGACATGCGCGTCGGGTGTCGCGAAGTACACCTTGTCGCCGTAGACCGCGGCGCCACGATTGCCGACGTCACAGCACATCATCTTGCCGATGTTGTCCGGCAGCGGATGCGAGAACTGCCAGATCTCTTTTCCAGAGCGGGCATCGACCGCGTAGATCTTCGCGTGGGCGGCGGTCACGTACATGATCCCATCCACCACCAGCGGGGTGGTGTTCTGGGCGTCGAGCGTACCGAGAGAGAAAGAATAAACCGGCACGAGGCGCTTCACGTTGCGCGTCGTGACCGACGCGAGCGGGCTGAAGCGGGTGCCGGCGTAGTCGCGCCCGGCCATCAGCCAGTTGTTCGGGTCCATGCCGGCGTTGAGCAGCATGTCGGCGCTGACCGGCGTTGGCTTCTGCGCGTTGGCCGCATGGGGCAGCGCGACGGCGAGTAGCAATCCGCCCAGCGCGACAGCTTTGCGCAGGGCGGCAGCATGCGATTTGCATTTCGGGTGCATGGTCCTCTCCAGGTAACGTCAGTCGGGTCGTTCTCGTTTGGCCCCATCTGCAGCGGGCGCAGCGCTGGAGCGCAAGAACCCTGCCGCGAGGCGTTGCCAAGCGTCATTCTGCCATTCGCGGCAGCCGCGTGCCGCGCGGCAAGCTGAAAACCCGATGTTCCTCGGGTACTTGGGTCGCGCGATGCGACGCTGCATTTGCCAGCCGTCGAACCGCGCACGCTGCGCAATATCAGTCATGCGCATCACCGCAGTGCATGGCGGTGCGGACTCACCCCCTGTTGGTGCCGGTCAGGCGGAAACGTCGAGGAGCGATCCCACATTCGGCCCCGTCCCGCTGCCGATATCCCCGCCCAGCGCCTGGACCGTGGAGAACAGGCCCGCCAGGGCGGCGGTGAGGCGGCTCGAATCGGCGGTGTCCAGGTTGCTCAGGGCCTGCGGCAAGCCGCTCCGACCCAGCAGCCCGTCAATGCCGAGGCCGGCAAAGATCGCGTCCGTGCTTTGCGGCAGCACCGTAACGCCGGTGACGCCATCGAAACTCGACACCAGATCGCGGAACAGGGACTGGTCCAGCAGGGATACCAGGTTGGTCTGGCCGACTGCATTCTGCAGGCCCTGGGTGGGGAGCGGGCCGTTCGTGGCCAGCGCCGTATCGACGATGCGGTTGAACGTGTCCGCCGACGATTGCGGGACGATCGGCGGAATGAAGGCCGAGATGAAATCCGTCCCGGTGACGGCGGGCGGAATCGACGGGAGAGGCGGCAGAGCCATGCCGCTATTTCAACGCCGGTGGCGAACCAAAGTCAACGGCTTCCACACGGGAAGGTTTGCCGGTCCCGGTCCCGGACTCCGCGATCCGGCATGCGGACGGTAAGGGCGATGGCTCGTTGGAATTTGACAACCACAAGGTGCGGGGTCAGCATCGATGCGACCCTCGTTGCGGGGGACAACCCTGGGAGAGGTGTCATGAAAGAGATCAATCGTCATGTGGTGGTAGTGCGCGGGCGCGCCGTAAGGATGATCGCGGCGGCATTCGGTCTGGTCGGCGTGGCTGCCCTGACCATGGTGTCGGGCGAGGCCGCCGCCCAGATCGCCAAGAACGTGGCCGCAAAAAGTCCGTGGGGTCCTGCCGACGAGATCGGCACCCTTAACATGATGACCGACACCACGCGCTTCGACGTGCTCAAGCAGGTCGCCGGCGGCAAGGTGTACGACCTGGGCGTGGATCTGTTCGTGGGGATGCCGATCTGCTGCGGCGCCTTCGGCGATCCGACATTCCAGATCTTCATGACGCACGCACCGGCCCGCGACACGTCCAACGAAGTGCTGTCCTACTCGGGTGACGGCGTCACGATGTACACGCACACCGGGACCCATATCGACGCGCTCAACCATTTCGGTCTGCACGGCAAGATCTGGAACGAGGTCGGCACCGCTGAAGCACTCGGCGTGCGCGGGTGGACCAAATCCGGCATCGACAAGTACCCGCCGATCGTCGCCCGTGGCGTGATGATCGACGTGGCGAAGGCCAAGAATCTGGACCATCTGCCGCCCTCCTATGCGATCACGGTCGCCGATCTGCAGGATGCGCTCAAGCAGCAGGGCACGACGCTGCAACCGGGCGATGTCGTACTGGTTCGCACCGGGATGATGACGCAATGGCCCGACCAGACGAAGTACAGTCTGCTCGACGAGCCCGGTCTGAACCTCGAGGCGGCGCAATGGCTGGTGGAAGAACACAAGGTGATGGTACTCGGCGCGGACTGCCTCGGTGTCGAGAGCCTGCCGTCGCCCGATCCGAAGAACTTCGTTCCCGTGCACAGCTATCTGCTGGTCGAGAAGGGCGTCTCGCTGATGGAGGCCATGTGGCTGGAAGACCTGTCGAAGGATCAGGTCTACGAGTTCCTGTTCATCGCCTCCCCGCTCAAGTTCCGGGGCGGAACCGCTTCGCCGATCCGGCCCTTGGCGATCGGGCTGAAGCGCGGGTAGCGATGCGGAGGATCTGAACGATGCCGGACGCGGCCCGCGGCGAGGAATTCCGCGACGACGTGCGCCGGAGGTTGCCGCGCGCAGAACTCGCGCGGCTCACGTGCCTCGATCCGTGGCGCTCCACGGTTGCGGTGGCGGCGACGTTTGCCGCGATCGCGCTGGTCGCGGTCGGCGCCGTGACGTTCTGGTCCTGGTGGGCGGCGCTCATCGCCATCGTCCTGATGGCGCCGCTCGCCCACGCCCTGTTCATCCTTGCGCACGACGCCGCGCACTATCGCCTGTACGAGACGCGCTGGCTGAACGATGCCGTCGGCCGTTTGTGTGCCACGCTCCCCGGATTGTCGATGTGTACCTACCGGGTCACGCACCGCCTCCATCACAACAATCTCTACGGGCCCGACGATCCCGACATCGCGCTCCATGGCGGTTATCCGCGCGGCAGGGTCTACCTGATGCGCAAGCTCGCGAAGGATCTTGCCGGTCTCACCGCGTGGAAGACCTACGCCTACTTCTTCGGCGCTCCCGCCGCCAATGCCGAGACCGACACCGCGGCGCGGCCCCTGGGCGATACCAGTCCGCGTCTGCGCCGGGCGGCACTGCGGGATCGCTGGGGCGTCCTCGCGTTTCACGCGGCGATGCCCCCTCTCGCATTTGCAACTGGATGGGGTTGGTACTACGTCGTGCTGTGGATGGTGCCGCTGGTCACCGTGCTGCAGGTGATCCTGAGACTACGGGCGATCTGCGAGCACGGAGCGCCGACGGATCTTGCGTCGCCCCTGACGGCGGCACGCACCAATCTGGTTTCCTGGTGGCAGCGGTATTTCATGTTTCCGCACCACGTCAATTTCCACATCGAGCATCACCTCTACCCGGCGGTGCCGCACTACAACCTCCCGCGGCTCCATGCGGCGCTGGTCGCGCATGGCATCCTCGAAGGCGCCGAGATCAAACCCCTGGAGCAGACGCTGTCGCGCATATTCTCGGATCGGGTACCGCGACCCGGCATGATCGGTGTGTCCACGTGAAGTCCGTGGCGCTACGTTGTCCGCCGAAAGTGGCGGATCGAGGCGCCTGGCGTCCGGTCAGTGGACCTCGCTTCCGGAGGAACGCCTAGCCTACCAAGGGAGACCCCCCGGCTCTGCCGGGGAGGCAGCAGAAGTTCGACAGAAGAGGAAGTCCATCGAGGAAACTCCGGATCGTGAGCCGCCAAGCACACGAGGAGGAGTATCCCGATGGACGAGTTGGAA
>JBBQHP010000037.1:0-48925 GCA_038324085.1 Burkholderiales bacterium
TGCCACCGTGAACAGGCTCTCCTGCATCGCATCGGCTCCGCGCATCGCCATCACCTCACGGGCAAGTTCATGACATCCACATCGACCACAGTTCGTGTGAAAAGTGTCCGGATAACCATGAGAATTTCAACAGCCTGTTAGTGAATCCTTGGTCACGAGGCGCTCGGCCTTCGCATACTGCCCCTTGTTGCAGGCGGTGTAGAAAGCCCTCAAGGTATCTGCTGGCGCCATCTGCGCCGGCGCGAGGGGGGGAGTACGTCGCACCAGCCAGGAGCAGTGCGATCGGGCACGCGCGGCACGTTGTCAGGAAGCCGTTGTAGCGGGTCAATTTGTTCTCCTGAGGTATCGCGACCGGATCGCCATCGGGCGGTCCGACCTTCGGCAGGATCGACCGGTCGGGCATTGCGCGCGCTGCCGCCGCGATGACCGCCATTGATCCACGCACCTTGCCCGTACCGAGCGGCGCTCGACCAGGGCGTGATCGGTTGCAGGCAGCCGCCTGCGGCCGTCATTGCCGCAACGACGCTTCAATCTGGACGAGGTCGCGGTGGGGCGACTTTCACGCGGCAGGAGGGCCGCGTTGCGATGGGATCGGTGTCGCTCGCTTCGCCATGGTCTCCGTTGCATGAGACACAGTGTGCGCGTCCGGACCTTACCGATCCGTTACCGAACAGGGCGGGCTCGCCCTGCAGCGGCCTGATTCTTCGAGGATCGAGCGTCGGACCGAAGCGCCCGATCGGGTCTTTGGATTTCTCCAGCCCCGACCAGTAGCTCGGCGCGCGCCGCCGGCGGCTCAGGCGGGGTTAGGGTGTGGGGCGCCGCTGCTGCCGCGGACGGCAGCGAAAGCGAGACGATAGCCGACGACAGCGAATCGATTACCCCGCTGTTACGGAGCGGAAAACCCGCAGCGACCCCCGATCGGAATCAGCGCAAACGAGACAGCACCGTGACCAGCCGTTGCAGCATCCAGGCTACGCCCCCGGGCATGAGGTAGATGAACACGAGCAGCACGGCGCCATAGATCGCCCAGGGCGCAGCCTTGGATATCTGATCGGCGAAGTTCGGCACGAACTGGATGAACAGCGCCCCGTAGATCGCGCCGGACAGCGTCGCAAGGCCGCCGACGACGATGCCGACCACGAAGCTGATCGAGAGGAAGACCGCGAAGCTGTCGGGTGCGACGAACTGCACCGCGATCGCGCCGAGCGCACCCCCGATGCCGGTGTACAACGCGCTGATGCCGAACGCCGTGCTCTTGTACAACGCACCGTTCACCCCCATCGCCTCGGCGGCGATCGGATTGTCTCGCAGCGCGATGAGCGCCCGTCCGCTGCGTCCCCGCAGGATGTTCCAGGCGAGCACGAACAGCAGCACCGCGACGGCGAGCGTGAACAGGTACAGCCAGCGGTCCTGGGACAGGGACAGGCCGAAGGGCGGATCCGGTTTCATTATGACGATGCCCTGCACGCCACCGGTCCATTCCTCGAGGCGGTTGTACTTGAGCAGCTGGGGCGTCGCCACGGCCAGCGCGAAAGTCGCGAGGGCGAGATAGTGCCCCTGCAGCCGCAAGGCCGGCAGACCGAACAGAAAACCGAACACGAAACAGACCGCGCCCGCCGCTGGCAGCGTCGCCCAGTACGGCACGCCGAACCGGTCCATCAGGATTGCAGCCGTGTAGGCCCCCACGGCATAGAACGCGCCGTGCCCGAGCGATATCTGACCGTTGTATCCGGTGAGGATGTTGAGTCCGAGCAGGACGATCGCATAGATGACCGCCTGCGTGAACTGGAACGTGCGGTAGTCCGACAGGAAGAACGGCAGGATGCCCAGCGCGACGATGACCAGCGTGGCTGCGAGCAGCCGCGCCGGGGAAATCCCTGCGCCCACCCTCACGCTGCCGCCCTCACACGCGGGTCACGATCACGCGCCCGAACAATCCGGACGGCTTGAACAGCAGCACGGCGACGATCAGCACCAGCGCGACCGTCAGCTTGAGTTCGGTGCCGATCACGTACGCACCGAGCAGGTTCTCGGCAACGCCCACCACGAATCCGCCCAGCACCGCACCGAACGGATTGTCGATGCCGCCGAGCAGCGCTGCGGCAAAGGCGTACAGCAGCACCCCCGACATCATGTTCGGATCGAGGTAGACGACCGGCGCGATCATCATGCCGGCCACGGCTCCGATGGTCGCCGCGAGTCCCCAGCCCAGCGCCAGCATCCAGCCCACGCGGATGCCGGCGAGGCGGCTCGATACCGGGTTCTGCGCGGCCGCGCGCATCGCGAGACCGAGCGGGGTGAAACGGAAGAAGACGTAGAGCAGCGTCAACACCACGAAGGTCACCCCGATCGTGCCCATTTCGTGCGGCGACATGTAGTTATTGCGCGGCAGGAAATCGCTGGTGAAGGGCGACGGGAAGACCTTGATGGTGTAGCTGTAGATCCAGCCGGCGAGGCTGTTCAGGATCACCAGCAGTGCGATGAACACGATCACCACCGACAGCACCGGCGCATGCTCCACGGGGCGGATGACGATGCGTTCGATGAGCATCCCGGCGACGAACGAGATCGCGAGCGTGAGCACGAACGCCGCCCAGTACGGGAAGCCCGCATTGATGAAGGTCCACGCGAGATACGTGGAGAACATCGCCATCTCGCCCTGCGCGAAATTGATGTGATGGGTCGACTGATAGATCATCACCAGCGCCAGCGCGAGGCTGCCGTAGATGCCGCCCGCCGCGAGGCCGGAGAGAATCTGATGCAGCAGGGCTTCCATCAGGGCGGACCCGCTACTGCGCTCCGGTGCATCCGGGCTCTCACAGCGCCGGTCGCCGATCGAACCAGGGCCGGGCAGCCTCGAATTGTGCCGCCAGCCGGAACAGCGCGGCTTCGTCACCGTAGCGCCCGACGATCTGCACGCCGACGGGCAGACCTTCCGGGGTCCAGTGCAGCGGCAGTGACGCGGCCGGATTGCCGCTCGCGTTGAACACCGAGGTGAACATCGTCGCGCGTCCCACCTTCGGTCCTTCGGCGGCAGGATCGTCCGTGGTCATGCGGAAGTATCCCAGCCGCTGCGGCGGGTCGGGCATCGTCGGCGCGAGCAGCACGTCGAAATCGGCGAACATCGCCCCCACCCGCCGGCCGACCCGTTGCATCGTCTGCACCGCGCGGGCGTAGTCCATCGCCGACTGGCTCTGGCCCAGTGCCGCGAGCAATCCGGTGATCGTCTCGAGCTGGTCCGGCGCGACCGACTTGCCCATGCGGGCCGCGTGGTTGTGGAGGCTCATCGCAACATTGCCGCCGATGATCGTGCGAAACGCTTCCGCGTAAGACTCGTCGATGAACCGCGGCACAACCTCTTCGACGCGATGACCGAATCCCTCGGCGAGCCGGGCGGCCTCGCGCACGGCGCGCATCACCTCCGGGTGCAGGGCGACTCCGTCCGCCGCGTCGGTCCACATTCCGATGTGCAATCGGCCCGCATCCGCGCCGACCTCTTCGAGGAAGGGTCGTACCGGCGGCGGCGCGAAGTACGGCGCACCGACATCAGGGCCGCGAGTGGCATCCAGCAATGCGGCGCTGTCGCGCACGCTCCGCGACACGACGTGCTCGGTCGACATGCCTGACCAGCCGTCGCCGCGGTCCGGTCCGGCCGGATTGCGCGCACGCGTGGGCTTGAGACCGAACAGCCCGCAGCACGAAGCGGGAATGCGGATGGATCCGCCGCCGTCGCTCGCGTGCGCAGCGGGGACTATGCCGGCAGCCACGGCCGCCGCGCTGCCGCCACTGGACCCGCCAGGGGAATGCGCCAGGTTCCAGGGATTGCGTGCCGGGCCGAACGCGCGCGGTTCCGTCGTCACCGTGAGACCGAATTCGGGCGTATTGGTCTTGCCGAACAGGACCAGCCCCGCGCGCCGATAGCGCGCGACCATTTCGGTATCGTGTTCGGCGACGTTGTCCCGAAAAAATGCCGATCCGTTGCCGGTGTGCGTTCCCGCAATCGTCGCGTAGAGGTCCTTCATGAGGAACGGCACGCCCCGCAGCGGCCCGTCGGGAACGCCGGCGGCCACGATGCTGCGCGCCCAGTCGCGATGATCCTGCGTGATCGCGTTGATTCTTGGCTGGACGGCGTCCGCCCGCGTCACCGCTGCCTCGAGCAGTTCCGCCGCCGTGACGTCGCCGCGGCGCACGAGATCCGCAAGCGCGACGGCATCCGATGCAGCGTAGTCGGCTATCAAGGGCATGGGCGTCCCGGTCTCGCCGTGCAATGCAAAGCAGCCGAATTTGCACCCGGCCCGCGGAATGGCGGGACTCCGATGCGGGTTTGCGGGTCTGGATTCGTTGCCGCACGCCGGCCCTGATCCGTGTCGTCCTGGCTGCTCGTTCGCATCGTTGTCATGACCGGCATTCGCTCCCGTTCAATACCCGAGGTAGGCCCGGCGCACGGTCTCGTCGTCCCGGATCTGGGCCGCAGGCCCGCCGAGAACCACCTTGCCGGTTTCGAGCAGATAGGCCTGCCCCGCCATCTCGAGCGCAAGCTTTGCGTTCTGTTCCACCAGCAGGATGCTCACCTTCTGTTCGACGTTCACCGCGCGCATGATGCGGAAGATATCCTGCACGACCAGCGGGGCGAGACCGAACGACGGCTCGTCCAGCACCAGCAGCTTGGGGCGCAGCATCAGCGCGCGGGCAATGGCGAGCATCTGCTGCTCGCCGCCGGAGAGGGTACCGGCCTGCTGCTGCCGGCGCTCGCGCAGCCGGGGAAAGTAGTGATACATCCGCTCCATGTCGGTCGCGACACCCGCGCGATCCCTGCGTGTCATGGCCCCGACGCGAAGGTTCTCCTCGGTCGTGAGCTGCACGAACGTACCGCGCCCATCGGGCACGTGCGCGATGCCCAGGCGCACGATGTCTTCGGTCACGCGGGCCTCGATCGACTGGCCCGCGAGCCGGATGCTGCCGCGCCGACGGATCATGCCGCACACGGCGCGCAACGTGCTGGTCTTGCCGGCGCCATTGGCACCGAGCAGCGCGGTGATGCCGCCCTCCTCCACGCTGAAGTCGACAGCCGTCAGCACATCCGCGGCACCGTAACCCGCGCACAGTCCGGTCACCTCGAGTAGCGCCGCCGCCATCAGGCTTCCGCTCCGAGATAGGCCCGGATCACCTCGGGATCGCGCTGGACTTCGCTCGGCAGGCCATCGGCGATCTTGCGTCCGAAGTCGAGCGCGACCACCTTGTCGGACACGCGCATCACCAGGTTCATGTGGTGCTCGACCAGCAGCACGGTGAGTTTCAGTTCGTCGCGCAGTCGCCGGATCAGCTCCATCAGCGTCTCCACCTCTTCGTGGTTGAGGCCTGCGGCGGGTTCGTCGAGCAGCAGCAGTTTCGGATTGGAGGCGATCGCCCGCGCGAGTTCCACGCGCTTCTGCGTGCCGAAAGGCAGATCGGCCACGCGCGCGTCGGCCACCGCGTCGAGATCGAGCAGCGCATTGATCTCGCGCGCGCGCTCCAGCACACGCCTTTCCTCGCGCTTGACCACCGGCAGGCGGAAGGCGTTGGCGACGAAGCCGCCGCGGCTCACGGCGTGCGTGCCGAGCATCACGTTCTCGAGAACGCTCAAGGTGCGAAACAACGCCAGGTTCTGGAAGGTGCGACCGATGCCGAAGCCGGCGATGCTATGGCGCGGCATCGTGGCGATGCTGCGGCCGTCGAAGTCGATCGTCCCTTGTTCGAATCGATACAGACGCGACAGGCAGTTGAACAGCGTGGTCTTGCCGGCGCCGTTGGGTCCGATCAGTCCGCAGATCTGACCCGCCGCCACCTCGAAGCTCACGTCATCGAGCGCAACGATGCCGCCAAAGCGAACGGACACATTGCGCACGGCGAGCAGCGCCATAAGTTCTCCCGACTTGTTGTTCTGGCATGTTGCGTCGCGCAAGAGCGAGGCTGCATGAGCGCGCCGATACTGACACACGCAAAAATCCCATGCAATGCAGGGATCGAATTGTGTTCGCGACCGGCATCTCGAATAATCCCCGCACCCAACGAGAAACTACGCGGCCGGCAATGCCGCGCACGGGAGGACCATGGAACGCCTGCATTACCGGTACTGGCCGGCCGATCTGCCGCATGAACTCGATCTGCCGCGCACGTCGCTTTCCTACAACCTCGAGGTCACGGCCCACCGCTATCCCGACAAGCCGATCGCCATCTTCTACGATTCGCCGCTCACCTACGGCGCGGCGTGGCGCGAAGTGCTGGAACTCGCGGGCTTCCTGCGCAACCGTTGCGACGTGGAACGCGGCGACCGCGTGCTCCTGTTCATGCAGAACAGCCCGCAGTTCATCGTGAGCTACTACGCGATCCTGCGCGCCGACGCAGTGGTGGTGCCGGTCAATCCGATGAACCTGTCGGAGGAACTGAAGCACTATGTCGCAGACGCCGATGCCACCACGGCCATCGTCGGCCAGGAACTGTACGCGCAGGTGAAGCCCCTGCTCGGGGCGGGCGGCCTCGCTCACGTCGTCGTGGCGGCGTACTCCGACTACATCACCAACCCGACCGATCTCAAGCTCCCCGACGCATGCTCGGCGCCGCGGCAGGCGATCGCGGACGCAGGGGTCACACTGTGGCGGGACGCGCTGGCGGAGCATCTTGCGCCCGGAGCCACCGTGGCTGGTCCGGACGACCTTTGCGTCATGCCTTATACCTCGGGAACCACGGGTCTGCCGAAAGGCTGCATCCACACGCACGGCACCGTGATGAACACGACGGTCGCCGGCGCGCTCTGGTTCCACATGATCCCCGACACGGTGATCCTGTGTTCGCTGCCGTATTTTCACGTGACCGGCATGCAGGGCAGCATGAACAGTCCGATCTACGGTGGCGGCACCATCGTGCTGATGCAGCGCTGGGACCGCGACACGGCCGCGAAGCTGATCGAGCGTTATCGCGTCGAGGCCTGGACCAACATCTCGACGATGGCGATCGACTTTCTGTCCAATCCCCACCTGGATCGCTACGACCTGTCGAGCCTGCGGCGCATCGGCGGGGGCGGCGCGGCGATGCCCGAGGCCGTCGCGCAGAAACTGAAGGACGTGATCGGCATCGACTACATCGAAGGCTATGGCCTGTCCGAAACGATCGCCCCCACGCACATCAATCCGCCGCAGCGTCCGAAGAAACAATGTCTGGGCATTCCCATCTGCGGCACCGATGCGCGCGTGGTCAACCCGGATACGCTCGCGGAACTCGGACCGAACGAAGTGGGCGAGATCGTCTCGGCCGGCGGCCAGATCTTCAAGGGCTACTGGAAGAATCCCGAGGCGACCGACGCCGCATTCTTCGAACGCGACGGCAAGCGCTTCTTCCGTACCGGCGATCTCGGCCGCTACGACGAGGACGGCTACTTCTTCCTGGTCGACCGGCTGAAGCGGATGATCAATGCTGCCGGCTACAAGGTGTGGCCCGCGGAAGTGGAGACGATTCTGTATCGCCATCCCGACGTGCAGGAAGCGTGCATCGTCGGCACGCCGGACGCCAACCGCGGCGAGACGGTCAAGGCGTTCATCGTGCTGAAGGCAGGGCGCGCCGGCAATGCGAGCCAGGACGACATCATCGCCTGGGCGCGCGACCACATGGCCGCGTACAAGATCCCGCGGCTGATCGAGTTCGCCGAGGCGCTGCCGAAATCGGCAACCGGGAAGGTGCAGTGGCGGTTGCTGCAGGAGCGCGAGTTCGCGAAGCGGTGACGCAGATTTCCACTTGCTTCCTGCCGTTCGTTTGATACCCTACAGCCTGGCAACTTTGAAAGGAGGTGATCCCGTGATGGAAACCAAAGGCAATACCGGCCGCCGTGAATCTGGAACTGGATCGTCCCTGACGTTCAGGAGTATTTCCAGCCGCTAGGCCGGAATGCCGAAGCAGTGAGGACCGCCCCGATCGTGCAAGCGATCGGGGCGTTTCTTTTTTGCGGTGTGGCTCGGCGTGGCGGTGCGGCCAGGGGCGCGTTACCGTGTGGCGCACGTGCGCCACACGGTCACAGGAACGGGCCGGGGGACACGACGCGAGGGCCGCGCGTCGATTTCCGCGACGCCTCGCCGCGCTCGCCGCAATTTCGGCACAACCTGCCGTCGGACGCCGCGGCCCCCGGCCATGGCTCGACCGCAGGCCCGGCAGGGAACGCCGCCGCGGCATCGGTCCGCTCCTTGGCGCTGCGCCGGGCGCGAACGCTATAGTGCCGGCGCGGCGCCGCTGGCCCCCAAAAGGGAATACACCCCGGCTCCGAAGCAGGCGCAGGCGCGTTCTGCAGGCTCCTCATCGATCGGACCGAACCCATGATCGCCGTCATCTTCGAAGTACTCCCGCATCCGGATCGCAGGCAGGCCTATCTCGATGCTGCAGCGCAGTTGCGACCCCTGCTCGCGAACATCGAGGGGTTCATCTCGATCGAACGCTTCGAGAGTCTCACGCAGCCCGGCAAGATCCTGTCGCTGTCCTATTGGCGCGACGAGGAGGCGGTTCGGCAATGGCGCAACGTCGAAGCCCACCGCCGCACCCAGGACGCCGGCCGACGGATCATGTTCGCCGACTACCGGCTGCGCGTAGCCTCGATCATTCGGGATTACGGGATGACCGATCGCCGCGAAGTACCCGAGGATTCGCGCGATGCCCACGGCGGCTGATCCACCCACGGTGGCTGAACCAGACTGCGGACAGTTCGCCGGCGCGGGCGTGGCGGCGCGTCCGCCGAGGGCCCGGGCCACGGGCACGATAACTGCTGCTGATCGGGCCGCAACCGCCCCGATGACCACTGCGGCGGGGTGTACCCGGGATGCCCGTCCCGCACTGCGCTGAGGACCTCGAACGATGCACAACGCGTCGGCCGTACGAACCACGATCACAGGGTGTGTCCTGGCCCTGGTCGCCATCGTGGCGCTGGGCTATCTGGCGGTCGACATTGCCCGCGACGAGATGGAAGCCGCCGACGCGGTTGCCCATACCGGGCAGGTGATCGTCAGCGTGGAGGCCATCCGGAGCGCCGTTCTGGGTGCCGAATCCGCTGCCAGGACCTACCTGGTCACCGGTGGGCCGGACGACGTGGCGCGCTATGACGCACTGCGTCCCGTCGTCGACACCCGCATCCGGGAGTTTCGCGAACTCGTCGCCGACAACCCGGCCCAGCAGCAGCGATCCCACGAACTGCAGGAACAGATCTATCGGCGCTTCGCGGAGCTCGGGACCAGCGTGGTGCTGCGCCGGGACGGCGGGCTCGACGCGGTGCTTCAACGTGCTGCGGCGCAGGGCAACGGGCAGATGGACACGAAGGCGATCGAGACCCAGCTCATCGCGATGACCGGCGAGGAGCAGCGCCTGCTCGCGGAACGTAAAGAAGTCCGACGCCACGGCGTCCACCGGGTCTGGGCCGCGATCGGCCTGATCGTCGCGTTCAGCGGCGCCATCGTGACCTGGCTGTCCATGCGACTGCTCAAGGCATTCCGCGCCATCCGGGCCGCCGTGGAACACGCCAACCATGTGGCGCATCACGACGAGCTGACCGACCTGCCGAACCGGCGCATGTTGATGGACAAGCTCTCCACCGCGCTGGCGGCGGCCCGCCGGCACCATCACGGCATGGCGGTCCTGTACATGGACCTGGACGGCTTCAAGAAGATCAACGAAGAACTCGGCCAGGCGGTGGGCGACGAACTCCTGCGGGAGATCGGTCGCCGCGTGGCCGCCACCATCCGCAGGGACGATACCGCTTCGCGGATCAGCGGCGACGAGTTCGTCGTGGGGCTGTTGCGCATCGATCAGCCCCAGGCGGCGCTGCGCGCCGCGGAGAAACTGGTCGCGGCCGTGCGCCAGCCCGTCACGGTGGACGGCCATACGCTGTCCACCACCGTGAGCATCGGCATCGCCGCCTATCCGGAGCACGGCGGCACGATCGAGGAATTGATGCGCTACGCCGACGAGGCCCTGTACGAGGCCAAGATGGGCGGCCGCAATTGCTACCGCAACTACGTGAAAGTCAGCTCGAACGTGCTGTAGGCCCCGGGGACGGCGTCGGACCCCGCATCGCGGCTGGAACATTTGCGCGGGACGAGCCGCAGCCGCTGCGCGTCCCGATACAATCGGGTCTTCGACGACAGGACCGATCGGGGCGTGCGCCTGCGCCTCGAACAGGCGTTCCGAAGCACCGTTCCGGATGCATTGCTCCCGATGTCCGCGCCTCACCTGAAGCACTGGCCCAAGCAGCTCCCCCGCCACCTCACGCTGCCGGAGACGAGCCTGTGGGTGAATCTCGCCGTCTCCGCCCTGCGGTACCCGCAGAAGGCGGCCTCGGTATTCTTCGACACGCGCCTCGCCTATCGCCGCTTCGTCGCGGAAGCCGAGGCCATCGCCGGCTTCCTCCAGCATGATTGCGGTGTGGCGCGCGGCGATCGCGTACTGCTCGACCTGCAGAATTCGCCCCAGTTCGTCCTCGCGTATTACGCGATCCTGCGCGCCGACGCCGTCGTCGTGCCGGTCTCGCCGATGAACGTCGGCGACGAACTCGAACACTACTGCGACGACAGCGGCGCGACGGTGGCGATCGTCGGGCAGGAACTGTACAAACACCTGCGGCCGCTGATCGGCACGCGCATCCGGCACGCCCTGGTGGCCGCGTATTCCGACCATCTGACCGGCACGACCGAGCTGGCGGTCCCCGATTTCATCCGCGCGCCGCGGGCGCCGGTCACCGATCCCGGCGTCACCGCCTGGACCGAAGCGCTCGCGCGCGAGCGCACGCCGCGCGTGCACACCGTGGGGCCGGACGATCTCGCGGCGATCCTCTACACCTCCGGCACGACGGGCAAGCCCAAGGGCTGCATGCACACGCACCGGACCTTGATGTGCACCGCCGTGGGCGGCGCATTGTGGGAAGGGATGATGCAGGATTCGGTGGTGCTCGCCACCGCACCCCTGTTCCACGTGACCGGCATGCAGCACAGCATGAACGCAAGCCTCTATGCCGGCGCGACCATCGCCTTCCTGCCGCGCTGGGATCCCGCCGCGGCCGGCTACCTGATCGAACGCTATCACGTCACGCACTGGGCGAACGTGCCGACGATGGTCGTCGACCTGCTCGCGCATCCGACCACGGCGGACCGCGACCTGTCGTCGCTGCAGAACGTCTTCGGCGGCGGGGCCTCGATGCCCGAAGCGGTCGCGGCGCAGTTGCAGGCACGTTGCGGCATCGAGTACATGGAAGCGTACGGCATGACGGAGACGATCTCGCAGACGCACGTCAATCCGCCGCAACAGTTGCGCAAGCAGTGCCTCGGCATTCCGACCTTCGACACCGCGGCGATGATCATCGACCCCGAATCGCTCGAGCCGCTCCCGCCCGGGGAAGTCGGCGAGATCGTATCGAGCGGGCCGCAGCTCATGAAAGGCTACTGGAACAACGCGGAGGCGACGCGCGCGGCTTTCCTCGAGATCGACGGTCGCACTTTTCTGCGCACGGGCGACCTCGGGCGAATGGACGACGATGGTTTCTTCTACATCGCGGACCGGCTGAAACGCATGATCAATGCCTCGGGCTACAAGGTCTGGCCGGCCGAGCTCGAAGCGACCCTCTACAAGCACCCCGACATCAGGGAAGTGGCCATCGTCTCGGCGCCGGGCGGCCGCCGGGGCGAGACCGTCAAGGCCTGGGTGGTTCTCAAGGAATCCTCGCAGGGCAAGGTGGCGGAGGAGGACATCATTGCCTGGTCGCGCGAGCACATGGCCGCGTACAAGGTGCCGCGCCTGGTGGCTTTCACCGACGCCCTGCCGCGCTCGGGAACCGGCAAGATCCAGTGGCGCACCTTGCAGGAAGCGGAATGGAAGCAGCCCTAGCGTCCGCCGATGCCGGGGGCGCGTCCGCGCGGCCGCGCGCTGCGGGCTGCCGTAGCGGGCGATCATCGTGAGCCGCCGCTTCGCAGACATCGCATTCACGCCGGGCGTATGCCACCTGCAGGAGCGCCACGGTTCCCGCTCCCAGTACGCCCGCATGCAGGCCTCGGATGACGCGCCGGACAGACTGGGACCGGACGAAACCGAATTTCTGGCGCAGGCCGACAGCTGTTATATCGCCTCGGTGAGCGAGACCGGCTGGCCCTACGTCCAGCATCGCGGCGGCCCGCGGGGATTCCTCAAGGTGCTCTCGCCCGAGCGGATCGCCTTCGCCGATTTTCGCGGCAACCTGCAATATGTCACTGCCGGCAACAGCGCCGCCAATGATCGCGTAGCGATGATCGTCATGGACTACGTCCGGCGGCAGCGCTTGAAGCTGCTGGGGCACCTCCGCTTCCTCGACCTGGCGGACGCAGGCGAAGAACTGGTCCGGCAGGTGGCGTTGCCCCGGTACCGCGCCAAGGTGGAGCGCGTCGCGGTGATCGACGTGGCCGCCTTCGACTGGAACTGCCCGCAGCACATCACGCAGCGGTTCACGCTGGACCAGGTGGACCGGATCGTCGAGCCGTTGCGGGAACAGATCGCCCGGCTGGAAGCGCAACTGCGCGCGGCCCGTGGCGAGCCCGGGAGTCTGCCCTGAAGGCGCGGCGAGCCCTCATCCCGAGACGCCTGGGGGCGCCCGTCGCGCCAAGGTACAATCCGCGACCGATGCGGCCTTCGGTCGCGCACCTTCATCCTCGAACGCCGGGTGATTCAGCTCCCGGCCCCTCCAGAAAGGGCGATTTCGTGAAACTCCCCACCCATCTGAGCGCTGCCGTCGTGCTGCTCGCACTCGTGAGCGGCTGCGCCTCCACCGGCAGTTCCATGAAGGAATCCAAGAACGCGGTCGTGCACGCGTACAACACGGGTGAGGACTCGAAAGTCCTCCAGCCCTGGGTCTGCGCCGTTGCGGGTGCGCTGATCGCCGGCGGACTCGCATCGACCGAAAACAGGGAATCCGCGGCCATCGGCGCGGTCGTGGGCGGCGGTCTCGGCTGGTGGGCCTGCCGCAGCATGGAAAAGCCCCTGCCGGATGCCGACAAGGATGGCGTGCCCGACAAGGTCGACATGTGCGCCGACACGCCCGAGGGCACGCGGGTGACGGCCAACGGCTGCGACGTGAACGTGGACACCGACGGCGATGGCGTGCCTGATCGCAACGACAAGTGCGCGGCCACCGCGAAAGGCGCCCAGGTCGACTCCAGCGGCTGCGTGGTGAATGTCGACGCCGACAGCGACGGCGTGGTCGATGCATCGGACCTGTGCCCGAACACGCCGGCGGGCGCGAAAGTGATGGCGAATGGTTGCGAAGAGGATACCGACGGCGACGGCGTACCGGACAGCCACGACCGCTGCGCGGGTACGCCGACCGGCGTCACGGTGAATGCCGATGGCTGCGCCGCCGATACCGATGGCGACGGCATACCGGACGCGATCGATCGCTGCCCGGATTCGAAGGTCGGAATGAAGGTGGAGCCGAACGGTTGCGAGCCGATGGCATCCCGGTCGACCATGGACGCGCCGAAGTCGGCCGCGCCGATGACCGACAACATGGTCCTGAAAGGCGTCACGTTCGAAAGCAGTTCGGCCAAGATCACGCGCGATTCCTTCGCCGCGTTGGACGAGGTCGCGGCGAAGCTGAAGGCTGACCCGGACATGAAAGTCGAAGTGGCCGGGTTCACCGACAATTCCGGCTCGGACGCAACCAACCGTTCGCTCTCGCAACGCCGCGCCGAGATGGTGATGTCCTACCTCGTGTCGAAGGGCGTGCCGGCCAAGAACCTGGTGGCCAAGGGGTATGGCGCCGACCAGCCGATCGCCGACAATGCCAGCGCCGAAGGGCGCGCCGAGAACCGCCGTGTCGAGCTGCGGATGATCGGCAACTGAACGTCGAGATGCGCGACAACGGGCGCCGCGGACTTTCGCGGCGCCCGTTTCGTTTTATAGTCGATCCCGCACCCGGAGCGCCCGCATGAACGCCCCCGAATTCATTCCGCTCGATCCCGGACTCGAACGCGACCTGCTCGCCGCGGTCGACGACCTGCAGCCCGATCTGGTCACCCTGCTCGCTGCGCTGGTGCGCTTTCCCAGCCTGATGGGCGAAGAGGCCTCCGCGCAGGATTTCATGGAAGGGCTGTTTCGTGGCCTGGGCCTCGAGGTCGATCGCTTCGAGGTGCGCGACGAGGACCTGAAGGACATGCAGGGTTACGCGCCGCCGACCGGACAATGGGCACGCCACGACAACGTGGTCGGTGCGCACCATCCGCGCACCGTGATCGGCCGCTCTTTGATCCTGAACGGCCACATCGACGTCGTGCCGATCGGCGAAGAGTCGATGTGGAGCTCGCCGCCGTTCGAACCGGACGTGCGCAACGGCCGTCTGTTCGGGCGCGGCGCGGGCGACATGAAGGCCGGCATCGCCGCCTACGTCATCGCGTTCGAAGCGTTGAAGCGCATCGGCGTCCAGCCGGCCGCCCCGATCTGGCTGCAATCGGTCGTCGAGGAAGAGTGCACGGGCAACGGTGCGCTGGCATGCCTGAAGCGCGGCTACCGCGCGGATGCGGCCCTCATCCCCGAGCCTTTCGACCATTCGATCCTGCATGCCCAGGTCGGCGTGATCTGGCTGGCGGTGGACGTCTTCGGTCGACCCGCCCACGTGCTCGACGTCGCCAGCGGCATCAACGCCATCGAGGCCGCATTCGCGCTCTACGGGGGTCTCACGACCCTGCGTGACGAGTGGAATCGGCCCGAGTCCCGGCATGCCGCGTATGCCGATCACGAGCACTGGATCAATTTCAATCTCGGTCGCATCCAGGGTGGCGAATGGGCCTCGTCGGTCCCGACCAGGTGCACGATCGAGATCCGCTGCGGCATCCCGATCGGCATGGCCGCGGCGGCCGCTCGCGCCGCAATCGAGGCGCGCATCGCGCGCACCGTCGACACCGATCGATCGCTGGCCGGGGTCCAGTATCGGGTGCGCTATGCCGGTTTCCAGTCGGAGGGATTCGCGATCGCGAAGGACCTGCCGATGATGCGCCTGCTCGCGCAGACCCACGAACGGGTGCTGGGCACGCCCCCCGAATGGCTCGCCAGTACCGCCACCACCGATGCGCGCGTGTTCAACCTGTACGGCGAGACGCCCGCCACCTGTTACGGACCGGAGGCCGCCCGCATCCACGGCATCGACGAATCGGTTTCGCTCGAGAGCACGCACCAGGTGTCCCGGGTGCTTGCACTCTACATCGCCCACTGGTGCGGCGTGGAGGCGCGGGGACGATGATTGCGCGGCCGTGCGCAGGCCCGGCCCTCGCCGCACTGCTCGCCATCGCCGGCTGCGCACAACCCTCCGCAGTCACCAGCAACCAGGTCGACAGACCGGCGCGACCACCGCTGGAGGCCGCGCCCGAGGCGGACCCGGCCGACGAAGCGGCGATGCACGCCATGGCGCAACTGGGCAGCCCCTACCGCTTCGGGGGCACCACGCCGGCCGGGTTCGATTGCAGCGGACTGGTACGCTACAGCTACGGCCTCGCCGGCATTGCGCTGCCGCGCGAAACCGGCGACCAGCGCAGGCTCGCGATCCCTGTCGCTTCCGGCGAGGCACTCCGGCCCGGCGACCTGCTCTTCTTCCGCCGTGGCCGCAATGGCGCGTTGCACGTCGGGATGTACGTGGGCCACGGCGAGTTCGTGCATGCGCCTTCGAGCGGCGGCGAAGTCAGGATCGAGCGCCTCGAAGCGCCCCACTGGAAGCAACGCTTCATCGAGGCGCGGCGGGTCGCACCCGCGTCATGACGCCTGCCGGTGTCGCGAGCCCGAATATTCCCGTAGCATCGCGCCGCATCCGGCTTGCATCCCGCCGCAGCGAGCGCAGCGCCCGGTCGGCCCGGATCGCAGCGCCGGCGACCAGAGGCCGTCAGGAACCAGAGGAGACCAGCCCATGAGTTTTGCATCGGAATTTCGCGAGTTCGCGCTGAAGGGCAATGTCGTCGATCTCGCGGTCGGCGTGATCATCGGCGGGGCCTTCGGCAAGATCGTCGATTCCATGGTCGGCGACCTGATCATGCCCGTCGTGGGCCGGATCTTCGGCGGCAGCGACTTCACCAACTATTTCATCGCATTGAAGGACATTCCACCCGGCACCGGGATGACGCTCGCCGAGGTGAAGAAGGCCGGCGTCCCGGTGTTCGCCTACGGCAGTTTCATCACGATCTCCATCAACTTCATGATCCTCGCGTTCATCATCTTCCTGATGGTCAAGCAGATGAACCGCCTGAAGAAGGCGCAGCCGCCCGCGCCGCCGCCACCGACGCCCGAGGAAGTGGTCCTGCTGCGCGAGATCCGCGACAACCTGAAGCGGTAGACGGCGCTCCGCCGCTCACCGCAGCGAAGGCGCCCCCGGGCGCCTTCGCTGCGTTCAAGGCTGCTTGGGCTCTTCGAACTTGATGTCCGCAGGCGGGGTGAACAGGTCCTTGTCCACGGCGAGCCCGGTCTCGTAGCGGAGATAGCGCACCGCGAGCGCGTATTCTCCCACCAGGATGGTCACCTGGTAGGGCGTGCCGTCCGCGACCCGCGTGAACAGCGACACCTGATGACCGCCGAGTTCGATCACGCTTTCCTTGCACGCGACGTCGGCCACCGTCTTCTCGCCCGCATCCCTGGCATCGTGGTCGCGGAAGAACTGGACCTCCGATCCCATCTCGAGCTTGACCACGTCTTCGTTCTTGTCGGCGGTGAAGACCGGAAACTTCACCCGATATGTCGGCCCCGGATCGATCTCGTGCCGACCAAGGCCCGTGGTCCGGTTGATGACCCAGATGTCGGGTTCGGCGACGACCAGCAGACGCTGTTCCTTCGCTTCGGAATTGGGCAATTCCTCCAGCCTGAGGTGGGAATCGCCCACGCGCCAGAGTTTCTTCGGCTTGGCCGCAAAACTGTCGGGCGGCACCCCGAACGCCACCAGCTCGTATTCGATGAACAGCATCTTCGGCTCGTCGTCGGCCCATGCTGACCCGGGGACCCAGGCGCTGCAAAGCAGGAGGAATGCGGCGGCTCGCAGCCACAACGGGAAGTGCATGAGGTATCTCCAGGATGATCGGGCGAGACGCGGTCTCGGAACGATCCCATCATAGCGCTTCATTGCGCGCTTCCGGTGGCGCCGAAACGGAGCACGCGGCGCAGCGCCAGGTCGATGATGTAGAGCAGCAGCGCCAGCGCGGCAAGCCAGGGCCACAGCGTGATCGGACGGGCGGCATGGTCTCCCCGGGGCGCAAACACCGCGCGCGCTTCCGGCGCGTACTCGCCCCCCGTCTGGACGGCGATCGCACGCAGCAGCGCGTGATCGGTCGGCCGCAGGCGCAGCTCGTCGGGATACGCGCGCAGCAGTTCCCGAGTGCCGGCCTGCGTCGCCAGGGCACTCGACAGGCCGCCGCTCCGGGCGAGCGCGAAACGCCAAGGCGCGGCGCCGCCGCCCGTGAGCGGCAGCCGGGCTTCGTAGCGCCCCGGACCGGTCTGCCGCAGCGGCAGCGCGGCGGTCCCGCCGTCCGGCAGCGACACCTTCACCTCCGGATTCAGATCGTTGCGAAAATGCCCACCCGCATCGAGCAGGCGCAGGTGGACGACGGCGTCGCGCCCGTCGCGCTCGACCTCGAAGCTCGTCTCCTCGCCGGCATCGCGGCGCATCGTCTCGCGCACCAGTTGGCTGAAGAGCTTGCCGAAGCCGGGCCAGCCGAGCCACGCCGAGGCCCATCGATTCTTCACGTCCGAGGTGAACACGGCCGTCTTGCCGAGGCCGTATTGCCAGCGCGCGAGCAACGGCGCGCCGGTCTCGGTGGACAGCGTCAATTCCGCGCCGTCCTTCAGCTTCGTGCTCGCGTAGCCCTTCAGCGCGGGGGCATGCTCGAAGTCGATCCCGCGCAGCGCTTCGGCCTTGCGGCGCGGCACCGCCCGCACCGGCTCCTCCACCAGGCTCTGATTCACCAGGCGATTGGTCTCGTCGATGAAGATCTTGGGCACGCGGTCGGCGCTGACGGCGTAGTAGTAGCGTCCGCGGCCCCACTTGGAAATGCTCTCCATCAGGTTCACGTCCGCCTCCGAGCCGATCGCCACCGTCGTCACGGTGATGTTGGCCTCGGCCATGCGCTTCACCAGACGCTGGAAATCGGCCGGCTGGGTGTCGCCGTCCGAGAGCAGGATCACGTGCTTCGCTTTCGACGGCACGTCCACCAGCACCCGATAGGCCGCCTGCAGCGCCGGATAGATGTTGGTCTGTCCGCTCGCGGTGAACCGCGCGATCTGGTCCTCGGCGCGTCGCTTGCGAACCGGACCGAACGGCACGGTCATCTCCGGCTGCGAATCGAAGGTGATGACGCCGAAGCGGTGGTTCTCGTCCAGCAGATCGAGCGCACCGAGCGTTGCGGCCTTCGCGAGATCGAGCTTGCGGCCCTTCATGCTGTACGACCGATCGAGCGCGATGATCAGCGCGATCTCGCGACGCTTCTCCTGCGCCTCGAAGGTGACCGGCAACACCTTCTCGACCGCAGATTCGCGCCAGCCCGTTTCACCGTAGGCGTTCGCGCCGGCGGCAAAGACGAGTCCGCCGCCGTCGTCCTTGACCCAGGCCGAGAGGGCCTGCATGCGCGCGGGATCCACATCGCCGGCGGCAACGTCGCTCAGGATCACTGCGTCGTAGCGCCCGTAGCCGGCGGTATCCGATGGCAACGCTGCGGGTGCCTCCAGATCCACCTCGATCCCTTCGCGTACCAGGGCATCGCGCAGCGGTGTGCCCGGACCCGGCGCCCCTTCCACCAGCAGCACGCGAGGACGGCCGCGCACGACGATGGCGCGAGCCAGCCGGTCGTTGTCGCGCACGCCGTCGCCTTCGGCCGTGACTGTCGCCGCCAGCGTCCCGGTGCCGGCCGCGGTGAGCTTGACCGTGAACGGAATCACGTTCGCGCCGGGCTTCAGCGTCACCGTCTTCTGCGCCAGCGCCTGGTCATTGCGCGTCAGCACCACCCGCGCGCGCGCCTGCGCCTGGGCCTCGACACGCACTGCCACAATGGCAGGTTCGTCGCGACGCAGGTCGGACGGCGTGTCGATCCCCGCCACCCACGCGTCGCGACCGCTGCGCACCGGCGCTGGCACCGCGAAGACACGCACGCCGTCGCGGCGCAGGCGCTCGACTGCGCGCCACGGATCTCCAGCCGTGGCCACGCCATCGCTCATCAGTACGAGGCGCTTGATCCGCCGCGGCGCGAACCGGCTGCCGGCCGCTTCGAGGGCCGCTTCGAGATCGGTGGCATCACGATCGAGCGCGGCCGCGCTGCCGCCTTGCTCGCCGCGAACCGGCAGCTCGCGCACCGCGGCCGCGGTTGCGGCAAGCCGGGGTTCCCCTGCGAACGCGATCACCTGGGCATCCGCCGGATGTCCTTGTGCATTGGCGCGCTCGATCCAGCCGATCGCGGCCTCGATGAACGCCGGATCGATGCTGCGCGAGACGTCCAGCGCATACACGACCGACACGTCGTCGGTGACGGCGAGCCAGGTGGGCCGAAGCATCGCCAGCACCGCGGCGGCGAGCGCTGCGATCCGCAGCGCGCTCAACCATTTCCGCCGATTCGGAGCGAGCGCCGTTTCGCTCCGACGCGCGACCCGGAGGACGAACACGATGCCCGCCGGCAGCAGCAGCAGGGGCCACCAGACTTCGATGGCTAAGCCGCTCACGAATGCGCCTTCATACCGTGAGCCGGCGGTGGTAGGTCCACCACTCGAGCAGCATCAGCGCGAACGCGCCGAGCATCAACAGCAACCACGGCTCCCAGACCAGCGCGGCGCGGGCTCCGGCCGGCGCTGCCGCAGGAAGGGTTGCGAGCCGGCTCGCATTCACCTCGGTGACGGCGGGATCGAACCGGTTGATCACCACCCGGAGGCGACCGGTCGAACCTTCCGCGACGAAGACGCCGGGACGGTCCGCCTGGAACAGCGTCGCGCCGGGAACGAAGCGGGTGTCGAGCGCATTGCCTTCGGGCGTGAGCACGCGCGCCCGCTCCAGAGGGACCGACACCATCCCGAGCGGACGCGCCACGGCCGGTGTCTCGTCGAGGAGCCAGGTGAGCGCATTCGAGACGAATATCGGAAACGATGTCTGCGCCGCGAAATCGGAATCCTGCAGGGAAAATCCGGTTGCCACCCAGCGGGGGATCGCCGCCGACGCGATGATCAACGCACCGCCATCGGTGTCCCGCGCCAGCACGAGCGAGGCATCGGCGGCGGAGAACGCGGCACCGTGCGCGATCTCGACCTCACGCAAGGAGACGTTGTCGAGCACGGGCTGGCCCTCGAGCCAGGCGTCGATCGTGGGCGCCTCGCGTTCCCGGCCCGGCGCCGGGAGCCACGGCACCTTCGGCGGCCGCAGCAACAGCGCGGGCGCCGCCGGGGCAACCGCCGGCGCGAAGCGGTCGAACACGTAGGCATCGAATCCTGCACGATGCGCGTACTGCCGCGTGCCGAGGACGCTCAGGGCGATGCGCGGATCGAGACGAAGTGCGCGTTCGAGGTCGCGATTGCCCGCGCTCACGAGTGCCACGCGCTTGCGATTCGCGACCGGCATGAACGCGTAGGCAGCGTCGTCGCCGACGTACGAGTCGCCGGCAACTCGGGCCGTCGCCTGCAGCGTTCCGCCCCCGAACTCCGCCACCGGAATCGTGAGTCGCGCCGTGTCGCGGGCCGCTATGTCGAGCTCCCGCACGATAGCGTCGTGGCCCGCACCCGCGATCGAAATCGTGACCGACACTTTTTCCGGCGCGGCATTGGCCACGGCCACGAACGCTTCGAAACGGCGCGCGTCCCCGGGCGGTGAACGGACCTCGAATGCAGTGATGCCGACGTTGGGGGCCGGCTCGAAGACCGACAGCAGGCGGGTGCCGGGCGGTGGCGTGATCGGCGCCACGCCGTCGGTGATGAACACGACCTCCGGCGCCTCGTCACCCCGGTCTGCCGCATCGAGAACGGGAAAGCGCGGGGCCCCGTCGTCGGCAATCTCGATGGAGTCGAGCACCGCGCGCGCGCGCCGCGGCGCCTCGAATGCGCGACTGCCCAGAGTGCCTCCGGTATCGGTGACCAGGATGCGCCGCGCGGTGCCCCCTTCAGCCAGCATTCCGCGCGCGGTCTCCAGCGCGTGCTCGAATCGCGTGCGGCCATCGCCGCGCAACGTGCGCATCGTCGGCGAGTTGTCGATGACGATGACGATGCGACGCCATGCCGCGCCAGCGCCCGCCGGCTCCGGCTGCGTCAGTGCGAAGGCGATGGCGAGCCCGATGGCCAGCGCCAGCGCCAGCGACAACCACCAGCGCCAGCGCTCGGCATCCCGGCGCTTGCGCTGGAGCACCCGGTCCCAGATCAGCATCGATGCGACCACGATGCGACGCGGCGCCGGCTTGAGCAGATACAGTCCGACGATCGCTGCGGCCACGCCCGCGAGCAGCGCCGCGGTCACGCCCGGGGGAAATGCCAGCAACCTCACCGCAACACGCCTTCGTCGCGCAACGAACGGAGCATGAGTTCCTCGAACGGCGCATCGGTCTGCGCGCGCCGGTAGGTCCACCCGCCCGCGCGACATACCGATTCGATCGAGCGGCAATGGGCTTCCTGGGCTTCGCGATAGGCCGCGATCAGGGACGGGGTGACGTGGACGGTATCGGAGGCGCCGGTCTCGGCGTCGACCAAGGTCACCTCTTCGGGCAGATCCGGCCTCGCTTCCTGCGGCGCCAGCAGCTGCAGGGCGAACACCTCGTGACGGAACTGGCGCAGGAAGTTGGCGGCAGGCGCGAAGCCTTCGGGATCGAGGAAATCGGACAGCAGGACCACGAGACCACGGGCGCGCCGCCCGCCGAAATAGCCGCGCAAGGCGCCTTGCAGGCTGGTTCCGCCGCTCGCCGTCAGCCCCTGCAGAAAGCGGAAAGCCGGCCAGACCTGCGCCTTGCCCCGGCGCACCGGCAACTCGCGCGCGATGCCGTCGGCCCACGCGACCACGCTCACGCGATCGTGGTCGACCAGCGCGAGGTAGGCGAGCGCGGCGGCGACCCGGCGCGCGAAATCGAATTTCGACGGTTCGCCGAACGCCATGGACGCGCTCGCATCGACGAACAGGTAGACCGGCAGGTCTGCTTCTTCCTCGAACAGGCGCAGGATCAACCGGTCGAGCCGGAGGTAGATGCCCCAATCGAGGTTGCGCGTGTCATCGCCCGGCGTGTACGCCCGATAGTCGCTGAACACCATGCCGCTGCCGGTGCGACGCGACCGATGCAGGCCGCGCAGATGCCCGGACGCGGGCCGGCGCGTAGCGAAGCGCAGGTGCTCCAGGCGGCGGAGGAAGTTCTCGTTGAACAGCGCGGAGGCCATGGATCAGCGGAGCACTCGAAGCCTGCAATGAAGGAAGTCGACCACGGGGGACACGGCGGGAAATCGATACACGTTGGACTGGTGAAAAGCCCGGCAGGGCGGCTCGGCGACAAGCCTCAGACATCCGGGCGCTGCTCCGTGCCCTGGGTACCGATCAGGGTTGCCCACCGGGCACCGCAACAATCGATCAAGGCGCAGCCAGCTCCCCGATGATTCGCGTCAGGATCGCGTCGGTATCGACGCGGTCGGCCTCCGCCTCGAAGTTGAGCAACAGCCGGTGGCGCAAGGCCGACAGCGCCACCGCGCGCACGTCCTCACTGGCCACGTGCACGCGGTCGTGGATCAAGGCATGCACCTTCGCGCCGAGGATCAGCGCCTGGGTGCCGCGCGGGCTCGCGCCGAAGCGCACGTACTGCTTCGCCAGTGCGTGCGCGCCGCTCGCCTCGGGGTGCGTCGCGAGCGTGAGCCGGATCGCGTAGTCCTGCACCGGTCGTGCCACCGGCACCTCGCGCGCCGTCTCGCGCATCTCGAGGATCTCGCCCTGGGCGAGCACGCGATCCACCTGCGGTTCGCGCGCCTGCGTGGTGCGGTCGAGCACCTCGTGCAATTCGTCCACGTCCGGGAAGCCCATCTTCAGCTTGAAGAAGAAACGGTCGAGCTGCGCTTCCGGCAGCGGATAGGTGCCCTCCATCTCGAGCGGGTTCATCGTGGCGAGCACAAAGAACGGCTGCTGGAGCGGATGGGTGGTCTTGCCCACCGAGACGCTGTTCTCCTGCATGGCCTCGAGCAGCGCCGACTGGGTCTTCGGCGTGGCACGGTTGATCTCGTCGGCGAGCACCATGTTCGCGAAGATCGGGCCGGGCTGGAATTCGAAGTATTTCCTGCCGCCTTCGTCCTCGCGCACGATCGAGGTGCCGATGATGTCACCGGGCATCAGGTCGGGCGTGAACTGGATGCGCGAGAACTTGAGGTGCAGCACGTCGGCAAGCGTCTGGACGAGCTTGGTCTTGCCCACGCCGGGGATGCCTTCCAGCAGCACGTGGCCGCGCGCCAGCAGGCACGTCATGACGCCGTCGACGACCGCGTCGTTGCCGACGATGACGCGACCCACCTCGGTGCGTACCAGGCGCATGTTGTTCTGGAACTGCTCGATCCTGCGATCGACCTGTGTGGTGGTCATTTGCCGTCCTGTTCCCGCAGTTGCGTGAAATAGCGCTTCACGATCGGCCGATGGCGCAACGCAATGCGCTCCGGACTCATGGCTTCTTCGGCCGCGTGCCGATACTGCTGCGGCGCCGCCTCGTACCCGGTCTTGGCGTCGCCCTGCCGGCTCGCGGAATAGAACACCGCGTCCGCCGCATCGGGGCCTTCGCGCGCTTCGCTGCGCACCGTCTCGAGCTGGTACTTCGCCTGCGGGCGCTTGACCTCGTCGCCCAGCACCGGGTCGCCCTGCGCATTGCCCGAGGCGTCACCGGTGCGGCCGCCATCGCGCTGGCCTTCGCCTTCCTTCGCGACCGCAGCCTGCCGGAACATGGTGCCGCCCTGGATGTTCGCGGCGCCGGTTTCAGGCGACTGGCCGTTCGGTGCGCCTTGTTGCTGGCCGAAGCGGGCCGCGCGCAGGCGCGATTCGCGCGACATGGACATCGAGACCGCGTCGAGCTTGCGCCGTGCCTGATTCAGGGCCGCCGCACCGTCGAGACGCTTCGCGATCTCCTCGAGATTCTGCACCGCCTTCGCCACCTTGCCCTGGGTCTCCCCGGTCAGGTTGCGGTCGGGGTTCTGCGCGACCGCCTGCAGCGATTCCTGCAGCGTGGCGAGATCGCCCTCGCCCGGCGGCGACTGGGCCGCTTCGGCCGCGGCGGGCTCCCGCCCGGCGGCCGACTCGCCGCGCGCCGTCGCGAGCCGCTTCAGCGCGTCCGCCGCGCCCTTCGCATCGCCATCGCGCAGAGCCTGCGTCACTTCGCCGAACTCGGATCGTCCGCCGAGTTGGTCGGCGATCTGGCGCAGGCGCTCCCGATCCGTGGCGGCTTCGAACGACCGCTGCGCCACGTATTCGCGCGCTTCATCCAGGGCCTTGCGCTTGTCCTCGGGGCTGGCGCCGGGACGTTCGAGCGCGGCCAGCACCCGCTGGAGCTTCGTTTTCGCCGTCGTGTCACCGCGCCGGACCGCGTCCTCCGCGAGCTCACGCAGCGTGGCGATCTGTTCGGCTTCTCCTTCCGGCTTGATCGCGGTCGCATCGTTCGCGAGGGCGTCCCTCAGCGGCGGCAACTTCGGCGCCAGCCACGACAAGCCTGCAAGCGCAACCGCCAGCAGCAACACGACGCGCACGCCGCGTGGCACGACGATGGGCACGAGCCGGACGAGGTCGAGCCCGGCCGCGAGACGGGAGGCGCGGCCGAGCAGCAGCGGAATCCACGGCGACGCCGTGCCTTGCTGCGTGAACCACAACGCGGAGCCGAGCGTGTCGTGCAGTCCGCCCCGCCGGTCGGCTTCGGCGGCAACGTCTTCAAGAGGGCGGCGCGCACGCGACCGGGACAGCGCGATGCCAGCGACCACCAGGCAGGCCAGCACGAACAACGCGACCGGCAGGGTCAGACCGAAGACACCAGGCCGGGGACCCGCGAGCGCTTGCAGCAGTACCGCTGCGATGGCCGCCGCGAGGATCGCCGTCGCCGCGCGGGTGAGTACATCGAGATTGCGGTTGACCCGGAGCCGGCGCTCTACGCCATCGAGCGCAGTGAGGAGAATTTCGCGGTCCGACATGGTCCCGGGATGCTAGCACAGGGGCGCCGCGGGCAGACCGCGGCCATGCGCGGTCGTCCGGGCGATTGCGCGCCGCGGCGTGGCTGCCCGGAAGGCGTCGGGTAACATGCGTTACTTCGCGCTGCCCCTCCCGTCCGAGCCCATGGTCCGATGCTCTCTCGCCTTCGCCACGATGCTCGCTTTGAGCGTCGGCGCCGACGCCGCCGAGCGGCCGAACATCGTCTACTTGCTGGCCGACGATCTCGGCTGGCAGGACGTCGGCTATCTCGGCAAGGAGATCCGCACGCCGAACATCGACCGGCTCGCCGAAGGCGCGATGCGACTCAATCAGTTCTACGTGCAGCCCTACTCGACGCAGACGCGGGCGGCCTTGCTCACCGGTCGCTACCCGATGCGCTATGGCCTGCAGACCCAGTCGATCCTGCCGACCAGCTCCTATGGACTGCCGGCGGACGAGCGCACCCTCGCGCAGGCACTGAAAGAGGCCGGCTACCGCACTGCCCTGGTCGGCAAATGGCAGCTCGGCCATGCGCAGCCGGACATGGGACCCCTGCGTCGCGGCTTCGATTATCAGTATGGCCCGCTCGCCGGCCAGGTCGATCCGCTGCGCAAGACCAACGGGCTGGGGCCCGACTGGTATCGCAACGGCAAGGCGGTGCGGGAGAAGGGCTACGTGACCACACTGCTCGGCCGCGACGCGGCCCACCTGATCGCGAAGCAAGACCCGGCCACGCCGCTATTCCTGCTGTTGTCGTTCACCGCGCCGGCGGCACCGATGGAAGCGCCACGCGAATTCCTGGAGCGCAATGCGCAGATCGCGGACAAGGATCGGCGCGTCTACGCGGGCATGGTCAGCGCACTCGACGACGCCGTCGGCATGGTGACCGATGCCCTCGCGAGCAAGGGCATGCTCGAGAACACGCTGATCGTATTCCACAGTGACAACGGCGGCGCTGTGGCGCACAAGTTCCCGACCGGCGACGGCGACGTGGCCATCGGTGCGGCCGACAACGGACCCTATCGCGATGGCCAGGGCAGCCTGTACGAGGGCGGGGTACGCGTGCCGGCGTTCATCCGCTGGCCGAAGGGGCTGGAAACAGGGGTCACCAACGCGCTCATGCACGTGACCGACATGTACCCCACGCTGCTCGCTGCCGCCGGCGCCAAGCTCGATCAGCGCAAGCCGCTCGACGGCTTCGACCAGTGGTCCGCGATCCGCGACAACAAGGCCTCGGCGCGTCGCGAACTGCTGCTGTCGGTGGAGGACCTGCGCGGTGCCATCCGCATCGGCGACTGGAAGCTGATCCTCTACGCCTCGCTGCCGCAGCGCCTCGAGCTCTATGACGTGCCGCACGACCCGGGCGAGGAGGACAACGCCGCCGAGCGCAATCCCGAACTGGTGGCGAAGCTGCTCGCACGGCTGAACGACTATGCGTGGGACATGGTGCCGTCGCAGTTCGTCGCCGACCTGAGCCGTCCCCGCAAGACCGCGATGCCCATGGTCTGGGGCGCGAACCCGCGGCGGCCCGGCGCATCGAGCACTTTCGATTCGCGCCCCGATCCTTCTCTCAGCGTGGAACGCGCCGACCAGCCCGATCGGTGATTCCAGGTCGGCGGCCCGGCGCCGCCGCGACCGGTAGAATCGGCAGCAGCCCTTCCACCCCGGTCCGGGCCCCGACACCCCTCCGCGAGCTTCGCATGACCGCATTCAACATCGACGACCTCCGCGACGCCGCGCGCCGGCGACTGCCGAAAACCATCTTCGAGTTCATCGACGGCGGAGCCTGCGACGAAGTGACCCTGCGCGCCAACCGCACGGACTTCGAGAAGCTGCGCTTCATGACGCGCACGCTGACGGACGTCACCGATCGCGACTTGTCGACGTCGATCATCGGCACGCCCGCGTCGGCGCCGCTCATCATGGCACCGACCGGGCTCGCCGGCATCCTCCACCGCCGGGGCGAGCTTGCCGCGTCGCGCGCCGCCTGCGGCGCCGGCGTGCCCTATTGCCTGTCGACGATGGCCACCTGTTCGATCGAGCAGATCGCGGAGGCTTCCGATGTCCACCGCTGGTTCCAGCTGTATGTACTGCGCGACCGCGGCATCACCAAGACGATGATCGAACGCGCCCGCGCCACGGGCTGCAAGGCGCTGGTGCTGACTGTGGACACAAAGGTCCAGGGCCCGCGCGAACGCGACATGCGCAACGGCTTCACGGTGCCGCCGAAGTTCACCCTGGCCACGATGGTCGATTTCGCGCTTCACTGGCAATGGCTGTTCGACGTGGGCCTCGGACCCAAGGTGACGTTCCGCAATTTCGACGGCACCGCAGCGCAGGCCGGCAACGCCGTCACCATCACCCAGTTCATCGCGGGCCAGTACGACCTGGCAATCTCGTGGCGGGACGTGGACTGGTTCAAGTCGGTATGGGGCGGCCCGCTCGCGCTGAAGGGCGTGCTGAGTCCCGAGGACGCAAAGATTGCAGTGGACCACGGCGTCGATGCGATCATCGTGTCCAATCACGGCGGCCGGCAGCTGGACGGCGCGATTTCCGCCATCGATGCGCTGCCGGGGGTCGTGGAAGCGGTGGGCGGCAAGGCCGAAGTGATCCTCGACGGCGGCATACGTCGCGGCTCCGACGTGGTCAAGGCGTTGTGCCTGGGCGCGCGCGCGTGCATGGTCGGGCGCGCCTGGCTCTACGGACTGGCGTCGGGCGGCGAAGCCGGCGTGGCGCGCGCCCTCGACATCCTCATCAAGGAGATCGACATCACGATGACGCTGCTGGGTCGGCCCACTCTGGCCGAGCTCGGCCCGCACTGCCTGGTGGCGGACCGGAAACCCGGGGAACGCGGGCACCGCTAGCCTTCGGCATGCGCGCGGAGGAGCGTGAGCGACACGCACGCCGCGATCGTCGTTGCGGGCGGGTCTGGCGATGCGCCGATGCTCGAACGTGATCCGCAGAGGCTCGCGGGTCTGCCGGTCGTAGCAGTCGTGGCCGACCTGCCATGGGACAATCCTGCCCGCCGGCGACATTCGGATCGACCGATCGCGCCGGCGACAATCCTGGAGCGAGGACAACATGATGCTGAAACGCAAGGTCGTGGCAGTCACCGGCGGATTCGGACAACTCGGTCTGGCCGTCGTCCGTTGCGCGCTCGACGCCGGCGCTCGGGTCGCCGCGCTGGATCGGGCACCAGCGCCTGCGGATACGGCCTTGCTCGGCGGCGCTCTCGCTTTAGGCGGCATCGATCTCGCGGAGCCCGCCGCCGCCGCGGCCGCGTTGCAGCAGGTTGCCGACGAGTTCGGCGGCCTCGACGCGCTCGTGAACATCGCCGGCACGTTCCGCTGGGAGAAGCTGGCGGGCGGCAAGGTCGACACGTGGGATTTCCTGTATCGCGTCAACCTGCGCAGTGCAGTGAGCGCCGCGCAAGCGGCGCTGCCGCATTTCGCCGCACGCGGCGGCGGACGCATCGTCAACATCGGCGCCGGTGCCGCCGCCGCGAAGGCGAGCGCCGGCATGGGCGCCTACACCGCATCGAAGGCGGGTGTGGCGAAATTCACGGAATCCCTCGCCGACGAACTGAAGGACCAGGGCGTCACGGTCAACGCCATCCTGCCGAGCACCATCGACACCCCGGCGAACCGTGCGGACATGCCCGATGCCGATTTCACCCGCTGGGTGCAACCCGCGGCCATCGGCGACGTGATCGTGTTCCTGCTGTCGGACGGTGCGAGCGCCGTCACCGGTGCGTTGATCCCCGTTACCGGCCGCGGCTAGCTGTCCGCCGCGGCACCGCCGAAACCGGGCGGCATAGGCATCCGTTCCCGGACGATCGCACGTATAGGGTGCATCGACCCGGGAGGCTCGGATGCATTCAAGACTGCTGCATGGCGTCGCGTTGGCGAGCCTGGTGACTTTGTTCTGCGCGGGCGCCGCCCGTGCGGCGCCGATCGAATGGCAGCCTTTTTCCGATGCCGTGTTCGACCGGGCCAAGCGCGAGAAGCGATTCGTGATCCTCGATCTCGAAGCCGTCTGGTGCCATTGGTGCCACGTGATGGAACAGACGACCTATCACGACCCGAAGGTCGCCGCGATCCTGAAGGATCGCTACATCGCCGCGAAAGCGGATGCGGATGCGCGACCCGATCTCGCCCGGCGCTACGACGAGTACGGCTGGCCGGCCACCATCGTGTACGGGCCCGATGGAAAGGAGATCGTGAAGCTGCGCGGATACATCACGCCCGAACGCATGCGCAGCCTGCTGCTGGGGGTCGTGGACGATCCGAGTCCGCTCAAGTATCGCGACCAGGCCAGCACCAAGGCGTGGTCGGAAAGTCCGCTGCTCTCCGACGGCGTGCGCAGCACCCTGCGCAAGCAGTTTCGCGGCACCCACGACGCGAGGCTCGGCGGTCTCGCGCAGGAGCTGAAATATCTCGATCGCGACACTGCCGAATATGCCCTGATGCTCGCCCGACGCGGCGATGTACGGGCGGAGGCGATGGCGCGGCGCGATCTGGATGGCGCATTGAACCTGATCGACCCGGTATGGGGCGGCGCTTACCAGTACTCCACCGATCGCGACTGGAAGCACCCCCACTTCGAGAAGCTGCTGCAGGTGCAGGCAGACTACATGCGCCTGTTCGCGCTCGGCTATGCCGTGCTCGGGGATGAGCGCTATCTCGAGGGCGCGCAGGATATCCATCGTTATGTGGACGCGTTCCTCGCCGATCGCGACGGTGCGTACTACGTGAGCCAGGACGCCGACCTGGTGCAAGGCCGACACAGCGGCGAATACTTCGCGCTGGACGACGCGGCGCGGCGCGCCCGGGGCATTCCGGCCATCGACACCCACCTCTACGCCCGTGAACAGGGCTGGATGCTCCAGGCCCTGACGACGCTGTATGCGGCGACCGGCGCTACGCGCTATCTCGATCAGGCGCGTCGCGCGGCCGATTGGACGCTCGCGCACCGTTCGCTGCCGGACGGCGGCTTTCGCCACGACGAGAAGGATGCCGCCGGGCCCTATCTCGAAGACTCGCTCGCGATGGCGCGAGGCCTGTTGTCGCTCTACCAGGTGACCGGCGAGCGGCCGTGGCTCGATCGAGCGCAGAGCGCCGGCACGTCAATGCGCAAGTCGTTCGCGAAACCGCGCACGGGTTTCATCACCGCCAGGGATCGAGGATCGGTCCTGGCGCCCCGACCGCAGATCGACGAGAACATCGCTGCCGCACGTTTCTTCAACCTGCTCGCGCGCTACACCGGCGACGAGCGCTACCGCGCGGACGCGGAGCTGGCGATGCGCTATCTGGTCACCCCGGAAGTGGCGCTGATGCGCATGACCGAAGCCGGCATCCTCGTCGCCGATCTCGAACTGGGATCCGATCCGACGCACTTCACCATCGTGGGTCGCAAGGACGATCCAGCCGCGCAGGCGCTGTTCCGGACCGCCGTGCGCCATCCGTCGTCCTATCGGCGGATCGAGTGGTGGGACCGACGCGAAGGCCCGCTGCCGAACATGGATGTGCGCTATCCGGAATTCGAACGCGCCGCGGCGTTCGTGTGCACGCAGGGGTCGTGTTCGCTGCCCCAGTTCCGGCCCGAGGACCTCCTGGCGCTGGCGAACCGCATGGAGACCGCTCGACGCTCCGACAACTGAGCGTGCGGCTACATCTGCTTGAACAGGTCGGCGTACTGCCGGCTCACCGGCAGCAGTTCGGTGCGCGACTTGAGCTGCACCGACAGCCGGCCGAGGCGATCACGCACGGCAGCGCGGACTTCGTCGACATTGACGATCGTGCTCCGGTGGATCTGCCAGAAGCGCTCGGGGTCGAGTTGCTCCGAGAGTTCCTTCAAGCTGGCGCGCAGCAGCGCCTCGCCGTCGGCGGTGACGACGCTGACGTACTTGTCCGTGGACTGGAAATAGAACACTTCGTCGATGGGAATCAGCCGCACCGCATTGCCCACCGCGGCGCGGATGACGCGCAGTCCGGGCGCCGGCACGGTGGCGGCGCCCACCGCCTGGCGGATATCGCCGAGCAACCGCTGCAGGTCCGCGGGCGGGGCGGCAGCGCGCGCAGCGGGGGCCAGTCGCTCCGCGAGGCGCTCGACCGTCAGCTCGAGCCGCGCGCGGTCCACCGGCTTGAGCAGGTAGTCGACCGCGGCATGGTCGAAGGCCGCGACCGCGTATTGGTCGTAGGCGGTGACGAACACGATCTCGGGGCTCGCACGATCCGGTGGCCAGCGCTCGGCCACGCGCTCGGCCACGTCCAGGCCACTCAACCCCGGCATGCGGATGTCGAGGAACAGGACGTCGGGCAGCAGAGCGAGCGCCTTTTCGACCGCGCTCAGTCCGTCGCCCGCCCGCGCGACGATCTCGAGGTCCGGCCAGACCGCCTTCAGCTCGGCCGCCAGCGTATCCGCCAGCAGCGGCTCATCCTCGGCTATCAGCGCCTTCGGCATTGAGCGCTGCGAACGGGATCGACATCACGATCTTGACGCCGAACGGCAGGTTGTCGGTGATGTCCATGCGTGCACCAGCCCCGTAGATGGCGGTGAGCCGTTCCGCCACGAGCGACAATCCCACGCCCGTGGGCGAGACTTCCTCCGCGCGGCCGACGCCGGTATCGGCTACGGTCAACAGCAGGCGATCGCCGTCGACCGCCGCGAGCACGTGTACCGAGCCGCCTTCGATCTTGGGCTCCAAGCCATGCTTGATCGCGTTCTCGACCAGCGGCTGCAGCAGGCGCGGTGCGACCATGGTGTTCTCCAGGGCCACGGGCAGGTCGAGCGTGAACTTCAGACGCTCGCCCATGCGGATGGCGAGCAGGTCGAGGTACGCGTGGAGAAACCAGAACGCGTCCTTGAGCGAGACCCGATCGGCGCGGGACACCGTCAGGCTCAGCCGGAGCAACTGGATGAGGCGATCCAGCATGAATTGCGCCCGGGTCGGGTCGGTCGCTACCAGGCAACGCAGATTGGCGAGCGTATTGAACAACATGTGCGGCTCGATCTGCGCCGACAGCATCCGCAGGTGCGATTCCGTGGCGCGCCGTTCGACTTCTTCCGCGCGCAGCGCCTGGCGCGCTAGTTCGGCCTCCAGATGGGCGAATTCGGCGCGCCGCCACAGGATGAACACGCCGAAAGCCCCACCCAGCATCGTCAGCAGCAGCGTGAAGGCGCCGGTGCGGGCGGCCATCTCGACGTGCAGGATGTCCTTGACGAAATCGACGATGCCCTCGGGCGAGCCGAGCATCCAGCTCGCCAGCGAATAGCCGGCCACGTACCCCACCACCACGGCGCCGAGATAGACCAGCACCATGCCCCACGGCGACGGTACCCGACCCGGCCAGAACACACGGCGGGCGACCATGGACGAGAAAAAGGTGATGAATCCGATCGACTGCGCGTACACCCACAGTCGCCCGTAGTCCATGTCGCTATCGGCGTCCAGACCGAGATAGAGCACACCCGCGATCACGCTGTTCAGAACCAGCCACACCGCCACGTCGCGCGAGAACTGGACCAGACAGATGGCAGTCGTGGCCGGCAGGGGCGGGAGCGGGGGACGACGCAGGGTCGCTAGGCTCATGGCAGGTATGTCACGGACATGGCTCGAACGCGCTCGATGGTAGCACTCCGATGACTGATTCCGGTACCGCGCTTGCGGCCAAAAAAAAACCGCCGGATGCGAGGGGATGGACTGTTCGCATCCGGCGGGCACATTGCGCGGCACCGGGAGGGAGCGGGAGAGGTGCCGCGTTGCTGCAGGCGTCACGCCGTTGACGGCGTGACGCCGCTTGCACGATTACGTGCCCGAGCCGTCGCGGGGTACCGTGACGTTCACCGCCACTTGCTGGACGCTGCGGGTCGAACCGGTGGCCAACGGCGCATTGCCGGAACGATCGCGGGGTCCGATCGCGGCCACGGTGGCGTACTGAACCGCGCCCAGGGCCGGACGATCGTGTCCGCCACGATTGTCCTGCAACACGGGGGCGTCATAGGCGAACGCCGAAGCCGCGGTCATGAGCGTGAGGGCGGCGGTGAGGATCAATGATTTGCGTGCATACATGGCATTCTCCGTTTGAGTTGGGCTGCTGACGTCCGCCTGGCGATGCGCCCTGCGTTTCATCAGACTGCGGATCCATGATGCGGAGCCCACGCCCGGCCGGCCATCGGGGTGCGACGAACGGACGATTGCGGGGAGCGAATCGCCGCTTTGGGCGACGAACGGCGGACGCCAAGCCCGGAACGGGCCGGCGCCAGCCGCGAATTCCGGGGTCACCAGGCCGATGCCGGCGCCGGACTCCCGCGAAGGACGCCCGTGAGCGGGCGGAAACGTCCGTCGCCGATCGGACAATCCGCGCACCCGGCAGCCCCGATCCGGGACGGGTGTTCCGCGACGCCGGGTCCGCTTGTCGAGGAATTCCCGCGTGACGGGGCTCCGGCGGCCCTCAGGCGCGCCACCGGAGTCCGCCGCCTTCAGGTCGCCACCGGGTCCGGAGCGTCCGCGTCCTTTTCCAGCACGATTTGTTGAAGCTTGTGCTGCACGAAATCGATGTGCTGGCGCAACAGATAGAGCTGGTTCGCATACGCCACGGGGGTGTTGAGGGCGTTCACCTCGTGCTCGATCCAGTCCAGGCGCTCGGCGAAGTCGCGCGTCTCGCCGGTCGTCAAGGTGCGGCGCATCTCGTTCTCGATGAACATCAGCTCCCCGTACCAGCGATAGATGCGCCGCCGCATGCGCCAGGCGTAGAGCGGCGGTAATATCCGGGCAAGCGGAAACACGATGGCAAGGGCGGGGATCAGGAACACCAGCATGCGGTCCGCCAGGTTTGCCAGCCAGAAAGGCAGGTAGCGCTGCAGCACGGGCGGGCCGCGTTCGAAGAATCGCGTGGCCTGGTCGGAAAGCGGGAAATCGAACTTGTTGGGCGCCGGCAACTCGCCCGCCCGGTTGAACAGGCCGACTTCGCCATGTGCCTGCTTCGCGGCCTGCAGCAGCAGCATCTGGATGGCCGGATGCAGATCGTCGTGGGCGAGGATCTGCGTTTGCGCCGCCAGCAGGGTAATCGGCGCACTGGGCGTGTTCGACGCGAGATCGAGACCGCCTTCCGGCAGCACGACTTTCTCCAGGAACGGCATCTTCTTCACATAGGCGTCGGCGCGACGACTGAAATCGACCATGTGCGCGTCGGGTGCGAAGAACAGTGCCTTGAGGATGCCGGCCTCCGGCGACTCGAGCAGGAAGATGCAGTCGGCCTGGCCGGTCAGCAGCGCTTCCGCGGCCTGGACACCGCCGATGTCGAGTGCCTTGATGTCCGCCTCGTCGGTGCCGTTCGCTTTCAGCAGCGTGCGCACCATGCGCCGCGTACCGGCGCCCCGGCTCCCTATGGCGACCGTCTTGCCGCGCAGTGGCGGCAGGTCGTCCAGCGTCTGTTTGCCATGGCAGAACACCCACAACGCCTCGTAGGAGACGGTACCCAGGGCGATCAGGTGCGGCGATTCCGAGGCATCGCCGATGCCGCCGCGAACGAAAGCCGCATCGACGTGGGGCATGGGCCCCGGATCCGGGACCGGCGCCCTGGGCGCCGGGGTCACGCCATCGACAGGATTCGGCGGTTCCGGGGCTTGAGCCACCGGACCGCGCAGCAATTTGTAGTTCTCGCGCGCGCCTTTGGTCGGCAGCAATTCGAGCTTCACGTCGTTCTGCTCGAAGACCTTCCGATAGCGCTCGGCGAAGACCTGGTAGGAAGAGCCTTCGGGTCCGGTCGCGAGCACCACGCGTTTGGGCGGCGCCGGCTGGATGTAGCGCGCGGCGATCCACAGGGCCAATACCACGGCGATCGTCACCGGGATGCCCACGAACAGCCACTCGCGCCACGGGAACGTCGCGGTCCAGGCGAGCGGACGGAACTGTTTCACGCGCTGCATGAGGCTAAGCATTATCCGCCCCGCGCAGGAAGTCGAAGTCGCAACCGTACTCGGCCTGGAGCACGTGATCCGCGTACAGCCGCTGGTAGCCGCGCGCCGGGAACGCCGGGGGGCGCCATGCCAGGCGCCGTCGCGCCAGTTCCGATGCGTCGACCAGCAGCTCGATGCGACGCTCACGCACGCTCAGGCGCACGCGGTCGCCGTTGTTCACCAGCGCCAGGGGCCCGCCCGAAGCCGCGTCCGGGGACACGTGCAGCACCACGGTACCGTAGGCGGTCCCGCTCATCCGCGCGTCCGAGATGCGCACCATGTCCTTGACGCCCGCCTGGGCGAGCTTGCGCGGAATCGGCAGATAACCGGCTTCCGGCATGCCGGTGGGGCTCACCGGGCCGGCGTTCTTCAGCACCAGGAAATCGTCCGGCGTGACGTCGAGCGCCGGATCGTCGATGCGGGACGCGAGGTCTTCCAGCGATTCGAACACGACCGCCCGCCCTTCGCGTTCGAACAGTTTCGGATCGGCCGCCGAGCGCTTCAGGATGGCTCCGTTCGGCGCGAGCGAGCCGAACAACGCGACCAGTCCGCCGACCGGCTCGATCGGCTCGGAGCGGGCGCGGATCACGGCGCGGTCCACGAACACCGGTTCGCGCACCCGCGCGCCCAGGGTTTCGCCCGTCACGGTCAGGCAATCGAGATCGAGCAGATCGCGCAGTTCCCACAGCAACGCGTCCATGCCCCCGGCCGCGTGGAAGTCAGCCATGTAGAACGCGCCGGTCGGTTTCAGGTCGACCAGCACCGGCGTGCGATCTGACAGCTCGTTCAGCCGGTGGAGCGAGATGTCGATGCCGCGCCGGCCCGCGATGGCCGTCAGATGCACGATGGCGTTGGTGGAACCGCCGATGGCGAGCAGCACGGTGAGCGCGTTCTCGACCGAGCGCGGGGTGATGATCTGCGATGGCCGGGGGCCGGACTCGATCATCGCCACGGCGCGCGCGCCGCTCGCCTCGGCTGCGCGGATGCGGTCGGCATGCACCGCCGGTATCCCGGCGGTATTGGGCAGGCTCATGCCGATCGCTTCGGCGATGCAGGCCATCGTGCTCGCCGTGCCCATCACCGCGCAGGTGCCCGCGGTCGTGGCGAGATTGCCCTCGATGGCCTCGATGCCTTCGTCATCCACGTCGCCGGCGCGGTATTTCGCCCAGAAACGACGACAGTCGGTGCAGGCACCGAGACGCTCGCCGCGGAACGGCATCGCCAGCATCGGGCCGGTCACCAGCTGGATCGCGGGCAGGTCGGCCGATGCCGCCCCCATCAGTTGCGCCGGCACGGTCTTGTCGCAGCCACCGACCAGCACCACCGCGTCCATCGGCTGGGCACGGATCATCTCCTCGGTGTCCATGGACATGAGGTTGCGGAACATGAGGCTGGTGGGGCTCAGGAACACCTCGCCGAGCGAGATGGTGGGGAAATCCAGCGGCAGTCCGCCGGCCGCCAGAACGCCGCGCTTGACCGCCTCGACCAGTTCCGGCACGCCGCGATGGCAATTGTTGAAACCGCTGTCGGTGCGGGCGATACCCACGATGGGACGATCCATCAACGCGCGCGACAGGCCGGTGGATTGCACGAACGACCGGCGCAGGTACAACGCGAATTTGCGATCGCCGTAGTTGGTGAGATTGCGCCGATAGCCGCGATCTTTCGTCATGGACCTTTCACCCCGTCGGTTCTGGCGCTGCGTTAAAGTCGTCGTGCATTCTATTGGAGGTGATCCATGAACAAGACGATTTCCCTGATTGCCCTCGCCACCGCCCTCGGCACGGCGCCGTGTGCCCAGGCACATGAAGACGCGGAGACCGGCCGCGTCAGCCTGAGCGCCCAGGCCTCGTCGGAGGTCGACAACGACATGATGCGCGCCACGCTGTTCGTCGAGGACGAGGATGCGAACCCCGCCCGGCTCGCCGACGCCGTCAACAAGCTCATGGCGGATGCGGTCCGGAGCGCCAGGCAGGCCACCGGCGTGACGCTCAAGACCGGGGGCTACCAGACCTTCCCCGTCTACGACAAGACCCGTATCGTGCGCTGGCGCGCGCGCTCCGATCTGCTGCTCGAGAGCACCGACTTCAAGGCGCTGTCGGACCTGATCGGCCGGCTCCAGGCGACCATCAAGCTGGGCGGCGTCAATTTCTTCGTGTCCCCCGAGGCTCGGCGCACGGCCGAAGACGACCTCACCGGGGCGGCCATCGCCGATTTCAAGCGGCGCGCCGAACTGGTCGCACAGAACTTCGGCGCCCGGGGCTATAAGGTGAAGGAGGCATCGGTCAATTCGGACGGCGCGATGCCGCCGATGCCCCGGCCCATGGCGATGATGAAGGGTGCGGCCCTGGCCGACACCGTGCAGGCCCCGGTCATGGAATCCGGAACCAGCCGGATCACGGTCAACGTGAACGGGACGATCCTGCTCGAAGGCAGCTGAGAGCGCAGGACCGGTTCATGCGGGGGGGGGCGCTAAAGTCGGCAGTCGCTGCGCCGTTAGTCGTGCAGATCGTTGGGTGGGCCCGAGGCGACGCCGCATCCGCTAGCGGCAGGACCGACCCAGGCCAGCGATCGATCGCGACTTCGCAGCCGGCATCCGACCACCCCTCGGCAACGCACTCGAATCGGGGCGGTTCGGGAATTGGCGCAGAGAGCGACGCTACGCTTTCGAACGGAATTCCCACGCCGCACTCCCAGCCCCGAGGACCCATGGACATCACGCCGAACGCGCCCCGCTCGACCCTCATCGTCGAAGACGAACAGATCGTCGCGCTCACCCGCCAGGAAGAGCTCGGGTCGATGGGCTACCGGATGGTGGGCACGGCGGCCGCGGGCGCGGAAGCCGTCGAAATCCCGCTGTACAAGGCCGGGCTCGAGCAGCAGCTGCACGCATCGGAGCGCTGGTTCTCGTCCACCCTGCAGTGCGTCGGCGACGCCGTCATCGCGACAGATCCGCACGGCATCGTCACCTTCCTGAACCCGGTCGCGGAGCAGATCACCGGATGGTCGTTGGCAGATGCCGCCGGACACCCCATCGAGGACGTGCTGCGACTCACGACGGCAATCGGCGGCAAGGCTGTCGCATCACCGGTGCGGCAAGCCCTGAACGAGAATCGAACGGTCGACCCCGGGTGCGGCAGATCGCTCCTCAACCGCGACGGCACCGGTACGCCGATCCACGACTCGGCGGCGCCGATCCGGGCCGAGGACGGTTCGCTGCTCGGCGCGGTGGTCGTGATGCGCGACATGACGCAGCGCCAGGCCCAGGAAAGCTTGCTGCGCAAGAGCGAGGAGCGATTCCGGAATGTGTTCGAAAGCGGCGCCTTCGGCATGGCGCTGGTCGCCCTGGACGGACGATTTCTCCAGGTCAACGCCGCCTTCTGCGCACTGCTCGGCTTCGATCGCGACCAGCTGCTGCTGTGGTCGCACGACGAATTGACGCTCGAAGGCGACCTCACCTTGGAACGTAGCCGGCTGCACGACCTGCTTTCCGGCTCGACGGCTGCCGTGAAGTTCGAGAAACGCTACCTCTGCGGTGACTCTCCCGAGCCCTGCAGCGTGCTGGCGAGCGTATCGCTCCTGCGCCAGGAAGGCGAACCGGTCTGCTACGCCTATCAGGTCCACGACCTTACGGAGCGCAACCGGATGCAGCTGCAACTGGACCACCTGGCGCACGCCGATGCGCTCACCGGGTTGTCCAACCGCACTCACCTGCACAGTGAACTGGAGCATCTCCTGGCCGCGGCGCGACGAAATGAACAGAAGGTGGCCCTCCTGTTCCTCGATCTGGACCATTTCAAGAGCATCAACGAGACGTTCGGGCACGACGTCGGCGACGAGCTGCTCGAGGTCGTCGCCGCACGCTTGCGCGCGGCCCTGCGCAATACCGACTGCATAGCCCGCCTCGGGGGCGACGAATTCGTCGTGGCCATCTCGGAGCTCAACAATGCCGCCAATGCCGCGTCGGTGGCGGAAAAGGTTCGGGCCGCCGTCGCCAGACCGATCCGGCTCGCCGGCAAGAACCTGACCGCGATATCCAGGGACCTGGTCGTGACGTCGAGCATCGGCGTGAGCTTCTTTCCCGAGGACGGCGGCGATCCGTCCACGCTGCTGCGCTCGGCCGACAGCGCCCTGCACGCGGCGAAGGCGGAGGGCCGCAACCGGGTCCACTTCTTCCGCCCGGAACTCGGTCGCCGGGCAGACGCACGGCTCGGCCTCGAAGCCGTGCTGCGGCGCGCGCTGGAGCAGGACGCGCAGTACGAGGAATCCCTGTTCCTGGAGTATCAGCCGATCGTAAGGCTCTCCGACGGGGCGGTGACGGCGGTCGAGGCGCTGGTGCGCTGCCGACGCGATGGCAGCACGCTCACGCCTGCGGAATTCATCCCGGTCGCCGAGGAAACGGGACTGATCGTTCCGCTTGGCGAGTGGGTCCTGCGCACGGCCTGCGAGACGGCCACGCACTGGCCGGGTGGCATCGGCCTGCACGTCAACTGGTCGCCCCGCCAGTTTCGCGAGCACGAACTGCCGGCGACCGTGCGCAACGCCCTGGAGACCTCGGGACTCGCCCCGGCGCGACTCTGTCTCGAGATGACGGAAAAAGTGATGCTGCAAAGCGACGGAGTCCAGTTCGAGAGCATCGAGGCCCTGCGGGCCCTCGGCGTCACGCTGTCGATCGACGACTACGGCACCGGCTATTCGTCGCTGGCGTACCTCAAGCGCTACGCGCCGCGCTCCCTCAAGATCGACCGCAATTTCGTACAGGACGTGGGTACGGATGCCGCGAGCGTCGCGATCGTGTCCGCCACCATCGCCATGGGCCATGATCTGGGCGTCCACATCGTCGCCGAAGGCATCGAAACCGAGGCCCAGCAGACATTGCTGCAGGCGGAGCGCTGCGATTTCGGGCAAGGCTACTTTTTCAGCCGGCCAGTCTCAGCCGAGGCGATCGGAGAAGTCCTCGCGCTGGGTCATCTCCATGGTGCTCCGCCGAAAGCGCTCGCCGCCTGAACCGGAAGACGCGCCCACCCCCGGTGGTCGATAGGGCCTGGAACGCACCGTCAGCCAATGACTCCAACGGCGGCGCCCGACGCAGGGGCGGGAGCGAAGCCGGCCGGCGCTCCGCCCCCGAGGCGCCGGTGACTACATCTCGACGGTGCCGCCCTTTTCCTTGCACTGCTTCTCGGTGGTCGCCACGAAGCCTTTGCCCTTGCAGGCATTCTTGCCCTTGCAGGAGCTCTCGGCGGTCTTGCAATCGCTCTTGCCCTTGCAGGCGTTGATGCCCACGCAGTGCACTTTCGCTTCGTCGGCAGCCACAGCCGTTGCCGCGACGCCACTCATGAACACGCCCGCGGCGGCTACCGCCAGGGCTACTCCGGAAATCGACTTGATGGTGGCGCGCTTGTGATCGTTCATGCGTGTACCCTTCCCAGTATGGCGTGGTTGAATTGTTGCTGTAGCAGGGGCTACGGAAGCGTTGTACGGTACCGGCGACGCAACGGATTCGTCGGGCCGGCGGGCGCTGCGCGATTCCAGTCGGGCGGGCCTTGAATCCAGCCAGACCGGCGCGACGTAATCGGAACAAGGCGTCCACGGCGCCGGACCCGGTGATCCGCGGCGCCATGGTGTCGCGCCATGCCGGGGTGCCCCTTCTTTTGGTCAGGTGAGAGTCATGGCTTCAGGTCCGATCCTCCCGTCGCAGGGCTTCGGTCTCGGATTGCGCACTGCGCACTACGAGGAGATCGCGGCGCTTCGACCCGCCGTCGACTGGTTCGAGATCCTGTCGGAGAACTACCTCGTGCCGGGTGGCAAGCCGCTCGACTGGCTCGATCGCATCCGTGCCGAATATCCGGTGGTGATGCACGGGGTGTCCATGTCCATCGGCAGCACCGACCCGCTCGATCGCGCCTACCTGCGCCAGCTGAAGACGCTGGCCGGCCGGGTCGAGCCGTTGTGGATTTCCGACCACCTCTGCTGGACGGGCGTCGCGACCCGCAACCTGCACGACCTGATGCCCCTGCCCTACACGGAGGAAGCGTTGCGGCACGTGGCCGCAAGAGTGGGCGAGGTACAGGACTTCCTGGGCCGGCGCATCCTGATCGAGAACGTCTCCAGCTACGTGACCTATACCGATTCCGCCATGGAAGAATGGGAATTCCTGGCCGAGCTGGCCGGTCGCGCCGATTGCCTGCTCCTGCTGGACGTGAACAACATCTACGTTTCGGCCTTCAATCACGGGTTCGATCCGCAGCACTACCTTGCGGCGATCCCGGCGGGGCGCGTGCAGCAGATCCACCTCGCCGGCCATCACAACCGGGGCGACTGCATCGTCGATACTCACGATGCCCCGGTCATCGACCCGGTGTGGGACCTCTACGCCAGCGCCATCCGGCAGCTCGGCCCCGTGTCCACGATGATCGAAAGGGACGACAACATTCCGCCGCTGGCTGAACTGCTCGCCGAGCTGGACCACGCGCGCGCCATCAGTGCTCGCACGCTCGAACGGACCGCGGCGTGAGCGCGCTGGCGAATCTGCAGCAAGACTTCCAGGCGTTCGTTCTGGACGGGAGCGGGGCGATCCGGCCGCGCATCGCCGGCGACGCGGCCCGGGATGCGGACAAGCGGCTCGCCATCTACCGCGACGGCTATCGCCTGCGATTGCTCGAAGCGCTCGCCACGGATTACGAGGCACTCGAGGCGACCGTCGGCGACGACGCCTTCGATGCCATCGGCCGCGCTTACATCGAAGCGACCCCGTCGGGCTTTCGCAATCTGCGCTGGTACGGCGCATCCCTCGCGGAATTCCTGCGCGACACCGGTCCGTGGGCGCAGACGCCGGGGCTCTCGGAGCTGGCGCGTTTCGAGTGGGCTTTGGGCCTGGCGTTCGACGCTCCGGACGTCGCCGTCGTGTCCTTCGACTCGTTCGCGACGTTGCCGCCGGAGGCGTGGTCGTCATTGCGCCTGCAGGCCCACGAAGCCGTGCAATTGCTCGACCTGAAGACCAACGCGCCGCTCGTGCGCAAGGCGCTCGACGCCGAGACCGCGCCGCCCGCTTTCGAAATCGCGCCCGCGACGATCACCTGGCTGGTCTGGCGGCAGGCGCACTCGGTGCACTACCGATCCCTGGGCGAAGCCGAAGCCTGGGCGCTGACAGCGGTGCAGGACGGCGTGTCGTTCCCGGAAATCTGCGCGGGATTGTGCCGGTGGCTCGCTGCCGAGGAAGCCGGGCCGCAGGCGGCCGGGTGGCTGCGCGGGTGGGTCGACAGCGCGCTCCTCACGCGCATCACTTGGGACGGCGAGGTGACGCAGCCGGCGGGTTGACACCGTGCCCAATGCCAAACCGACGTGCGCCGACCCGTGCCAAGGTCGATCGCACCGTACCAGGCCCCGTCGGCCCATCCCGGATTCGAACACGCAACTTTCATTGGTGCAGAAAGCATGACCAGATGGACCGTATGGCTCGCCGGCCTGTTGGCTACCGCTGCAGTGACCTTTGCCAGGGCCGAGGACGCGCCGCTGAAATTCGGCGTCGGCCTGTTCCAGCCGGACCGCGACAAGAACGACGCCACCTACCGGCCGCTGGCCGAGTATCTCGGACGTCAGCTCGGGCGCAAGGTGGTGCTGTTCACGGTCGATTCGTGGGAAGGCCTGGCCAAGTCGCTCGCCAACGGCGAGACCGACATGGCGTTGATGGGGCCGTGGGGCTACGTGCTCGCCAATCACGAGTCCGGTGCCAGAGTGGTCTCGACCATCCTCTATGGCGGCAAGCCCGAATATTTCGCGATCATGGTGACCCATCCGGACTCCGGCATCCGGTCCATTGCCGATCTCAAGGGGCGGGACGCGGTCGACGACACGACCCTGTCCCGGCTGTACGAGGCGAAGGGGCCACGCAAGCTGAGCGAGCTGCCGAACGACTGCCCGGCTGACCCGCCTGCGCTGGCGACGGAGTCGTCGTGAACGACGTCGCCGGGCGCTCCTGCCCGCTCAGCTACCGGTACGGTCCGGGCGCGCTCCGCGCGGGTCCCGAGCAGGTCGCGGAGACGCTCTACGTCATCGGCGGGCTCTACGGCAACCTGCCCGCGCTCGAGAGCATCCGCGCTCTGGCGGCGCAGGAGCCCGGGGCCGTGACGCTGTGCTTCAACGGCGATTTCAACTGGTTCAACGTCGACGATGCCGGCTTCGCCGCGATCAACGACGCCGTGCTCGCGCACGATGCGATGCTCGGCAACGTGGAGGCCGAACTGTTCGCCGCGGGGGACGACGCCGGTTGCGGTTGCGCTTATCCGGACGACGTCGACGGCGCAACCGTCGAGCGCTCCAATCGCATCCACGCGCGACTCAAGGCCACCGCTCGTCGTCACCCCGCCGTGCTCGACCAGCTGCAGCGGCTGCCGATGTGGCGGCGCTACCGGGTCGGTGGGCGCGCGATCGGCGTGGTTCATGGCGATGCGGAATCCCTGTCCGGCTGGAGATTCGATGCGTATGCGCTGGACGAGCCCGCCCGGCGCGGCTGGATCGCCGATGCGTTCGACGCCGCTGCGGTCGACATCTTCGCCAGCACGCATACCTGCCTGCCGGCACTGCGTCGGTTCGACGACGCGACCGGCCCCCGTCTCGTCGCCAACAACGGCGCCGCCGGGATGCCCAACTTCCGCGACGACACGCGCGGACTGATCACTCGCATCGGCGTGCGCCCGTCGCCGCACGCCAATGTCTACGGTGATCGCCTGGGCGATGTCCACGTGGATGCCCTCGCCGTGGCATTCGATGTGCCGCGCTGGCAACGGCTGTTCCTCGCGAACTGGCCGGAAGACTCGCCGGCGCACAGATCCTATTTCGACCGCATCCGGCACGGCCCACGGTACGCCGTGGATCAGGCACGACCCGCGGGCTGATCCGCGCGTGCGCAGCGCCGTCCCGGAAACGTCGCGGTTCACGTGAACGGCGTGCAGCGCGAATGCCACCAGCGCGGTTGTTACCACCCGCCGCCCGCAGCGCCGGCGGCCGCGGGAGTGCGGGCGCCAGCGAGTGCAGTCCGATCAACCCCCCGCGGGTGCCTGCGCGACCGCCAGACGATACAGTCGTCCGGTGGCGTCCAGGTCCTCGACGCGCCATTCACCACCCACTCCCGCGATCATCCAGCGCAGGATTGCCCAGAGGTCGCGGTCCACGGCGGCATCGTCCATCGGTTCCAGCGCTGCCACGAGCGCGTGGATCTCGAGGCCCGCCGGAAACGGTTCGCCGCTGCGGCCGACGAACACGAATACATAAGCGAGCCCTGAGGGCGCGAGCACATAGCCGGGTTCGCGCAGGCCGACACGCTGCAGGTCGAAGGTGCGCGCAAAGAAGGCACGGAATTCCGCGTAGTGCCCGATCCGGTCCTCGGCCAGGACGAGGCTCCTGCGCTTGTCCTCCAGCCGGGGGGCGGAGATCACCTGGATATCGGTCGTCATGAGCGTTCGAGGCCTGCGAGGAAGGTCACGATGCGATCGGCGATCACGGTGCCCGAGTCTTCCTGCAGGAAGTGGCGACCGGTCACGAGGAACGGGCCTTCGGCATGCGGGAGCATGCGTTTGAACCGCTCGGCGAAGGTCGAGGCGTCGAACACGTCATCTTCGCGCCCCCACACCAGCAGCGTCGGCAGCGTGGTTCGCGAAAGCCGCTGTTCGAGCCACTGGAAACGCGCATGGGCGCGCGCCGTCTCGTCGAGCGGAATCCAGCGCGGCCAGACCCAGGTCAGCAGTCGGTTTCCGGGATCGGGCAGGACGGCCTCGTAGGCGGGCTGGGCACGATCGCGAAACTGTTCGCGATGGACCACGGAGAGATACATGCCGCGCCCGACCAGGGCGCCATGGCGCCCGAGCAGGTACGGACCGACCAGTGGCGCATGCATCAGGCGCCACGGAAACACGCGGGTGTGGAACTCGGCCGGGGGTGTCGGCCAGGCCCAGGTGCTCATGATGACCAAGGAGCGAAAGCGGGCCGGATCGGCCATGGCGCAGCTGAGGCCGGTGGGGCCGCCCCAGTCGTGGCAGACCAGGTGGATGCCCTGCAGTCCCAGGGTTCGCAGCAACGCTGCCAGATTCGCGCTGTGTCCGTCGAGACTGTGGGCGTCCTCCCGCAGCGGCTTCTCGGAGAGCCCGAAGCCGATCATGTCGGGGACGATGACCCGATAGCCCGCCGCCACGAGCGGGCCGACGAACTCGCGATAGAGGAAGCCCCAGGTGGGATTGCCGTGCAGCAGCACGACCGGTTCGCCCTGGCCCTCGTCGATGTAGTGCATGCGCCAGCCGTTGACCCGGGTGAAGCGCGGCGCGTAAGGCCACTGCGAGCGGATGTGTTCGGGTAGCTGCGAAAGGAGGGTCATGGCTTGAGTGTGCGGGGTTCGGCAGAGCAATGAAAGTCGCGCTTCGGTCCGATCGGGCGACCCGTGTCGGGTGGTGCCGATCCGGCGTTCGGTCGCGACCTCAGCGCATTCGTGCCGACCATTCGGTGGGCGAGGTACCGGTCGTGGCCGTGAACGCCCGTGTGAGTGCCGACCCGTTCGCGTAGCCGACCAGGTTGGCGATCAGCTTGAGCGGCCGGCCCTGCTTCAACAGCGTCTGTGGCACGGACACGCGCCAGCGCACCAGATAGGCGCCCGGCGTCTCGCCCACGACTGCCCAGAAATGCGCGGCGAACCGCGCGCGGGACATGCCGGCGCGCATGGCCATGTCGGTCAACGTCCACTCCCGGGCGGGATCGGCGTGGATGGCCGTGATGGCCTCGCACAGACGCGCATCGGCAAGGCCGGCGAGGACGGCCGTCGCGCACCAGGCCCTGGTCGATCACGTGCCGCAACGTCTGGATCACCACGACTTCCGAAAGCCGGTCCAGCAACGCCTGACGGCCGCTGCCGATGGCGGCCACCTAGCGCTTCGCGTCGCAAACGAACCTCGACGCCTTCAAGGCCGATCCCGCCCGTTACGAGCCGGCCTTCGGTGGCTACTGCGCCTACGGTGCGGCGCTCGGCAAGAAGTTCGACGGCGATCCCCAGTACTGGAAGATCGTCGATGGCCGGCTCGATCTGAACCTCGATGCCGACATCCAGAAAGAATGGGCAAGGATGAGGCCGGCAACATCGTCAAGGCCTCCCGCAACTGGCCCAGGATCCGGCAAGTGCCCGCGGACAAGCTCTGAGCAACCGGTCCCCGCGGATCTCGCGCGAGCTCCGCGGCCCGGACCTGTCGCACCGAGTCCGGGTCGGCTCACAGGGGGCCCACGTATTCTCCGCGTGCGGGGTAACCCTTGCTCAGGGCCATGTCGATGCCCGCGAGCAACTCGTCGAAATGCGGTCGCGCAAAGGGCATCGTCTGGACGGCACCATAGAACAGCGTCTTGTCCGCCCGCACGAGAAACAAGCCGGGCTCCGAGAATCGGGCTGGTTCCTCGATGCCGATCGAGGTCTTGCCGCGCGAGGAGGAAATGCTCAGACCCCATTCGCGCGCCTTCGCGAGCGCAAGTCCGTAGCCCAGTCGCAGACCCGCTGCGGCCGTCTTCTCGGCCATGGCGAGCGCCCTGTCCTCGTCGTCCGCCGACAGGGCGATGACGGACACGCCGCGACTTTCGAATTCAGGGCGCAACCGCACGAGTTCGGTCAGATACTTGGCGCACAGCGGACAATGCAGGCCCCGGTAGAAGACCAGCAGGGTGAAGTTCTGCGGCTGATCCGCCTGCAGGTCGAAAGGCCCGTGGGCCAGCGTGGGAACGGTGAGCGAGGGGACGGGCTGGCGCGGAACGAGCATCGTGATCTCCTGGTCGGTTGGGGGCGAATACCCAGCGGTCCCCGCGCGTGATCGAATCGCCGCACGCGCAGCACGGGGCGCGCACAGGCACTGTTCACTGCAACTGCTCGATCCATTGTTTCATCAGCGCCGCCTGGACACTGATCAGATCGGGATCGCGCATGGCGTTGGCCATCAGGATGATTCCCTGCACGGATGCCGTGAAGGACATGCCCAGCTGCTCGCTCGCGCCGCACCCCATCGCCCGGAACTGGGCTGCGGCCCAATCCGACCGGGTGGCCATCGCGCGCGCCATCGCTTCGCGCCCTTGCTGCCCGTCCTTGTTGAGCTCCTGACACAGGCTGCCGACGGGACAGCCCTTCTGCGCATAGGTCGCGCGATTGGCGATGACCGAGTCCAGAAAAGCGACGAGGCGTTCGCGCGGCGTCGCATGGGTCGCCTCGATCCGTCCGACGCGCACCGCGAAGTCATCGCACAGCCGACCGGCCACCGCGTCGAGCAGGTCCCGCTTGCTGCGAAAGTAGTAGTAGACATTGCCCAGCGGCACGCCGGATTCGTCCGCGAGATCGGCCAGGGTGGTGTTGCGGTAGCCCTGACGATGCAGGAGCTTGCGACCGGCCTCGATGAGCCGCTCGCGCTTGTCGGTGGTTCGTTCCATTGCCAGAAGTTAGTTGCCTGACTTAGTCTGGGCCATGCTGCGCCGGCGACAAAAACCTGTCAACGAACAGTCCGCCGCGCCGCATTGCCGTCCGCGATCAGCCCGAACGCGTTGCCTCCACGGACTTCCCGGCCATGACCCTGCCCCGTATCGTGCCTGCCCCCCGCCTGCTCCCCTCGCCGCTCCCCGCGATCCATCCCGTGCCCGAATATCTGGCGTCGGGCGCACTTGCCCAACGCTACGAAGAGACCAAACGCGTGCTGGATGTGCCCTGGATGGGGGTCGTCACCATGGCCATGGCGCACTATCCGAACTTCTTCGAGGCGCTGTGGCACGGTGCCCGCCCCCTTGCCGACTCCACCGCCTTCGAGGCGGCCTGCCGGCAACTGCGCCGGACCACCGAACGGGAAGTTCTTCGCCTGGCGCCCGGAACGATCGAAGCCGGGCTGGAACGGCTCGGCTACGGCGCACCGGAGCTCGACCGGATCCGCGATGCGATCGAAGTCTTCTCGCACGGCAACTATCCGTACCTGCTGCTCGCCACGGTCGCGCGGCTGTTGCTGGAAGGGCACGAGATGCAATGCACGGAACCGGCACGGGTGCGGGACCCGCGCCCGGTCGTACCGAAGGCCACCCTGGTACTGATGGAGGCGCATCACGCCGACGCGCCGACGCGGGCACTCTATGCAGAGCTCCAGGCGGTGCTGGGTCTGCCATTCGTCAATACCGACTATCGCGCGCTGGCGCGCTGGCCCAGCTACTTCGCGCTGGCCTGGTCGGGTCTGCGACCGGCGATCGACACGCAATCCTATCGTTCGGTCTGCGCCGCGATCCATGCGGACGCGGTGGCTTTCGTGCTCGAAACCTTGCCCAATCCGGGACACCTGAGCGCGGCGTCGCTGCGCGCAGCGGCCGCCCACGACGATGCGGGCATCGACGAAGTACTCAACGTCTGCCGCCTGTTCCAGTGGCTGCTGCCGGGCCTGGTGACGAATATCGCGTACTTCAGGAAACAACTGGCGCCGGGATAGCCGGCGCGGCACCGGGGACAGCGCCCCGGCTCTCCCCGGCACCCGGGCACAGCCCCTACGACCCGGGGACGCCCGGCATCCGCGACCATTCCAGGAGGAAGTCCACGAACGCGCGAAATCGCCTTGCTCACAGAACGCGGCCTTCGTGAACGGGGCGGTCCTCGCCGTGGATGGCGGCCGGGTGGCCGTCTGAGAACGCGACGCCCCGCGGAGAAAATTCACCCCGTCGGCGCGCGGTCAAGGCGCGCCGAGGTCCGCCACGCCGGGGGGGGGGAGCGGACAGGAGACCCCCCGGGGGGCACGCAACCGCGCCGGCCCACCCCCACACGCCGGACGGTGGGCCCCCCCCCCACAC
>JBBQHP010000038.1:0-47685 GCA_038324085.1 Burkholderiales bacterium
ACTTTCCAACTCGTCCATCGGGATACTCCTCCTCGTGTGCTTGGCGGCTCACGATCCGGAGTTTCCTCGATGGACTTCCTCTTCTGTCGAACTTCTGCTGCCTCCCCGGCAGAGCCGGGGGGTCTCCCTTGGTAGGCTAGCTTGATGGCCCTGGTCCACGATGAGGGGGGGCAATGGCGGCGATCGTCTGCGTGATCGGCAACAAGGGCGGCACTGGCAAGACGACGGTCTCCCATATGCTTGGACAGGGACTGGGGTTGCTGGGGCACCGTGCCGTGGTCGTGCTCACCGATCCGGATCGAACGCTGCTGTCGAAGGAAAACCGCCGCTACCTGACGGCCGACGCACGCTCGCCGGAGCAACTCGCCAAGGTGGCGGACAAGCTGCACGCGCTAACCGGGTGGATCGGCGTCATCGACGGCGGAGGCAGCCGCACGGAACACGATCGGCGACTGGCTGCAATGGCCGACCTCGTACTGCTGCCATTTCGCGATTCCCCGGAGGACATACGGACGCTTTTGCTGGATCTCGAGCGATTCCCGAACGCCTACGCGTTGCCCTCGCAATGGCCCACGAATACCTGGCAGCGGGAGTCTGCCTCCCGCACGATGGCGGAGGGCCTCGCCGGATGCACTGATCGCTTGCTCGAGCCGGTACCATCTGTGAGCAGTTCGAAGCTGTTGTTGCGCGAAACGCTCCCCCCGGATCTGCCGACGCCCCTGGCCAATGTGTGTCGCGCGTTGGCGGGCCAAGCGCTCGAGTGCCTAGGCATCGTTGACGCTTGAGGCGGAACTACTCCACGATCTCGCCGCTCGCCAATGCCGGCCGCGAGAAATAGTACCCCTGCCCCCAGTCGACGCCCACGTCGCATAGTAACTGCGCGGCAGCCTCGTCTTCGACGCACTCGGCGACCGTCATTATCGAGAACGTCCTGGCCGTGGCCACTATCGTCTCGACCAGTTGCCGGGTGCGACGGGAATGCACCAGCCCCTGCACCATCCAGCCTTCTATCTTGAGGAAGTGCACAGGCAGTTCGGCGAGATACATGAAGGACGAATAGCCGCTGCCGAAATCGTCGAGGGCGATGCGAAACCCGGCGTCCACGAGTGGCGCCAGGTGCTCTCTCAGCGTGTCTATGCCAGCGGTCTGGCGTTCCGTGATCTCGATCACCATGGGATTGACGCCACCACGGATCATCCGGAAGGCCAAAGCCTGCTCCCGCAGCGTGGTGACGAGATCCTTGTCCGCGAGGGACTGCGCCGACAGGTTGATGAAGTAAGCGTCGAGCGCCGTCGTAGCTTCCAGTGCTTCGGCGGTGCGTTCCAGTGCGCGACCGGTAATGGCCCGGTCGATGGCGCTGACCAGATGCAGCGCCTCGGCCGCCTGTATGAACCGCCTGGCCTGGACCAGCGCCTGCTCGCGCGTGCGAATCCGGGCGAGTGCCTCTTCTCCCACGACGGCCCCTGTCTTCAGGTCCACGATCGGCTGGAATACGGGCAAAACGCGATTCTCGTGCAATGCACTCTGAACCTGCGAGCCTTCCCAGATGAGTCCGCCCCGCGCGCCCGAGGACGTACCCGCAACGAGCACCTTGTCCCGACCTGCCTGTTTCGCTTCGTAGAGCAGCGCATCAGCCTGAGCGAGCAGATTGTCAACGCTGCCGGCGTCAGCCGAATACAGCGCCACGCCGATGCTGACGGTGACCGGCAACTCGCCGACGTCGATCTTCACAGGCTTTGCCTTCAACAGATTGCGCGTGCGCTCGCCGGCCTTGACTGCGCCGGTGGCGTCCAGACCATGCAGGATGAGGAGAAATTCCTCCCCGCCCCAACGCGCGATCCAGTCACCCCCGCGCAGATTGCCGGCAAGGGTCGATGCAACATGACACAACACCTTGTCCCCGATCTGGTGACCGTACTGATCATTGACCAGCTTGAAGCGATCGATGTCGATGAGCGCGACGGCAAAGGGATTTGCGTCGCGCCGCGCACGACTCCATTCGACCGCGAGACGAGCCTCCGCAGCGCGCCGATTGAGCAGACCGGTGAGGTGGTCTTCCATCGCGAGACGGGTGATCTCGCGCTCCTGTTCCTTGCGCTCACTGATGTCACGCTCGATCGAGATCCAGTTGGATATGCCACCATGATCATCGAGCACGGGCACGATGGAAAGTTCGACCCAATAGGACTTGCCGGTCTTGGAATAGTTGAGAATCTCTGCGTGCGCCTGACGCCCGATCGCGATCGCTTCGCGCAGCGCTACGCGCGTCGCCTGACTCGTCTCCGGTCCCTGCAGAAAGCGCGGATTGCGGCCCACGGCTTCTTCGCGCGCATAGCCTGTCAGGCGCGTGAAAGCCGGATTCACGTACACGATCTCGTACCGCGAATTGGTGATCACCACGACTTGGTCCGAGCAGTCGATCGCGGTGGACAGGAGACGACGTTGTTGAGCGTCGCGATCCGCGGTCGTGGAGTTGACGGCGAAACCGTGCAGCAGACCGCGTTGTCCGCCCTCCTGATAGGCCACGAGTTCGAGCGAAGGACTCGACGTGTCGTTGCCACGCGCCAGTACTCGCGCCGTGCGACCTTCCGTGGTGGCGGCGACCAGTTCATCGTAGGTGACTCCATCGATCACGTGACGCGCGTCGAGGCCGGCCAGCTGCTCCGGTTTCAGCCCGAATAACTGAGCAAAGCTGTCGTCCGCCGACACGATCGTGTGATCTGCCAGTCGCACCGTGAAGCGGCCGATCTGCGCAGCTTCGAGGAATTCGCGTTCGTAGCGCTCGGAGAGCATCCGCTCACGCGCGGCGAAGGCTTCCGTCAACTCGCGCAGGCTGCCGCCGACGATCAGCTGCACCAGGGATCCGCTGTGGCCGAAAACCTGGTCGAGGCAACGCTGCGCCTGCGGCATGTCGCGGCGCCGCACGGCCGCTAGGCAGGTATTCGCCACCACCAGTAGTTCGCCATGGATGCGTTCGAGTTCGGCCCAGGCCCGTTCCAGTTCCACGTCCCGCATCTCGGCGGCCAAGCCTGTGGCGCCGTGCCGATACCAATCCCAGTAACTCGAGTCGAGCTCATCCGCGGCCTCCCCGGTGGCGACGCTCTTAACGAGCTCGCGTATGAGGGCAAGGTGCTGCTCGAGCGCGATGAGCAGGGGAGGAAAAACAGTTCGAAACTTTTCGATGGCGCGTTCCTCGGCTATGGGCGGCGTCACTTCCTGCGCCAGCTCGTGCCCGCAGGTGAGTCTTCGAGCAGGATGCCGACCGCGTCAAGTTCGGCGCGGATGCGATCGGCCTCGCCGTAATTCCTTGCCTTCTTGGCGGCCGCCCGCGCCGCTATTCGACTATCGATCTCCGTTTCGCCTACGCCGTCGATCGCATCGGAGGCCGACTTGAGGTACGCATCGGGCTCGCGATCGAGCAATCCCAGCAACGCGGCCAACGCCTTCAGCAGTCCCGCCCGCGCTGCGGAGCCGGTGCGATTGACTTCGCTCACCAGTTCGAAGAGGGCCGCGCACGCTTCCGGGGTGTTGAAATCGTCGTCCATCGCGAGCCTGAATTTCGTCGCCAAAGGCTCGGTCCAGTCGATCGCGTTCAAGGCGGCGGGAGGCACATTCTTCAGCGCGGTGTACAAGCGGGTCAGTCCGCTGCGCGCGTCGTCGAGGTGTTGATCGGAGTAATTGAGGGGGCTGCGATAGTGGGCGCGGATGATGAAAAAGCGAACGACCTCAGGATCGTACTTGGCGAGCACCTCCCGTACGGTGAAGAAGTTCCCGAGCGACTTCGACATCTTCTCGTTGTCTACTCGAACAAAGCCGTTGTGCATCCAGTAGTTCACGAACGTGTGGCCGTGCGCGCCCTCGGATTGGGCAATCTCGTTCTCGTGATGGGGAAACTGGAGATCCTGGCCCCCGCCGTGAATGTCGAAGTGGCTGCCGAGCAGGGCCTCGCTCATGGCCGAGCATTCGATATGCCAGCCTGGGCGCCCAGGGCCCCAGGCAGAGGACCATTTCGGTTCACCGGGCTTGGCCGACTTCCACAGCACGAAGTCGAGCGCGTCGCGCTTGTTGATATCGACATCGACGCGCTCACCCGCGCGAAGATCCTCGAGTGACTTGCCGGACAGCTTGCCGTAGCCTGCGAAGTCGCGGACCGAGTAATACACGTCGCCGTTCGGCGCCTGATAGGCGAGGTCCTTGTCCACCAGGGTACGTATGAGCGCGAGCATTCCGGGAATCGATTGCGTTGCCCTAGGTTCGTGATCGGGCCGCGCGACCCCCAGCCGTGCTGCATCCTCGTTCATGGCGTCGATGAAGCGGGATGTCAGCGCTTCGATCGACTCTCCGTTCTCCGCCGCGCGTCTGATGATCTTGTCATCGATATCAGTGATATTTCGTACATAGGTGACCTTGTAGCCACGATCGCGCAACCATCGGACCACCGTATCGAACACGACCATCACCCGGGCGTGTCCGATGTGGCAGTAGTCGTAGACGGTCATGCCGCAGACGTACATCCGGATCTGGCCGGACTGGATCGGTACGAAATCCTGCTTTTCGCGGGCGAGCGTGTTGTAAATGCGGAACATGGGCGCGGTTGTGGGATTATTCGGGCCGCTCATGCATGCGCTCGGTTGATGCGAAGCGGCGGCTGGTTGGACGCCAAGGCGAGAGCCATCAGGAGACTCCGGCACAAATACCGCTTCATGAGATCAACCAAGTGGTTCACGCAGGCGGGGGCGATTGTGGGAAGTGTCGTCTTGTTGTTAAAATCAGCTCTCAATACAGTAACATACCGACGAAACTTCGGAAAAAGTATAGCACGATGACACGGTTACACCTCGCAGTCGCCTGCCTCGTTCTCCTGTTTTCCTCCCTGGTCCCGGCGCATGCGGCAACCGACGACTACCAGGAAGCGCACAGGCTGTTCACGCAGGGAAATTATCCGTCGGCGCTCGATCGCGTCGATGCGGTCCTGTCCAAGCAACCGAAGGACGCGCGCGCCCGCTTCCTGAAGGGTCTCATCCTGACGGAACAGGGCAAGCAGGGCGAGGCGATCGTCGTGTTCACGGCGCTCACCCAGGACTTTCCGGAATTGCCAGAGCCGTACAACAATCTTGCCGTCCTTTACGCCTCGCAGGGCCAGGACGAAAAAGCCCGGAAGGCGTTGGAGATGGCGATCCGCACCCATCCGAGCTATGCCACCGCGCACGAGAATCTGGGCGATATCTACGCGAAGATGGCGCGGGAGGCATACGACAAGGCGCTGCAACTCGACTCGAACAATGCGTCCGCCAAGACCAAGCTTGCTCTGATCAAGGAACTGTTCTCCACGAAACCCGGCGCGCAATCCCTGGTGAAGGGAACCGTGTCCGAGCCCACCGCCACGGGTCCCAAGACGGCGTCCGCCGAGACGCCACCAACCGCAGCCGCGCCCGTACCGGCCGTTACAGTGGCCACCACGCCACCTGCGGTTCCCGCCAAGGTTCCGGTGGCCGCGCCCGCGCCGCAGACGAAAAAGCAGCCGGAGAGCACGGCCACCATTCGGACAAAGGACGCGAATCCTCAAGAAGACGTGCTGAAAGCCGTTGAGAGCTGGGCCAAGGCCTGGTCGAGCGGCGACGCCGGTGCTTACCTCGACCACTACAGCGCCAGTTTCAAGGTCCCGGGAGGCGAGTCTCGTGCCGCTTGGGAGCAGTCGCGTCGGGAGCGTGTCTCCAAGGGCAAACGCATCAACGTGCAGGCGCAGAAACCGAAGGTCAAGTTTGCCAGTCCCGACGAAGCCATCGTAACCTTCCGTCAGCTATATCAATCCGAATCAATGAAGGCCAGCAGTATGAAGAAACTCACGCTCGTCCGGACCGGCGGACGATGGCTGATCCAGCAGGAAGATGTCACCCGATGACACGTAGCAACCATCCGGTTTCGCGTGGCCTCGCCATCGTCGCGGCGTTCGCCGCGGCCGGCGCGCTGACCGCAGACACGCTCGCCATGGGCCGCAAGCCCACGTTGCACGCCTCCCAGCAGGTCGAACATCGCCTGGACGGGGCAGAGGCGGCGATCGTCGGCATCCTCAAGGACATCGCCGGTGACCGCATCGCGTCCGCCCAGTCGGATCTCGATCGGCTGATCGCGGCCAGGCCTGATTTCCGGCTGGCCCAACTCATCAAGGGCGATCTGCTCATGGCCCGGGCGCGCCCGATCGATACGCTGGGCAGCGCACCCGATGCTCCCGAGGACCGCCTGCGCGACCTGCGTGACGAGGCAAAGGCACGCATCCTTCGGATGCACAGCGAAACCCCGCGCGACCGGCTGCCGCGCTACCTGCTCAAACTCGCGCCCGAACAGAAGTTTGCCCTCGTGGTGGACACGTCGCGTTCCTCGCTATACGTGTTCGAGAACCGTAACGGGACTCCTCAGTACGTGGCGGACTACTACATCACCATCGGCAAGAACGGAACCGACAAGGTTCGCGAAGGTGACAAGAAAACCCCGCTCGGCGTCTACCAGGTAACCGGTAGCCTGCCGATCAGCAAGGTGGGGGACTTCTACGGGACGGGCGCTTACCCGATCAGTTATCCGAATGAGTGGGATCGCAAGCAAGGGCGCGACGGCCACGGGATCTGGCTGCATGGCACACCGCGCAATACCTATAGCCGACCGCCGCGCGCTTCGGACGGGTGCGTCGTGCTGACCAATGAGGATCTCGGAGCGATTGCCCGGGAACTGCAGATCGGTGTCACGCCGGTGATCATTTCGGGCGGGGTGGACTGGGTCGCGGAACAAGACCTGGAGCGCGTCCGCACGAGTCTGGAATCATCCTTCGAACGCTGGCGGAAGGACTGGGAGAGCCTGCAGACAGACGACTATCTCGCGAACTACGCGTCGAGCTTCTCCACTGGTGGCGCAAATTTCGCGGAATGGGCAGCTCAGAAGCGCGCCGTCAATTCCGGCAAGAGCTGGGTCAAGGTGAAACTCGAAGGCGTCAGCATGTTCCTGTACCCGGGACCTGAGCCACTCGCGGTAGTTACCTTCACACAGGACTATTCCAGCAGCAACCTGTCGAACGTCATGAAGAAGCGGCAGTACTGGATGCGCGAGGGCGCTCGCTGGAAGATCGTGTACGAAGGCGCGGCCTAGCGCTTTTCTTCGCAATACCCACCCTGAGGCCCTTGTCACCATGCGCTTCCTGCATCTCGCCGTGGCATCGATCGTCACGGCACTGCTCGCTATCCCCGCTCTGGCGGCCAATCCCCAGGTCGAACTGAAAACCACCGCCGGCGTTCTCATCATCGAGTTGTATCCGGACAAGGCGCCCAAGACGGTGGAGAACTTCCTGAAATACGTGAACGACGGTTTCTACAATGGCACGATCTTCCATCGCGTCATACCGGGATTCATGATCCAGGGCGGTGGCTTCAGCCAGGACTTCCAGCAGAAGCCCACGCGCGAGCCCGTGAAGAACGAAGCTGCAAATGGCCTGCTCAACTCCTCTGGAACGCTGGCCATGGCCCGAACACCCGATCCCCATTCCGCTACGGCGCAGTTCTTCATCAACGTTGCGGACAACGCCTTTCTCGACTACAAGGCCCCGAGTCGGAGTGGTTACGGCTACTGCGTCTTCGGCAAGGTGATCAAGGGCATGGATGTCGCGCAGAAGATCGTCGCGGTTCCGACCGGGCAGGCAGGACCATTTCCGACGGATGTACCCAAGACCCCCATCGTCATCGAGGACGCCCGCGTCCTCCCAGCCAATTGAGGAATCGGCCACTATGGTCAGACTGGACACTTCGCTCGGCACCATCACACTGGAACTGGATGCCGCCAAGGCGCCGCTCACCGTGGCCAATTTTCTGCAGTACGCGAAGGATGGGCACTATGACAACACGGTGTTCCACCGTGTGATCGACGGATTCATGGTGCAGGGCGGTGGATTCGAACCCGGCATGAAGCAGAAGCCCACGCGGGAGACCATCAAGAACGAGGCCGACAATGGCCTCAAGAACGTGACATACAGCGTCGCCATGGCGCGGACGCCCGATCCCCATTCGGCTTCGAGCCAGTTCTTCATCAACGTCGGCAACAACGATTTTCTCGACTTCCGCGCTGCAACCGCACAAGAGTTTGGCTACTGTGTATTCGGCAGAGTCGTCGAAGGCCAGGATGTCGTCGACAAGATCCGCAAGGTGACTACCGGGAACAAGGGCTTCCATCGCGACGTTCCGGTCGATGATGTCGTGATCAAGAGCGCGGAAGTGATTGACTGAAGGCTCGAGCATGAACGGCGCCGCTCCGCACGCGCTATTCATCAGTGATCTGCATCTCTCCGCATCCCGGCCTGGCATCACTGACCTGCTTCTGCGATTCCTGCAACAGACGGCCGCTCCGGCGCAGTCGCTATACATCCTGGGCGACCTGTTCGAGTTCTGGCTCGGTGACGACACGCTCGACGAACCACTCAACCGCACTGTGATCGACGCGCTGAGTCGCTTGGCGGGCGCCGGCACATCAGTGCGCTTCATGCACGGCAATCGAGATTTCCTCGTGGGTACGGGATTCGCGGCGGCAACCCAGGCCGAAATCCTGGCGGACCCGTCCGTGCTTGATCTCTACGGCGTGCGCACCCTGCTCATGCATGGGGACACGATGTGCACGGACGATCGCGCCTACCAGGCGTTCAGGGCGCACGTGCGCAATCCCGAAGTCCAGCGCCAGTTCCTCTGCCTGCCTGTGGCAGCACGTCGCCAGCAGGTCGGTCAGGTTCGCGCGGAAAGCGACGAGCAGAAGCAGGAGAAGTCGGCGGAAATCATGGATGTCACACCCGCCGCCGTGGATGACGCGTTGCGCCTGGCGGAGTATCCGCCGCGCCTGATCCACGGCCATACCCACCGCCCGGCGCGCCATGAACATGTCGTCGACGGGCGCCGCTGCGAGCGCTGGGTGCTCGCGGACTGGTATGAGGGCGGGGAATATCTGCGGGTAGATGGCGTCGGGGTTTCACGGATACGGCTCTTGCCGCACTAGCCAGAAGTGCCGGGGCGCACATATTCGCCTCAGTCGACTCCGTGCTTTTATTTGACTCTTGCTCGGCCGCGCCGAGGATTCTTGCCTGCGCGCTGCGTCGACCAGAACTCAAGGCTTGCATGGAGACCTCCGATGATCGTCCCTGTCCGAATCGCTCCCCAGATACTGTGCCGGTCGATCGTTGTCGAAACTCCAGGCAGCACGCCGCTCGGATTGCAGACGGCCGCCGGAGCACTGTCGTGAGCACCTCGAACACGTCGGTTCGCGAGGCAGTTCACGCGTTCCTGCGCGCCCAGGCGATGACGACCATTTTCGGCAATCCCGGCTCCACTGAGCTCAAGTTCTTCCGCGACTGGCCTGCCGACTTTCGCTACGTGCTCGGGCTGCAGGAATCCTGCTGTGTGGCGATGGCGGACGGCTATGCGCAAGCCACCGGAAATGCGGCTTTCGTCAATCTGCATTCGGCTGCAGGTGTCGGCCACGCATTGGGCAGCGTGTTCACGGCCTATCGCAACCAGACGCCACTCGTGATCACCGCGGGCCAGCAGACGCGAGCCATGTTCCCGACCGATCCGTATCTGTACGCGTCCCAGGCAGCAGAGTTTCCGAAACCCTACGTCAAGTTCAGTGTCGAGCCAGCGCGCGCGGCGGATGTCCCCGCCGCGATCGCACGGGCGTATTACCTGGCGATGCAGAAGCCCTGTGGCCCCACTTTCGTGTCGGTGCCCGAGGACGATTGGGACGAAGCCACGACGCCCATGGAACCGCGGCGCGTGGCGTTCGATATCGCTCCGGACCCGGCAGCGCTTTCGGCGCTCGCCGCTGCGCTGAGCATCAGCCACCGACCCGTGATCGTAGTCGGGGCTGCGGTCGACCAGGATGATGCGTGGGCCTTAGCAGTCGAACTCGCAGAGCGTCTCGAGGCACCCGTGTGGGCGAGCCCGATGTCGGGTCGGGCGAGTTTTCCGGAAGATCACCGACTTTTTGCCGGGCACCTGCCGCCCGTACGGTCGCAGCTCGCGACCAAACTATCCGGACATGACTTCATACTGGTTCTCGGCGCGCCCGTGTTCACCTACCACGTACACACCCCGGGCGAGTTTGCGCCACCGGGAGTGTTGCTATGGCAACTCACCGACGATCCCGAATGGGCCGCGCGCTCGCCAGTGGGTGCCAGCGTGCGGTGCTCCCTGCGCCTCGGGATGTCGCAATTGCTCGGAATGCTTCGCCCACAGATCCGCGCACCGGCTTCAGGACGCGTCAAACCTGCCGCGCCGACGGTCAGCGACAATCCGACGGGCGCATGGCTGATGGCGACCATCTCGCGCCTCATGCCGCGCGACGCGATCGTGGTCGAGGAAGCGCCGACGCACCGGGGGGTGCTGCGCGAGTTCCTGCCGATCCGAACGAGCGGCGGCTTCTACGCCGGCGCGAGCGGCGGGCTGGGATGGGCAGTGCCCGCTGCCGTCGGCGTGGCGTTGGCTGAACCGCAGCGCAAGGTCATCTGCATCGTCGGAGACGGTTCCAGCCTCTACTCGATCCAGGCCCTCTGGACGGCGATGGAACACGCGCTGCCCATCACGTTCGTGATCTTCAACAACGGGGGATACGGGGCGCTGAAATCCTTCGGTGGAATGCTCGGCATCCCCGGCGCGCCCGGGCAAGACGTCGGAGGCGTGAATTTCGCCACGCTGGCACGGGGTTTCGGCTGCGAAGGCGTGCGCGTCACCCGCGCTGACGAGACCGAAAGGGCGTTGGAATCGGCCCTCGCCGCCAAGGGGCCAACGCTGGTCGAGGTGCGCTTGTCGGAGGGCATCGAGCGCCTTTACTGAGCTGGGAAGTGTCTCCGGTTGTGCGCTCGGAAATTCGATGCCGCCAGGAAGGCTCATCGAAGCCACCGAACCCGCCACGCTTTGCCACTCCAGGTCTCGTCAGCGCGCCTCGGAAGGTTTGGCGAGCGCGCGGTCGACGCACTTCTTTACCATCACCCATCCGCCGGCCTTCATCCGCGTGCTGCAATCCGCGATCAGCTCGTCGGCTTCCCGCGGATAGTTCTTCAGTTCCTTTTCGGCGGCGAGATCCTGCCTGACGCACATGTCGACGGCCTCGTTGCCAAACTCGCCAATATCGAAGATGCAGCGTGTCACGGTGTCGGCTGAAGTCTGGGCGAGCACGATCGATGGAACGCAATGACCGGCCAGCATTGCGATGATCCACAACGACCTCTTCCCTGAAGCGTTGTCCCGTACGAATTTCAAGGAAGTCCTGTCCCTATTAGAGTCTTCGAATCGAATCTTCGGCTGGCTATGCGTCAGACGCAAGCACCGCGAGCAAGTCCGCTCCATAGCGCTCGAGCTTCTTGGCCCCGATCCCCGCTATCCCACCCAGGGCGGCCAGATTGCGCGGTTTCGCGCTCGCTATTTCGGCCAGCGTTCGGTCGTGGAATATCACGTAAGGTGGAACAGCCTGCGAACGCGCCTGCCCCAGACGCCAGGCGCGCAAGCGGTCCATCAGTGACAGGTCGGCAGCAGGCAGGTCGAGGCTCACCGGCGCGCGTTTGGGTCGGCGTGCTCGGCCGGACTCGATGACGCGCCGCATGTCTACGCGCTGCTCGCCTTTCAAGACCGGGCGGCTGGCGTCGGCCAGTTTCAATGCCCCGTGCGCTTCGTGATCGACCTCGGCGAAGCCCAAGGCGACGAGCTGGCGGAATACGCTTCGCCACGCGATGTCGTCGAGGTCGGCACCGATACCGAATACGGCGAGGCGGTCGTGCCCCCATTTCGAGATCCGCTCGGAACCCTTGCCACGCAGTACTTCGATCAGATGCACTGCCCCGAATCGCTGCCCCGTACGGTAGATGGCGGACAATGCCTTGCGTGCCGCCTCAGTGGCATCCCACGTCACCGGGGGTTCCAGACAGGTGTCGCAATTGCCGCACGCAAAGCTCGCCTCGCCGAAATAGGCAAGCAAGCGCACCCGCCGGCAACTTGCGGTCTCGCAGAGACCCAGCAAGGCATCGAGCTTGGCCGTGGCGACGCGCTTGTAGTCGACGCCCGCATCCGACTGGTCGATCAATCGTCGCTGCTGGACGACGTCGGCCAGGCCATAGGTCATCCAGGCGTCAGCGGGCATACCGTCGCGACCCGCTCGGCCCGTCTCCTGATAGTAGCCCTCGATGCTCTTCGGCAGATCGAGGTGCGCCACGAAACGCACGTCCGGTTTGTCGATGCCCATGCCGAAAGCGATGGTCGCGACCATCACGATTCCCTCGTCGCGTTGGAACCGCGCTTGATGGTCAGCCCGCGTCGCGGTGTCCATTCCCGCGTGATACGGCAACGCGGCAATTCCATGACCGGCGAGCCACGCGGCCGTTTCATCGACCTTGCGTCGGGACAGGCAATACACGATTCCGGCTTCGCCGGGATGGTCCTCGCCAATGAAACGCAGCAACTGTGCTCTCGGATCGTCCTTGTCGACGATGGTATAGCGGATATTGGGGCGATCGAAACTCGAGACGAACACGCGCGCATCGTCGAGTGCGAGACGCACGATGATCTCGGCGCGGGTCTGCGGATCCGCCGTGGCGGTGAGCGCCACCCGTGGCACATCGGGAAAGCGCTCGTGCAACACCGACAACTGCAGATACTCGGGACGAAAATCGTGACCCCATTGCGACACGCAGTGCGCCTCATCGATGGCGAACAGCGCGATCGGAATGCGCTGAAGCAGCTCGAGGCAACGCGGGGTGTTCAGGCGTTCCGGCGCCACGTAGACGAGATCGAGTTCACCGCCCAGCAGGGCTGCCTCGATGGCCCTGGACTCCGCGGCGTCCAGGGCCGAATTGAGGGCAGCCGCGCGAATGCCCGCCTGGCGTAACGCCGCCACCTGATCCTGCATCAGCGCGATCAACGGAGAAACCACGACGCCGGTCCCGGGACGGAGCAGGGACGGAATCTGGTAGCACAACGACTTGCCGCCACCGGTGGGCATCAGGACCAGCGCGTCGCGACCTCCCGCCACACATTCGACGATCTCGGCCTGCGCGTCACGAAATTCCGCGTAGCCGAAAGTCTCGCGCAAGATCGCGAGTGCGCGCCCGGTATCGGGCGCAGGTTTTCGAGGCGAATCAACGGACACTTGCACAACGAAACCCTGTATATTCGCCGCCGAAGGTTAGCACGCTGCTGTTACCGGTCAGCCGCGTTTTTACCCCGAGGCGGCTTCCCCGCTGCCCACCAGTCCCCAGCCATTCGATTGTCCTGAACCGGAACCGTGGCCCCAAGCCGCGGCAGGCCGATCCCAGGAGAATCTCTTTTGAGTCAGTCTTTCGCAGCACTCGGCTTGCAGCCCGAGTTGGTTCGCGCCGTTTCCGATCACGGTTACGAAACCCCGACCCCCGTCCAGGCCCAGGCCATTCCCGTCATCCTCCAGGGGCGCGACGTGCTCGCTGGCGCGCAGACCGGAACCGGCAAGACCGCCGGATTCACGCTGCCCATGCTGCAACGGCTCGCCGCAGATGCGGGCGACGGCAACAAGACGGCACGTCACCGGGTGCGCGCGCTAGTGCTCACGCCGACACGCGAACTCGCAGCACAAATCGAGCAAAGCGTGCGCACGTACGGCAAGTACCTGCCCCTGCGCTCGACGCTGGTTTATGGCGGTGTCGGCATGCAACCCCAAGTGGACGCGCTCGCGCGCGGCGTCGACATTCTGGTCGCCACGCCCGGCCGCCTGCTCGACCATGTGCAGCAGAAGACCGTAGATCTCGGACGCGTTGAGATCCTCGTGCTCGACGAAGCCGACCGCATGCTCGACATGGGCTTCATCCGGGATATCCGGCGTGTCCTCGCCCTGTTGCCCACCCGCCGCCAGAACCTGCTGTTCTCGGCCACGTTCTCCGACGAGATTCGCAAGCTCGCCGAAGACTTGCTGGACAATCCCGCGCTCATCGAAGTGGCCCGCCGCAACCAGGAATCGGAACTGGTCGCGCAGCGTATTCATCTCGTCGATCAGGCGCGCAAGCGTGATCTTCTAGCGCACCTCGTCTCGAGCGGCAATTGGGAGCAGGTGCTGGTGTTCACCCGCACCAAGCACGGCGCGAACCGCCTCGCGCAACAATTGACGAAACAGAACATTCAGGCCGATGCGATTCACGGGAACAAGAGCCAGCCGCAGCGCACTCGAGCGCTTGCCGGCTTCAAGGCGGGCTCGGTGCGAGTACTGGTAGCGACCGATATCGCTGCCCGTGGGCTCGACATCGAGGAACTGCCACACGTCGTGAATTTCGACCTGCCGAATGTTTCGGAAGACTACGTCCATCGCATCGGTCGCACCGGGCGCGCAGGCAGCACCGGTGAAGCGATCTCCCTCGTGTCCAGCGAAGAAATGCCGCTGCTCGCGGATATCGAGAAACTCCTCAAGCGACGACTCGAACGGCAGGTCGTGCCGGGATTCGAACCCGGCACGGCACCATCGGAGCCGGACGAGCCCCGGAATGGCCGCCCAGGATCGGACACGTCGCGGGCCCGCGATGCCCGCGGCCGGCGGCCCGCGAATGCAAAGAGCAACACCGGGATTCGTGGCAACGTCGGTCACTCTACGTCGCGCCTCGCGCGACCCGCGACGGTTCAGGATCCGCGCCCGAGAGACGATGACCGGCAGCCGTCGTCGAATGCGTCGTCGCAGTTTCCATCCTCCGGCAAGGTATTCCGCGATCCTCGCCCAGCCAATGCGAAACCGTTTCGAAATGATGATCGGCGCCGCGATGGCAATGCCTCGAATGCCACGGCGCCGCGGAAATCCGACGCTCGCGAGGATCGTCCGGTCGCCGCGTTGCTGGGCGGGTCCACCCGCCGGACCGATTGATCGCGACCTGATTCGTTCCGCATCGTGCACGACCCGCGCAATGTTCCGCTTTCGGAGACGGAACTCGATCGACTCGAAGGATTGCTCGCCAGCGACATTTTCGGGGAGCGTGCGATGCCGCTCGACGCCATGCAAGGTTTCCTGTCAGGGATCTTGAGTGCGCCCGAGATCATCCTGCCGAGTCGATGGCTGCCGGTCGCGCTCGGCGAAGGGCAAGATTGGGACGCGCTGGATCAGGCACGCGAGGCGCTCGATCTCCTGATGCGGTTCTACAATGAGATCGCTCTCGATCTGCTGGAAGGTCACGGCATCGACCCGCTGCTCTATCCCGTTACCGAGGGCAGCGATGAGCATGACTATGCCATGTGGGCACTGGGCTATCTCGAAGGGGTGGATCTGGCCGAGCCGGCGTGGGAAGACGCCGGTGACGTCGACGAAGTCGAAGATCTGCTGTTCCCGTTCCTGATCCTTGCGGGTGGTCTGGAACACGATCCGGTCCTGCGCGAATCACTGGCACTCGAGCCGACCGAGGAAGCAGAACTCATCGCCAGTTGCCGGGAAGAACTTCCGACGGCGGTACAGGATGCCTACGACTACTGGCTCGAGAAGCGACGCCCGCAAACATTGCGACGCGAGACGCCGAAGATCGGTCGCAACGATCCGTGCGTGTGCGGCAGCGGCAAGAAATTCAAGCATTGCTGCGGCGCACCGCATACCGAACACTGACGATCAGCAGTGGTGTGGAGTGCGCGGATGGAGCATCCCCGCCGTCGGTCGATTTCTTCCTACCAAGATTGTCGGCCGTGTACTGACGCGTCCATTGCCCACCGGAACCTTGGCTAGCGTCGGCGGCCAAGGTTCACTCGCTGAACCGGCGGCGCAGGGCGTACCTGGGTCTTGGGGCGGCGTAGCTCGCGAAACTCGTCGAGCTCCCACGGTCGCATGGCGAGCAGCAAGGTCGTCGGCCTGCGCTCGCCCAAGGCCAGGTGCTTTTCGTCCTCGTGCAGTTCGCCGAATTCGTTAGCCAGACGTTTCAGCTTGGATAGCAGTACCGACTGGGTACCGCTCGAGAGCAGGCCATTTACCAGCAACATCACCTCGTGCTCACCATCGAAGCGGGCGCGAAAGAACTCGTTCTGCGCGCGCGCCTTGAAGTATTGCTGGATCGGCCCGTTGGGTAGCCACGAGAAGGTATGCGTGACGAGAAGTCGCACCCGATTCTCGGGCAACAACTCCAGAAAACGGATGCTCTCCAGGCACAGCAAGAATTTGATCCCCTCGGCCTTGGTGATCTCGTAGGTGCGAACGATCTCGTCGAGCGTGAGGTGATTCAGCACACACACGGCAACCATCAAGAGCTTGCGATCGCTCATGATTTCGCGCTCCTGGTCGGGCGTCAGCTGCGAGACCACGTCGTTGCCGCGGACCGTGTCCCGGGCCAGCTCGCCCAAGGTGGTGCCGGCCAGCGAGCAGACCTGCTCGAATCGCTCGAGCGTGAATCCGCCACGCGAAAACAGGCGTTTCACGCTGGCCTCACTCAGGCCCAGTTCGGTCGCGACGTGTCCGTAGTTGAGACGGCGCAGACGCAGGGTCCGCTTGAGGGCTTCGGTGAGGACGGCGACTTCTGCCATGGCAACCTCGCTTGGAAACACGGTAGCGTCGGATGGTACCAAGAGCCGAGCGCCGGGCAACCCCTATTCCGAGGACCCCCTTGTCATACCGGCCCAGTGCAGCATCCGTTCCGCGTGCTCGAATCCGCGCAATCAACCTGGAGGAACAAACCATGATGACGCGTCAGACATTGGAGAAGGCTTTTTCGGCCGCGCTCGCGGAGCGCACCCGCACCCTCGGCGACGAAGCACCAGACCGCTGGTCCTTCGAAGATGACGACGTCCTTCCGGAACAAGACGATGACTACGATCCGGAAGTCAATCTCGCGGTCACCGCGGTCAATCTGGAAATGGGATTCGATGAATGACTGCAGGAGCGGCGCCACGGGCGTTCAAGTGGCATTCCTCACCTGGTTCGGGGTACCACTTGGAGTTTCCGAGGCACTCCCAGTCGCCTCGGTGGACAGCCAGTCGGCAAAGCGCTGCACCTCGCTGCGGCCTTGCGAAGCGGGCGCTACCAGCAACCAGTACGAGCGGCGGGAGACGACCCGCACGTCGAACGGAATGATCACGCTGCCTTCGTCGAGGAACTCCCGGATGAGCGGAAGACGGCCCAACGCCACGCCGTGACCGGCCAGCGCCGCCCGCATGAGCTGATCGAAATAGTTGAAGGCGATTGATCCAGCGGGCTTCACCCGCGGCACTTTCGCCGCATCGAACCAGATGTTCCAGGACAGCCAGAGTGCCGGGTTGACCGGATCTTCGATCCTCAACAGCACGTGGTGACGCAAATCCTCCGGTCGACGAAGTGGCTTTCCGGTCCGCTCCAGCAAGGCGGGCGAGCAGATCGGAACCAGTTCCTCCCGAAACACCAATTGTCCACCGGGTGGCGGTGAATCGTCGGACCCATAACGAACCGACAGGTCGATGTGCTCCCGGTCGAGGTCGAGTACGCGATCGTTGGCGGCGATGCGCACGTCGACATCGGGGTGGAGTTGCTGAAACTTGCCCAGCCGCGGGATCAACCACAGGGACGCGAAAGCCATTGTCGAAGTCACCGTGACGCCACGCGGCGCGCCCCGTGGTGCGAGACTGTCGATCGCGTCGCGTATCTGCGACAACGCGGCCTGCACGGCCTCGCGCAGACGATGCCCTTCCGGGGTTAGCACGAGGCCTCGCCGCTGACGGACGAACAGCTTCACACCCAGGTTTTCTTCGAGGGTCTGAACCTGCCGGCTGACAGCCGACTGCGTCAGATACAGCTCGTCCGCAGCGTGCGTGAAGTTGAGATGGCGGGCGGCCGACTCGAAACCCTTGAGCAAATCGAGTGAAGGCAGGCGACGCGAGGAGTCAGCCATGCGGTGGGATCATGACAAGCATTCCAAATTGTCGTTTGTACCCAGGCGTCGTAGCCCGGAGAATCGAAGCTGCAATGATTCTCGCGAATAGCGGCGCGGTCAATCCGATCCACCGGCGCGAGCACGGAAGGAGATGTCATGAACATCGAATTGAATGCTTCGAATCTGGTTCTCGCGCGTGACGGCATGGTCGCGCTCCGCGATGCGCAAGGCGTGCGTGTCAGCTGCCTCACCGGCGCGCTTTGGATCACGCAGGACAACTACGTGAAAGATTTCATCGTCGGCTCCGGCGAGTCGCACACCATCGACTACTCGGGCCTGACCCTGATCACTGCCCTTGAGCCCACGACCCTCGCGGTACGCGAACCATCGCTCCCTCTGCTGGCGAAGCTTGGAAACAGCGTCGCCAGGCGATTTGCGGCACTACTGCCACGCGCGGCGCCGCTTTGACGCAAGGTGTTTTCGATACGCCTTCGGGTAGCGGCGCGGAACTGGTTTCGATTCAGGATAGTGATTTTCTCGCCTAGCTTGGAAGCCTGACAGGGAACATGCCACCTGACGCAAAACTGGGACGGCGATGGCTACACCCCGGTGGCAGCGAGCCGTGTGCGGATATCCTCGATACGCGCGCGATTGGCTCCCAGATCGCTATAACCCAGTCTCGAAGCCGAGCGGACATGGATCACCTTGGTCCCTGGCGGAGACCAGAACTCGACATCGTCGACGAAACCCAGCAGAGCGCTCTCGTACTCCGCGTACAGGTAGTCGGTGGTCTGGGTGACGATGCGGGTACGAGCCGAGGCGCGAACGAGGTCTGCCAGGGCCTTCATCGTGGCGCCAGCGCTATCACGATAGGCGAGTGGCGCAATCGCGTGGTAGCCGCCTGTCGCCTGGCTGCTGACACAGTTGGGCGATGAGGGTGGTGGCTTCATCCTGCCGTCGCGAACCCCAAGATCCGCCGGTCGCTTGCCGCTCAGGAGCCCCATGATCTTCAATGGCCGGGGTTCATGCCCCGTTGAACGGCCGGGCGTGCCGCCATGACAGCGCCCCAGCGCTGGAGATTGGCACATCCGCCTGCTGCATCCAGGAGCCGTTTCCGCGCCACGAAGCCCGGGTAGAGCATCAAGTCCGCCACACTGAGTTCCCCGGCCAGGAATTCGCGCCCCTGCAATTCGCGATCGCAATCACGGAAAAAGTTGACGAGCCTGCTCTTGAAGTAGTCGGCACTTGCGACGCTCTTGTCAGGTACGGAGTTCTCGATTCTGAACAGGGCACCGCTGGTACCTGCGACGTCGCTCGCCGCCTGCATCAACCAGCGCAGGGCAACCCAGCGGGCCACGCCTTCGGTCGGTAGAAAACGGCCGGACTTCTCGGCGGCATACATGATGATCGCGGCCGACTGGGCCAGCGTCATCGGTGTACCGCCGGGGCCCTCATGATCCACGATCACCGGGATCAATCCCGCCGGGTTGATCTCGAGAAACTCGGGCGTCCGCGCTTCGCCCTTGGCGATGTCCAGACTATGGAGGCGATAGGACAGCCCGCATTCCTCGAGGGCGACGGTGGCGCGATAACCATTGGCTGTAGGCGCGAAGTAAAGATCGATCACCGCTATCTCCCTGTCGTTCTCGCGGATTCTACGGCAGGTGATGCGTCGCGACCATTCAGGGATAGGCGAACGGCATCGGATACGGCCGCCCGAAGGGTCTGCCCGCACGAACGGTGTGCATAGGCTTGAGCCACCGCTTGCCAGTGCGATGATGACCGCGCGTGTCGACGAAATCCACCGGCTCATCGAGCAGTTTGAGGATCGACACGTCGGCTGGAGCGCCGACCTGCAGGGTCCCGAGTTTATCGACCCGCCCTATGACTCGAGCAGGATTGTGGGTCGCCATGGCGACGACCTGCTCGAGGTCCAACCCGAGACTCAGGAACTTGCTCATCACCCAGGGCAGGTAAGGCTGGCCGGGTGTGTTGCCGCTGACCGCGTGAATGTCGCTGCTGATCGTATCGGGCATGAGACCTTGCGCCATCGCCGCTGCCGCAATGGTGAAGTCGAAACTGCCGCCACCGTGTCCGACATCGATGATCACGCCACGCCCTTGCGCAGCCACCGCGGCCGGGAGCAGCCGGCCTGCCTGCACGATATTGTTTCCCGCGCCGCTGTAGGTATGTGTCAGGACGTCCCCGGGGCGAAGCCGATCCAGCAACGCGGACAGGTCGCCGGGGGCATCGCCGATATGGCACATCACGCGCGCGCCAGTGCCCGCGAGCGTGGCCGCGGCGATTGCACGATCCAGCGGTTCGAGGCCGTTGGCGCCGACAACGCTCTTCGAGATACGAACTTTCACGCCCAGGACCACATCCGCATTCTCCGCGACGGTCTTGGCGGCCGCATCGACGTCGGCATAGTCGATGTTGAGCGCCTCACCGACCGGAAAGCCGGCCAGTCCAATGCGTGAAATGTTCACGAACGCGAAGATGCGAGACCGGGCCTGCGCCATGATGTGGTGGCGGAGGGCCGAGAAGTTTCCGGCGCCGGCGTCGCCGGCCGATACATAGGTCGTGGTCGCCGTATAGGGCGCGAGTTCATCGGCGGGTAGTCCCAACGCCGAGCCTTGGGGATAAACATGGGCATGGAGGTCGACGAGGCCGGGGACAACGAGGTTCCCGGCGGCGTCGATCGACTGCAGGGCGCGGGCCGGATCGATGCTCGGATCGACCGCAGCGATGCGTCCCCAACGGATGCCGACATCCCGGCGCGCCCGCAGGTTCTGACTCGGGTCGATAACCTCACCACCAAGGATCGCGAGATCGAACTTTTCCCCGGCCGAAGCGCCTGAAACCATTCCGGCCGTCACAAGGGCTCCACCCCTCAACAGAAACTCCCGCCTTCCTAGAATGGGTCCGGTGCTCATGTTCACCAGAGTGCCACTGCCGGGCCGATCGGTCCAGCGCGCTCCCGGGACGGGTATCATCCGGCGCCAGCCTTGAAAATCGGGATTCAGCGCGCCACCTGATCCGCTCCCGCCGCCGTGCGCTCGCACCGGCCCCAATAAGGACACGCCTTGCCACCTGTCACCCAGGCCCTGCTCGGGCTCAATATTGTCGTATTCGCGCTGCAAGGCATTTTCGGCTACGGGATCGAGGCAAATTTCGCGCTCTGGCCACCGGCGCAGTTGGATCAGCCGATGGTCCCCAGCTTCGAGATCTGGCAGCTGCTCACATACGGCTTTCTCCATGGCAGCTTCATGCACGTCGCATTCAATATGCTCGCGCTCTGGATGTTCGGCCGGGACGTCGAGCGTGCACTGGGCTGGCGCCGGTATCTCCAGTATTACCTCACCTGCGTGATCACCGCCGCACTGGCGCAGCTTCTGGTAATGAATCTAACGAGTGCGCCGCCCTATCCGACCGTCGGCGCCTCAGGCGGCGTCTTCGGCCTGCTGCTCGCGTATGGACTGCTGTTCCCGCGGCGGATCGTCATGCTCCTGATCCCGCCCATTCCGATGCCTGCGAAATGGTTCGTGGTCCTCTATGGATTGCTGGAACTGGTTCTCGGCGTCACGGGAACGCAGTCCGGGGTGGCCCACTTCGCGCATCTGGGCGGTCTCGCGGGCGGCTTCTTCCTCCTGCAGTTCTGGCGCGGACGCTGGCCGTTCGATAGTCAGCACCGCTGAATCAGGGAGCGAAGGCGGGTCCGTTCGGCCTGATGCGCAACCCCGGGGCGAGCCGCTTCCACGGAAAATCCGCCGGATCAGCCAGCATCGGGCCCGGCGCCTTGCACACCAGGATCTCCTCGGCGATCGGCGCGAAGTCAGCCCGGAAGTGAACCGAGCTTTTGTTGACGAGGATTGCTTCCCGCGTCGGTTCGATGCCGACGAAGCGATACATTTCCTGATCGGCCAGTTGCGGCTTCTCGCAGGCAACCACGACCCGCACACCGCCGATGCGCAGGCAGGCGGAGGGCCCGAGGGCCATCCGTGCCCCGCGATAGAACGGACCCGTGCAGGTGAAGCGACCATCGGAGAGGCGCTCTACGCAGAACCGTCCCTGAAACGGTGTGTCGCCCGGAACGCGTGATTTCCCGCCGAGGGCGAGCTCGACGTAAACCCCTTCGCCGGCGGCGTGGGCTGCGCGGGCCGCCTCGGGATCCACGATCAAGCCGATGGCGGCGCGCTGCGCATCCGCACCCACGAGAGCGCGCAGCATGCCGGTAGTATCCGAATTGCCGCCCGCTCCGGGGTTGTCCTGCGTGTCGGCGATCACAACGGGTCGCACTGCCCGAGCCGCAATGGCGATCGCCCGCCGCACGCCCGCCTCCGGCGTCAATATTTCCAGTTCGAAGGCCGATTCGCGCGCGACCACTGCCTCGAGCAACCGGTCGGCAGCTACGGCTACAGCCTCCGCATCGTCACCGTACGCGAACACGACCGGTCCGCACTCCGGGAAATCTGCCGCCGGAAACCCCGGGGTGAATGACGCCGTCGCCACCCCGCGTCCTTCGACGCCGGGCAGTTCCCGATAGATCGACTGCGTCGGCTCGAGCATCGTGCATTGCGACCCCAGCGGGATCAGGAACGGCACCCGTCGCATCGAGACATGGGGTCTCGGCCCGCCGTCGAAGCGGCGCTGCAGCAACGCGGCAGTCCGCGCCCCAGTTTCGGCCATGTCGACGTGCGGATAGGTTCGATAGGCTACGAACGCCTCGGCGCTCGCGACCATGCGCCGTGTGACATTGGCGTGCAGATCGAGACTCGCAAGTATCGGCACGGCAGGTCCGACAATCGCGCGCACCCTGGCCAGCAACTCACCTTCGCCATCGTCGAAATGTTCGGTAACCATGGCGCCGTGCAAATCCAGATAGACCGCATCCAATGGACCTGCGCTACGGATGCCGTCCACGATCATGTTTGCGATGCGCTCGAACGCGTCCTCGGTCACGTGCGCCGACGGGCTCGCTGCCGCCCATGCCGTGGGCACGAGCTGATGTCGGGACTTCATTGCGTCGACGAAGCCCGCGATCGGCAAGTTGATCCCCGCCACGCCGTCGAAGATCTCTGGTCCCTTCAGGAGAGGTGGCCAGCCTCCGCCGCGCGCGAACGCGTCGAAATCCGCCTTGCTGGGGGCGAACGTGTTGGTCTCGTGCTGAAAACCACCGATGGCGATGCGCATGTGCGCGATGATAGCTGGAGAACGCCGCCGCCTGAACGTCGTGCAGCTAGGCGTCGAGTCCGCGTGCGAGATCGACCTTGAGATCTGCAATGGCTTCCAGGCCGACAGCAACTCTCAACAGACCCTCACGGATGCCCGCGGCGGCACGGACTTCCGCAGAGATTCGTCCGTGCGTGGTACTCGCCGGATGCGTGATCGTGCTCTTGGTATCGCCCAGATTGGCGGTGATCGAGATGACGCGCGTCGAATCTACCACGCGCCAAGCGGCCGCGCGATCACCCTTGACTTCGAAGGATACGATCGCGCCGCCACTACTTTGTTGGCGTCGAGCGAGTTCGTGCTGAGGATGGGAGGACAGGCCCGGATAGAACACCCGCGCCACGCGGGAATGCGCTTCCAGCCAGACGGCGAGGTCCAGCGCCGCGCGCGACTGGGCCTCCATGCGCAGCTTCAGTGTCTCCAGTCCCTTCAGGATCACCCAGGCGTTGAACGGACTCAGCGTCGCCCCCGCGTTGCGGAGATACGCGATGAGCGGCTCCTGAATGAGGGATCTGCGGCCGAGCACGGCACCGCCGAGTACTCGCCCCTGTCCATCGAGGTACTTGGTGGCGGAATGGATGACGATGTCCGCACCCAGATCCAGTGGGCGCTGCAGCGCCGGCGAGCAGAAACAGTTGTCCACCACGAGCAGGGTGCCGGCATCCTTGGCGATCTGGGCAAGTGCTGCAATGTCCGCGATTTCCGTCAGCGGGTTGGACGGCGATTCGATGAACAGCAGGCGTGTGCCCGGCTTCGCTGCTGCAACGCGCCAGGCGTCGAGATCGGTGAGCGCGACGTATTCGGTCTCGATGCCGAAGCGCTTCAGGAAATTATTGAACAGCTGGGTCGTCGCACCGAACAGGCTGCGTGAGGCCACCAGACGCTCGCCCGATTTCATCATCCCCATGGTGCAACCCAGAATTGCAGCCATCCCGGACGCCGTCGCCACGCAGCATTCGGCGCCTTCCAGGGCAGCGAGGCGCTCCTCGAATGCCGTCACGGTCGGATTGGTGTATCGCGAATAGACGTAGCCAGCTTCGCTTCCAGCGAAGCGGGCCGCTGCTTGGGCCGCGTTCTCGAACACGTAGCTCGAAGTCAGGAACAGCGCTTCGGAATGTTCCTGGAACGCCGTGCGATGGATGCCGGACCGGACCGCCAGCGTATCGAACTCCAATCCTTCTTCATTCATCGCCAAAGGCTCCCGGACGAAAAAAAACCGCTCGGCCAGAGGCGCGAACGGGATTTTCTCCGCAACGCTTTAGCCGAATTTGTAGCGCGCCCGCAAGCTGAAGCTCAAATCGGCGCGTGAGTAAGGGATGTTGACGGCGGGGACGTCCGGTGTCAACCCGCCTCGACCAGATTCAGATCGAGCTGGGAAGTGCTCGCCAGTGCTAGCCGCCGGGCGAGCGCGTCGTCGTTGCGATCGGCTTCGACGCCGGCCAGGTACTCGGGCGTCACGTCTCCGGTGACGTAGATACCGTTGAAGCACGAGGTCTCGAAATTGGTCACCTTGGGATTCACCGATCGCACGTCGTTGACCAGCGCTTCGAGATCCTGGTAGATGAGCCGGTCGGTACCGATCTCGCGCGCAATCGCCTCGTCATCGCGACCGTTGGCGATCAATTCCCGGGAAGTCGGCATGTCGATTCCATAAACATTGGGGTAACGCACGGGCGGCGAAGCGGAGGCGAAGTAGACCTTGTTGGCGCCGGATTCCCGGGCCATCTGGACGATCTCCCGGCTCGTGGTTCCGCGCACGATGGAATCGTCCACCAGCAGTACGTTCTTGCCCTTGAATTCGACGCCAATGGCGTTCAGTTTCTGCCGGACGGACTTTCGCCGTATCGACTGCCCCGGCATGATGAACGTGCGTCCGATGTAGCGGTTCTTGATGAATCCCTCGCGGTAAGAAAGGCCGAGCCGGTTGGCCAGTTCCATCGCCGAGGGACGACTCGAATCCGGGATCGGCATGACTACGTCGATGTCGAGATCACGGTGCTCGCGCTGGATCTTGTCGGCGAGGCTCTCGCCCATACGCAACCGCGTCTCGTAGACCGAGATGCCGTCGATCACCGAATCCGGGCGCGCAAGGTAGACGAACTCGAATATGCAGGGGTTGAGCGATGGATTGGCCGCACACTGGCGACTGTGGAAGTGTCCGTCGAAATCGATGAAGATCGCCTCCCCGGGCTGGACATCGCGCACGCGCTTGAACCCGAGGGTGTCGAGGGCGACGCTCTCCGACGCGACCAGATACTCGATGCCGTTCTCGGTGGCGGCCTCTCCGACGACCAGGGGGCGGATGCCGAAGGGGTCGCGAAATGCGAGCAGTCCGTACCCCGCGATGCTCGCCACCACGGCGTAAGCCCCGCGGCAGCGGCGATGCACGCCCGCGACCGCTGCGAAAATGGTCTCCGGACTCAGCCGAAATCCATTGGCGTTGTCTTGCAGCTCGTGCGCGAGTACGTTGAGCAGGACTTCGGAATCGGAGTTGGTGTTGACGTGGCGCAGGTCCTGCCTGAACAGATCGCGCTTCAACTGTTCGGAATTGGTGAGATTGCCGTTGTGGCCGAGGACGATTCCAAAGGGAGAATTGACATAGAACGGTTGCGCTTCGGCGGTATTGTTCGCTGAGCCTGCGGTGGGATAACGACAGTGCGCGATGCCCATTGTGCCGCCCAGGTTGCGCATGTCGCGGGTGCGGAACACGTCGCGCACCAGACCGCTGTCCTTGTGCATGTGGAAGGTGCTGCCTTCCGCCGTGACGATGCCGGCCGCGTCCTGACCTCGATGCTGAAGCACCAACAGTCCGTCGTATAGCAACTGATTGACGGGACCCTTTGCAACGACGCCGAGAATTCCGCACATGGGCCCTACCTCCGTAGCACTGCGTATTGCGCCGGAAGCCGCCGGCCAGCGCTCGAACCGCGATCAGTCATACTGGATCCTCGTCTTCACTGCTTCCGGCAACCACGCCTTCACCGACACAGCCAGCGCCTCGAAGGGCGCCGAGAACCATGCGTTTCGCCAGCCCGGCTCTCTCGGCAGGGTCGTGAGCCCGGCGAGCAGCACGCCGACAAGTACGATCAGCACACCGCGGACCAGTCCGAATATGGCGCCGACCGTGCGATCCGCAAGCGTCAAGCCCTGGGCCCGGATGATCTGCGTCGCGAAATACGTCACCAGCCACAGTAGCAGCAAACTGCCGAGCAGAACGCAAACGAAACCGGCGACGAACCGCAAGGCGGCGGGGTGAAGCGTGACGGGGAGCCAGTTCGCGACCGTCGGTGCAAATTGCCGCGCGAGAACGAAGGCCACAACCCATGCGACTATCGCCATGACTTCCTTGATGAGACCGCGCAGCACGCCCAGGAGCACGGACAGGCCCAGAATGATCAGCACCGCAATGTCGAACCAAGTCACTGGTGCTCCCTCGGATGGAAGTCACCCCCGTCCGCGCCCCCATCCTTCGGGTTGCCCGGCTCGGTAGCGAACGGCGTCGAGCGTGAATCAATAGCACTTTGCGTGCGACTCGATCCAGGACCCGGCTCCGTTGTGCTCATTCGCCCTGCTTGACGATCTTGAGATCACCCTTCGACAGAGCGAGTTTCAGCAACCTCTGGCGCGCCTTCTCGGCCGCGTCTTCCGATGCAAAAGGCCCGACACGCACACGGGTCTTCTGGCCCTGGGGCGTCTTGATCGGTTCGAGATAGGCGGGCATCCTGGCCGCGCGCAATCTCTGGTGAAGTTGTTTTGCGTTGGCAGCGTCGGAAAACGCGCCGAGCTGAATGACGTAGCCTTCAGACTCCAGGGCTGTAGCCGCCTTGGGCGGCTCACGGCGCGGCTCCTTCACTGAGGGCGCAGGCTTCGAAAGCTCGACTTGCTTCGCCGGCTCGGCTTTCTTCTCGGGTTCGGCTGGTGGCACTGTCGGTGCCGGTGCCGGTGCCGGTTCCGGTTCCGGTTCCGGAACAGGGGTGGGCGAAGCGGTCGCGGGAGGTGGGGATGCCGACACGTTGTCCGCGGATTTTGCTTCCGTTGTGGCTTCCTGTGGGACCGCCGATGGCGATGCGGGGGGCGGTGCCGCCGCCGGGAACTTGTTCTCTGCCGAATCCAGCGCCGGAACCTGGATGTCCACGTTCTTCGACAACGGCCTGGGCTTGTTGTCGAGCGCCATCGGGAGGAACACCACCACGAGCAGCACGAGAACGATGGCCCCCACCAGGCGGCGGCGAGCGCGTTTTCGGAGTTGGAGTTCGTCGTCTGTTACAGGCTGTGCCATCGGTCAGTCGGCGTTGCGCTCCAGGAATTCGAGCGCCTGCGCGACGGTGAGAAACGATCCGAACACGACGATTCTATCATCCAGTCGCGCAGAATTTTGCGCTGCGCGCAGCGCCTGGGCGACGGACGCGAAACATTCGACGCGGTCCAACACGTCTGCACTGTCGAGAGCGGCTTCCAGCACCTGGACTCCGCCACCGCGCACTCCGGGCAGCGGCGCGAGGTACCAGCAGTCCACCTGCGCCTTGACGGCCCGTACGACGCCTTCGATATCCTTGTCGCGCAGCATTGCGAATACTGCGTGGGTCTTGCCGATTTCGGTCATGGCGCCGAGGGCCCCGGCGAGTCGCTCGGACGCGTGCGGATTGTGCGCGACGTCGAGAATGATCATCGGGCGTCCCGGGAGAACCTGGAAGCGTCCCGACAATTGCGTCGTCAGCAATCCTTCGCGGAGCGCATTCACCGATACGGGGAGCCGATCGCGCAACGTATCCAGCGCCGTGATCGCCGCGGCTGCGTTGGACAACTGATACTGTCCACGCAGGGCGGGATACGGCAGACCACTCCTGGCCCCCCCCGGTCCGGAATAGCGCCACTGGATCCCTCCGGACTCGATGTGATAGTCGACCCCGACCTGGATCCAGCGGGTACCGACGGCGCGGGCGTGATCGCGCATCGAAGCCGGTGGTTCGGGTTCGGCGATCACCGCAGGGCGTCCGGCGCGAAAGATTCCTGCCTTCTCGAACCCGATCGACTCGCGCGTCGGGCCCAGCATATCCATGTGATCGAGCCCGATCGAAGTGATGATCGCGCAATCCGCATCGAATGCGTTGACCGCATCGAGCCTGCCACCCAGACCCACCTCAAGGATCGCTATGTCGATTCCGGCACGTGCAAACAGCCACGCGGCGCCCAGCGTACCGAACTCGAAATAGGTCAGCGCTATGCCACCGCGCGCGCGTTCCACGGCAACGAAGGCCTCGCACAGCTGGCGGTCGGAAACGGGCGCTCGATCGATGCGCACTCGCTCGTTGTAGGCGAGGAGGTGCGGACTCGTGTACAGCCCGGTCCGGTAGCCGGCAGAAGCGGCAATCGATTCGAGCATCGCGCACGTAGACCCCTTGCCGTTGGTCCCACCCACGGCGATGACCGGAAAGGCGAGCACGAGCCCGAGCCGATCGCGCACGATCGATACCCGATCGAGACCCATGGCGATGGCTTGCGGGTGCTGACGCTCGATGTAGTCGAGCCAATCCGCGAGCGGGCCATCCGGGCCCGGCGCGGTGCCGGTCGGCGGTTCGATCTTCATCGGGTCGGATACGGGGGACGACGCTCAAGCCGCCGGTGCTCGCATCAGCAGCGTCAGCAGGTTGGCGATCTTGTCCCGCATCTGGCGCCGGTCGACGATCATGTCGATGGCGCCGTGCTCGAGCAGGAATTCGGAACGCTGGAAGCCTTCGGGCAGCGTCTGTCGGACGGTTTGTTCGATCACGCGCGGACCGGCGAAACCCACCAGAGCGTTCGGCTCGGCAATGACAACGTCGCCGATGAAGGCGAAGCTGGCCGACACCCCACCCATGGTGGGGTCGGTAAGAACTGAGATGAAGGGTAGCCGCGCAGCCGCCAGGCGAGTGAGCGCAGCGGTGGTCTTGGCCATCTGCATGAGGGACATGAGCCCCTCCTGCATGCGCGCGCCGCCGCTCGCGCTGAAGCAGACGAATGGCATACCCTGTTCCACCGAGTTCTGCACCGCGCGCACGAAGCGCTCGCCCACGACCGAACCCATGGAACCGCCGAGGAACCGGAACTCGAATGCAACCACGACCATTGGCAGGTTCTTGACCGAACCTTGCATGGCAACCAGCGCATCCTCTTCCTCGGTCTCGGCCTGCGCCTGTCCGAGCCGGTCGATGTAGCGCTTGCTGTCAACGAACTTGAGGAAATCCACCGGCACCACTTCGGCGCCGATCTCGAAGCGTCCGTCGATATCTAGAAAGTAATCGAGCCGCTCGCGCGCCGAGAGGCGCATGTGATGGCTGCACTTGGGACAGACGCTCAGGTTCTGTTCGAGGTCGGCGCGATAGAGCACCGTTTCGCAGACTTCGCACTTGGTCCAGAGACCCTCGGGTACCGCCTTGCGCGCGGTGCCCGCATTGCGCTTGATCTTGGGTGGAAGCAGCTTCTGCAACCAGCTCATGGCAGCCCCCTTCGTTCGTGCGCCCGTCGCGGCGGCGATCGAGACGCGGGCCAGGCAGTCAAACCGGCGCGTCCATCGCCCGGCGAATCTCCGCGACAAGCGCACCGATATTGGTCACGACCTTGCCTGGCGGTGAAGTCTCGATCTCCTGCACCAGTCGGCTGCCGATGACCACGGCGTCGGAAATACCGGCGACGGCTCGTGCCGTAGCGCCATCGCGGATCCCGAATCCCACCCCGATCGGCAGTTTTACATGTTTGCGGATCTGGGGAATCTTGAGCGCCACTTCATCCAGGTCGAGACTGGCCGCACCGGTCACGCCTTTCAGAGACACGTAGTAGACGTAACCGCTTGCGAGGCGCGCCACGTCGTCCATGCGCTGGTCCAGCGAGGTGGGCGAGAGCAGGAAAATGGAGTCGATGCCGCGAGTCATCAGCGCATCGTGCAGCGTCACGCTCTCCTCGGGGGGATAGTCGACGATCAGCGCACCATCGACCCCGGCCGCGGCGGCAGCGTCCGCGAACACCGTGTAACCCATGGCTTCGACGGGATTTGCATATCCCATCAGCACGACCGGGGTGGCGGCATCGAGGGTGCGGAATTCGCTCACGAAACCGAGACAGTCGCGCAGCGACGTGCCGTGCTTGAGCGCACGCTCGCTCGAGCGCTGGATCGTGGGCCCATCGGCCATCGGGTCTGAAAAAGGCACTCCCAGTTCGATGATGTTGGCACCGGCCGCAACCAGGGCATGCATGATCGGCACCGTGGTCGCCTTGTCCGGATCCCCCGCCGTGACGAACGGTATCAGGGCCTTGCGACCTTCGATTTTCAGCTTCTCGAATATTCCCGGGATGCGCGACATCAGAGCGTGATGCCCGAGCAGCGGGCCACGGTGGCCATATCCTTGTCGCCGCGGCCGGAGAGATTGACCAGCAGCACCTGTTCCTTGGACATGTCGCGCGCAATCTTCATCGCATGTGCGACTGCATGGCTCGATTCGAGGGCAGGGATGATGCCTTCGACCCGGCACATCAGATGGAAGGCTTCGAGCGCCTCGTCATCAGTGATCGAGACGTACTCGGCCCGACCGGTGTCCTTCAACCACGCGTGCTCCGGCCCGACTCCGGGATAGTCGAGACCGGCGGAGATGGAATGCGTCTCCATGATCTGGCCGTCCTCGTTCTGGATCAGGTAGGTCCGGTTGCCATGCAGAACGCCGGGTTTGCCCGCGCATAGGGTCGCAGCGTGCTTGCCGGTCTCGATACCGAGGCCACCGGCCTCGACGCCGATCAACCGTGTTTCCTTGTGCTCGATGTAGGGATGGAACGCACCCATGGCATTCGAACCGCCGCCGACGCACGCGAGGATCGCATCGGGTTGGCGGCCGATGACTTCCGGCATCTGGACCAGCAATTCGCGGCCGACCACCGCGTTGAAGTCGCGCACCATCATCGGATACGGATGCGGGCCGGCGACGGTGCCGATGATGTAGAAAGTCCCCTCGACGTTCGTGACCCAGTCGCGCATCGCTTCGTTCAGCGCATCCTTCAACGTCTTGGAACCGCTTTCCACTGGCACGACGCTAGCGCCGAGGAGCTTCATTCGATAGACGTTCTGCGCCTGGCGATGGATGTCCTCCGAGCCCATGTACACCACGCACTCCATGCCGTAGCGCGCCGCTACCGTCGCCGAGGCGACGCCATGTTGCCCTGCACCGGTCTCCGCAATGATCCGCTTCTTGCCCATATGCCGCGCGACCAGCGCCTGGCCCATGGTGTTGTTGATCTTGTGCGCACCCGTGTGATTCAAGTCTTCGCGCTTCAACCAGATCTGTGCTCCGCCACAGGCCTCGGTGAGTCGCCGCGCGAAATACACCGGGCTCGGGCGCCCGACGTAATGCTTCAATTCATACTCGAACTCCGCGACGAAGGCGGGATCGGCGCGCAATCGCAGGTAGTTCTCGCGCAGCTCGTCGAGCGCGTGAATCAGCGTTTCCGCGACGAATACGCCACCGTACGGACCGAAATGCCCGTTGCGATCGGGCAGGTCATGCATCTGCATTTCGAACTCCTCGAATGAACGCGGCCAGCTTGTCGTGATCCTTCACGCCTTTCTCCCGCTCGACACCGCTCGAAACATCCACAGCCCAAGGCTTCACGGCCTGGATTGCTTCTCCCACGTTGCCGGGTGTGAGTCCGCCAGCGAGGATCACCGGCAGGGGCAGAGCGACTGGAATCGCGCTCCAGTCCGCGGTTGTACCGGTGCCTCCGTGCATGCCCGGCACGAAGGCATCGAGCAGCAGTCCGCGGCTCGCAGCGTAATTCGCGGCGGATTGTAGCAAATCGACCCCCGGCGCCACCGAGATCGCCTTGATGTAAGGTCGCCCGAAGCGAATGCAGTAGGCCGGACTTTCGGCACCGTGGAACTGCAGGAGATCCAGCGGGACGGTTTCGAGCACGCCGCGCACTTCCGCCCCGTCCGCGTCGACGAACAGGCCGACCGTTGTGACGAAGGCAGGAAGCTCCCGGGCGACAGCCGCGGCCCTTTCGGGCGTGACATAGCGCGGGCTCGCCGGGTGGAATACGAATCCGATCGCGTCGGCGCCTAGGCGCGCGGCCTCGAGACCGTCCTCGATCCGGGTAATACCGCAGATCTTGATCCGCACGGGCATGGCGTCAGAACGGCAATGGGGACTCGGGCGCTTCGGGAAGACCGGCAGCCGGCAAGTATTCCACGGCGGTCAGGTAAAGGCCATCGGCGGCGAAAGTCGGCGCCGCGCGGCGCCGATCGCGACCTTCGAGCAGCGCGGCAATCCAGCCGGCTGGCTCCCGGTCTGCGCCAACGTAGACCAGCGAGCCGACAATGTTGCGCACCATGTGCTGAAGGAACGCATTGGCGCGCAGATCGAAGACGATGAAGGCTCCCTGCGCCCTGATGTCGAGGTGCGTGAGTATGCGAATCGGTGACTTTGCTTGGCACTCCGCGGCACGAAAGGCGCTGAAATCGTGCTCGCCGATCAGTGCTGCCCCGGCGGCCAGCATGGCGTCGGCTTCGAGCGCGCCATGCCACCAGCCAACCCGCCCGTGCAGCAGACCGGCCCGGACGTTGCGGGCGAGCAGGACATAGCGGTAGCGACGCGCAGCAGCATCGAAGCGCGCGTGAAACGTCGGAGCGACGGGACGTGCCCACAGCACGCTCACGGACCGCGGCAGCAGCGAGTTCACGCCCCGCACCCACGCCGATTCCGGGCGAACGGCATCCGTGTCGAAGTGGACCACCTGCCATTGCGCGTGCACGCCCGCATCGGTCCGGCCGGCGCAGGTAACCGCTAACGGATGGCCCGCAATATGGGTCAGCGCGGATTGCAGGTGATCCTGCACCCCGCAACCGGCTGGCTGCGTCTGCCATCCACAGAACGCCGCTCCCTCATACTCGACGCCGAGCGCTATTCGCATGGAGTGCCGTCCGCCAGAAAGCACAGCGCCGCTCGAAGCGGCGCTGCTTGCTGCCGTGGCGACGAGCCGAAGTCAGTCGAGTGAACCCAGAACCGCTTGCGCTGCCGCTTTCTGCTCGGCATCGCCTTCTGCCAGGACCTCCTGCAGGATCTCCCGCGCGCCTTCTCGATCACCCATCTCCTGATAGGCTTTCGCCAGATCGAACTTGGTCTGCACGTCATACCACTTGTCGTCCTTGCCACCCGCAGCCGCCGTCTCGCCGGCGCCGCCGAGATCCAGGTTGATTCCGGACAAGTCGAGGTCAGGCGCGGCGCCCATCTGACCACCGGCCGGCTCGGCAGGGGAATCCAGATTGAGACCGCTGATATCGAAGTTGAGCCCACCGTCATCGTCGTCGGGCGCATCCTCGGGGGGCGATGCGGGCGCCGTCGCTGGGGTCATCGCGCTCACGTCGAAATCGAAATCGAGACCGGCGGGGGCTGGCGGCTCCTCTTGCGGCAGCGGCGCCGTACCTTCGAAGGCGGTAATCTGCACCGTGGATTCGGTGTCGGCACCGGACATCTGCTCCCCGGGGTCGAGAATCATGTTGTCGTTCGTGTCTCCGGCCTCACCCAGCGCGCCGAGGTCGATGTCGGTACTCGTTGCACTGAGCGCTTCGATCCCGGAACCGAGCCGACCCAGGTCGATGTCGGTCGTGGTACCGATCGCGGAATCGTCGAACCCGAGATTGAAATCGAGATTGGTCTTGGCCGCGTCCCCCATTCCGCCAGGGCGCGACGCTGTGGCGGCCGCCAATGCACCCGCACCAGCGACGATGGTATCGGTCCCATCGTCGGCCTGACGACCCGTCGCGTAACGCGGGTTGGTTGGATCCAGTTGATAACCCAGCCGGGCGGCCTTGTTCCAGATCTCGCCTTTGCCGCCGGTACCAGCCTGAAGTTCCTTCGCTACTTGCTCGAAGGCGGCAGCGTCTCCGCGACCGGCGTAGATTTCGAGCAACTTTCCATGCAACTCGTAGCGCCTGGGCGTGGCCGCAATCGCCTCCTTCAGGCGTTCTTCCGCGAGATTGTCGCGACCATAGGTGAGAAATATCTCGGCTTCCGCGAGCGGATCGCCTTCTTCGTGCATGTCACCCGCGGACCTGCCGGCAGCCGCCATCGCCGCGGCCGAAGGGATTTCCTCGGTGACATCGCCGTCGCTCGATTGCGCCGGAACATTCATGTTGCCCCTGCGCGCTTTCTTGCCGGCATCGGTATCGGACCCGCCGGCGCGGCGGCGCTTCACGACCGAATACCCGAGGAAACCGAGGATTGCCAGCACCGCCGCGGCGGCCGCCAGGTAAAGCGGATTGTCGAGCAACTGATCGACGAAACTGGGCGGTGGTGGCGGCGGCGGCGGCACGAACCTCGGTTTCGGCTTGGGCGCCTCCACGACCGGTGGCGCGACCGCTGCCGAGTCGGGGGGAGTCGCCGCGGTCTCGGCCGTCGTCGGGGCCGGAGTTTCCGTCGCCGGATTGCCGGCAGCGGGCACTTCGGCCGGCGTCTGCATTGCCGGCTTCGCCGGCTCGGGCACGGGTTCGGCCTTGGGCGGCGCCGCTTCGGGCATTGGCGCTGCCGGTTTCTGCAAGTCACTCATACCCTTGTTCTTGATCTCCATCAGGGCCTGCATGTCCTTGATGGTCTTCTCGAGCGCGGCCACGCGCGCGCTCGAGTCCTCGAGTGATTTGCTCTTGGCTGCGATCTCTTCCTCGAGGGAACGGATGCGGTTCTGCATACCCTTCGCATCCTTGGGTTCCGTGCCCGCTGCGGCGCCATCGACCGGTTCGCCCTTCGAGAGCTTGAGGACCTCCTTCGGTGCCTCTGTGGCAGGGGTCTTCTCCTGCACTGTCGTCGTGACCTTGCCGGCGGCGCTCTGTTCAGCGCCGGTATCGATCGCGGGCGCCTCGGCGGCGACCGAAGCGAGTTTCTCGCGGTAGGCGTTCCAGTTCGCAGCCTGTACGCGCACCTCCTTGCGCGCTTCGAGCGGCGTGACATCGACTTGGGTCGTCGCGTCCGGCAAACGGACCACCTTGCCCGTCCTCAGGCGATTCATGTTCTTGCCGGCGAAAGCTTCGGGATTCTCGCGGTACAGCAACACCAGCATCTGTTCGAGGGACAGGTCCGGCACCTTGTTCGCGCGCGCAATCTTGGACAGCGTGTCCCCTTGCTTCGCGACGACTTCACCGCCGGCTCCCGCCGTCTGCGTTGCGACCGAAGGTGCCTTGCGCGGCCCACCGATCTGAGCGGCAGGCTCGGGAACCTTGATGGCGCCGCTGTCGCGCTGCGGCGCGGGGGCTTCCCCCGCTGCTTCCGTGGGTTCGCTTTCGGCCGGCAACGTCTCTGCTGGAGCTTCTGCCTGCATCGGTTCCGATGCTGCAGGCTCGGGCGCAGATTGGGGTATCGGCGCGGCAGACGACTTGTCCGCGGGCGCTGCGGTTTCTGCCGGCAGCGGCATGGGCTTGACTTCCGGAGCCTTGGCGGCTTCCGCATCGGACACGACCGGCGGATCCACGAGCGCCGTATAGGCACGAACGAGACGCCCTGAGGACCAAGCCAGTTCGACGAGAAAATCGATGAAGGGCTCGTTCAGCGGCTGATACGAGGACACCTTCACGTAGGGCTCACCGTTGGCCCGGGTCTCGATGGTCAGCTTCAGGTTGGACACATAGGCCGTGTAGGGCAGGTCTGCCTGTTTGAACGCGTCCGGTGATGCGAGTCGGGCAGTCAGCGAAGACAGTTCGTCCTTCTTGACCGATACCAGATCGATCTCGCTCCGGAACGGCTGACCCAACGTCGAGATGACAGTGAGCTTGCCGAGGCCGGCGGCACCGGCCGTTGTCGACCAGACCAGGAGCGCGACCAGTGTTGCGACCACGCGAATCAGAGATTTGCCCACCGCGCCACCCTTAGATTTCGAGGTTTATAACGAACATAACATCATGGGGTTAGTGATGCAAGCTAATCTCGGCTCTGAGATTAACCCCCATTCGTGGTTCTTTTTTCGGCTGATTTTGCCAATTTCTGAAGGCGGATGATCCGGTCCTGGGGCATGCAGGCCGCCCGGATCGGGGTTCGAGCCGTTCCGGGCCGAAGCGATAGGGAAAGCAAGGACCTTGCCGCCAATGCCACAGGTCTCCGCAGGCTAGGTAAACGCCTACTTCTATTGCCTTCGACGACGGCGAGAAACAGCCTCAGCGCTCCATCAGGATGCGCAACATCCGACGCAGTGGCTCGGCTGCACCCCACAGGAGTTGGTCGCCGACCGTGAATGCCGTCAGGTATTCACCCCCCATGGGGAGCTTGCGGAGCCGCCCCACAGGAATCTCGAGCCGCCCCGAAACCGCGGCAGGGGTCAAAGCCTGTAGGGAGTTTTCCCGTGTGTTAGGAATCACTTTCACCCACTCGTGAGCGGAGCCGAGAAGGCCTTCGATCTCACCAAGGGGCACATCGCGCTTCAGCTTGATGGTGAGCGCCTGGCTGTGGGATCGCATGGCCCCGATGCGCACGCAAATGCCATCGATGGGAATCGATCCTGGCACCAATCCCAGAATTTTGTTGCCCTCTGCCATTGCCTTCCACTCTTCGCGGCTCTGCCCGTTGCCCAGATCCTTGTCGATCCACGGCAGCAAACTGCCGGCCAGCGCCTGACCGAAGTGCACAGTGGGGAAGTCGTCGCTGGTCAGCGCCTGGGCCACGGCACGGTCCACGTCGATGATCGTCGTGGACGGATGGTCGAGGAGATCCCGCGCGGCGGCATGAACGGCCCCCATCTGTTCGACCAGTTCGCGCATGTTCTGGGCGCCGGCGCCCGATGCGGCCTGATAGGTCATCGCCGTGATCCATTCGACCAGGCCCGCCTTGAGGAGCCCCGCCAGCGCCATGAGCATCAGGCTCACGGTGCAGTTGCCGCCAATGTAGTTCTTCACACCTTTCGCGAGCGCGGCATCGATTGTCGGCCGATTGACCGGATCGAGCACGATCACCGCGTCGTCCTGCATCCGGAGTGCGGAAGCGGCGTCGATCCAGTAACCCGTCCAGCCCGACGCCCTCAGTCTCGGGAACACCTCGTTGGTGTAGTCGCCCCCCTGGCAGGAGACGATGACGTCCATCGCTCCGAGTGCGTCGATACTGCTCGCGTCCTGCAATGCCCCGCTGTCGCGGCCGATCGAGGGGCCGGCACCGCCGACATTGGACGTGGTGAAGAACACCGGATCGGTCTGATAGAAGTCTTTCTCCCAGACCATGCGCTGCATCAGCACGGAGCCAACCATGCCGCGCCAGCCGACAAAACCCACCCGTTTCTGTGCCATCACCACTTCTCCGTGCGCCGTTGCCGAATCATCACCGATGCTGCGCACCGAGTGCCGCCACCACCGCGTCGCCCATCGCCTCGGTCCCCACGGCCGTCTCACCCGGCTGGGCAATGTCGGCCGTCCGGAAGCCCTGGCGCAGCACTTGTTTCACCGCTGCCTCGATTCGTGACGCGTTCTGTTCGTCGTTGCCGGAATGCCGCAGCAGCATCGCTACTGAAAGGATCGTTGCCAACGGATTGGCCAGGCCTTTGTCGGCGATGTCCGGCGCGGAACCATGGATCGGCTCGTACAGCCCCTTGCCGTTTGCATCGAGCGAGGCCGACGGCAGCATCCCGATCGAGCCTGTCAACATCGACGCCTCGTCGGAAAGGATGTCACCGAAGATGTTGCCCGTGACGATCACGTCGAACTGTTTCGGGGCGCGCACCAGTTGCATGGCGGCGTTGTCGACGTACATGTGCGACAACTCGACATCCGGATACTCCTTGGCGACTTCGATGACGACCTCGCGCCAGAGGATGCTGGTGTCGAGCACGTTGGCCTTGTCCACCGAACACAGCTTGCTTGCGCGCTTGCGCGCGATGCGAAACCCGACGTCCGCGATGCGCCGGATTTCGGTCTCCGAGTACTTCATCGTGTCGAACCCTTCGCGCTCACCGTTCGCAAGTGCCCGGCGCCCGCGCGGCTCGCCGAAATAGATGTCCCCCGTCAGCTCGCGCAGAATCATGACGTCGAGGCCAGCCACCAGTTCCGGCTTCAGCGACGAAGCTGCGGCGAGCTCGGGATAGACGATCGCCGGGCGCAGATTCGTGAACAGGCCCAGCGCCTTGCGGATTCGCAGCAGACCCTGTTCGGGTCGCAGGGAACGCGCGAGGGTGTCGTACTTCGGTCCGCCCACCGCACCCAGCATCACTGCATCGGCTTGTTGTGCGAGCTTGAGCGTGGCTTCAGGCAACGGATCGCCCACGGCATCGAAGCCAGCACCGCCGATGGCGGCTGTTTCCATCTCCACATTCAGCCCGTCGCTGCGCAGCGTCTCCAGCACCTTCGTCGCCTGTCGAACGATCTCGGGCCCGATTCCATCACCGGGCAGGACTGCAACTTTCATGGGCACCTCAATCGAACAACCAGGGCTGGGCTGCCCGATGCTTCGCTTCGAATGCCCGGATCGAGTCACCCTGTTGCAGCGTGAGTCCGATCTCGTCGAGACCATTCAGCAGCGAGTGCTTGCGAAACGCGTCGACCTCGAACCCGAAGGATTGCCCCGAAGGCGTGGTCACCTGCTGTCGAGCGAGGTCGATCGCGAGGCGATAGCCAGGTGTCGCCAAGGCATCAGCGAACAACTGGCCGACCGTCACAGCCGGCAGGATCACGGGCAGGAACCCGTTCTTGAAACTGTTGTTGAAGAAGATGTCCGCGTAACTCGGAGCGACCACGGCGCGAAATCCATAGTCCATCAACGCCCAGGGAGCGTGCTCACGGGATGAGCCGCAGCCGAAATTCTCGCGCGCGAGCAGGATCTGCGCGCCACGGTAGCGCGCCTGGTTCAGCACGAAATCCGGATTGAGCGGACGGCGCGAGTTGTCGATACCCGGTTCGCCCTGGTCGAGGTAACGCCAGGCGTCGAACAGATTCGGCCCGAAGCCGCTGCGCTTGATCGACTTCAGGAACTGTTTGGGGATGATCGCATCCGTATCGACGTTGGGTCGGTCGAGCGGAGCAACCAGGCCGTCGACCACCGTGAATTTCTCCATGTCGCTGCTCCTCTATAACGGCTCGCGCACGTCGACGAAATGTCCGGCAATCGCCGCGGCCGCCGCCATCGCCGGACTCACCAGATGGGTCCGCCCACCCGCGCCCTGCCGCCCTTCGAAGTTGCGGTTCGAAGTGGACGCGCAGCGCTCGCCGGGCTCGAGCCGATCGTTGTTCATCGCGAGACACATCGAACAGCCGGGCTCGCGCCATTCGAAACCGGCATCGCGGAATATCTGGTCGAGTCCTTCAGCCTCAGCCGCGCGCTTCACCGGACCGGACCCGGGCACCACCATCGCGAGCTTGACGTTCGATGCCACACGACGTCCCTTTACGACAGCTGCGGCATTGCGCAGATCCTCGATGCGGGAATTGGTGCACGAACCGATGAACACCTTGTCGATCGCAATATCCGTGATCGGCGTGTTCGGCGCGAGACCCATGTAATCGAGCGCCCGTTGCAGCGACAGCCGTTTCACCGGATCGTCGATCCGCGCCGGGTCGGGTACCCGGGCTTTGACCGAATCCACCATCTCCGGGGACGTACCCCACGTGACCTGCGGGACTATCGTGCTAGCGTCGAAGTCGCTCGTCTTGTCGAAGCGGGCTCCCGGATCACTCACCAGGGTCCGCCAGTAGGCCACCGCGCGTTCCCACGTCTCGCCCTTGGGGGCGAAATTGCGCCCGCGCAGGTACTCGATCGTGGTGTCGTCGACGGCGACCATTCCGGCACGCGCACCGGCCTCGATCGCCATGTTGCAGATGGTCATCCGGCCTTCCATGGACAGCGCGCGGATGGCAGACCCACCGAACTCGATGGCGTAGCCAGTGCCGCCGGCGGTACCGATGCGCCCGATCACGGCGAGCACGATGTCCTTCGCGGTGACGCCGCGGCCCAGGACGCCCTCGACTCTCACCAGCATCCGCTTGGCTTTCTTGAGATTCAGACATTGCGTCGCCAGCACGTGCTCCACCTCGGACGTGCCGATGCCGAAAGCGAGCGCCGCAAATGCGCCGTGGGTGCTCGTATGCGAGTCACCGCACACCACGGTCATGCCCGGCAGGGTTGCGCCCTGTTCCGGGCCGATCACATGCACGATTCCCTGGCGCGCGTCGAGAAACGGAAAATAGGCTTTGGCGCCGTACTCGCGGATGTTGGCGTCCAGCGTCTCGACCTGGGTGCGCGAGATCGGATCGAGAATGCCCTTGTCCCAGTCGCGGGTCGGCGTGTTGTGATCGGCCGTCGCCACGATCGAGTCGACCCGCCACGGTCTGCGGCCTGCGAGCTTCAGACCTTCGAAGGCCTGCGGGCTGGTGACTTCGTGCACCAAATGTCGATCGATGTAGATGAGCGTTGACCCATCGCCGTCCTCGCGCACGAGGTGACTTGACCACACTTTGTCGTACAGCGTTTGTGGACTCATGCCGAGCTCCTCCGGTTAACCGGGAATTATGTCACAGCGACGCGGTGTGGGCCGGGGCCGGAATCTTCAACCAGCGTGCGGTGATCCCGAAGGCGACGGCGGCAGCGGCCGCCCCGATCGAGAAGGTGACCGCGCCGCCGACTCGATCCCACAGGAAACCGGACGCCAACCCGCCCACCGCGCCGCCGGCGCCGAAGCCGATTCCCGAGTAGAGCGCCTGTCCCTTCGACTGGTGGCGCCCCCGGAAGAAGCGGTACGTGAGCGCAGCCGCGGCGCCGTGGAAGAAGGCGAACGTCGCCGCATGCGCGATCTGGGCGACCAGCATCACCGCGCCGTAGGCGGGCAGCCATCCGATCGCGAGATAGCGCACGCAGGTAATGCCGTAGGCAGCCAACAGGAGGCTCTTCAGGTTCCAGTGCGCGGTAAGACGCGTCCACATCCAGAACACGATGATCTCCGCCACGACACCCAGAGCCCATAGCAGGCCTACGCCGCTCTTGCTGTAATCGTGATCGACGAGCCAGATCGAATAGAAAGTGTTGTAGGGCCCGCTCGCGACGGCACTGAGAAAACACCCCGCGAACAGCGCGACCACTTCGGGCCGGCGCAGAATGTCCCACGCCGCCAAGTGGTCGTCGTGATGCGGATGATCGGGCGCTTCCGGGAGGTCGTACGAAGCGATGGCGAGCAACAGAAGCATTGCGACGATCATCCACGGAACAGCGCGGATGCCGGTCTGGTCGAGGGCGTACCCCGTGCCGATCACCACTGCGACGAAGCCGACCGAACCCCAGGCGCGGATTCGACCATAGCCGTCCAGGCGATCGCCGAGATGTCCGAACGTCGTTGCTTCGACCAGAGGCAGCGTTCCGCCCCAGAACAGGTTCATCGCCAGCATCACGGCGCACAACCATGCGAAGCCCGATCCGAGGAACACGCCGCAGAACACCACGAGGGTTCCGATCGTCGTCATGCGGATCAACGGTGACCGCTTGCCGCGAGTATCCGCGACCCAACCCCAGAACGCCGGACCGAACATGCGCGTTATCGGCACCAGCGCCAGCAGCGCACCGATCTCGGCAGAGGCGAGACCGACCGACTTCAGGTAGAGCGCCCAGTACGGCGCGAACACACCGATGAACCCGAAGTAGAAAAAATAGAATCTCGCAAGGCGCGTGGCCGGGACTACCGCGATCATGGCACTTCGCCCTCAGTCGGCATACTGTTTGTCTTCGTTCCAGCGCCATACGAGCCAGCCGAGCGAAACCAGAACGCCGAGCCAGCCGGCAACGCGCACGAACCCGGCCAGGGTCGTGTCCAGGTTGAGCACGCCCCAGCGCGTGAATATCTCCGTCCAGTCGTGCTCGCCGTTGCCGACCAGCGGCAGCACGTGTGCCCGAGCGTCGGCCATGTAGCGTGCGATATTCCAGAAATTCTCGAAGAACCAGATCGCAGCGATCGCCGCGGCCGCGCTCTCGCGACGCATCCAGAAACTGGTGATCACCGCCAGGGGAAGAACGAGCTGGCCCATGGTCCCGCCGTATACCGTGACACGGTTCCCGAGCAACAGCCCGAAGATCGGGTGTCCGGCTTCATGGAAGACGAGATTCGCGCCATCCAGTACGTGTACCCATCCTTCTCCGGTACTGGCAAACCACGCGCAGTAGAGCGCGAAAAGCGTAGCGCCGGCAAGTCTGCCCGTACCGACAGGTTTCCAGTCGGACTCATGGACGTCTTTCAGTCGATTCAGCCACTCCATGCGCGCGGTCGGTCTTCAGCGCGCGCCGTTGCTGGCAGTGACACCGAGCCGGGCCTTGCCGGCGGGCGAGACCGACCAGAATTGGGCTGCTCCGGCACCCACGCTCGTCACGCCTCGTTCGCGTCGGGATCCGTCGAAGCCCGTGAAGGATGCACAGGGTAGCGCTCACGAGCATCATCTGGCGCTCGCGCAGCGATCCGCGGCGTACCCGTGACCACGTCACCGTTCTGCGCGCGATGGCGCAGCGAATGGTCCATCAGCACGATGGCCAGCATCGCCTCGGCAATAGGCGTGGCACGGATACCGACGCAGGGATCATGACGTCCAAATGTTTCTACGGTCACCGCATTGCCGGCCTTGTCCACCGAACGCCGCGCGAGCCGGATGCTCGAGGTAGGCTTGATCGCCACGTTCACCACGATGTCCTGGCCAGTGGAAATGCCGCCGAGAATGCCGCCGGCGTTGTTCGACAGGAACCCTTCGGGCGTCATCTCGTCGCCGTGCTCGGTGCCCTTCTGCGCGACCGAACGGAAACCGGCGCCGACCTCGACGCCCTTGACCGCGTTGATGCTCATCATCGCGTAGGCAATATCCGCATCGAGCTTGTCATCCACCGGCTCTCCCCAGCCAACGGGCACGCCGATGGCGATCGCCGTCACCTGCGCCCCGACCGAATCGCCCGACTTGCGCAATTCGTCCATGAACGCCTCGAGCTTCGGCACGATGGCGGGATCAGCGCTGAAGAACGGATTGGCGTTCACGCCGTCCCACGAGCGAAACGGCATGACTACCGGACCCAGCTGGGAGAGATAACCGCGCACCTCGACGCCGTGGCGTTCGCGCAGCCATTTCTTGGCGACGGCGCCGGCTGCCACGCGCACGGCGGTCTCGCGCGCCGACTGGCGCCCGCCGCCGCGATGGTCGCGAATGCCGTATTTCTGCCAGTAGGTGTAATCGGCATGCCCGGGCCGGAACGTCTCCTTGATGGTGCCGTAGTCCTGGCTGCGCTGATCGGTGTTCCGGATCAGCAGTCCGATCGGTGTACCGGTGGTCCGACCCTCGAAGACGCCGGAGAGGATCTCGACCGTATCGCTCTCCTTGCGCTGGGTGACGAAGCGCGATGTGCCGGGTTTGCGGCGATCCAGTTCGGTCTGGATGTCTTCGGCGACAAGTGCCATTCCGGGCGGACAACCGTCGACGACGCAGCCGATGGCAGGACCATGACTTTCACCGAACGAAGTGACGCAGAAGAGCCGTCCCAGCGTGTTCCCCGACATCGCCTATCCCTACGAAATCAAAGCGGAATTCTAGCATGTCGACACTGTCGACCAGGCTTCCGCCAAGGCCTCGCGAAGCTGTTTCCACTATCAAGCTCGAGACGCGGTTGCCGTTAACAATTGACTTTCCCGAGCCCTGGCAAGCCAGGGTCGATCGAACCGAGATGACATCTCTGACACCGCGATTCCTCACCTGGCAGAGCCTCCAGGCCTACGCCTGGCTTGACACCGCCGTATGGGTTTTCGACGTCGAACGCTCGCGCAAGCTGTGGGCCAATGCACCGGCATTGGCGCTCTGGAAGGCTGCATCCGTCGATGAGCTGCAGGCGCGCGACTACTCGGACCAGACGCCGGCGGCGAAGGCAAGGACCCTGGGTGCTCTCGAAAGCGTTCGCCGCGGCGAGATCCCCCAGCAGTTCTGGACGTTCTACCCCCTCGGCGAACCCTTGCGCGTCTCGGTGCGCGTGACCGGCATCCTCACTGAGGACGGCCGGCTGGCTTTGCTCTTCGAAGGGCATTCGATGACGGAGGAGTCAGTGCCGGCGGAGCTCTCGCGCCGAGTCGAGGCTTTCCGGCATACCAGTTCCCTGATATCGCTGCACGACAAGGACGGCCGTGCCATCACGCGCAATCCCGCCGCGATCGAAGCTTTCGGACCCGTGAGTCGGGGCGGGACCATCAACGATCTCGCCGTCCAGTTGGGCAGCACCGATACGTTAGACGACGTCTTGCAGTGCACCAGCGCAGGCGAGAAATTCGCGCGCCGCATCCTGGTCCAGACGCGTGCCGGCGCCCGCTGGCACCAGGTATCCTGCTGCCCGCTGAACGATCCGGCCACCGGGGAGTTCATCGTTCTTATCGATGCCCAGGATGTCACCGAATCCCAGCGCGTCCATGAACGCCTCGGCGTCGAGCGCGTCATTCTGGAGATGGTCTCGCTCGGCCGCCCGTTGCGCGAGATCATGACGGCTCTTATCCATGGCATCGAGAGCCTCATGCCGGGGATGCGTTTTTCCCTCCTGGAGTTGCGCGAAGGACGTCTCTACAGTCTGTCGGCACCGAACCTCCCCGATGCCTACCTGGCGGCTATCGACGGCGCCCTCGTCGGGCCCTGCGAAGGCTCGTGCGGCACCGCCGCCTACCGGGGAGAACCGGTGATAGTGGCGGACATCGCCACGGACCCATTGTGGGTCGAGTACCACGAACTCGCACTCACCCACGGTCTGCAGGCCTGCTGGGCAGTCCCTGTCAAAGCCGCCGACGGCACCGTGCTCGGCACCTTTGCCGGCTATCACGGCACGCCACGCGCGCCGACCGACCACGAGCTGTCGGTTATCGAATCGGCCAAGCACATCGCCGCGATCGCGATAGAGCGGGATCGCGTCCACGGTGAAATCGAGCGCGGGCGCAATCAGCTCCAGATGATCCTGGATGCCCTGCCGATCATCATCTCCTACGTCGACACCCAGAGCCGCTACCACTTCCTGAATCGCGCATTCGAGAGCTGGTTCGGAACCACGCGGGCCCACGCGCTCGGCCGTCGCAGTCGCGATGTCATCGGACCCGAACTCTACGACTCCATCAAACCCCACCTCGATCGCGTGGCGGCCGGCGAGGAAGTCCGCTATGAAGCCGAGCGCCTCGGCCGCGACGGCAAGGCACGCTTCGTCGACGTCCACTACGTTCCGCACATCGGCACCGATGGCAAGGTGCTCGGCCATTTCGGCATCGTCCACGACATCACGGCGCGCAAGCAGAACGAACGCCTGCTCGAGTATCTGACCACGCACGATCATTTGACCGGTCTGCCGAATCGCACTCTGCTCTCCGAGCACATGCGGCTCGCGCTGTCGCGCGCCGGCCGGGTCGGACACGGCGTGGGCGTGCTGTTCGTCGATCTCGACCGGTTTAAGAACGTCAACGATACCCTCGGGCACGACGCCGGTGACCGACTGCTCAAGGCCGTCGCAGAGAGATTCAAGTCGAATGTGCGAGGCATGGACCTGGTTGCCCGTCTCGGCGGCGACGAATTCGTGATCCTGATGGACGACTTGATGGAAGTGCAGGAAGCGGCGATTCTCGCCCGGAAGCTGCTCGCGGTGCTGGCCGATCCGTTCGTCGTGGACGGCCACGATCTCTACGTCACCGCAAGCCTCGGACTCGCCGTGGCTCCAGAGGACGGGCTCGATCCGGCATCGCTTCTGAAGCACGCCGACATCGCGATGTACCGGGCGAAGGCACAAGGGAAGAACAATTTCCAGTTCTTCTCGGCCGAGGCGACCCTCGCCTCGTTCGAGCGTCTGATGCTCGAAAATGCGCTACGCAAGGCTGTGGAGCGCGACGAGTTCGTGCTGCATTTTCAGCCGATCGTGGACCTGCTCACTGGCCGGACCGACAGCGTGGAGGCGCTGTTGCGGTGGCGCCACCCTGACCTCGGGCTCGTGTCGCCCGCCAAGTTCATCCCCCTCGCCGAGGAAACCGGGCTCATCGTTCCGATCGGCGCCTGGGTGCTGGAAGAAGCCTGCCGGCAAGTTGCGAGCCTGTCCGCGCGCGGCATCGCGGAGCTGCGCGTTGCGGTGAATCTGTCGCCGCGCCAGTTCCGCGAGCGTGACCTCGCCGAAACGGTCGAACGTGCCCTCGCAAAAAGCGGGCTCCCGCCGACGCGTCTCGGCCTGGAGGTGACGGAGAGCAGCATGATGGAGAATCCGGAATCCGCCGCCCAGACGCTGGAACGGCTCCGTGCCATGGGCGTGAAGATTTCCATCGACGACTTCGGCACCGGCTATTCTTCGTTGTCGTTCCTGCGGCGCCTCCCCATCGATACGCTCAAGGTGGACCAATCGTTCATCCGCGACATCGTCATCGACGACGATGACGCGAGCATCACCCGTGCGGTGATCGCCATGGGCCGCAGCTTGCGACTCGACATCGTCGCGGAAGGTGTGGAAACCGCCTCGCAGCTCACGATCCTCCGTGACGAAGGTTGCCACAAGGCGCAAGGCTTCTACTTCAGCAGGCCGCTCGAAATCGAGGCGCTCGCAAGCTGGCTCGAGGCCGGCGGGGCGCTCAACGTGTCCTGATCGCCGCAACCTCCCGAAGGCATGCGGGTCGCGCATGCCGCACCAGCGCGCGCGCGGCGGGTGTCCTAAACTACGGTCTGCCGCCGAATCCAGATCCGACCCGGACCCCGCCATGCAGCAATATCTCGCCCTGATGCAGCAAATCCTCGATCACGGCACGCGCAAGTCCGATCGCACCGGCACCGGTACGCTCAGCGTGTTCGGGGCCCAGTTGCGCTTCGATCTGGCGGAAGGCTTCCCGCTAGTCACCACCAAGAAACTGCACCTGAAATCGATCGTCCACGAGCTGCTGTGGTTCCTGCGGGGCGATACGAACGTGCGCTATCTCCGTGACCACGGCGTGACGATCTGGGACGAATGGGCCGACCCGGACGGCGAACTGGGGCCGGTCTATGGCCATCAGTGGCGGTGCTGGCCAACGCCCGATGGCGGCCACATCGATCAGATTACGCAGGTGCTCGCGGAGATCCGCCGCAATCCGGATTCGCGCCGTTTGATGGTGACCGCGTGGAATCCCGCCGATGTGCCGAAGATGGCCCTCGCGCCCTGTCACGCGCTGTTCCAGTTCTACGTGGCCGACGGCCGGCTGTCCTGCCAGCTCTACCAGCGCAGCGCCGATGTGTTCCTGGGCGTGCCGTTCAACATTGCGTCCTACGCCCTCCTCACGCTGATAGTCGCGCAAGCCTGCAATCTCGCACCCGGCGACTTCGTGCACACCTTCGGGGACACCCATCTGTATCTCAATCATGTGGACCAGGCGCGCGAGCAGTTGTCGCGCAAGCCGAGGCCGCTGCCCTTCATGCGGCTCAATCCCGAAGTGAAAGACTTGTTCGCCTTTCGCTACGAGGATTTCGAACTGGTCGGTTACGACCCGCACCCGCACATCAAGGCAGCAGTCGCGATCTAGGGCCTGTTAACACTAATGATCATGGTTGTGAGATACTGCGTGGATGGAAATCACCGAAGCGCAGTACCGCGTGATCGAGCACTGTTTGCCGACACAACGCGGCAACGTGAGCCTGTCCAATCTGCGGGTGTTGAACG
>JBBQHP010000039.1:0-47279 GCA_038324085.1 Burkholderiales bacterium
TGCATCGTCACGTTCGAATGCTCGGCCAGAAACGACTGCACCGCTGGGGTCTTGTGGCTGCTGACGTTGTCGCAGATGACGTGGATTTCCTGTCCCAAGGGCTGGTTGCTCACGACATCGGTGAGGAAGGCGACGAACTGCGCACTGGTGTGGCGCGCCGCGGTCTTGCCGAGCACCTCGCCGGTGGCCGTGTTCAACGCCGCGAACAGGCTCAGCGTGCCGTTGCGCTTGTACTCGAAGCCGTGACTCTCGGCACGCCCGGGCGACAGTGGCAGCAGGCGGTCTTTGCGGTCCAGGGCCTGGATGGCGGTCTTCTCGTCCACGCAGAACACCGCTGCGTGCGTCGGAGGATTCAAGTACAGCGCGATCACGTCAGCCGCTTTGGTCTCGAAGTCCGGATCGTTGGAAACCATGTGCCGTTCGAGCCGGTGAGGCTGGATGTCGTGCTTGCGCCAGATGCGCTGCACCGTCATAAAGGGCAGGCCCAGTTCGGCGGCGAGCTTGCGGCTGCTCCAGTGCGTGGAGCCGTTCTTGGGTTTGCGCTTGAGCGTGTACTCGAGCACGCGCGCCTCCAGTCGGGCCAGATCTCGCCGCGGTGCCCGCCCCGGATGACGGGCATAAAGCCCCGCCAGTCGATCGGCAGCAAAGCGCGTCTTCCACGTCGCGATGAAACGCGAGTCGCAGCGCAACTCGTTCATGATCGCCTCGCGCGAGGCCCCCTCATCGAGCAGCAGAATCAGCCGCGCGCGCCGCACCTGGCCCACGGCCATCGTGCGGCTGCGCTGCGTGCTCATCAATTCTTGCCGCTCGGCTTCACTCAGATTCATTTTTCCCATGCACCTATGACAGGGTGCATATTCATTGGGTCAATGGACTAGCGCGCAGCGTTGCCGCGAAAGTAGTCGACCAGTTCGGTGTTGTCCCGATCGCCGAGCCCATCCGCGACCTGCTTGCGAAACAGTTCGGTCACACCCGCGGTGATCGGCATCGACGCATCGACGCTGCGCGCGAGATCATGGATGAGTTCGAGATCCTTCAGCATCAAGGCGGCGCGCCCGGTTATGGAGAATTCGGACGCGACCATCTTGGGAAACATCTCCTGCAGCTGCCTCGAATCGGCGCGACCACCCGCCAGCGCTTGCGGGATCCGGGCCGCGTCGATGCCGGCGCGCTCGGCGAGCGCGCATGCTTCCGCCAGCACGGCCACGCCGGTGGCGACCAGCACCTGGTTGATCATCTTGGTCGCCTGTCCTGCACCGCTCGGCCCCATGAGCGTCGCCCGGCCCGCCAGCGCGTCCCACACCGATCTTGCCCGATCGAACGCCTGCTGCTCACCGCCGATCATGATCGCCATGCGTCCTTCGAGGGCAGCCGGCGCTCCGCCGGAAATGGGCGCATCGAGCCATTGCATCCCGCACGCGGTGGCGAGGCGTTGCGCCATCTGTTGCGTGTGGCGCGATGCACAGGTCGACATGTCGATGAGGATCTTCTCCGGGCTACCCGCGCTGGCGATTCCGTGTTCGCCGAACACGATCTGTTCGATCGCGGCACCGTCGCTCAGGCAAGTGATGACAAAGGTGCTCGAGCGGGTGAGCTCCGCCGGACTCGCGGCGGCCACGGCGCCGGCCTGCGTGATCGGCGCGAGTTTGTTGCGATCCCGGTTCCAGACCAGGGGTGTGAAGCCGCGGTCGGCCAGGCGGCGCATGATCGCACCGCCGAGCACGCCGGCGCCGACGCAACCTACGCGGGGTTTGTCAGAAGTCATCCCGGGTCTCCCGTTGTTTTCACTCGAGACCGTCGCAGACGCCGAGGCCATTACGCGTGGCTGCGGCGCGACGGTTGCGCGCATATTAGGCGAAGGCAACGGCATTGACACATTGGGCGCTCATCGCACGCTCAGTCATGTCGAACCGACCGGCGTCGGCGTCGGCGCCGGATGCCTCCGAAAAGCGCGATGGCGAACAGCGCCCGATCGAGGCCGGCCGGTGCGCGCTGCAGGGTGGCCGCGCGTCGGCTCAGGTGTTACCCTTGGACACGGTCCCTCGGCAGCCCTGCACGTTGCCGTCGCGAATTTGCCCACGCACGAACGGGAGGACGCATGGATTTCTCGACCCTCAGCGACTCGTTGCAAACGACCCTTGGCGCACAGCTCCCCGGTATTCTCGGCGCCCTCGGTATATTGATAATCGGCTGGCTCGCGGCAGTCATCGCGCGCGCCGGCGTGCGCCGCCTGCTCGGGATGCTGAAAGTCAACGAGCGCATCGCCGAGAGCACCGGTCAGCCCGTGCACGTGGAATCCGGCGTCGCACTGGGTGTGTTCTGGCTGATCATTTTCGTGACGCTGGTCGCGATGTTCGATTCGCTTCATTTCGAACTCGTGTCGGGACCGTTCGCATTGGTGGTCACCCAGATCTTCGGTTACATCCCGCGGCTCATTGCGGGAACGGTGCTGCTGCTGATCGCCTGGCTGGTCGCCACCGTTCTGCGGGCGCTGGTGGGCAAGGCCCTCGCGCTCACCACGCTGGACGAGCGCCTCTCGGCCCAGGCGGACATGGAGCCCATGAGCAACACCGTGGCGAGCGTGCTGTTCTGGCTGGTGATCCTGCTGTTCCTGCCCATGATTCTCGCGGCCTACGAACTGCACGGGCTGCTCGAACCGGTCGAGGCGATGCTCGCCAAACTGCTCGACATCCTCCCCAACGTATTCGCTGCGGCCGTCATCGGTTTAGTGGGGTGGCTGGTTGCCAAGGTCCTGCGCGGACTCGTCACCAACCTGCTTGCTGCTGCAGGTGCGGACAGCGCGGCTGCAAGGCTCGGGCTCGCGGACTCGATCCGAATCTCGCGGCTGATGGGTACGATCGTGTTCATCTTCGTGTTCGTTCCCACCTTGATCGCGGCACTCGACGCGCTGAAGATCGAAGCGATCTCGCGGCCGGCGACCGACATGCTCGAACAGTTCCTGGCGGCCGTCCCGAATATCGTCGCAGCGGCCGTGATCCTCGTGATCACGTGGTTCGTCGCGAAGTTCGCGGCCGGGCTGCTGTCCCGTCTGCTGGCGGGGCTGGGCGTGGATTCGTTGCCGCAGAAGCTGGGAATGAGGGGCGCGATCGTTACCGACCGCTACCGGCCTTCAGGTCTCGTCGGCGCCCTGGTCCTGTTCTTCGCCATGCTGTTCGCGACCGTGGAGGCGGCCAACCGGCTCGACTTCGGGCAAGTGCGCGACCTCGTGGCAATGTTCATCAAGTTCGGGGGTGACATCCTGCTGGGCGGCGCCATATTCGTGATCGGATTCTGGCTCGCGAACCTGGCCCACGACGCCATCGACCGGGCCACCGGTGAGCACTCGAGCGGCCTCGCGCCGATCGCCCGCATCGCGATACTGGGCCTGGTCATCGCAATGGGCCTCCGCGCGATGGGCATCGCGAACGACATCGTGAATCTCGCGTTCGGGCTGACCCTCGGAGCGGTTGCCGTAGCGGTGGCGCTCGCGTTCGGCCTGGGCGGCCGCGATGCCGCGGGCCGGCAGATGGAGCACTGGCTCAGCCGTTTGCGCAAGGAGAAGTAAGAATCGCGGGGGGCGCACGTGGCGCCCCCCGCGCGTCAGAACATCACGAGTTGCCTGACAGTATGGCCCGCGGCCAGAGAGTCGAAGCCCTCGTTGATCCGGTCGAGCGTCAAGTGATCGCTCATCAGCTTGTTCACGGGCAACTTGCCGCGCCGATACAGCTCGACATAGCGCGGCAGGTCGCGCGGTGGCACGCACGAACCCATGTAGCTGCCCTTGACCGTTCGCTCTTCCGCCGTAAGGTTCACATGCTGTAGCGCCCAGCGCGCGTCGGGATGCGGCAGGCCGGCAGTAACGGTGGTACCACCGCGCCGCGTGACGCGGTAGGCGAGTTCCATCGCCTGCACCGAGCCGGCCATCTCGAACGCGAAGTCGGCGCCGCCATCGGTGATGGCTTTGACCTTCGCGATTGCCTCGGCATCGCGGGCGTTCACCACGTCGGTCGCGCCGAGGCTTTTCGCCAGTTCGAGCTTGTCGTCGTGCAGGTCGATGGCCACGATGCGATTGGCGCCGGCCACCTGGGCACCGAGCAGTGTATTCAGCCCGACACCCCCGAGACCGACCACCGCCACGCTCGAACCCGCGGTTACCCGCGCCGTGTTGAGCGCGGCGCCGACGCCGGTGAGCACCGCACAGCCGAACACGGCGGCTTCGTCGAAGGGCAGGGCCGCATCGACTTTGACCACGGAACCGCGATTCACCACGCAGTATTCCGCGAACGCGGACACGCCGGTATGGTGATAGACGGGTTGTCCGTTCTGGTGCAGCCGGATGTGACCCCCCATCAATGTTCCCGCCCCATTCGCCTTCTGCCCGTTCTCGCAACGCGCGGGAAAGCCTTCCTGGCACGGCATGCAGTGACCGCAGCTCGGCGCGAACACCATGACCACGTGGTCTCCGGGCGCAAGGTCGGTCACGCCGTCGCCCACTTCGGCGACGACGCCCGCGGCCTCGTGACCCAGCACCATGGGCGTCTGCCGCGGCCGATCGCCATTGATGGTGGACAGGTCGGAATGGCAGAGCCCTGCGGCCTTGACCTGGACCAGCAGCTCGCGCGCACCCGGCGGATCGAGATCGACTTCCTCGATCGACAGCGGACGGCTCTGGGCGTAGGGCTGGGGCAGCCCGCTCTGGCGGATGACGGCGGCCTTGATCTTCATGTCAGTAGGTCGCGCGGCCGCCGGACAGATCGAACACGCCCCCGGTGGTGAACGAACAGTCCTCCGTGCACAGCCACGCGACCATCGCGGCGATCTCCTCGACGGCGCCGAACCGGCCCATCGGGATCTTCGACAGCATGTAGTCGATGTGGAACTGTTCGACCTGGTCGAAGATCGGCGTCCTGACGGCGGCCGGGGTCACGCAGTTCACGGTGATGTTGTTCGTCGCCAGTTCCTTGCCCAGCGACTTGGTGAGTCCGATGACCGCGGCCTTGGTCGCGCTGTAGGCCGAGGCTTTCGGGTTGCCTTCCTTGCCGGCGACGGAGGCGATGTTCACGATGCGGCCGTACTGGTTCGCCAGCATGTGCGGAGTCACGGTTCGGCAACAGTAGAAGACGCCATTCAGATTGATGTCGACGACGCGCAGCCATTCGTCGATCGGGTATTCCGCCACCGTGGCGTTCTTGCCCGCCACACCCGCGGAGTTGACCATTGCGTCGATCCTGCCGAGTGCGGCGATGCTCGCCTTCATGGCGGCCTCGACCTCCGCGATCCTGGTCACGTCCACCTTGACGCCCACGTGCTTGCCGCTACCGAGCGATTTCGCCTTGGCGTCCAGATCGGCCGACATGTCCCAGATGGCGACGTTGGCGCCGGAAGCGGCCAGCCGCTGAGCGACGGCGTAGCCGATCCCGGAAGCACCGCCGGTGACGATGGCGCCACGGCCGGCCATGTCGAGTTTGTTCATGCGTTCTCTCCCCTCGTTTATTGGGTCCGCACGAAGCGCGCGGACGTGAATCAAGCACGAATTCTAATGCACGGCCCGGCCCGGGTCGGTCGGACCCATCATGCCGCCATGGCGCTGCGGCGGGACCCGACCGTTCCACTGGGTGGCGCGTTCGGGCGCTCGCTCGGGGCGTGGCTCACCGTGATCCGGTTCGGGCGCCGGCCCGGAACCGGCGGCGCCTCGAACTGATCGCGCGCTACCGGGTTACGGTTTGCGCAGGATTGCGACGACGAGCGCCACCGCCAGCGCGATGACTATCCACATCCATACCGGGATCTTCCGCTCGGGACGTTCCGGGGCCGGCGGCGGCACCGCGCTCGCTTCCGTCGCCGGCAGAGCGGCGACGGGGGGCGTCACGACGGACCGGAACTTCGCGAAGAAGTCCTCCGCCATCTTCCTGGCCACGCCGTCGATCAGGCGCGAACCGATCTGCGCAAGCTTGCCGCCGACGGTTGCGGTCGCGCTGTAGGTGAGGCGGGTCGCATCGCCCTCTTCGGCGAGCTGCACTTTCGCGCCGCCCTTGCCGAAGCCGGCAGCGCCGCCCGAACCTTCGAAGGCGAGCGCGTAGGACGCCGGCGGAATCAGATCGCTCAGCAGCAGCTTGCCGCTGAACTTGGCTTTCACCGGCCCGACGGCTGCCGTCATCGCGATCCGGTATTCGGTATCCGACACGCGTTCGATGGTGTCGCAGCCGGGGATGCAGGCCTTCAGGACCTCCGGGTCATTGAGCGCCTCCCAAACGCGTTGCCGCGGCAGCGGAATCAACTGTTCACCTGTCATATCCATGGGATTGCACTCCTGAATGAGGTGAGCGAACCGTGCACGCGACGCGTGCCGGCCGGATGGAAGGGCAGAAGTATGCACAGCGTTCGTTCCACGCGCATCCCCCGTCATCGAGAGTCGGGCAGCGCGCGCGGCGTCCGCCCGCGGCAGCGGGTGAGGCAGCCGCGCCACGGATTCGACATTAGCCGGAGCGATGGTTTTCGATAACAACTACTCATTTCTGTTTATGTCGCCGCGTTGCTACGCTGTTTCCGACTCGCAGACCGAACTCGCAATGACGCGATTGGGACCGGCGACGACCAGATCGATTGTTCTCGGGAGAATTCCACTATGAGTGAAGGCATCGACAAAACGAAGGACGTTCCGGTGGTCGACGATGCAAGCGCCGCTCCGGACGCCAGCGTCAACGAGGGTCGCCGGTCGCTGCTGAAAAGCGCGGCGGCAGTGGCAGGAGTCGCCGGTACCCAGGCGATCACGGGCTTCCCGATGATCTGGGCGCAGGAGATCAAGGACATCGAGTTGCGGCACGTGGGCGTGTCCTACTCGGTGGTGAAGGCGATCGGCGATCAGGCCTCGAAGGATCTCGGCTTCAAGGTGACCATGCAGAATCTGGACACCTCGGCCGCGATAAACCGGTTCGTCACCCAGCCCAACTCGGTGGACATTGCCGACGTCGAGGGCTGGCAGGCCAAGCTCGCCACCAAGCGATCGGTGCTGCAAGGCATCGAGGTCAAGAAGATCAAGGAGTTCGACAACATCCTGCCGATCTTCACCAAGGGCGAATTCGGTGGCAAGGTGGTGTCGCGCCAGGGCATTTCGCCGTATGAAGCCATGTACATCGAGAAGCCCATGGCCACGGACCTGCACGAGGGCGTGACCGAGTACGCGACGTTCCTGCCGCAGGTCTACAACGCAGACTCCATCGGTTATCGCCCCGACCTCATCGGTCGGGAGATCACCGAGTGGAAGGAGCTGATCAATCCGGCCTTCAAGGGCAAGGCGGCGATTCTCGACGTGCCCGCCATCGGCATCATGGATGCCGCGCTGTGCTTCGAGAGCGCCGGCGAGATCAAATACGGCAACAAGGGCAACATGACGAAGTCGGAGATCGACTTCACGATCAACCGCCTGATCGAACTGAAGAAGGCCGGTCACTGGCGCGCCACCTGGACCACGTTCGACCAGTCGGTGCAGCTCATGGCGGCCGGCGAAGTCATCATCCAGTCCATGTGGTCGCCCGCAGTCGCGGCGGTGCGCGTGAAGGGGATGCCCTGCGTCTACGCGCCGGTGAACATCAAGAACGGCAAGGAAGGCTACCGGGGCTGGTGCAACGGCATGGCGCTGATGCGCCACCTGAAGGGCAAGAAGCTGGATGCGGCCTACGAATATCTCAACTGGTACCTGTCGGGCTGGCAGGGCGGATTCGTGGCGCGCTATGGCTACTACAGCCCGGTGCCGACGACTGCCAAGAAGTTCCTCTCGCCGACCGAGTGGGAATACTGGTACGAAGGCAAGCCCGCCAAGGCCGTCATCAACGACCCCTACGGCGTGCCCATGGAGAAGCCGGGCGCCAAGCGCGACGGCGGCTCGTTCATCGATCGCGTGACCAACATCTCCTGCTGGAACACGCTGATGGACGAGGCGCAGTACATGAACAAGCGCTGGAACGACTTCAAGGTCGCCTGAGCACCGCGTCTGATTCGATCGCACGCGACGACCGCAACGGTCGTCGCGTGCGATAGACCGGTCGCCAAAAAATACGAAAAGAACGAACAAAGATGCGCCTGCCCCGCTCCCTGGTGAGCTGGATCTACGTCACCCCGCTGATGCTGGTGCTGATCCCGTTCTTCGTCATGCCGATCGTCGTGGTGATTGCGGCGAGCTTCCTGCAGGGCGATGGCTTCGGCGGCATCCTCCCCACGTTCACGTGGGAGAACTACCAGGGCGTGTTCGGCGACATGCTGACCTGGAACCTGTACGTCTCGACGCTCAAGTTCACCGTGCTGACGTGGTTCTTCACGCTGATCATCGGTTTCTGGATCGCGTATTACCTCGTGTTCCACATCCGCAGCGAACTGCTGGCCATGGGTTTGTTCCTGGTGTGCACGGTGCCGTTCTGGACCTCCAACATCATCCGCATGATCTCGTGGATCCCTCTGCTCGGCCAGAACGGGCTGATCAACATGATGCTCACGGGGTCGGGGCTGATCAAGGAGCCCCTCAGGGTACTGCTGTTCTCGGATTTCTCGGTGGTGGTGGCCTATGTGCACCAGCTCACCATCTTCATGATCGTGCCGATCTTCAATTCCCTCGCCCGGGTCGACAAGCGCGTGGTCGAAGCCGCGCTCGACGCAGGCGCGAGCCGCTGGGACATCATGCGCTACATCATCCTGCCGCTCGCCCGCAGCGGAATCGCGCTCGGGTCCATCTTCGTCATCTCCATCGTGATGGGTGATTTCTTCGTGGTGAAGGTGATGAGCGGGGGCAATTCCGCCTCGGTCGTGGCCGCGTTGTTCGAGAACATCTCGGTGCTGCAGTACCCGCCGGCCGCCGCGAACGCGGTGGTGCTGATGATCGTGGTGGTGCTCATGATCGGCGCCATCCTGCGCACCGTCGATATCCGCAAGGAGATTGCACAGTGAGCGCCGGGGACCGCCCTGCGCTCGACCGCAGGCCGTGGACGTTCTACCTCCTCACCTGTCTGTTCGTCGCGTACGTGCTCGCCCTGTACGGCCCGATGCTGTGCATCTACGTGTTGTCGTTCCAGGATGTCCGCGGCGGTCTCGTGTTTCCCATGAAAGGCCTGTCGTTGCACTGGTTCGTCGATCTGTTCACGCAGGTCCGCACCGGCGACGTGAAAGGCAGCTTCGAGCGTTCCATCAAGCTCGCGGCCATCGTCACCGTCATCACGGTGGTCGTGTCGTTCCTTGCCGGCATGGCTTTCCGGCGACGATTCTGGGGCGACGGCACAGTGTTCTACCTGATGATCGGCAGCCTCGTGGCGCCAGGCCTGGTGCTCGGGATCGGCATCGGGATGCTGTTCCAGTACTTCGGAATCGAGCCGAGCTGGTATACCTCCGCGCTCGGCGCACAGCTCTCCCTCACGCTGCCGTTCGGGGTGCTGGTCATGTTCGCGGTGGTTTCGCGCTTCGATCGTCGCTGGGAGGAAGCGGCGCGTGATCTCGGCGCCTCTTCGTGGCAGACCACCCGCATGGTCGTCATCCCCATTCTCCTGCCCGGCATCGTGGCAGTGGCGCTGTTCGGCTTCACGCTCTCCTACGACGAGTTCGCCCGCACGCTGCAGACCTCCGGTTCCCTCAATACCCTACCCGTGGAGATCTGGACAATGACGTTGAACGTCACCTCGCCATCCCTCTATTCGCTCGGCACCGTCACGACGATCGTGTCGTTCGCGATCATCGGATTGTGCCTCGGTTCGATCGCGCGGATGCAGAAGCGGCGAGCCATGCGCAAGGCGGACCAGTGAGCCCGCGGCATCACACAGGACGAGGCAATGGCAACTGAAGCAGGCAATATCGAACTTGCGGGGGTGAGCAAGCGCTACGGCGAGCTGCTCGCCGTCGACGGCGTCAATCTGAAGATCCCCGACGGGGCGTACTGCTGCTTCCTCGGCCCCTCGGGTTGCGGCAAGACCACCATCCTGCGCATGATCGCCGGCCACGAGGACCCGACCGACGGCGAGATCCTGATCGGCGGCGACAACGTCGTCGGACTGCCGCCGCCCCAGCGGCGCACGGCCATGATGTTCCAGTCGTACGCGCTGTTTCCGCACCTCTCCGTGCGCGACAACATCGCCTTCCCGCTGCGGGTGCGCAAGGCAGCGAAGGCAGAGCGTGACCGCCTCACCGGCGCGATGATGGAGAAGGTGCGGATCTCGGAGCTTGCGGATCGGTTGCCGGGGCAGCTCTCGGGCGGTCAGCAGCAGCGCGTCGCGCTGGCGCGCGCCGCCATCACGGAGCCACGGGTCCTGTTGCTCGACGAGCCGCTGTCTGCGCTCGATGAGCAGCTGCGCATCCAGATGCGCCAGGAACTGCGCCGCATGCAGCGCGATCTGGGCATCACGTTCATTCACGTCACCCACACGCAGCTGGAAGCGATCGCGCTCGCCGACCTGGTGGTGGTGATGGAGCATGGCCGCATCAAGCAGTCGGGACCCGCGCGCGAGATCTATGCCGAACCGAAGGACCGCTACGTGGCGGAGTTCGTGGGCGGCCAGAACGTGATCAAGTGTCGCGTCGAACAGGTCAACGGCAGCAGCGCCAGGCTGGCGTCGCGGGACGTGACCGGCATAGAGATTCCGCTCGCCGGCAATCGGCGCCTTGCCGAGGGCGACGAAGTCGACATCGCCGTGCGCCGCGACGACCTGCACCTGCGCCGTCCCGGCGGCAATGCGACGACCGTCGGTGTCGCGGGAATCAGCGCGCGCGTGCGCGCCGTCGAATACCAGGGCTATTTCGTGAAGGTCATGCTCGATGCGCTGGGCGACGAGGACTTCGTCGCCTACGTGCCGGAGCGGGAATTCTTCGGTGATCCGTTCACCGTCGGCGACGCCGTCGTCGCCACCTGGGCTGCGGAGCGCTCGCTCCTGCTGGCCTGAGGCATTCAAAAACCAGGAGGCTCTGAGCATGCTGATTCGCTTTGTTCTCAACGGCAAGCCCGTCTCGGTCGACGTGGAAGCGTTCGACCTGCTCGCTGACGTCGTGCGCGAGAAGTTCGGGCTCACCGGCACTCACGTCGGTTGCGACACCAGCCAGTGCGGCGCCTGTGTCGTCCACGTCGACGGCCGGTCGATCAAGAGCTGCAGCACGCTCGCCGTGACGTTGGAAGGCGCGAAGGTCACGACCATCGAAGGCCTCGCCGGTCCGGGCGGACAGCTGCATCCGATGCAGCAGGCTTTCCACGATCAGCACGGTCTTCAGTGCGGATTCTGTACCCCGGGAATGGTCATGAGTGCCGTCGATTTCGCGTCGCGGCATCCGAACCCGACGCACGCCGACGTGTGTACGGGTATCGAAGGCAACTTCTGTCGCTGCACTGGCTACCAGAACATCGTGAAATCCGTCATGGCCGGCGCCGCCGCCATGCAGACCGCTCAGAAGGGGTGACACCATGAATCATCCAGCCGACACAGGCGTTGCCAGCAAGAATCCGACCGGAATCGGCGCCTCGCTACTGCGCAAGGAGGACATGCGCTTCCTGATGGGCCGCGGCAACTACGTGGCGGACATCAAGCGTCCCGACATGACTGCCGGCATCTTCGTGCGCTCGCCGCACGCTCACGCGCGGATCGTATCCATCGACAAGCAGGCCGCGCTGGCCATGCCCGGCGTGGTCGATGTCCTGACCGGCGAAGACCTCAAGACCGACGGTGTCGGGGGCCTGCCGTGCGCATGGCCGGTCGTGGGCAAGGGCGGTGCTCCGACCAAGGAGCCGGCGCATCCTGCGATCGCCCAGGGCAAGGTGCGCTACGTCGGCGACGCGGTCGCCTTCGTCATCGCCGAGACCGTGGCCCAGGCGCGCGACGCGGCCGAGGCGGTCGTCGTCGAATACGATGTGCTGCCGGCCGTGGTGGGCGTGCTCGACGCGTTGAAGCCCGGCGCCACTGCCGTTTTCGACGACATCCCCGACAACGTCTGCGTCGACTGGGAAATCGGCGACAGGCATGCGACCGACGCTGCCTTCAAGAAGGCGGCACACGTCGCCCGCATCAGCCTCGTCAACAATCGTCTCGTGGGCAATCCCATGGAGCCGCGCGCGGCCATCGGCGAATACGATCGGTCCCGCGGACAGCACACGCTGTACACGACCAGCCAGTTTCCGCACATCGTGAAGCTGCTGATGGGCAACTTCGTGCTTAACATTCCCCAGCACAAGCTGCGCGTGGTCTCGCCCGACGTGGGCGGCGGCTTCGGCGTGAAGCAGTTCCACTACGCGGAGGAAGCCGTGGTCACCTGGGCAGCGATGCGCCTCGGCCGGCCCGTGAAGTGGGTCTGCGACCGCAGCGAAGGCTTCATCTCCGACGCGCATGGGCGCGATCACGTGACCGAAGCGGAAATGGCGCTGGACGAACACGGCAAGTTCCTCGGTCTGCGCGTGAGCACGATCGCCAACATGGGCGGCTACCTGTCCACGTTCGGCCCGAACATTCCCACCAACCTTTACGGCCCGCTGCTCGCCGGCGTCTACACCACGCCCGCCATCTACTGCGAGGTGAAGGCGGTGTTCACGAATACCGTGCCGGTGGATGCCTACCGGGGCGCGGGGCGCCCGGAAGCGACCTTCGTGCTCGAGCGGCTGGTGGACGTCGCCGCGATCGAGATGGGCATCGACAAGGCCGAGATCCGCCGCCGCAACATGATTCCGAAGGACGGCTATCCGTTCCAGACGCCGGTGATGATGGAATACGACAGCGGCGATCCGGGCGGATGCCTCGACAAGGCGCTCATCAACGCGGACTGGAAAGGCTTTCCCGCGCGCAAGGCGGCCTCGGCTGCCAAGGGCAGGCTGCGGGGTATCGGACTGTGCACCTACATCGAAGCGTGCGGGCTCGCCCCGTCGCGCATCGCGATCCGTCTCGGCGTGCGCGGCGGACTGTTCGAGAGCGCGGCGGTGCGCGTGCATCCGACCGGCCAGGTGACGGTGCTGATGGGCACCCACAACCATGGTCAGGGTCATGAGACCACGTTCGCGCAGATCATTTCCGAACGGCTGGGCATCCCCGCGAACAACGTCGAGATCGTGTTCGGCGACACCGACAAGGTGCAGTTCGGGCTCGGTACCTACGGCTCGCGATCGCTGGCGGTCGGCGGTTCCGCGCTGGTCAAGGCAGCCGACAAGGTGATCGCGAAAGGGCGGAAGATCGCGGCCCACATGCTGGAAGCGGCCGACGCCGACATCGAATTCGCCGATGGGGTCTTCACGGTGGCTGGCACCGATCGCCAGAAGACCTTCGCCGAGATCGCCTTGTCGGCGCACTTCCCGGTCGACTATCCGCTCGAGATCCTCGAGCCGGGCCTGGAAGAACAGGCGTTCTACGACCCGGTCAACTTCACCTTCCCGTGCGGCGCGCACATCGCCGAAGTCGAGATCGATCCCGACACCGGCGTGGTGGAACTGCTGAGCTACGTGGCCGTCGACGACATCGGCACCGTGATCAATCCGATGATCGTCGAAGGACAGATCGTTGGCGGCATCGTGCAGGGACTGGGCCAGGCGCTGTACGAGGATTGCGTCTACGACCCGGAATCCGGCCAGTTGCTCTCGGGGTCGTTCATGGACTACTGCATGCCGCGCGCCGATCACATCGCGCCGATCAGCATCGAGACGCACATCACCAAGTGCACGCACAACCCCCTTGGCGTGAAGGGCTGCGGCGAACTCGGCACCATCGGGTCCCCGGCCACGGTGATCAACGCAGTGGTCGACGCGCTGGCGCACCTGGGCGTCAACCATGTCGACATGCCGGCATCGCCGAATCGCGTGTGGCGAATCATCGCCGAAGCGGGCGGCGCATCGCGCACCGCCTAGCCACCATCCAAACGTCGGGAGCGAACGCCATGCAGACCTTCGAATACCTCCGTCCGTCCTCCGTCAGCGAGGCCGGTGCCACTCTGGCGAAGATGAGCGACGCGCGGCCGCTGGCCGGCGGGATGACGCTGATCCCCGCGATGAAGCTGCGCCTGATTGCGCCCACGGCGCTGGTCGATCTGGGCAGCTTGCCGGAACTGAACGGCATCAAGAGCGACAGCAAGTCGATCACCATTGGTGCGATGACCACGCACGCCGACGTTGCGGCGTCCGCCGACGTGCGCCGCATGATCCCGGCGCTTGCCGACCTCGCGGGCGGCATCGGTGACGCGCAGGTGCGCAACAAGGGAACGCTCGGCGGGGCCATCGCGAACAACGATCCCTCGGCCTGTTATCCGGCGGCAGTGCTCGGCCTGGGCGCGACCGTCACCACCAGCCGCCGCACCATCGCCGGTGACGCATTCTTCACCGGCATGTTCGAGACAGCGCTCGAGCCCGGCGAGATCGTCACGGCCGTGACCTTCCCCGTGCCGCTGGCGGCGACTTACGAGAAATTCCGCAGCCCGGCTTCGCGCTACGCGCTGGTGGGCGTATTCCTGGCCCGGCTGGCGAGCGGCGTGCGGGTCGCGGTCACGGGAGCGGGCACCTGCGTGTTCCGTGCCGCGGCCATCGAGGCCGTTCTCGCCGAGAAATTCTCCAGCGAAGCGGTGGCGGGTCTGCGCTATTCCCCGGAAGGTCTCAACTCGGACATGCACGGCGACGCGCAGTACCGCGCGCAGCTGGTCGGCGTGCTGGCGAAACGGGCCGTCGCGAAATTGACGGCCAACGGCGGCAAGGCGTGATGTCGGCGAAGCCCGCAGCCCTATCGAACCCCTCGAAATCGGGTTCGCTGGCCCGACTGTCCGCGGCCGATCTGCTGCGCGGCTTTCGGGCGCGGGAGTTTTCCCCCTCCGACGTGATGGAGGAGGTCATCGCCGCGCTCGAGACGACCGACGCGCTCTGCAACGTGATGGTCACGCCGATGTTCGAGTCGGCACGCGCAGAAGCAGCCCGCGCCACCGAGGCGTGGCGCAGCGGCACGCCGCCGTCAGGTGCCCTGGCCGGCGTCCCGGTGACGGTCAAGGATCTGATCTTCGTCGCGGGTGTTCCCGCCCATGGCGGTGCACCCGGCTTCGACGGTTTCGTGCCCGAGGTGGACTCGGCGATCGTGACCTCGCTGCGCAAGGCCGGCGCGATCATGACGTGCAAGACCACCACCTGCGAGTCCGGCTACAAGCTCACGGCCGACAGCCCGGTCACCGGGATCACGCGCAATCCCTGGGTGCGCGAGCGCACCAGCGGCGGCTCCAGCGGCGGTGCGGCCGCAGCGGTTGCCGCCGGCTGCGGACCGCTGGCGGTCGGGACCGACGGCGTCGGTTCGATCCGCGTGCCGGCATCGTTCTGCGGGGTCTTCGGCATCAAGCCCACGTTCGGGCTGGTCCCGCGCGCACCGGGGTTCTTTCCGCCCTCGTGGGCGTCGCTCGCCCACACCGGACCGATCGCGCGGACGGTGGGCGATGCCGCGATGCTGCTCGAAGCCATCGCGGGCCACGATATTCGCGACGCTGCTAGTCTGCCGCTAGCCTCCCGTCGCTTCGACGCCACACCCGGATCCCTCGCCGGGCTGAGAATCGCGTTCACGCCCGATTTCGGATTTGCGGCCGTGTCGCCGGACGTGCGCAAGGCTTTCGAAGGCGCCGTCGACGCACTCAAGAAGCTCGGCGCGGAGCTGTTGCACGATGACGTCGGCATCGACGCCGACGTGCTGGAACATACCGCCCGGACCATCGCCTACACCGAGCAGGCCGGCGCGGTAGTCGCGCGGGATCCCGCGTTGATCGCCCTGTCCGAGCCCGAATATCGGGATGTCATCGCGCGCGGTCGCGGCTACACCGGTGCCGAATACGTCGACGCGATGCATCGCCGTACGCAGTTGCGCAATCAGTTCGTGAAACTGTTCCAGCGAGCGGATGTGCTGGTGACGCCCACCGTGGCGGTGACGGCTTTTGCGGCCGGCGAGCTTGGCACCGACCGGATTGACGGCCGGGCGGTCGATCGTCACCTTGGCTGGTCGCCGTTCTCCTGGCCGATCAACCTGGTGGGCGCGCCGGCTGCGACCATTCCGTGCGGGTTCGATCGGGACGGCTTGCCGATCGGTCTGCAGATCGTCGCCCCCTGGCTCGAGGAAGCGCGCATCTTCCGCGTCGCGGCCGCGCTCGAGGAGGCGTTCGGACTGTCAGGCCGCTGGCCGGATCTTGCCCCGGGGTGATGCACCGGCGGGCGGTGGCGCGAGTTTGAGCGAGGCGCCACCGGTCCTCGCTTGTTCCACCGGGATCTCCTCGACGCCGCTCAGGTAGCGCGACAGGTAGTCGTGCAAGGCCATGGCGGCCGGCGTGGCCGGACCCGTGGCGCGGTACAGCAGCAGATCGACCTTGGGCAGCGGCGGGAAGTATTCGTGAATGCCGATCTGGCGCATGCCGTGCACCAGCGCGCTCTTGCACAGGACCGTGATCGCCATGCCCGCGAATACGGCGGCCTGCAGTCCGCCGACACTTTCGCTGACGCAGGCGATTCGCCACTTGCGTCCGGCGCGCTCCAGCCCCTCGATCGCGTACTCGCGATAGATGTTGCCCGGCGGGAGCAGGGCGAGCGGCACCGGCTCGGCCCGATGCACGTTGTGCCCTTCGCCCTCGACCCAGATGAGCTGTTCCTGGCGGACTACTTCGCCACCGGAAAAGCCCGGCATGCGCGTGACCAGCGCGATGTCCACTTCGCCCCTGTGCACCAGGCCAACGAGCGGCGTCGAGAGCGAACAGCGCAGCTCGACCTGGATGCGCGGAAAAGCCTGCCGGAACATCGCGAGGATGGAAGGCAGCAGATAGGCCGCATACAGGTCGGGCGTTCCCAGGATGACGTGGCCCTCGATGTCCGGCGACGACAGCCGGGCGAGCAGCTCGTCGTGCATCTTGAGGATGGACTTGGCGTAGGTCAGCACCATGTCGCCTTCGCTCGTGAGCACCGGCTTGCGGCTGTCCTCCTTGAACAGGATGCGCCCGGTCAGTTCCTCCAGCCGTTTCATCTGGAGCGTTATCGCGGGTTGGGTGCGTCCCAGCCGCCGTGCCGTTTCGGTGATGCTTCCGGTCTCGACCACCGAGACGAAGGACCGGAGCACACGCATGTCCACGCTGAAGAAAGTCATGCTAGATCCTGGGCCGATTGCGGGTCGGGGCCTTCGACTATACAAGAATCGGGCCGTGGCGATGACCGACCTGACATGCCTTGATCTTGCTGGGGAAAAACCCGGCAATCCATCCGGCTAGACCGAGCTGCGAACGGCTCCTGTGTGCGCAGGCACCTTCATGGTGCGAACGGGCGCACGATTTCGGGCATCGTTCGACGACAATGCGGCTGCCAGATCAGCCAGGCTGTCGATGTTGTGGGCCGGGAGGAACGCGTCGACTTGCGGCAGCATGAGCTGTACGCCGGTCGCGATCGGCTTGAAAGCGTCGTATCGCAATAGCGGATTGAGCCATATGAGTTGCCGGCACGACTTGCGCAAGCGCTCCATCGCATCGGCGAGATCGCGTCCTGCATCGCGATCGAGACCGTCGCTGATGAGCAGCACCACCGCATTCTGCCCGAGCACTCTGCGCGACCAGCGCAGATTGAATTCCGCGATGCTGGCGCCGATGCGCGTTCCGCCCGACCAGTCCGCCACTGCCCGCGTCGCAGCGTCGAGCGCCACGTCGACGTCGCGATGGCGCAGATGCCGGGTGATGTTGGTGAGCCGGGTGCCGAACAGAAAGGTATGCACGCGATCGCGATCGTTGGTGATCGCGTGCAGGAAATGCAGGAACATCCGCGAGTACCGGCTCATGGAGCCCGAGATGTCGCACAGGATCACCATGGGCGGATGCCGGAATCGTGGCGAACGGCGCCGCAACGGGATCGAGTCGGAGCCCTGCCGCACGCTGGCCCGCAGCGAATCCCGCAGGTCGACCCGGGCGCCGTGCGGATCGGGCCGATTGCGCCGCGTCCGGATCTCGGGAATGGGCAGGCGCAGGCGGGCGATGAGCTGCTTGGCCTGCGCGAGCTCGGCACCGGTCATGGTTTCGAAATCGGCCTTCTGCAGCCGCTCGCGATCGGAGTGCGTGAGCGCCGCGTCGAGTTCGGTCTCGGGCTGAGGCTGCTCGCGTTCGTCGAGGCCTGGACGCTTTCGCGGTGCGAGCGGTTCCTGCAGGCGGGCGCTCAATTGCTTCTGGTGCTGGTCCTCGCCTCGACCCTCGATCCGCGGCGTCATCAGCGACAGCGCGCGCTCGAGCAGACGGGGATTGCGCCAGAACACGTGAAACGCCTGGTCGAACAGTTCGAATTGTTCGCGGCGGTCGAGGAACAGGCAGGCCAGCGTCCAGTAGAAATCCCGGCGATTGCGCAGGCCCGAGGTCTCGAGCGCGCGCAGCGTGTCGATCACGCGATCGGGTCCCACCGGGATGCCCGCGGCGCGCAGCACCCGGGCGAAATGCATCACGTTGTCGGCGAGGAAACCGGGGGGCATGGCGCCGGACGAGTGAGGGAGCGGTGGCCCGGAGCGCGAACTCCGTCGCTGCATGACCGGCACGGACGGTGCACCCGCTCGCAGCGAAGCGGGTACGTGAGCGCAGCCACGAACAGACGGTGTCGGCCTCGCGATGACGTCATCACGAAAATCAGGACGCGTTCGCGACGCCCGCCCGGACTTCTTCCAGCAGCCGTGCCGCCTCGCTGCCTTGCACACGCGCGATGTCGTCCTGGTACTTGAGGAGCACTCCGAGCGTGTTGTCGATCACTTCGGGATCGAGCGATATCTGGTCGAGCTCCGTCAGCGCATTGGACCAGTCGATGGTCTCGGCCACGCCCGGTGACTTGAACAGATCCATGGCGCGCAGCGCGTGTACGAAGGCGACGACTTCATCGGAGAGACGTGCGGCGGCGTGCGGTACCTTGCGGGCGAGGATCTCCCGCTCACGCGCCGCGGTGGGATAGTCCACCCAGTGATACAGGCAGCGACGCTTGACCGCGTCGTGGATCTCGCGCGTGCGGTTTGAAGTGATGATCACGACAGGAGGCTCGGGTGCCGTGATCGTTCCCAGTTCCGGGATCGTGATCTGGAAATCCGACAGCACTTCCAGCAGGTAGGCCTCGAACGGTTCGTCGGTACGGTCGAGCTCGTCGATCAGCAGCACGGGTGCCTTGCCCGGTTCGCCTTGCAGCGCCTGCAGCAGCGCGCGCCGGATCAGGAACGTCTCGGAGTAGATGTCCTTCGCCAAGGCATCGCGCGAAGCGCCTCCGGCAGCTTCCGCGAGTCGGATCTCGATCATCTGCCGCGCGTAGTTCCACTCGTAGACGGCGGAAGCGATGTCGAGACCCTCATAGCACTGCAGCCTGATCAACGGCCGGTCCAAGGTCGCGGCGAGCACCTTCGCGATCTCGGTCTTGCCGACCCCGGCCTCGCCTTCCAGGAACAGCGGGCGGCCCATGCGCAGTGCGAGGAACACGGCAGTTGCGAGACCCCGCTCCGCGATGTAGTCACCCTGGGCGAGGAGTTGCGCGGCGGCGTCGATGGTGTTCGGCAGGCTTGTGGCCATGGTGGATCCGCGCCTCCGGGATGGCCGGAGGGCTTTCGAGTGAGTCTGTCGCGCTAGCGACCCAGCGCCTGCTGCACGGCCCGCTTCGCGATCACGGTCACGAGGTGGGCGCGGTATTCGGCGGAAGCGTGCATGTCGCCGCTCAGCGTGGTGGCGTCGACGGCGATGCCGTTCAGCGCGTCCGGAGCGAAACCGGCGGCGAGAGCCTTCTCCATGGCGGGCACGCGGAACACACCCGGCCCGGCGCCGGTGACGGCGACCCGCATTCCCGAGGCGCCTTCGCTCACGAACACGCCGGCAATGGGATAGCGCGACGCCGGATTGGGAAACTTCACGTACCCGGCGCGCTTCGGAATCGGGAACGAGATCGCGGTGACGAGCTCGCCCGGCTCCAGGGTAGTCTGGTACATGCCGAGGAAGAAATCGCCTGCGGTGATGCGGCGCGACTGCGTCACGATGGTGGCGTCGAGCGCCAGCACGGCGGCCGGATAGTCGGCTGCGGGATCGTTGTTGGCGACGGAGCCGCCGATCGTGCCGACGTTGCGCACCATGCGATCGCCGATACCCTCGGCGAGATGGGCCAGAGCCGGAATCGTGCGCTTCACCTCCGGCGATGCCGCGACTGTCGCATGCGTGGTCATGGCGCCGATCACGAGGTTGCTGCCGTCCACGCGAATCCCGCGCAGTTCGGCGATGCCGCCCAGATCGATCAGGTCCGTCGGCGCGGCGAGGCGCAGTCGCATGGCCGCGATCAGGGTCTGCCCACCGGCGAGGATCTTGCCGTCCGTGCTGGACGCGAGCTTGGTCTGCGCGTCGGCAACGCTCGCAGCCTTGTGATAGTTGAATGCATACATGGTCGCCGGCTCCGTATCAGGTGGAACTGCCCATCGCCTTGGCGCCCGCCAGCACCGACAGCACGATGTTGTTGTAGCCGGTGCAACGGCACAGGTTGCCGTCGAGCCCTTCGCGGACCTGAGACTCCGAAGGCGAGGCATTGTTGCGGACCAGGTCGATCGCGCTCATGATCATGCCGGGCGTGCAGAACCCGCACTGGAGTCCGTGGTGGTCGCGGAACGCCGCCTGCATCGGGTGCAGGCTTCCATCCTGGGGTGACACGCCTTCGATCGTGACCACCTGCGCGCCCTGGGCCTGAAGCGCCAGCAGATTGCAGGCCTTCACGGCGCGACCGTCGAGATGTACGGTGCACGCGCCGCACTGGGCGGTATCGCAGCCCACGTGCGTACCGGTGAGATTCAGTTGCTCGCGCAGGAAATGCACCAGCAGAGTTCGTGGCTCGATGTCGACGCTCACGGCCTTGCCGTTGACACTCAGGGATAGCTTGACCGTCATCTGGGTATCTCCCTCCGATGCGCCGCGCGCCACGGGGCGCGCGCGAAAACGCAATGCTAGTGGACCCACCGTGCCGCAAGCAATCGGAATCGCGCCCCTTTTACGGTCCTGCCCGGTGGCATAGACTCCGGGGACAACCGCGCGCCGAACGGCGTGCTTGCCCCCGAGGAGACCTTTCATGACCCGATTCGGCATCGGCCAGGCGGTGACCCGTCGCGAAGACCAGCGACTGCTCACCGGCACCGGCCGTTACATCGATGACCAGACCTTGCCGCGACAAACGTACGTGGCGTTCGTCCGCTCGCCGCACGCGCACGCGCGCATCCGGTCGGTGGACGCCTCGGCGGCCCGTTCGGCGCCGGGCGTGGTCGCGGTGATCACGGGTGCCGACCTGCTCGCCGATGGCATCGGCTGCTTTCCGATCGGAGCGGGGCTCAAGAACGCGGCCGGCAATCCCATGGACGCACCGCCGCTGTACCCGCTCGCGACGGATGCTGCCCGCTTCGTGGGGCAGGCGGTGGCTGCGGTCGTGGCGGAGACGCGATTGCAGGCAGAGGACGCGGCGGAACTGGTGCAGGTGGACTACGACGAACTGCCGGCCGTGGTGGCGCTCGACGCGGCCATGGCCGCGGGCGCGCCGCAGGTGTGGGACAACGCACCCGGCAACGTGGCGGCAGTCAGTGAGTTCGGCGACAAGGCCGCGTGCGATTCGGCCTTCGGGCGTGCCCATCACGTGACCAAGCTCGCTTTCTACAACCAGCGGCTGGTGCCCGTCAGCATGGAACCGCGCGGGAGCACGGGCGAGTTCGATGCCGCCACCGGCCGCTTCACGCTGCACACGAGCTGCCAGAATCCGGCGGGGCTGCAGGCGACCCTGGCCGAGGGCATTCTGAAAGTGCCGAAGGACAAGGTGCGCGTGCGCGTCGGTGACGTGGGCGGCGGTTTCGGCATGAAGACCCTGCTGTACGCGGAAGACGCGATGTGCGCCTATGCCGCGCGCAAGGTCGGCCGGCCGGTGCATTGGCGCGCGAGCCGCAGCGAGGAATTCCTTACCGCGTCGCACGGGCGCGACCAGACCAATGCGGCGGAACTCGCGTTCGACGCACAGGGCAAGATCCTGGGTTTTCGCATCGAGATCGTGGGCAACGTCGGCGCCTACGCCTGCACACCCGGCGCGATCATCCACGTGGCGATCGGCCCCAAGGTCATCACTGGCGTCTATGACATACCGTCGCTGCATCTGCGCTCGAAGGCGATGCTCACCAACACCAACGTGGTGTCGGCGTATCGCGGCGCAGGACGGCCCGAGGCCATCTACCTGATCGAGCGCCTGATGGATCAGGCGGCCGCCGAGATGAAGATCGATCCGGCCGAATTGCGCCGGCGCAATTTCATCCAGCCCGCGCAGATGCCGTACACGACGCCCATGGGCGAGAAATTCGACAGCGGCAATTTTCCGCTCATGCTCGAACGCATCCTGAAGGAATCGGACTGGGCGGGTTTCGATAAGCGCCGGGCGGAATCGAAGGCGCGCGGCAGGCTGCGCGGGCGTGCGCTGTCGACCTTCCTGGAATGGACCGGCGTGGTCCACGAGGAGACGATCGATCTGCACGTGGACGCCGACGGCAAGATCCGTGTGTACACGGCGATGCAGGCGATGGGGCAGGGGATCGAGACGAGCTACGTCCAGATTCTCGCCGAGACGCTGGGGATCGATCCCGAGCACTTCGAGATCGTCCAGGGTGACAGCGATGTCGCGCAAGGCCTGGGGAGCATGGGCAGCCGCTCGCTGTACATCGGCGGCTCGGCGATGTTCACGGCCTCGAAGCAGACCATCGACAAGGGTCGCGAACTCGCTTCGAACGCACTTGAAGCTGCCGGTTCCGACATCGAATATCGTGATGGACGTTTCGTCGTGGCCGGTACCGATTTCGCGATCGGCCTGTTCGATCTCGCGGCGAAGCAGCCTGAAAGACGCATTGCGATCAAGACGCTGCAGAAGGTGGACGGCCCTTCGTGGCCGAATGGCGGGCACGTGTGCGAAGTGGAGGTCGATCCGGAAACCGGCGTGACGAAGATCGTGAAATACACGACGGTGGACGACGTGGGGCGCGTCATCAACCCCATGATCGTCGCCGGCCAGGTGCATGGCGGCATCGCGCAGGCCGCCGGCCAGGCGCTGATGGAAGACGCGCGCTACGACGCCGAAAGCGGCCAGCTCCTCACCGGTTCGTTGCTCGACTATTGCGTGCCGCGCGCGGACGACCTGCCCAACCTGCACACCTTCACCGACGAATCGACGCCTTGCAAGATCAATCCGCTCGGGGCGAAAGGCGTGGGCGAACTGGGTACGGTAGGGGGAACGCCGACGATCATCAATGCATTGCTCGACGCATTGCGCCCGCTCGGGGTGAAGCATATCGAGATGCCGGCGACGTCGGAGCGGGTCTGGCGGGCGATGCGGGAGGCAAAGGCGGCGTGACTTCGCCGCCGCGGCTACGCGAGCATTTCGGCGACGAAGCGAGCGATGGCGATACTCGCCGTGAGTCCGGGCGACTCGATGCCGAACAGGTTGACCAGCCCGGGGATTCCATGGTCCCCCGGGCCGTCGATGCGGAAGTCCGCGGCGGGTTCGCCCGGTCCGGAAATTTTCGGTCGGATCCCCGTGTAGCCCGGCGCCAGCGCGCCGTCCTTCAGCGCGGGGTAGTAGCGCCGGATCGCTTCGTAGAAGAGCGGCTCGCGCGCGTGATCGAAAGCGTAGTCGACGCCCTTCACCCATTCGACGTCGGGGCCGAAGCGCGCCTGACCGCCGAGATCGAGGGTCACGTGCACGCCCAGGTGCGCATGTGTGGCGACGGGATAGATCAGCCGCCTGAACGGCGAACGCCCGGTCAGGGCGTAGTAATGCGCCTTGGCGAAAAACTGCGCCGGCACGTGGTCGGGTGGTAGTCCGCCGATGGACCTGGCGACATCGGGCGCGAACAGGCCCGCCGAGTTGATCACGGTGCGACAGAGCAGGCGCATCGGCTCGGTGCCGCCGATGGCGATCTCGATCCCGTCGTCCGTCACCCGACCGGAATCGACAGGGCTGTGGAACACGACGCTGGCGCCGTGGTTTTCCGCATCGCCCTGGTACGCGAGCATCAGCGCGTGGCTGTCGATGATGCCCGTGGACGGCGAGAGAAAGCCCGCGACGCAGCGCACCTCCGGTTCGAGTTCGTGGAGTTCTGCCGTGCTCATCCAGCGCAGATCCGCGACGCCGTTGGCATTGGCTTTCTCGACGTAGGAGCGCACCGCAGGAATCTCGGCTTGCTCGGTGGCGACGATGATCTTGCCGATGCGCTGGTGCGCGATGCCGCGTTCCGCGCAATAGTCGTAGAGCAGTTGCTTGCCCGCGACGCAGAAGCGGGCCTTGAGCGAGCCCTTCGGATAGTAGAGCCCGGCGTGTATGACTTCGGAATTGCGCGAGCTCGTGTGCTCACCGATACCGGCTTCGGTCTCAAGCACGATCACCTCGCGGCCGGCCAGCGCCAGTTCGCGCGCGATCGCGAGGCCGACGACGCCGGCGCCGATCACGGCGCAATCGATGCGTTCAGTCATGCGGATAGACTGTTCAGTGTCCAGGCGACGCAAAAAACCCTCCCCTGCTTGCGCAGGGGAGGGCGGGAGTGCGGGCGGGGTTTGCTACCGCCGGGCAACGCGCGAGTTGATCCGCTTACAGCAGGCCGCGGGCGACCTTCATGGCTTCCTGCATGTCGGGCAGCGCGGTCAGCTCCGGCACGACCTGGATGTAGCGCACGACGTTGTCCTTGTCGGTCACGATCACGGCGCGAGCCAGGAGGCCGAGCGGCGCGATGTTGAGGCCGTTCTTGTCGCCGAATTCGCGCATGTTGTAGTCGGAAAGGAAAGTCACATTCTTGATCTTCGCTTCCTTCGCGAAGCGGGTCTGCGCGAACGGCAGGTCGCGGCTCACGGTGACCATTTCCACCTGCTTGTCGAGGCCTTTGTTCTCTTCGGACAACAGATGCGTCTGCTTTTCGCAGGTCTTGGTGTCTATGGAAGGCACCACGCTGATGATGCGCACCTTGCCGTTACCGGCCCCGATGTCGACCGGCTTCAGGTCGGCGCCCACCACCATCGCCGAAGGCATCGGCTTGCCGACCTCGACCACCCCGGAGCCGGATAGCGGCAACTCGGTATTCTTCATCATCGTGACGGAATTGCCATTGCCGGGCTGGACTGTACCCTTGTCGACGGGCAAGTCGGCCTGAACCGAATCGGCAGCCTGAGCTGCGAAGCCGGCGCACAGCGCGGCGGCGGCAAACAGGGATAACATCGTCTTTGTCATGGTGATCTCCTCGCTTCTGATTGGGGACGGCCCCCGGCGGTCGCGTCGCGATAGCGACGGATCCGAGCCGCGGCGGGACTTCCCGGCTGATCGCGGAGGCAGAATTGTAGTACGCCGGGATCGCGCAATCGGATTTGTTTCTTTGCAGCGATCGGCATGATCGCGGCCTCGCGCGGGTCGTCATGGAACGAGGCCTTCCTCGATGCTCACCCGGGAATCGGCACTTTGATGCCGGTCCGGCGTCCTCGCGCGTGGACCGACTGGCCGGACGTTGCGCAATTGCAGTGCTTGCTCGATGGCTTGCAGCGATCCGTGACCAACGCCGATGGTCGCCCATTGCGGCTCGAGCCCGCGCCGGCGGGAACCGGCGCGTCGGAGTACGAACGCCGGATCTTCCACGATGCGGTGCTTGGCGTGCGCACTGGTGCATGGCACGACCTGTTCAATGTTCTCGTCTGGACGGTATGGCCGAGCGCCAAGGCCGCGCTCAATGCGCGGCACGTTACGGAGATCGAGCGGCAGACGCAGCAGAACCGGTCTCCCGTGCGCGACGCATTGACCGGTTTCGACGAGGACGGTGTCATCGTGGCCGTTGTCGATCCCACGCTCGCGCAACTCGCCCGGGATTTCCGCTGGAAAGCGCTGTTCTGGGGACGGCGCGCCGACCTTGCGCAGAATCTCCGCGTGTTCGTGTTCGGTCACGCTCTCGCGGAAAAGTTGCTGGCGCCCTTTGTCGGATTGACCGCGAAAGCGGTTTTCGCCAACGTCGAGCCGGCGTTCCTCACGCTGACGCTCGGGCAGCAGCGCGCGCAACTGGACGCGCGGCTGGCCGCCTGCATTCGGGGCGCCCGGTTCGGTTCACCGCGACGACTCGCGCCTTTGCCGGTGCTCGGCTTGCCAGGATGGTTTCCGGCTGGCGAACACGAGCACTTTTACGCGGACGCGGCGTATTTCCGGTCAGGCCGGTCCCGTGCGCCTCCCGGCTGTTAGCGTCTCGCCCCGCAACGGCCGTTCGCCTGCACCCTCTGCGGCCACTGCCGCGGCGGGGATGTCATCGTCTTGTACGACTTCCCGCCCCGGTCCCTGAGCCAAGGGTGCCGGGCGCGGAAGTCTCGGGGCGGTTTGCGGTTAAGCTGTGCGGGATGATTTGCCGCACTGCCGCTCTCGCACCGCGCTGCGAGAACCAATTCCCGATGCCTTCGTGACGGTGAGCGCCGAACCGCTGCGCCCGTTGCTGCTGCTCGCGGGCGCGGGCTTCGTCTCGGGCGCGTCGATGCGCGTTGCCGAGCCGTTGTTGCCGCTGCTCGCGCAGGACTTCGGCGGAACGGTCCGGCACGCCGCCATCGTCCTCGCGGCGTTCACCTTCGCGTACGGCGCGTTCCAGATCGTGCATGGTCCGCTCGGCGATCGTGTGGGCAAGCTGCGGCTGGTCACGGTGGCATTGGTGCTGGCGGCCATCGCGTCCTTCGGATGCGCCGTTGCGGAGACACTCAACATCCTGGCCGTCGCCCGCTTTCTCACGGGGCTTTTCTCCGGTGCTGTGATTCCGCTGTCGCTCGCATGGATCGGAGACCGGGTTCCCTATGAAGGTCGACAGGCGGTGCTGGGGCGCTTCATCGCCGGAACCCTGCTCGGACAGAGCTTCGGCCCCCTGCTCGGTGGCGTGCTGAGCGACCTGTTCGGATGGCGCGCGACCTTCGTCGCCATGGGCATCGCGTTCCTGGTGATCTGCGCGTTGCTGGTGCCGGAGGCGCGAATGACGGGCCGACCGCCACCGATGGATCGGCCCTCGCCCTGGCGTCAATACCTGGAAATCCTGCGTTCACCACGCGCCCGCCCGGTGCTGGCCACGGTGGGTATCGAGGGTTTCCTGTTCTTCGGCGCGTTCGGATTCGTCGGCGCGTACCTGCACGAACGTTTCGGACTCAGTTTTTCGCTGACCGGACTGTTGATCGCAGGCTTCGGCGTGGGCGGCGTTCTCTACAGCTTTGCCGTGAGGCGACTGGTCGCGAGCCTCGGTGAGACCGGACTCGTTGCAGCGGGCGGAGGTACGCTGCTCGCGTGTTTTGCCGGCATGGCGTGGGCGCCGACATGGCCGATCGCGGCGCCCTTCATCGTGGTGCTGGGCTTCGGCTTCTACATGCTCCACAACACCTTGCAGGTCCGCGCCACCGAGATGGCCCCGGCCGCGCGCGGTGCGGGCGTCTCGTTCTTCGCGTTCTCGTTGTTCCTGGGACAAGCGGCAGGGGTGAGCATATTCGGCTGGGTCATCGAACAATTCGGCTACCGCGGGCCCATGCTCTTCGCCGGTGTCGCGCTGTGCCTGCTCGCCTGGGCGTTCAGGCAGCGACTGTTCCTTCTGCGAGCGGCAAGCCATTGAACAGCGCCACCAGTCAGTGGAGCCGCAGCCGGTCGCGGTTGACGTATGCGGGCGCGCCGGAGGCGTGCCATCGAAATTGGCGTGCGCCGGCCAGCCCGCAATTGAGTGCCGCCGGATGAGGGCCTAACATTCCTTCCGTTGCGACTCGATGTACTTCCATGGGAGACGCGGAGCCATGCGGCGCGCCTTGAACCGGTTCTTCGCTGTCCTGCTGATCGCCGTCTTCGCGGATGCGGTCGCGGCGGATCCGTATTTCCCGCCGCCGGGGGAGGACTGGGCGACCCGCGCGCCGGTTGCGCTCGGTGTCGATGCTGAAATGCTCGCTGCCGCAGTTCGATTCGCACAGTCGCACGAGGTCGATTGGCCGCTGGACGTACGTGCCCGGATCGAGCAAGACACGGCGCAGGAACCGTATCCGGAAATAGTCGGTCTGACGAAACTGCGCGGTGGCCAGAACGGGATCATTCTTCGCCATGGCTACATCGTCGCGGAATGGGGCGACACTCGCCGAGTCGACATGACGTTCAGCGTCGCCAAGAGCTATCTGTCGACCGTCGCAGGTCTGGCATTCGATCGCGGCGTCATCCCGAACGTGGACGAGCGGGTCGGCGCACGTATTGCGGACGGCGGATTCGATTCAGCGCACAACGCGCCCATCACCTGGCGCATGCTCCTTTCGCAGACCAGCGAATGGGAAGGAACGCTGTGGGACAAGCCGGATGTGGCGGACCGCCGCCGCGGCTACACGCGCGCGCTCCAAGCGCCGGGCACGTTCTGGGAATACAACGACGTCCGGGTAAACCGGCTCGCGCTGTCGCTGCTGCGTGTGTGGCAGCGCCCTCTGCCGGAAGTGCTGAAGGAACTGGTGATGGACCCGATCGGCGCGTCGAACGATTGGGTGTGGTACGGATATCTCAATTCGTTCGTCGAAATCGGCGGGCGCCGCGTCCAGTCGGTGAGCGGTGGCAGCCACTGGGGGGGCGGGTTCTGGGCCAGCACGCGCGATCACGCACGTTTCGGCTACCTCCTGTTGCGGCGGGGCGAATGGGCGGGGCGCCGCCTGTTGTCCGAACGGTGGATCGATATGGCCACCACGCCGACCGGGATCGCGCCGTTCTACGGGTTGCTGTGGTGGTTGCCGGCCACCTCGAGCCCGGTGTTTCGCGACGCGCCGCCCCACAGCTTCTTCGCACTCGGATCAGGCGGGAACATGATCTATGTGGACCCGGATCGAGACGTGGTGGCGGTGACGCGCTGGCTCGATATCCCCAAGCTGGGCGAGTTCGTGCGCATGGTCGCAGCCGCGGTCGCGCCGGACCCGGCCAAATAACGGCTTCGTCCCGCGCAGGCAAATGTTTTCGCGTGCCGCGGTACCCCATGTTTTCGCGTGCCGCGGTACCCCGATTGCAACGGTCAGATGCGTCGCTCGAGGCTTTCGATCGACACCATTCTTCGTATCGATCGCGCGGCCCGGAGTATGGTCCAGCGCTCGTTGCGCGCACCGCCGGCCGTGTTTTTGACACCCGGAGAAGCGACGGAATATACTCCGTACACGGTTTAGAGTAAGTCTAAGTTCTGACCGCAAGGGTGTGCCGGGCTGCCACCCGGACTCCGTTTTCCGCTTCACCTCTGGAGGCTGACATGCAACTCAAGGGCTCGAAGACCGAGAAGAATCTGAAGGATGCCTTCGCCGGCGAATCGCAGGCGAATCGCCGCTATCTCTATTTCGCAAACAAGGCGGACGTGGAGGGTCAGAACGACGTCGCCGCCGTGTTTCGCTCCACCGCAGAAGGCGAGACCGGGCATGCCCACGGTCATCTGGAGTATCTCGAGGTCGTGGGCGATCCCGCGACGGGACTTCCGATCGGACCCACGCGCGACAACCTGAAGGCGTCGATCGCGGGGGAGACGCACGAGTACACGGACATGTATCCGGGAATGGCGAAGAACGCGCGCGAAGAAGGTTTCGACGAGATCGCGGACTGGTTCGAAACGCTGGCGAAGGCGGAGCGCTCGCACGCCAACCGCTTCCAGAAAGCCCTGGACGCGCTGGCCGACTGATCGGCGCGGCGTCTCTTCTCCGGACGGGATGGGTGTCGCAGAGCGCCCCGCCCGTCCGTGGTTCATGTTTCAACATCCTGCATCGACACTACGTCAGCTCCCATGCGCGAAGGCAGCCTCGAAGCGCCGACCAGGCATCCCATCGACTGGCAGTCACCGGACTACTACGACGCCGCGAAGCTCGACGCGGAGCTGGAACGCGTCTACGACATCTGCCACGGATGCCGCCGTTGCGTGAGCCTGTGCAATTCCTTCCCGACGTTGTTCGACCTGGTCGACAACAACGAGACGATGGAAGTCGAGGGCGTGAAGAAGGAGGATTACGTCAAGGTCGTCGATCAGTGCTACCTCTGCGACCTGTGCTACATGACCAAGTGTCCCTATGTTCCACCGCATCCCTGGAACGTGGATTTCCCGCATCTCATGCTGCGGGCCAAGGCGGTGAAGTACAAACAGGGTAAGACGAGCTTTCGCGACAAGCTGCTGTCGTCCACCGATCTGGTCGGGAGGATCGCGTCGATTCCAGTGGTGGTGCAGGTAGTCAATGCGGTCAACAAGGCCCCTGCCACCCGCAAGGTCATGGACAGCGTCCTGGGCATCGCGGCGCGGCGCCAGCTGCCCGAGTACGACAGCGCCAGGTTTCGCGCCACGGCGCAGCCGGACTCTTCCTTCGCCTCCCGGGACGGCAGCAACAGCCCGGGCAAGGTGGCCATTTTCTCGACCTGTTATATCAACTACAACGAGCCCGGGATCGGTCACGACCTGTTGCACATACTCAAGCACAACGAAATACCGCACGTGATCGTCGAGAAGGAAAATTGCTGCGGCATGCCGAAGCTGGAACTGGGCGACCTCGAGGCGGTGAAGAAGCTGAAGGACGGCAACATCCCCGTGCTCGCCAAGTACGCGCGCGAGGGCTACGCGATCCTCACCGCGGTGCCGTCATGCACGCTGATGTTCAAGCAGGAACTGCCCCTCATGTTTCCCGGCGATGCGGACGTGAAGGCCGTCCAGGAGGCGATGTTCGACCCGTTCGAGTATCTCGTCCTGCGCAAGAAGGACGGCCTGCTAAAGACCGATTTCAAGACACCGCTCGGCAACGTGTCCTATCACATCCCCTGCCATCTGCGCGTCCAGAACATGGGCCAGAAAACCCGCGAGTTGCTCGAGCTGATACCCGATACCCAGGTCAGCGTGGTCGAGCGCTGTTCGGGACACGACGGGACGTGGGGGGTGAAATCCGAGCATTTCGACCAATCGATGAAGATCGGCAAACCGGTCTTCAAGGCAATGGGCAACAACGCGCCGGACTATGTGAGCTCGGACTGTGCCATCGCGGGGCGCCACATCATGCAGGGCATGGGCAATCCGGTTGCCGAGAAGCAGCACCCGCTCGCACTGATCCGGATCGCCTACGGTCTCTGATCGGTCCCGGAAGGATTGTCCCGATGCAAGCTCCACTGGCGAAAGGAGGATCATGCCCGCCATCACCCGCGACAGCCTGATGACGCTCGAGGCCTACGCCCGGAACCGCAAGGAATTCCGCGCGAAAGTCCTCGCCCACAAACGCAATCGCAAGCTCCACCTCGGCGACCACGTCACGTTGATCTTCGAGGACGAACTCACGCTGCGCTACCAGATTCAGGAGATGCTGCGGATCGAGAAGATCTTCGAGGAAGCGGGCATCCAGGACGAGCTCGACGCGTACAATCCGCTCATTCCGGACGGCAGCAACTGGAAGGCGACAATGCTGATCGAATACCCCGATGTGGAGCAACGCAAGGTCGAGCTCGCGCGCCTGAAGGGCGTGGAGGAAAAAGTGTTCGTGCGGGTCGATGGCCAGGAAAAGGTCTACGCCATCGCCGACGAGGATCTCGCACGGGAGAACGAGGAAAAGACCTCGTCCGTCCATTTCCTCAGATTCGAGCTGGCACCTGCGATGAAGCAGTCGTTGATGTCCGGCGCGGCGCTGGCGATCGGCGTCGATCACCAAAACTATGCCGCGGCCCTGGATCCCGTCGACGCCGGAGTCCGGCAATCGCTCCTCGACGACCTGACAGCCTGAGATGACGTGGCGCCCCGCACTGTCGACGGCGTTGCTCCTGTTGGTGCAGGCATGCTCGTCGATCGATCCGCAACCGGTCGAGCCGGCACGCGGGCGTGGCAATGCGGACATACCCGATACCGCGCTCCCGAGCGCGAGGTCGTCGTTTTTCGGACCGCGGGAGCGTAAACCCGAACAGGATCTGCCCGCGCCCGGCGCTCCCCGTGAAGAGAATCTGCGCGAGATCACATTGCGCAATCTGACCGAAAGCCACGTCGCGCTCGATCGGAGCACTTTGACCGTGGGTGCCGACGATGTCGTTCGTTACACGCTCGTGGTCACTTCGCCGCAGGGTGCGCGCAATGTGTCGTTCGAAGGCATCCGCTGCGACCCGAACGAATGGAAGCTGTTGGCGCTCGGTCGGCCGGACGGGACCTGGGGCAAGCCGCGCGATCAGGAATGGCAGAAGATCGAGAACCGTGGCTACAACGCGATTCGCTACACCCTTGCCAAGGAGTATTTTTGCGATTTGAACGGCGCGCCCATGAAGGATGCCAGGTCGATCTTCGCGCGGATGCGTCAGGAGCGGGCGCTGCGCGACAGTCGCCCGGACTGACGCCCGACACCCGGGCCGGGCTCCGCACCTGTTCGAGCGGACGGTTCAGAGCAGGACGAGGTTGTCCCGATGGATGAGTTCGGGCTCGTCGACATAGCCGAGCCGCGCTTCGATGTCGGCACTCGGCGCGCGGAGAATGCGACGCGTATCGGAAGCGTTGTAGTTCACCAGGCCGCGCGCAACTTCATGCCCACGCGGGTCGACGCAGGCCACCAGCTCCCCGCGATCGAACTCGCCTTCGATTTCGTGCACGCCGATCGGCAGCAGGCTCTTGCCGTCCGCGAGCAGCGCTTTCGCCGCCCCGGCGTCGATGTGCAGGCGTCCGCGGACCTGGAGGTGATCCGCCAACCACTGCTTGCGGGCGGCGAGCGTCAGGGTCTCCGCGATGAGCTGCGTGCCGATCATCTCGCCGGCCGCCAGGCGCTCGAGGACCTCCGGTTCATGGCCGGAGGCGATGATGGTATGCGCTCCACTGCGTGCCGCGCGCCTGGCCGCCAGAATCTTCGTGAGCATGCCGCCCGATCCGATGTCGCTGCCCACCCCGCCAGCCATTGCTGCCAGCGTGGGATCTCCGGCACGAGCCTCGGCGACGAGTTCGGCATCCGGTCGTTTTCGCGGATCGGCAGTGAACAGCCCCGGTTGGTCCGTGAGGATGACCAAGACCTCGGCCTCGACCAGATTGGTCACGAGCGAACCCAGGGTATCGTTGTCACCGAAGCGGATTTCGTCGGTCGCAACGGTGTCGTTCTCATTGATGATCGGCAGGATGCCGAGGTCGAGCAGGGTGCGCAGCGTCGAGCGGGCGTTCAAATAGCGCTTGCGATCGGCGAGGTCGTCATGGGTCAGGAGGATCTGGGCGGTACGCATGCCATGGCTGCGAAAGCAGGTTTCGTAGGCCTGCACCAAGCCCATCTGACCGACTGCAGCCGCTGCCTGCAATTCGTGCAGCGCCTTGGGTCGGCGCTTCCAGCCGAGACGCTGCATCCCTTCGGCGACGGCCCCGCTGGATACCAAAATCACCTGTTTGCCGGATCGGGACAGGGTCGCGATCTGCGTTGCCCACTGCGCCAAGGCATGCTGATCCAGTCCCTGGCCGCCTTTCGTCACCAGGCTGGAACCCACCTTGATGACAATCCTCCTGGCCGTGGCGAGGACGGACCGGCTAGTCATCGTCGTTGGTTGCCGCCCCGTCGACCTGTTCCGGTTCCGCTTTTCGGACGGCGTCGAGATGGGCCATCACCTTGAAGACGAGTTCGCGGCAACCTGCGCCGGTCAGCGCGGAGATTGCGAACACCGGCGCATCCTCCGTGTCGCCGAGATAGCTACCGACGAACGCGGCGACCCGCGCATCCCGCTCATCTTCGGGCACGGAATCCATCTTGTTCAGCACCAGCCAGCGTGGTTTCTGGAACAGCGCTTCGTCATACTTGCGCAATTCGGCCACGATGTCGCGCGCATCGCGTACCGGATCCGCGTCCGGATCGAGCGGCGCGATGTCGACTATATGAAGCAGCAGGCGCGTACGCGCCAAGTGACGCAGGAACTGGTGGCCGAGGCCGGCGCCTTCAGCCGCGCCTTCGATCAGACCCGGGATGTCGGCGATCACGAAGCTTCGCGCTTCGTCGACGCGCACGACACCCAGGTTCGGCTGCAATGTGGTGAAGGGATAGTCGGCGACCTTCGGGCGTGCCGCCGATACTGCACGGATGAAAGTCGATTTTCCGGCGTTTGGCATCCCGAGCAGGCCCACGTCGGCCAGCACTTTCAGTTCGAGCTTGAGGCGACGGCTTTCGCCGGGTTGGCCGGGCGTGCACTGCCGCGGCGCCCGGTTGGTGCTGGATTTGAAGTGCAGGTTACCCAGACCCCCTTGGCCTCCCCTGGCGAGTTGGGCACGCTCCCCGTCGTGGGCGAGGTCGGCGAGGACCTGACCTGTATCCACATCGGTCATCACCGTGCCCACGGGCACACGCAGTTCGATGTCGTCCGCACCCGCGCCATAGCAATCGGCACCGCGGCCCTTTTCCCCATTCCTCGCTTTGTGGATTCGGGCAAACCGGTACTCGATCAGGGTGTTGATATTACGATCGGCAGTTGCCCAGATGCTGCCACCTCGGCCGCCATCGCCGCCGTCCGGTCCGCCTCGCGGCACGAACTTCTCGCGCCGGAATGAGGCTGCGCCGTCCCCGCCCTTGCCGGCATGAACTTCAATGGTCGCTTCGTCGATGAACTTCATGGGATGGTGTACGGATGGTGCCAGAAACAGAAAAGCCCTACCGTCAACGATAGGGCTTTCCCGGTACGACCGGAAATCAAGCAGCTCAGGCCGTGGCGGGGATCACATTCACGATCTTGCGATTCAGCGGTCCCTTCACACCGAACTCCACGTGCCCCTCAACCTTTGCGAATAGCGTGTGGTCCTTGCCCATCCCCACGTTTTCCCCAGGATGCACCTGGGTGCCGCGCTGGCGGATCAGGATGCTGCCGGCGGAGACCAGTTGGCCACCATAACGCTTCACACCCAGACGCTTCGACTCGGAATCGCGTCCATTGCGGGAACTACCACCTGCTTTCTTGTGTGCCATGAGACCTTCTCCTTAGCCTGTCGAGATGCCGGATATCTGGATCTCGGTGTAGTTCTGGCGATGCCCCGCCTGTTTCTTATAGTGCTTGCGCCGGCGGTGCTTGAAAATGCGGACCTTGTCACCGCGGCCATGGCTCAATACGGTTGCCTTGACGGCCGCGCCGGCGATCAGCGGTTTGCCGACCGAAACATTGTCGCCGTCGGCTACCAGCAGAACCTGATCCAGCACGACTTCCGCCCCGACCGTCGCGTCGATGGTTTCGATCCGGACTTTCTCGCCGGCACTGACCCGATACTGCTTGCCGCCGGTTTTGATGACCGCGTACATGGAATGCTCCGATGCCAAGAATTCGAAAAGCCGCGGATATTACGAAAAATGAGGAAGTTAGTCAAACGTCGCGGGTAATTTCCCGAACGATCGTCACCATGGCTTGACAGTGCTTTTGGCCGGTTCCTACCATGCCGGCTTTGCCCGGTACGCTTCCTTGTCCCTCGATGACATCCGCCGCCTCGTGGCGGACGACATGCAAGCCGTGGATGCCGTGATCCGCGGTCGTCTCCATTCCGAGGTCGTCCTGGTGCAGCAGGTGAGCGAGTACATCATCGGCAGCGGTGGCAAGCGGCTGAGACCCATTCTCCTCATTCTGGGGGCGGGTGCATGCGATCACCACGGTGCGCATGTGCACGAACTGGCGGCAGTGGTGGAGTTCATCCACACCGCCACCTTGTTGCATGACGACGTAGTCGACGGGTCCGAAATGCGTCGTGGCAAAGCTACGGCCAATGCTGCATTCGGCAACCCCGCCTCGGTCCTGGTCGGTGACTTCCTGTATTCGCGGGCCTTCCAGATGATGGTCTCGGTTCGCAACATGCGGGTCATGGAAGTGCTTGCAGAGGCGACCAACGTCATCGCAGAGGGCGAAGTCCTCCAGCTCATGAACGTGCATGATGCCGACGTCACCGAGGAGGCGTACCTGCACGTGATCCGGTACAAGACGGCAAAGTTGTTCCAGGCAGCAGGGCGGCTCGGTCCCGTGCTCGCCGGGGCACCGGCGCCCAAGGAAGCGGCCCTGGCGGATTACGGTATGCATCTCGGCACCGCGTTCCAGCTGATCGACGATGTACTGGACTATTCGGGAGACCTTTCAGTGACCGGCAAGAACCTGGGTGACGACCTGGCCGAAGGCAAGCCGACCTTGCCGTTGATCCACGCTATGCGCACCGGCAATCCTCAGCAGGCAGCGGTAGTGCGGCGGGCAATCGAGGACGGCGGGGTGACGGATTTCGCGCCGGTCATGGACGCCATTTTGGCCACGCGCGCGCTCGACTATGCAAGAACGGTGGCGGAACGCGAGGCGAGGCTTGCCCAGGACGCGCTCGCGCCGTTTTCACATTCGCAGTACCGGGAGAGTCTGATAAACTTGGCGGCTTTCTCGGTGAGCAGGACGTTCTAGCGTCTGAACGCACTGCTGTTCCGGGGGGGCGGTGCCGCTTGCAATCGCGGCGCCATTTCCGTGGCGTTCGGGGTGTAGCTCAGCCTGGTAGAGTACTGCGTTCGGGACGCAGGAGTCGGAGGTTCGAATCCTCTCACCCCGACCAATTCGTTGGTCTCCCGATTCATCGACACCCGGCCGCTGCCGTCGAGCGGGTCGGGCAGGCAAGTCGGGGTTCATTGCCCCGTTCGCTTGCGCTGTGGTACAAGATCGGGCAACTCGGGGCGGAAGTCTACCGCCCGATTCGAACTACTTCACCCGAGGCCCTTCCCGACTTTGGCCAAGCTTCTGCTTCTCGTGGCGGTCGCCGCGATCGTCTACGTTCTGCTGCGAAACTACCAGCGGGCGATCGCGCGGCAACAGGACGAGGCGCGTCCGCGTAAGCCCGGGATCGACAGCAACGAGGACATGGTGCGGTGCGCGCAATGCGGGGTGCATCTGCCGCGGAGCGAGAGCCTTCTCTCGAAAGGCATTCACTACTGCAGTGAGGAGCACCGCAAGCTCGGTTCTCCGCGGCAGGACTGAGGCCGGGGCGGGCGGGCGCGAATGACCAACGTCGCCGCGCCCACTCTCTCGACGCCACTTGGACGGGAACCGGACTACCCCAGCACCTATTGGCGCTCGCTGTTCTACTTCAATACCTACCGGCTGGCAGTTGCGGCGCTTCTGCTCGTGTCCACTGTGGTCGCGGGCCAGAATCTCCTGTTCGGATCGTGGAATCGGCCCCTGTTCCTGTCCGTCAGCATTGCCTACATGCTGTTCGCGGCGGCGTCGTTCATCACGATCAGCGCGCATCGGCCGGGCTTCCAGTTGCAGATCGCCGTGCAGGTCGTTGCCGACATCGTCTTCGTCGTGCTGTTGCTGCACGCGAGTGGCGGAATCTCCAGCGGCCTCGGCCTGCTGCTGCTCGCCAACCTCGCCGCCGCTGGAATCATCAGTCGCGGTCGACTCACGCTCTTTTACGCCTCGCTCGCCGCCGTTGCGGTATTGCTGGCGCACACCTACGAGGTGTTGTTCTTCAATGGCAGCTACGCCATGTACCTGCAGGCCGGCCTGCTTTCCATCGGCTACTTCGCGACCGCCTGGCTCGCCCATGCGCTCGCCAAGCGCGTCGTTGCGAGCGAGCAACTGGCGGCGCAACGCGAAGTAGACGTCGCCAGCATGGCACAGGTGAGCCAGCTCGTGATGCAGGATATGCAGGACGGCGTCATCGTGGTCGATGGACAGGGTGCCGTGAAACAGTTGAACGCACGGGCCGAGGAACTGCTCGGACCGCTGCCGAAGGATCGGGATGTGGTGCTGAAGGACTACAACGCGGGCATCGCGACGCGGCTTGCGCGCTGGCTGGAAAATCCTGACGCCGGGTTCGACCCGATGCGCACCATCCTGTCCCACAAACTGACGGCGGCGCGCTTCGTCCCGGTCGGCCGGGATCAGCAGCGGGGCGTAGTTATTTTCATCGAGGATCTCACGCGCATCCAGGCCCAGGCGCAGCAGATGAAGCTCGCTTCGCTCGGTCGCCTGACCGCTAACATCGCACACGAGATCCGCAATCCGCTGTCGGCCATCAACCACGCGACCGAGCTGCTCCAGGAAGAAGGCGGGATTCCCGATTCTTCCGCCAGGTTGCTCCAGATCATTCACGATAACGCGCAGCGGCTGGATCGCATGGTGCAGGACGTGCTCAAGCTGAATCGCCGTGATCGTGCTGTCCGCGAGACTTTCCCACTCGGGGATTTCCTGCGCAATTTCATCGGCCAGTTCTGCCAGATCGAGAAGATTTCCGGCGAGATCATCGCGGTCGATCTGTCGATCGAACCGTCGGTGATGTTCGATCGAAGTCATCTGAACCAGATCATGTGGAACCTGTGCCGCAACGCGCTGCGCTATTGCCAGCGCAAGGCGGGAAGCGTTCGCATCAGTGTGGCCGTGGGCGCCGCGGGCAATACTATAGAATTGAGTGTCGTCGATGACGGCCCGGGCATTGCCGAAGCGCTGCGTGCGCATCTGTTCGAGCCGTTTTTCACAACGGCATCTTCGGGTACGGGACTCGGGCTCTACATTGCGCGCGAGGTATGCGAGGCCAATGGCGCAACTCTCTCGTTCGTCGAGCGGGCCGCCGGGGCGCAGTTCACGATGATCATCAAGAGCGCATGAGGCCACGACGGCGAGCAGCGCAGGAGGCACATCTTGAAACGTAAGGAACAGGGTCCTGCCGGCACCGTTACCCGCCATGTGTTTATCGTCGACGACGAGGTGGACATCCTCGAACTGATCGAACTCACCTTGTTGCGGATGGGGCTCGAGGTCGAGCGCGCCATGACGGTGGCCGAAGCAATAGAGAAGGTCAAGACGGGTCAGTTCGACCTGTGCCTGACCGACATGCGCCTACCCGATGGGGAGGGCCTGCAGGTGGTCGAGTTCGCATCGCAGCACGTGCGGGACCTGCCCGTGGCGGTGATCACCGCACACGGCAATACCGAGAATGCCGTCGCTGCGCTCAAGGCCGGTGCCTTCGATTACCTCGCGAAACCGGTGTCGCTCGAACAGTTGCGCACCCTCGTCAAGTCAGCCTTGTCGCTCCCGCAAGGCGGACAACCCAAGACTTCGAGTGAACAGACCCTGATCGGCAGTTCTCCGATCATGCAGCACGTTCGCGACATGATCGACAAGGTGGCCCGCAGCGAAGCGCCGGTGCATGTTACCGGCGAGTCTGGCAGCGGCAAGGAGCTCGCCGCGCGTCTGATCCACCAGAAGAGCGTCCGCCGTGACAAACCCTTCATGCCGGTAAACTGCGGTGCCATTCCCGAGAATCTGATGGAGAGCGAATTCTTCGGGTACCGCAAGGGCGCTTTCACCGGCGCCGAGGCGGATCGTGACGGATTTTTCCAGGCGGCGCATGGCGGCACGCTATTCCTCGACGAGGTGGCGGATCTGCCCCTGCCCATGCAGGTGAAGCTGCTGCGGGTCATCCAGGAGAAGAAGGTGCGCAAGGTGGGCTCGACACAGGAAGAGCCGGTGGACGTGCGCATCATCAGCGCGACGCACCAGAATCTGGGCGAATGCGTAGAAGGCGGGAAGTTCCGGCACGACCTGTACTATCGACTGAACGTCATCGAATTGCGCATGCCTGCCCTGCGCGACCGGCGCGAGGACGTGCCCGTCTTTGCCAACGCGATCCTCGACCGGCTGGCGCGCGGCGTCCAGAGCGTGCGTCCGGAAATCGAGCTCGGAGCCATGAAGGCTTTGCAGCAGTACGACTTTCCCGGCAATGTGCGCGAACTAGAGAACATCCTCGAGCGCGCGTTGGCGCTCTGCTCCAGCGGCAAGATCACGGAGGAGGACCTCCAACTCACACCGCCGGAGATAGTCGAGCGCGACGCCCCGCCAGCCGGGAGCAACGGAAAATGGCCTCTGCAGGACTACCTGGACCGTGTCGAGAAGGAAGCGATCCTGGAAGCGCTCGAGAAGACACGCTACAACCGGACCGCTGCGGCGAAGCTCCTCGGGATCACCTTCCGCTCCATCCGCTATCGCATGGAACGACTGGGCATCGAATAGCGCTAGGGTGGCGACGATGAATCGCACCGGGCCGACACAGCCCGAGCCCTGCGACTTTCCGCCGATGTGCGTGGCACTCCTTGGCTGCGGGTTCGATCAGTCCTGAAGGCTGGCTCTCGGGCGCACGCTGGCTGCCCTCGCCGCACTTTGATGCCCGGCCCGATGGTGTCGGCGTGGATCTGCTCGTGATCCACAACATCAGCCTGCCTCCGGGCGAGTTCGGCGGCTCGGCAATCATCGACCTGTTCCTGGGACGCCTCGACCCGGCCGCGCATCCGTACTACGAACGGCTCCGCAACCTGCGCGTCTCGTCCCATTTCCTGATCCGGCGCGACGGCGATGTGATCCAACTGGTGGGTTGCGCCAGCCGCGCCTGGCACGCCGGAGCTTCCGAGTGGCGCCGGCGTACCCGCTGCAACGACTTTTCGGTCGGTGTTGAACTCGAGGGCACCGATGAAATGCCCTTCACCAGCGAACAATACGCCGCCCTGGTGCCGGTCGCGCGAGCCCTCCTGGCCGCCTATCCGATCGTCGAGATCGTCGGGCATTCGGATATCGCGCCGGGGCGCAAGACCGATCCCGGACCGTGCTTCGATTGGCCGCGCTTCAGGGAAGGCCTGGACCGTGGGCCTTGAGCGGGAGCGACGATTCAGTCCTCGGTCGGCAGCAGCCAGCCCTGCTGGGCCGACGATGCCTTGAAGATCTTCTACACCGACCACTACGTCCTCCCATTGCCGGACGGGCATCGCTTTCCCATGGCCAAGTACGCGAAGCTGCGACAACGTGTCGTGGCAGAGGGGCTGAACGGCGACGAGCCGCTCTTGGCGCCTGCCGCGGCTTCCGATGGCGAGATCCTGCGCGCCCATGACCGGGGCTACCTGGACCGCGTGAAGCAGGGGATGCTCACGCCGGCCGAAGTTCGCCGCATCGGGTTGCCATGGTCGCCACAGATGGTAGAGCGCTCGCGCCGTTCGAGCGGCGCGACAATCGAAGCCTGTCGCGCAGCGCTCGAACAGGGTGTCGGCGTCAACCTGGCAGGCGGGACGCACCACGCATTTCGCGGGCACGGCGAAGGCTATTGCGTGTTCAACGATGCCGCGATCGCTGCACTCGCCATGCAGGCCGAGGGGCGGGCGCAACGTGTCGTCGTCATCGATTGCGACGTCCATCAGGGCAACGGCACCGCTTCCATCCTGGCGGGAGACCCATCCGTGTTCACGCTCTCGATTCACGGCGCCAACAATTTTCCTTTCCGCAAGGAAGCGAGCGACCTCGACATCGAGTTGCCCGACGGCACCGGTGACGACGACTATCTGACGGCCCTGGAACCCGCCGTTTGCCACGCACTTTCCGCCTGCCGGCCGGATCTGGCGATCTACCTCTCGGGTGCCGATCCGCACGAAGACGATCGCCTCGGCCGACTCGCGCTCAGTGCGGCAGGACTCGACCGTCGTGACCGTTTGGTGTTCGGCCTCCTGCGCGAGGCCGGCGTTCCTGCGGCCGTGGCGATGGCAGGTGGATACGGCGTCGACATCGACGTGACCGTGAGCATCCATCTCGCCACGGTGCGTGCCGCGCGGGATCTGCTCGCGCACGCCTGATCGAGCGTCGCGCAACGTGCGTGTGTGTGTTTGCACGCATGGATCCTTGTCGTTTTGTCCCGACAAATCCCTATCGGAACATAAACTTCTTGACACGACATCATCTGCTACTAGAATTAGTTTCAATTAGCGCCTTCGAACACAACATCTAGTGTCGCACATCGATCCTTGGTGGTGCGAATCGAACAAGTGCACAACATGTGGTGCCCTCGACGGGTGAATTTGCGAGCGCAGATTCGCAGCGATCGCACTTTCGAAAATGGGCCCAGGGAAGGAGTACGAATGCAAGTGGTGACCAACACCCACCAGGTCAATGACGCGACGAGCGGACAGTCAACCGGTGTCGTCGGGCAGACCTTCGCGCTGCAGGAGAACGCAGGCGTGCGCGACCCTCGTTTCGCGGAGTACAAGGTAATCCGTCGCAACGGATCCGTCGTGGGCTTCGAGCCCGGCAAGATCACCATTGCAATGACCAAGGCGTTCATTGCGGTCAACGGCGGTCAGGGCGCGGCCTCCGCGCGCGTGCGTGAACTGGTTTCCGGTCTCACGGAGCAGGTGGTCGGCGCGTTCATGCGCCGCCAGCCGGCGGGCGGCACGCTGCACATCGAAGACATACAGGATCAGGTCGAACTCTCGCTCATGCGATCGGGCGAACACGATGTCGCGCGCGCCTACGTGCTATATCGCGAAGAGCGGTCGCGCGAGCGTGCGCGTCTGAAGGAGGGCCGGGCCGTCGCCGTGCAGGCCCACGTGGTCAACGTGACGGACGGCGAGATCCGTCGCCCACTCGACATCGAGCGGCTGACGACCCTGATGAGAGACGCCTGCGAAGGGCTCGGACAGGCGGTCGATCCGTCGCTCATCCTGCAAAGCGTGCTGAAGGACCTGTACGAAGGCGTGCCGATGGAAGAGGTGCGCAAGGGCTCGGTCCTTGCCGCCCGGGCGCTGATCGAGAAGGATCCTGCTTACAGCTACGTCACCGCCAGGCTGCTGCTGAACAGCGTTCGCTACGAAGTGCTCGGGGCGGATATTACCCAGGGGGAGATGGCGGCGCGCTACGCCGAGTACTTCCCCCGTTTCATCAAGCGCGGGATGGAGGCAGAGTTGCTCGACGAGCGCCTCGGCAGCTTCGATCTCGAAAGGCTCGCCCGGGCGCTGGACGCATCCCGTGACCTCAAGTTCGGCTATCTGGGCCTTCAGACGCTCTACGATCGCTATTTCCTGCACGTCCGCGGCGAGCGCATCGAACTGCCCCAGGCGTTCTTCATGCGGGTGGCCATGGGGCTGTCGCTGAACGAGGTCGAACGGGAAGCGCGCGCCATCGAGTTCTACAACGTGCTGTCGAGCTTCGACTTCATGAGCTCGACGCCGACCCTGTTCAATGCCGGGACGCGTCGCTCGCAGCTGTCCAGCTGCTATCTGACGACCGTCTCCGACGATCTGGAGGGCATCTACGACGCCATCAAGGACAACGCACTCCTGTCGAAATTCGCCGGTGGGTTGGGCAACGACTGGACGCCGGTGCGGGCGCTCGGCAGCCACATCAAGGGCACCAACGGCAAGTCGCAGGGGGTGGTGCCGTTCCTGAAAGTCGTGAACGACACGGCCGTCGCGGTGAACCAGGGGGGCAAGCGCAAGGGCGCTGTCTGCTCGTATCTCGAGACCTGGCATCTGGACATCGAGGAGTTCCTCGAGCTGCGCAAGAACACGGGCGACGACCGTCGCCGCACTCACGACATGAACACGGCGAACTGGATTCCCGACCTGTTCATGAAGCGGGTCATGGAGAACGGCGAATGGACCCTGTTCTCGCCGGCAGACACTCCCGACCTGCACGATCGCTACGGCAGGTCGTTCGAAGAGGCCTACCTGCGCTACGAGCAGAAGGTCGAAGACGGCAAGCTGAAGCTCCACCGGAAGCTCCCCGCCATGCAGCTCTGGCGCAAGATGCTCTCGATGCTGTTCGAGACGGGGCATCCATGGATCACTTTCAAGGATCCATGCAACATCCGCTCGCCCCAGCAGCACGTGGGCGTCGTGCACAGCTCCAATCTGTGCACCGAGATCACGCTCAACACCTCGGACAGCGAGATCGCCGTGTGCAACCTGGGATCGGTGAACCTGGTTGCCCACATGAAGGACGGCCGCCTCGACCGCGAGAAGTTGCGTGCGACGGTTTCGACCGCGATGCGGATGCTCGACAACGTGATCGACATCAACTATTACGCGGTGAACAAGGCGCGGAACTCGAATTTCAAGCATCGGCCGGTGGGGCTGGGGATCATGGGATTCCAGGACTGCCTGCACGAGATGCGCGTCCCCTATGCCTCGAAGGACGCTGTAGAGTTTGCCGACCAGTCGATGGAGGCGGTCGCCTACTACGCCTACTGGGCGTCGACCGACCTGGCCGAAGAACGAGGCCGCTACTCGACCTTCGACGGTTCACTCTGGTCGAAGGGCATCCTTCCGCAGGACACGCTGAAAATGCTGGCGGAAGAGCGTGGCGGGTATGTCGAGGTGGATGCTTCGGAGACGCTCGACTGGACACCCCTGCGCGAGAGAATCCGACGCCATGGCATGCGCAATTCCAACTGCCTCGCCATCGCCCCGACCGCGACGATCGCCAACATCATCGGCGTATCTGCGTCGATCGAGCCCAACTTCCAGAATCTCTACGTCAAGTCCAACCTGTCGGGCGAGTTCACGGTCACCAACGAGTATCTGGCCCGGGACCTCAAGAAGCTGAACTTGTGGGACGAGGTGATGATTGCCGACTTGAAGTATTTCGACGGCAGTACTGCCAAGATCGACCGCATCCCTCCCGAGATCCGGACCCTGTATGCCACGGCGTTCGAGATGGATCCTGCTTGGCTGGTCGAGGCCGGGGCCCGCCGGCAGAAATGGATCGATCAGGCCCAGTCGCTCAACATCTACATGGGGGGTGCTTCCGGCAAGAAGCTCGACGAGACCTACAAGCTGGCCTGGAAGCGCGGCCTCAAGACGACCTACTACCTGCGCACCCTGTCGGCGACATCGGCCGAGAAATCCACCGGGCGAGGTGGTGAACTCACGTCGGTTCCAGCCAATGGCGGGATCACGGGTTCGCTCGAGGAATCCGCCGAGCCCAAGTTCTGCGCCATCGACGACCCGACCTGCGAAGCCTGTCAGTAGCGATTGCCCTCGACGACAACACCAACCAGGGATCAACAAGAAGATGCTGCAATTCGAAGACACCTTCACCACGGCATTTCCCGGACTTGGGTTGCAGCCCGTGGTGCCTGACATGGGGCACGTGGAACCGATGGAAGCTCCGAGAATCGACCCGGCCGACCCGGCCGAGCCGTTCGGGCGCATCCGCGTGGAAGACAAACGCGTCATCAACGGCACGGCCGATGTGAACCAACTGGTGCCGTTCAAGTACAAATGGGCGTGGGAAAAATATCTGTCCGGCTGTGCGAACCACTGGATGCCCCAGGAAGTGAACATGAGCCGGGACATCGCCACCTGGAAAGACCCGAATGGTCTGACCGACGACGAGCGCCTTCTCGTGAAACGCAATCTCGGCTTCTTCGTGACGGCGGACAGCCTCGCGGCCAACAACATCGTGCTCGGCACTTATCGACACATCACGGCACCCGAATGCCGCCAGTACCTATTGCGCCAGGCTTTCGAAGAGGCGATCCATACCCATGCCTATCAGTACATCGTGGAGAGTCTCGGGCTCGACGAAGGGGAGATCTTCAACGCCTATCACGAGGTCGCGAGCATCCGCGAGAAGGACCAATTCCTGATTCCGTTCATCGAGACGCTGACCGATCCGCAGTTCGAGACGGGCACCCCGGAGAGCGATCGCGAGTTGCTGAAGAGCCTGATCGTCTTCTCCTGCATCATGGAAGGACTGTTCTTCTACGTCGGATTCGTACAGATTTTGGCACTCGGACGGCAGAACAAGATGACCGGCGCGGCCGAGCAATACCAGTACATCCTGCGCGACGAATCGATGCACTGCAGCTTCGGCGTCGACCTCGTGAACACCATCAAGCTGGAGAATCCGCACCTCTGGACTGCCGAGTTCCGCGAGGAGATCCGGGTGCTGATGCAGAAGGGCGTGGAACTCGAGTATCGCTATGCGGAGGACACGATGCCGCGCGGCGTACTGGGCCTGAACGCGCCGATGTTCAAGGAGTATCTGCGCTTCGTGGCCAACCGTCGTTGCCAGCAGATCGGACTCGATCCGCTCTACCCGGGAGCGACCAATCCGTTCCCCTGGATGGCTGAGATGATCGATCTCAAGAAGGAAAAAAACTTCTTCGAAACGCGGGTCATCGATTACCAGACCGGGGGTGCACTCAGTTGGGATTGAGCGAGTTCGCGATCCCGAATCTGCGAGGTGAGGCGCCTTGGTTCTGATCGGTCGCCTCGCCCCAGCCGATGCTTTGAGGCCCGTGCGCGCAAGGCGAGTGCGCGGGTCCGATACCGACTACTCCCCTCGATCCGGCGTTGCGATTGATGCGCACGCCGGATCTTGTTTTCGTCCTTCGATTGCGCGGTCGGCCGCAGTTTGCGGCGCGACTGCCCCCTGCTGCTCGGGTGCGGACATGCAACAAGCATGCTTCTTGCGTGGCCGCGCCTTTGCAGTCGTTCGCATGCGGACAGCGGTATCGCCCGCGCGTGAGCGAATGCGTAGTTCAACTCTCAACAGGAGGTACTGAAATGGCTGTTGCAAAGAAGAAGGCCCCCGCGGCCAAGAAGGCGCCGGCGAAGAAAAAAGCCGTTGCCAAGAAGCCTGCCGCCAAGAAGGTTGCGGCCAAGAAACCAGCCGCCAAGAAGGTTGCGGCCAAGAAGAAACCCGCCGCGAAGAAAGCGGTCAAGAAGCCTGCTGCCAAGAAAGTAGCGGCGAAGAAGAAGCCTGCAGCCAAGAAGGCTGTGGCCAAGAAGCCGGCAGCGAAGAAGGCCGCCGCGAAGAAGCCGGCAGCGAAGAAGGCCGCCGCGAAGAAGCCGGCAGCGAAGAAGGCTGCAGCGAAGAAGCCGGCAGCGAAGAAGGCTGCAGCGAAGAAGCCGGCAGCGAAGAAGGCTGCAGCGAAGAAGCCGGCGGCCAAGAAAGCTGCCGCGAAGAAACCCGCCGCCAAGAAGGCGGTGAAGAAGCCAGCTGCCAAGAAGGCGGCGAAGAAACCCGCTGCCAAGAAGGCGGTAGCGAAGCCGGCCGCCAAGAAGGCGGTGGCGAAGCCGGCGGCGGCCCCGGCGGCCTCCCCGGCACCGGCTGCACCGAAGCCCATGTCCGCGCCTGCGGCGTGGCCGTTTCCGGTAGCGGGTAGGCCGAACTAAGAGCTTCCCAGATGCCTGCGGGCAGCCCTGCATCCGCGATGGATACCAGCCACTGATCCGCGGGCTTTTGGCCGCGCAGCTTGATCCGTTCGGGCTGGGTTCCGAGCGGTGTAGCAAGTACCGAGACTCGAGCCGGAAAACCAAGCCGGATCGGCCCCTTCGCCATTTTTCCGGCCGGAGGAAGCGTTGACCTCGCCTTTCCATGGTCGAGGGGAGCGAACGTGCTCGACCATCTGATCGAGCTGGACGCGCTTGATTGGCTGTGCGCGCCGCCGCTACGTCAGCACTCCGGCTCTCCCGGTGCTGGACGCGGATCCGTCTGGTAGGCGAAACGTCTCGGCAATTCCGAACTCGCTGCGACAGTCACCAGGAGGCGGTGGATACCGGATGCAAGGTACAGCCGCTGCTCTCCC
>JBBQHP010000040.1:0-45692 GCA_038324085.1 Burkholderiales bacterium
CGTTCAACACCCGCAGATTGGACAGGCTCACGTTGCCGCGTTGTGTCGGTAAACAGTGCTCGATCACGCGGTACTGCGCTTCGGTGATTTCCATCCACGCAGTATCTCACAACCATGATCATTAGTGTTAACAGGCCCTAGGGAGCAGACGATATGGTCAGAACCGTGTCGAACGGCATCCGCCATCGTCCGGACGCCCATCCAGCCCGCACGCCACTACAATACCGATCAGATCATCCTCGATTCGATGCGTTTACATGCAAGTCCTCGTCACTGGCGGCGCCGGCTACATCGGCTCCCACACCTGCATTGCCTTGCTTGCTGCGGGGCACGATGTGGTCATCATCGATGATCTTTCCAACAGCCACGCCGTCGTGATCGACCGCGTCGAACAGATCGCGGGGCGGCGACCGGCCTTCGTTCGCGGCCGCGTGCAGGACCCAGCCGTGCTGGACCGCGCGTTCTCGACGTTCCGCATCGACGCTGCCATCCATTTTGCGGCCTTCAAGGCGGTCGGCGAATCCGTGGCGAAACCGCTCGACTACTACGAGAACAATCTGATGAGCCTTGCGGCGCTGGCACGCTCGCTCGGGCAGCACGGAGCAAAGCATCTGGTGTTCAGTTCGTCGGCCACCGTGTATGGAGACCCCGAATGTGTGCCCGTTCGGGAGGAAGCGCCGTTGCGCGCGACCAATCCCTATGGACAGACCAAACTCATGAGCGAGCAAATCCTCCGCGACCTGCATGTGTCTGACCCCGCCTGGAAGATCTCCCTGCTGCGTTACTTCAATCCCGTAGGCGCACATGAAAGCGGACTGATTGGCGAGGATCCCCAAGGCATACCGAATAATCTGATGCCCTATGTGGCGCAAGTGGCGGTCGGTCGACGACCCGAGCTGCAAGTGTTCGGAGACGACTATCCGACGCCCGACGGAACCGGTGTGCGCGACTTCATCCACGTTGTGGATCTGGCCGCGGGCCACGTGAAAGCACTGGAGCGCCCGGGAGCTGCCGGGCTGTTGGCTGTCAACCTCGGCACCGGGCGCGGCTACAGCGTGCTTGAAATGGTGCGCGCGTTCGAGAAAGCGAGCGGGAGGAAAGTGCCGTACCGGATCGCGTCACGTCGCCCCGGAGACATCGCAAGCGTTTATGCCGATCCATCACTGGCATTCGAAGCCCTCGGTTGGAAGGCCGAGCGTGGCATAGACGAAATGTGCCGGGACAGCTGGCGATGGCAGTCCATGAATCCGCAGGGGTTTCGTGTTACGTGAAATCTCACGACGTAACGCCCGCATGTTCAGCAGAGATGCCAACCCGCATGCGTGCGGTTGGGTCGGACGTGCCCGTCGGGCCGGGATGAGCAGCACGAGCTTTCACGCAGTCGCCCCTGGACACGTTCCTGCTGCGCTGCCTCAAGGAACTGGAATGCGGTCGGCGCAGTCTCAAGCTTGTGACCGGTCCGCAGAATTGCGGATCTTTTCGATCTGTCCGAGTTGGATGCTCGAGCGCGTACCGCTTCGAGTCGCCTGCGCAACCCGTCGTCGGAGTTCCTTTTCAGGAGTGCCCGGTTCATGAAGGCATCAAACGCTTTGATCCGTCGCCGGCTTGCCGCCTGCGTGACTGTCGCGCTGTTCTCTGCGATGCCGACGATGAGTTCGGCGTCGGTCGAATTAGACGACGCATCTCGCGCAAGCGACTCGTCTTCGACGCCGCCGCTTGCAGTCAATGACCGGATCGTCGTGTCTGATGGGCCGCTTCAAGTGCGCTCGACCCCTTCGACCGAAGGTGATCTCGTGGGTGCGAAAGCGACCAGATCCACCGGCACGATCGTCGACGGGCCGACGGAGGCGGAGGGGCACGTCTGGTGGAATGTCAATTTCGCGACTGGCGCCGATGGATGGGTCATTGCAGACCATCTGAAGAAGTCCCGACGGGTTCGAACCACGTCCGGAAGTGGCATTCCTTCTCCCGAGAGCATCGCGGGGAAGCCGATCGTGAACGGACCCATTTCAGCCAAGTCCGGACAGATCATCGAGAACGTGCATGTCGTAAGCTCGAATGGCGACTGCATCGTCATTCAGCACGATGTGCGAGACGTGACCATCCGGAATTCCGAGATAGGACCATGCACTTTGCGCGACAAGAAAAGTGCGCGCGGTGTGTTTGCCGCCGACCGGTCTACCAACATCACGATCGATCACAATGTATTCCACGATGTTTCCACAGGCGCGTTCTTCTACAAGAGCCTCCATCCCATCCGCTTCGACCACAATTACATCTATGACATTCATGGCCCGTTTCCGCAGGGAAACATGATCCAGTTTCACAGCGTGGTCTCGGGAACGGAAGGCAGCAGGATCCTCTGCAACATTTCGGATCAGCAGGGCAGCCGGCGCCTGGAGGTCGGCGATCACGTCAGCATGTTTCTAAGTCTCGGGCTACCCAGTGACCGCACGGAGATCGCCTACAACCGATTGCGCGGCGGATCGAACAAGAGCGGCTCGGCAATTCAGGCGGCTGACGGTGGTGGCGGCAACGTCTGGGTACACGACAACACCGTCGTGAACGTCGGGGGGGCGGGTATCGCGTTGTCCAGTGGGCAGAACGTGACCATCGAGAACAACAGGATCTATTCGGACGGCGTCGCTACCCTATCGGGCGCCGGTCTGCATGTGCGTAACGATTATCCCGGCAAGACGGTGTGTGACGGCAATGTCGTGACTCACAACCGCATATCGGCGATGAACAGCGCGTGGCACTCGAAACCAGTGCGCGAACCGGTCTATGTTCTTCCGGGAAGCTGCACCAACACTGCCGTGTCCGAGAACGCCGAGGGCTCCGATTCAATGAGCCCGGCGATTTTCGATGAGGAGTATCCGCAGTGTCGGTGATGCAAATGTCGCAGAATCTGGATCCGCTTCGTCAGAGCTTGCGACCGAGGGAATGCCTGCACAGTTGCTGGGCCGCCTGGACGATGAATACAGAGTTGGTGATCAGGTAACGCTTCCACAGCCTGCGCGGTTCGGATAGGAGCCTGTGGAGCCATTCCAGGCCGCCGCGCTGCATCCACAAGGGCGCTCGTTTGATTGTTCCCGCGTGGTAGTCGAACGCCGCTCCGACGCCGATCATCACGGCATTTATCCGACCGCGGTGCGCCTCCATCCAGCGCTCCTGTTTCGGGCAACCCAGCCCTACGAAAACCACGCCCGCGCCACTTGCGTTGATCAACTGCACCGTTTTCTCTTCTTCGGCCTGGGAGAGCGGGCGAAAGGGCGGCGAGTAGGTACCGGCTATTCGAACACCAGGAAAACTGGCAGTGACGGCATTTGTCAGATTCCCCAGCGTGGCATCGGTGCTACCGTAAAAAAATACCGATTCCTGCGTGTGCTGGATGCGCGCAAGATACTTCCACATCAGGTCCGGTCCGTTTATGCGTTCCTGGGGCGTCCCGCTGATGCGGCCGATCATCCAGGCAACGGGCGCGCCGTCAGACGTGGCCATGTCGGCGGAATTGATGGTGCGCATGAAGTCCGCATCCTGATTGGCGGTAACGACGGAATGCGTGTTGCAGATGCAGACATAGCGAGACTCGCGCTGCGCGGCCCATTGCGACAATGTATCCAGTGCCTCGGGCCACGCGATCGCATCGATCTGGGCTCCAAGAATCGGTAATCGTACGCGTGTCAAGATTGCATTCTCCTTACGGATACCACCCGAATACTCGATCGGGCACGGATCCCATACGTCCGTAACGTTCGCGTCCTTAGGGGGCGAACCAGAATCAGACCTTCGAACCCCGGGATCGAAGCAGCGACCGTGCCCAGACGAGGTTGTTCTTGCCCCAGGTCTCTCCCCGGGGGTCGAAATCTCCACCCGAAGATAGACCGGAGCACTCTCGAAGCTTTCGACCTCAGACCCCATGGATCGCCCGGCGCAACAACCGGTACTCGACCAGCCACCCGTAGAGGGGCGCAGCGCGAATTACTCCCCTGGAGCGCGCCATGGCTTCGAATGAATGTGTACTTGGTGCTCAGGGCGGAACCTGGCCCAGCGCGCATCCGCTGGCATTCACCGCACCCCCGATCGGACTACCGGGGCATACATCCTGAGCATCGCCGATCCCATCCTGATCCGCGTCGACCAGCGTATCACCGCGCGAGTAGATGATTTCCGATCCGAGGGGGGGAAGCGCATAGGGCCAACTCACAGGAACACCGTCGGTAAGTCTGAGGTAGCGACCGCAAAACACCGGTTCGGTATCCGCGTCCGGACATGCGACAGACATCGGCGAGCGGGAGGGGTTCATGACGATATTCGTGCGGAGCGCGGCCCCCACGGGCGCCATGGGAACGATCTCTACGTTCGCAATCCAGACCTGCTGCCCGGGGTTGTTTACCTGGACGTCGACCCGGGCGCCCTTGTCCTCCGTTACCGGGTCATTCGCATTCACCGTCTCGAGGACCAGAACCGGAAAGGAGTAGCGCTTCCATACTTTGCTCCCCATCAGGGTCGGCGGAGCTTTCATGAGCCAGTCGTAGTTGTTGAGCGCGCCCCCTCCACCGCGACGGATGCCCACCACCAAGGGTTGAAGATCCGCGCCGGTCTGCATATCCAGGGTGATCCGGTACCACTGGTCCTTGACCACCGAAAAATTCGGCGTGGAGATCAAACCGAGGGACCCGCCACCTGTGTATTTGAGACACGGACCAGCGGAACACTTCATGGCCACCAGAGATCCGAATGGCGCCTTCTGGTTCCAGGAAGTCCATCCGAGAACGCCTGCATCCGGAGCGCTGTTCGGAAGGATAGACGGGCCGGAAATACGAAAGCGTGCATTGGCACCGAGGGTCACCTGGGCACCGTTGGGTTCGATCAAACGCGGTATTCCGTCCGGCGTGGTCGCTGTTTTCCATTCGGGAAACGAGTAGTTCGCACTCGCCTGGTCCCAGGTCTCCAGGGCGACGGTGGACGACGACAAGCTTGAGTAGCGGTTCGTGTCATACGATGCGAACGCGCTCGTGGATTTGAACAGAGTCTGATGGTAGACGGACGGGTTTCCGTTGATGGGAACAAACGTGTTGCCGCGAAAACGATTGCCGAAAATGTCACCCGAAGCGCGGATCTTTTTGCTGCCTTCCTGCAACCAGGCCTGATATCGGCGATTGCCAAAGAACTTGTTGTTGAAAATGTCATTCGAGGAGGCATTGTGCAATTGGATGCCGTTGTCGGCGTCAACCACAGTGTTCGCGCTGACCGTGACACCCGAAACCGAGTCGTCGAGGTATATCCCCTGAGCCTGACTATAGTCGAGATCCTTACCGTCGATCGAGCCGACCGAGTGGTAGATGAGGTTGCCGGTGACCACAGAATTGTTTTGCGGGAGGCTTACGTAGATCGCACCGCAGTCGTCGAGGACCAGACACGAGCTTTCGATGTAGTTGTTGGTGACGGACGAATTCTTCAGTGGCCAGATTCCAAAGTAGCCCGCGTTCACGACGCGATTGTCTGAAACCACCGACGTATTTCCCGTCCGGATGGCGGCGAATGACCAGACGGGGATGCTTGTGACCACGCCATTCTCGATGCGCACGCCGCTTTCGGTTACGTCATTCCCCGTCACTCTGAAACCAGTCGCAATGCGACCGGTGGTCGGGCTCACCCCGGATATGGCGTCGCGGCCCGTGAGGTAGAACGTGCTGTTCTCCACCACATCGTTGATGGAACCGGATGCGTCCAGGCCTTCATTCAATGTGTCGGAAACCGTGCCGTTGCGATATGTCACGGCGGTCGTCCGTTGCAGATCCACGCCCACGCCGGTACGTCGTACGGCAATGCCGTCGATGACGACGAAGGAGCGGTTGGCGGCGTCGATTCCAACATCCATCCGACCCAGGCCGACCCTGGGCCCGGGAACGCCTCCGTCTGGCATCCATGCATAGATGACGTTGGACGGAGCGTCGTATTGCCATTCGTCCGCCTCATCGAGCATCCATGCGGCGCCCATGAAGAAATAGCCCTTCGAAGGTTCGAGGGGATAGCTCGTGGGCTTGTCCAGATACACACGTTTTCCGGAGACGCTCGAGACGACACGCTCATCCACCAACCACCCGTGGGTTCGTATCCGGATCGCGAGCCCCGGGGTGATGGATACACCCGGCTTCAATTTGAGATCGTCGCCCATCGTCAGATAAGTACTGCCGGGTCGTCCATTGACGACGATCTGGTCGGAGGCTACGGGACTGATCAGATAAGGCGACTGCGAGCGATCAGGGTCGTGGCCGCGGTTCGGATAGCGCGCGGGCGTCATCCGGCGTCCGCGCACGAACAACTGCTGGGGGGTGATATTGGTGATCTCGAGGCGAACGTTGTCGATGGACGCAATGACGCCCGGCGGAACACCAATGTCGAATCTCGCATTCGCAATGTCCCCCGCGCCCTTGAAGGGTATCGAGAACCTCTGCCAGATTCCGGTCGCAATGACGGTCTGCAGCAAACCCATGACCTCGAATGAGCCACCATCCCGCCGTACGGCAATCTGTATGGGAGTCCCGAATGGCGCTCTCACGCTCACGAGCGCCTTGTAGTCGATGGATTGCAGCAGGAAGCGCGGACTGGACACGAGGCTGTACACATTCCCGGACCCCGCCTTCAGCGTAAGGCAGCCACCGACGGCATCGGCGCACGCAGCCTCGTCGGCAATCGATCCGTCGCCATGCGGAGACCAGATCCGCCACCCTGCCAATCCGGTGGAGAAAGTGCCGTTTATCATCGCATCCAAAGGCAGGCGGGCGCGGTAGGTCCTGCCACCATTGAGAAGCCAGTTGCCGGAAGGCACGTCGATCGATCCATCGATCACCGGGCGCGTAGGGCAGTCGGCTGGGAAGGTACTGATCGTTATGGGGTTGCCGGACGTGCCTGATGCCGGAACCACCAGTGGTTCGCGCCATACCAGCCCGCACCGGAGGAGGACGGAATCCCCGGGCAGTAGCGCAGCCGCCTTGACGCGGGACAACGTCTTCCACGGACCATCCGTCGGAGGGCTGCCTGCGGGTGCACTTGCTTTGCCGCTCCACGAATCGTTGCCGACTCGAAGATCTACGTAATACGTCCCCGCAATCCCCCACCCTGAAACCACGGACAAAACAATCACGCAAACAAGTTGTGAAAACTTCATGCCTCGAACTCCCCCTACTCAGTACAAAACGTCGACTATCGACAAAGTCGCTCATTGACAGCCGGTCTTTCCGGAACTCGCATATCTTGCTCAAGGGCTCGATACTCGGGGCGGCAGACGGCGTCTCCGGCTGGCAACAGACGCGAATCGGAAGCTGCGTAGCCAGCTGTTCGCAGGCCTCGAGCCGATACGTCTATGCCAAGGATCACCGATCGCGTTGCGTCCGCTGAAGAACTCACGCGTCACTCAGGGCAGGCGTTCCGCTTGTGCCTGACCGACTCAGCTATCAGCAAGACTTGCGCCATTTGTACTTGGGCGCCATCAGTCCTGATCAACTGTCCTCCCGCCTCGCGCTATTCGAATCGCTGCAGCATCTCGGCAATGTAGTGAGCGCTAGCGGCGCGACCTGCCTCATTCATGTGTCCGCAGGCACACCAGCGATCCGCGAATCCCGCAGCACCCACCTTCTCCGATAGATCCAGGACAGTTTCGCCCATACGCGTCAGCGCAGCACGCATCTCCTTGATTTGCTGTCGCACTGTGACGACCGCGAGTTCGCCATCGAGTTCTCGCAAGTCGTCGAAGTTGACGGGCATCAGCACGAAGGCGACGCGAATGTGCCGTGACGACAACGATTCGCGGTGGCCCTGAAACGCCTCCATCCCCACCAATGCCGAGCGCGATTGAAGGAAATTTCGCCAATACATGAAGCGAACGAACGCCCGGTCGTTGCCCTGCGTCTCAGGACAACCCATGGCCTGCTTCTCGTGCGGAAAATGGGTGCGAGAGAACTCTGCATAGGTACCGTAGTGCACGCCTTCAAACTCATCAGGCGGCTGGCCAATCGCAGCATTGTTTCTTTCACCCCCGATCGCGTCGATCAACGACTGGTAGTTCTTGTCGAGAAAAGCCCTCGCCCCAGTGGGCTCACGGGTCGTACGCAGGAAACCCGCCTCAGGCGAGATCGGGAAAACCAGAACGCTGTCGTTCAACCCGAACGCGGCTCCGATGCGCGCCAGGTACATCATCTCGCCAAGTCTCAATCCGCCCCGGGAAACGTCGACCACCGGTCGCCCCAGATCGTCGGCGGTCATCTGGGGTAGCGTTCGACGATCGCTATCGCATTTCGACACATGCCCGCTCACGGAATTTCCAAACAACACGATCGTGTCCGACGCTGACATCAGCTTTCGCAACAACTTCAAGTCGTTGCCGTGAATCGAATGCAGCGGCAGCGCGCACAGCAGCGCTATCGCAAAGGCCACCGCAGCCGCGCACATATAGCGAAAGGCCATGCTAGAAGTTGAAATAGAGGAATTCAGAATCGTTGCCGAGTCGGCTGATGGCCAACGCCATCAGAACCCCCACGACGGCCGCCCACTTCCAATTCGCCCTCCAGCGCAAAGTACCGATCCATCCGGCCCCTCCGGAATCGCGATCGACGCGATCCTCTGTGTTCAACGCAGGTCGGTAGGCCGAGAAAACCTGTTGAAGATTGGGTGCGCACAGACAGACGCCCAGGAACACCAGGCAGAGGAGGGCATCACTTTTGCGCAAACCACCCAGCAGAGCAGCACTGCCTGTTACCGATGCAGTCCCGACTCCGTCTCCGCTGAACATGGCGATCAGCAGATGCTGGGCGCCGTTGAACGTGTGGGCACGAAAGAAGACCCACGCGATCAACACCGCGGCAAAAGTGATCATCCAACTCACCGTAGTCCAGAGCCACGAGACGCCGCCGAATTGAATCGAGAGATTGCCCACCGCATGGCGCCAAGCGTGATTGGCCACGAGATACACGCCGTGGAGCAGCCCCCATACGAGAAAAGTCCACGATCCTCCGTGCCACAGCCCCCCCAAGGCCATCGTGATCAACAGATTCGTGTAGCGCCGCGCCGGGCCTTTCCTGCTGCCACCCAACGGGATGTACAGATAGTCCAGCAGGAAACGTGACAGCGTCATGTGCCACCGACGCCAGAAATCGATGATGTTCGTCGCCTTGTATGGTGAATTGAAATTGATCGGAAGACGAATTCCAAACATGAAAGAGATGCCGATCGCCATGTCGCAGTAAGCGGAGAAATCGAAATAGAGCTGCAATGCGTAGGCGAGTACGCCGAACCATGCCTCGAACATGCGGATCGAAACCTGCGCCTCGGCCGCGTCGAATACAGGGTTCGTGATGTCTGCGAACGCGTCTGCCAGGAACACCTTCTTGGCGAGTCCCAATGCCAGAATCGACAATCCGACAATGAACGAAGTCGGCACAAACGAGGCGGTGCGTTGCGACTTGAACTGGGTCATCATTTCTCGATGATGGAGAATGGGTCCCGCGATCTGATGCGGAAAATACGATACGAACAGGGCGTAGTCCCAGAACTCGTACTCGTCGGCCTTTCCAAAATAGACATCCGCCAGGAATGCGATCTGAGTAAATGTGAAGAACGAAATTCCTATGGGCAGAATGATGTGAGGGAGATCGAAATGCACCGATGCGACGCTTTCGGTCGTCTGGATCAGGAGATTCGCGTACTTGAAGAAGGCGAGCAGCCCCACATTGAAGGTCACGCCGGAAATCAGGAGCCATCGCGCATGGCCGTTTTCGCCCGCGTGGCTGATGGCGCGCGAGATCTCCCGTCCGACCAGAAAATTGACGCAGATGGACCCGATCAAGAGCGGAAGAAATCGAATATCCCAATAGGCGTAGAAGGCCAAAGAGGCCGCCGCCAGCAGTACTCGCGCGAAATTGCCGTTCCGCCGCCCGACGATGAAGTACGAGACCAGCGTGACCGGCAGGAACAGGAACAGGAAGGGAATCGAGTTGAATAGCAATTTCGGGCCTGCGCTATTGGGCGTTACTGGTTGGAGCTGAGGACGGCCGCTGAACGCCGGACGCGTCCTGCAAACGCGGCTGGGCGATCGTCTGGAAAGGCATGCAGAATCCGCTCGAGCCGGTTTCAGTTCCGGTTGCGCGACCAGCGGATGGTCGGAGACGCGATGGGTTCCAGCATCGATCACGGTCAGATTGGCTACCGCACCTGCCGTCGAAGGCGACCGTCATCTGTTGCCGCCCGCGCCAGGTGCGCTCGCCGCTGGGGCAATCGGCCGCCAAACGGTCTCGCGAGGAGACCTGGCAATGATCCTGCTTATCAGGCTCGCGCCGGAAAGCTGAGCGACCGCGGCGCCCGATGTATTCATGCCCTCTCACCCGCCACTCTCACGACACCTGTCACTGCTTCTGTTTGCTGATCCTCATGCCGCTCCGGGCTGTGCCAACCGGCCCGAAGTGTTCCCCGCGGCCCCGAGATGTCTGTGCCAAGTCCGCCAAGGCGAGCCTGAAGTTGCCTCACCTGCATGCGCTTTCCGGTACCGCCCGTCCGATCTGCCGCTCCAGGTGACAGGACCAGGCCGGAAACCAGGTGCCATGCAGTGTGTTCCGGGTTGCTCGTATCGACCGCAATCCACCATCACCATGTTTCATGCCAACGTCGAAGTGCTGCGATAATGCCCGAGATTTCGTTGCACAGTAAGGCCATGGAAAGTGGGTTGCATTGATCCCGCGTGCGCGAAGGTTTCGGGATCGCGCGATTCGCGCAGACACTCATTGACGCCAGTCCAGCGCGCTACTACTTGACCCCACATGGCTTCACGATTGATCAATCACCATCGCCCGTCGCCCCAGCGCAACAGGATCGGACGCACAGACACGCCTGCCGGCAGGGACGCGCCCGCCAGCGCACAGGCTCGGAGGACCCGAACAGAATGCCGCCGCCGACTTCAGGCGGAGCCTGGGCTTCGACACAGGCATCGAGTACTTAGGCAATTTCGCACTCAACGCACGCGTGCGTGGCTTCCATCGCCGGGGGCGCCATTTCCGTGCGTTGCGTCAACGGTTCGATCCCAAACCGTGCGTCCCGACAAAACGCATCTCGCTTTGTCATGGTCGCCACCCAGAAGCGTTTGCGCGTTGACCAGTGAACGCATTCGACGCCTGGCTCTCGTCGCCCCCACTCGCCTGGTTGCGGAGGCAGTCGCCAGGTCCTCCCCCGGCCCCACTCATCGGCGCCGGCACACCGCGCGCGCGCTCGCTTTTGTGGCCCGCACCTGACCGATGCCGCTAAAGAAGAATGTGGCTTTGATGGCCCTTAGCACCGCGAGTCGATTGGGTGCGGGTTTGTTCACCTTTTCCATTCTCGCGCGCGTGCTTGGTCCGGAATCCTTCGGGGTGTTGATGCTAGGACTCTCGGTGGCGGTGCTCCTGTCGCTCATCCCCAACTACGGGCTCACCCCTTTCATCCTGCGCGAGATCGGGGCCAATCCCAAGTCAGCCGAAGAAGTGATGAACGAAGGGTTCACGGCCAAGTTGATCCTGACGGCGGCGCTGTTCGTCGTTGCGATCATTGCCGTCCTGTCATTCCGGCTCGACGCGGGAACGGTATTCTTTCTTCTCCTGGTGGGAGCGGTAGCCGACTCGTTCACCGAATTCATGAACGCGGCATTCCGGGCGCGAGACAGTTTCGCCACCGAAACGCGGATCTCGACTGTCACCGCGCTGCTGCACGCGACGATCGTCTGTAGCGCCGTCGTACTGTATCCGTCTGTGCAAACGGCAGCGGTCGCCTACGCCGTGTCTCGCCTCTGCGTACTGGCCATCACGCGCACCGCGCTCGCGCGCGCCGTCTCACCTCTTCGACTCGTTTCATTTCGTCGAGCGGTCTCGAGGCTCCGCTCGACGATCACCTATGCAGTGGATTTCGGCGTCAACAGCCTGTTCGGGCAGATCGACAGCGTCGTGCTCAACTATTTCGTCGGCCCCATTGCAGTGGGTCTGCATCAGGCGGGTATGCGAGTATTCCTCGGCCTGGCCCAATTGGCGCCAATACTCTCCAATGTCTTCCTTCCGCGCGCTGCCGGTCGAAGCCGAAACGAATCGCTGTTTGCGCAGGAATGTCGCCGCCTCCAGCTCACGTTTCTCGTGTTCGGTACGACGAGCGGTTTGGCGCTTTCGATATTCGCGAAGCCATTGGTCTTCGTCATGTTCGGCAACGGTTATCGCGCTCTGGTGGACTTGATGCCACTCTTCGGCTTGCTTCTGTTTACGAAATTCCTGGCCGCGGCGTGGGGGCTCGTTCTCACGGCCACTGGAAACCAGATGTTTCGAATGTGGGCTAGCGTCTGCCACTGGTTCGTGATTGCGGCATGTGCATATTGGCTCGTACCGCTCATGGGCAATCGGGGATGGCTGCTTTCGCTGTTCGCGGGAACGACGGTTCTAGCCTTCATCTATGCCGCAAGAGGCAGGCGACTGGTACCCACGCACTGGGGCGTACTCGCGCTAGCTGCTGCCGGGGGACTGGCTTTCCTGCCATTTCTCCACTTCGCCTGAGGCGCTGCGAATGTTCCGGGCATACCTAGAGCGATACCGACTTCGAAAGTACCTGCGATCGCAAAGAACCAGCGAAGCCCTGCGGACCCACTTCCGATCGAGATACGCGATAGACGTCGGCATGTATTCCTACGGTTGCTTCGACCCAGGCCGAATCGCCAAGGGAACGACCATCGGCAGGTACTGTTCTTTTGCACCTCATACTCACATTTTCAACGGCAATCATGGAATCGACTTTCTGTCCTTGCATCCCTATCTCTACAACGTCGCGCTTGGATGCGTGCAGACAGAGACGATCGAACGATCTCGATGCGTCGTCGAGGACGATGTGTGGGTCGGCCACGCGGCACTGATCCTGCCGTCGGTGACATCGATCGGAAGAGGGGCGGTGATCGGTGCCGGAGCGGTCGTCACAAAGGACGTGCCCAGGTATGCCATCGTCGCGGGCAATCCTGCCCGCATCGTCCGGTTTCGATTCTCCGATGAAGTCATCGAGAAGATTGAGCGCACGCAGTGGTGGCGGTGCAGTCTGGATCAATTGAAGGATCTGATCGTCGAACAGCCTCGACTGGTGTTCGGGCCGGCTGCATTCTTTGCGGACGGCGACGACCAGGCGATCAGCACGCTTTTTCGCAAGTAGGTGATCCGTTGAATCAAGAGGGAATCTCGTCAATTGTCCGGCACGGCCTCTGCTCAGGCTGTGGCATGTGCGAATCCGTTGTTGGATCAAGCAAGGTCCAGATGCGTCTTTCGTCCGAGGGATACTTGCGACCAGAGACCATTGGTCCGTTGACCGAGACCGATGTCGCCGATGTAAGGGCCGTCTGTCCAGGCATCCGTCTGGAGCATTCGCGTGCTGTAGAGAACTATCACCCGATCTGGGGCCCCATCCAAACGGTTCGCACCGGGTTCGCGACCGATGCGGCCGTTCGCCGCGAAGGTTCTTCAGGCGGCGTCATCTCTGCGCTCGCGATCTACCTGCTGGAATCAAAGCAGGTTGCATTCGTGGCGCAGATTGCGGCATCGGCATCGAATCCGCTCTCGAATGAGCTCCAGTTGAGTCGTACGCGAGACGATGTCATTCGTGCGGCGGGATCGAGGTATGGCCCTTCTGCGCCCCTGGCCCGTTTCGGCGAATTGCTCGACCATGGCGAGCCGTTCGCGCTGATCGGAAAACCTTGCGACGTCGCGGCGGTTCGTCTGCTGTCCCTGCGAGATGCGCGCGTCGATCGCCAGGTGAGGTTTCTGATTTCATTCATGTGCGCGGGGATTCCCAGTGAGAAGGGCACGCGCGCGATTCTTGCGCATCTCGGAGTCGCCGCCGACGACGTGACGTCGTTCCGGTACCGTGGCGATGGGTGGCCGGGCAAGGCCCGCGCCGTCACGCGCAACGGGCAGTCGCACGAGATGGACTACGCGACATCCTGGGGAACGATCCTCAATCGTCACCTTCAATTCCGTTGCAAGATCTGTCCGGACGGTACCGGCGAGTTTGCCGATGTAGTCGGCGCCGATGCCTGGTATGGAAAGGACGGCTATCCCGATTTCGAGGAACGGGAGGGACGCAGCCTCGTGCTGGGAAGGACCGCGCTGGGAGAGCAATTGATCCGCGAAGCCGTCCAGGCCGGCGCAATCGATGTCTCTCCATTGCCCATTGATGACATCAACCTGATGCAGCCTTACCAGCGCCAGCGGAAGTGCACGGTACTGGGGCGCATCATAGGGATGCGCCTCCGGCGCGGGGTCGCGCCCAGCTATCGGCGCCTGGGTCTGGTTCGAGCTTCCCTTGCGGCGGGGCCGATCGACTGGTTGCGAAATGCCTGGGGCACATTCAAGCGTGCCAGGGGAGAGAACCCATGAGCGCGAAATTCACCCGGGGTGGACTATCGTCAGCCCATGTCGGCATCGCGCAAGGACGATTTCCATGAATTCGGATCGGCCGGTGATTACCGTTGGGCTGCTGTGGCATTCATTCTCATCCGACAACCTGGGGGTCGGCGCCTTGTCCGAATCACAACTTGCGATTTGCCGGACTGCAGCCACGGCGGCCAATGTCGAACTGCAATTCGTTGTCTTCGGCACGATTGGAGACCGCAACTACGCGCCGCCTGGGATACCCATCGAAGTGGGTCGCCCGCTGTCCCTCAAGCAATTGATCACGGGGAGGTCCGGATTCCTCGTCGACATGGAACGATGCGACATCGTTCTGGATATCGGCGAAGGCGACAGTTTCACGGATATCTACGGCATGCGCAGGTTTCGTTGGCAGATCGTCTCGAAAATCGCCGCGCTGATCAAGAAGAAACCGCTGATTCTCAGCCCCCAAACCATAGGGCCTTTCGATCGCTTCTACACGCGTTGGCTGGCGACGTGGACCATGAGAGCATGCAGGCGCGTGTATGCGCGCGACGGAATGTCTGCCGACTATCTGCGGCGGCTGGGCCTGTCCGACAACATCGACGAAGCGATCGATGTGGCCTTTCGCCTGCCCTACACCGCTCCCCCGGCTCGAAGGCCGGGGCCTTGCAGGATCGGCATCAACGTTTCGGGGTTGCTGTTTTCAGGCGGCTACGATGGGACGAATCAGTTCGGTCTGACGGTGGACTATCCTCGGTTGATTCGTGGCTTGCTGGAAGAATGGACCACCGACGACGCGAACGAAGTCTGGCTAGTGCCGCACGTACTGTCCGATCGGATGCCGAAGGACGATGATCGCGTGGCCATTCGCGGTCTCCTCGGTGAGTTTCCGAAGGCACGAGCGGCTCCCGAGTTCGGGAGTCCGAGCGAAGCGAAGTCGTTCATCGCAACGCTGGATTTCCTGACCGGCGCCCGGATGCACGCGTGCATCGCTGCATTCTCGGCTTTCGTACCGGTCGTGCCGCTGGCGTACAGCCGAAAATTCAATGGATTGTTCGCTTCACTGGGCTACAGGTGGCTCGCCGATGGCAAGGCAATGTCCACGCAGCAGGCGCATGACGCGATCATCGACGGTTTCGAGCAACGCGTGAACGTCGGCCTGGACGTACGCACGTGCATGGACATGATCGAAAGCCGGCTGATCGGCTACGAGCGATACCTGGCACAGCAGTTTGCGGAGCTGGCGAAACTTTCGGGGCGGTCATCCGGGAAATCTCCGGTATCGACCTAGCTGGGGATTTCGGCGCTGCCACCGCTGCCTGGTCATGGACCGGCCGGCGACAGATACCGGGCGGCGGCCTCGTAGATGGCCGTTAGTTGGCGGTAGTTGATGTCGGGACTGTAGCGCTGCTCGTACTCCTGCCGTGCATTGGAACCCATGCGACGCATCTCGCCGGGATTCGCGTCCGCCCACGCCATCTTGCTAGCGAGGTCACTCGCGGAGCCGGGCTCGAACAACAGGCCGGTTCGCCCCTCCTCGACGATCTCCTTCAATGCACCGATTCGACTCGCTATGACCGGAAGTCCCGCGCCGTAGGCTTCAACAAGCGTTCGCGGAAAGTTCTCGTACCAGATGCTGGGCAGGACGAGGTACGCGGCCCGTGACATTCTGGCGTGGACCTCCTGGGGGCCGGCGCTGCCAAGGAGAGTCAATCGGGGGATGTTCCTGAGCCGATCCTGTTCCGGCCCCTCTCCGAGCACGTCGACTTGTGCCTCCGACAGGAGGCCCATTGCCCCGGCCAAGGTAGCTACGCCCTTCTCGGGCGAGAGTCGTCCGACGAACAGGCCGCGTTGCCGCGGCTCATCCCGCAAAGTTGGCACCTCGACGAAATTGGGCTTGATGGCAATACGCTCTTCGGGCAGCCCGCCTTCCACGAATTTGTCTTTGCAAAACGCATTCAACGCGATGAAGCGGGCCACGCGGTGCCGATAGGTGCCCAACACGCGATGCGTGACCAGGCTCGAAGCCAGTGCGGCGGAAGCTGCAAGGCTCCCGCGATAGCACTTGCGCACCACGCCTCGCCATGGAATTCGGCCGAGGCAGTCCTCGCAGACCTTGCCGTCGCGAAGGAACATCGCCTGCACACACATCAGCCGAAAATTGTGGAGCGTCTGAACGACCGGAACTCCATTGCGGGCGGCCGCATGGATGATGGCTGGCGAAAGCACAGGAAAAGTATTGTGTGTGTGCAGGACATTCGGACGAAAGCGCCGAATGGCATCGTTGATCGCCCGATAGGAGGTCGACGACCAGATGGCATCGGACACGCTGCGCACCCGCCTGGACTCATCGAGATCCGCGTTGCTGCGAACGAGGAACTCGACGTCGTGGCCATGCTTGCGCAGGAGAGCTACCTCCGCTTCGGCCACTGCGTCTTCCCCACCCCGGAGCCGGTAGTAATTGTGCGCTACCAATACTCTCAGAGGCTCAACCATCGCTGGTGCCTGGATCGACGTCCTTGTCACGGGGACTTTGGACTATCGCAGCGGGTGCGCATTCGAATACCGACGGGCGGACTTTCTCGGTCACGTGGGGACTCGGTGCAAGGCAATGGGACGGCCCTCGGGAAGCGAGTCTGCTTACGCAGCGGGTTTCCGGCATTCGACGACCACGGCGGCCACGGTACGATCCTCGATTTCTATGGTCCGAATATCATCGATCCGACTTTCGAAGGCCTTTTTTTCTTCGCATTCGAAACCCAGGGCCGCACAGATCCGAAGCAGCGACGGGGTGTCGTACATGCACTGGTGCGGAAATTCCACGAATCGCGCCGCCACGCGTTTCCATCCATGCTTGCCGGCACCGAACAACGCGCCCAGGTCCTCCAGAAAGTCCTCAGCCGGAACACGACCTTCGGCATAGCCTTTCACGTGCGCGGCGAGATCCGGAACAAGAATGCGGAGCACCGCACCGGGCTTGAGCACCCGAAAGCATTCCTGCAACAACCGTCGGCCGTCTTCTCGCGAAAGATGCTCGAGCGTGTGCGACGTGTAGACGGCGTCCACGGAGCCGGTCGGCCAGGGCAATGGCTTTCTGAAATCCTGGAGCTGGACGTCTCGATCCCAACTGGCGTTCGTGAAATGAAAAACGCCGTTGAGGAATCGGAATGCTCCCAGCTTGTGCAGCCTGGCGCCGAGTGCACCATCGAGATTCACCCAGCCTGGAACGCACCGCGGGCCCGAGCCCAGATTGATTTTGATCATGCTTGCCAAAGTGTGGATCGACGTTGAACTGAATGGGAACGAGCCATCGAATCTGGTCGGCAGGGCACCGCTCAGGGCGGAGGCGCGGACTTGACGACCATCCCGCAGAACTGATTGCCCCACCGACCGGCGAATGTGTCGAACGTAGCCTTGATGCACTTCAGCGCTCCTATGGCGAAAGCGCCGCCACCGATCGCTGCCCCGAATCGCGCCAGTACCGGGTTGTGGTGCCAGAAGGAAAAACTCTGATTGCGGAACCCTGCGTGCCCCAGATAACTGGAGGTAACGTCCCCGACCAGTCGCCTGTTCCAGCGGAAGACGTAGTTCACCGCACCATCGTTCCGCTCCCACTTGGTGCCGATGAGGTTACCCACGAGACTGTCGTGCGGTTCCAGAAAAAAAACGGCCCGCTTGCTCACGCGCAGCATCTCGGTGAACCCGCGCACGGGACTGCTCAGGTGATGAAGGCCGTCCTGCACAACTGCCAGGTCAAAAGCTTCGTTCTCGAAGGGCAGCGACTCGGCATTGGCCGCCTGGCCCTTCAATCTGGGGTCTCGCAGCAACGCCGCACGGACGCCGCTGTCGGTGATATCGGTGACAGTGACGTTGCGGAATCCGAGATCGCACAACACCGTGCCCTCCATCCCTTCGCCGGCACACGCAATGATCACCGCGCTATCGTGATCGATGCCGCAGTTCGGCGTAGCCATGAGCCTTCTCACCGCCTCTTCCAGACGCCAACGGGAGACGTACTGCACCATGGGATCGGTGGAAGTCACGTGCTTCCGGGAGCCCCCTTCATAGGCTTTCTCATGCGCTAATCGCTGATGTTCATTGTGTTGGGACATTCGAATCGGTCTCTCGGAAGGCATTCAATGACGGGCCAGCCCGGGGGCGTGGGTCACTCGCGGGTCAGGAAGTCGGGTCGAACCCCTGGTAGACGGGAAACAGCGGAAGCACCGTGGACTGCCATTGATACTTTCGCGACCCGTGTCGAATCGAATCGCGATCATAGTTGGCCGACGTCGACTGGAACAGGCGGAGACCGTCGGAGACGCATCTTTCTGTCGCACGCGGCACGATCAATCCCACCCGCTCGTCGACGTAGCTTCTGAAATCGCCGACATCGGTGACCAGCAGCGGCGTCCCGAAAATGAAAGCGGTGAATACCACGCCACTCTGATCGATATGTCTGTAGGGCATCGCGCAAAGGTCAGCAGCCATGAAATAGGTGGGAATCTCGTCGTCGCGGACAAACCGATCCACCACCGAGATGGCGCCCTTGCGGGGACTGGCTTCGACCAAAGCAAGAACTGTTTCACGGTATTCCGGGTTGCTCGGTACGCCGACGATCATGAGCCGCCAGGTGTCATCCATGTCCGAGAATGCGCGCACAAGAACGTCCAGGCCCTTGTATGGTGCCCAGACGCCAAAAAAGAGTACGACCGTTTCCGCCGCTCCGAGGCCCAGCATCGATCTCGCTTCGGTACGCGTCACTTCCGTCCCCGTGAAATGGACATTCAGTCCATGCTGAATCACGACGACGTTGCGCGCCGGTACCCCGAATTGCTCTACCAGTCGGCGTTTCGTCTCCACGGTGTGCACCATCAGAGTGGAAGGCACTCGATAAGCTATTCGGGCCAGCTTGCGGTTGAGCCAGGTGTGCTGGTCGTGTGGAAGGATATTGTGAACCGTCACGACCAGTCGCCGGGCTATCAGTCGAAAAAGAAGATTCTCCAGAACACCGACGAGGAACAGTGGTGTCAACAGGCCAATCGTGTGAACGATCGCCGAGCGGTGCCGCACGACCAACGCCAACAATCGACAGTGGTATCCCAGCAGATTGGCCGCTTTCCGAAAGCGGGAGCGGTTGGGATCCTGCGATCCGCGGAGATTGACGATTCGGACCGAAGAAGGAAGGTGAGCCCGGTCGGTCTCATCTGAACCCACGAGAAGTACCTTTGCGCCATTGTCTGCCAGCCCGGTCACGAATCCTGATTCGTAGTGCGTCTGGAAGCCGTGCGATATGACGACCACGCTGGGGCCGGTCTGCGGAAATGCGTCGTTTTCCTGATTCATCTTTCACACTTGTCTGGCATGGCCCGCTCGACAGTCGGGGACATCAATCGCGCCACGGATCCACGTCGGCCTTGATGAGAATGGGCTCGGGTCCAAGCTCGACTGCCCCGGAGCGAATCCGCAAGCTGCGGGGCTCCGCAAGGCGTTCGAATGTCACGGCTTTCCAAGCCGCCGGCGCCTTCCAGTACATCGGACCCGTCGTGTTCCATGCCATCCACGCTTTCCGGGTTTCGCCACGCCTCATCTGGCATATCCACAGAGACTGTTTGTCCTGGCTGGGACCACAGCCATCGATCCGGCTGCCGCTGAGCCATTCAACGCTGCGCAACCAGGCTTGTGCAGCTGCGCCCGCCCGCAGCCCTTCGTCTTCGGCGATCCCCATGATCCTGTTGTCCCAGGCATACCAGTAGTAGCGCTCGATGCCCGAGGCAAACGCGACCGCGAAGGATCTCGGAATGGTCCCCGCGAGCGCCTCCTGCGTCAGTACGCGTGAACTCCAACTCCGCGGCTCGATATGTATGGCTTTCACATCCCTTTTCCGATTCTGGACGAGATAGCCTGATTCGGTATTCCACACGGGTATCCCCGACATGCCGTGCTTGAGCAATACACGGCCGACGCGATTCGCCAGGGCCGGTATCGCTTCCGGCGCGCTCCGGTAGAAATGGTGGCTCACGACGTCGACGTACGCCTTGCCGCCGAGCTGCAGGAAACGATCGAGGCGCGGCACACCACCGTCCTCGTGGAAACTGGGGGATAGAAGGCGGGCGGAGGGATCGATTTCCTTCATCGCCCTGTGTGCAGCCTTGGCCAGTTCCACCATGTCCGCCGCAGTACCCGAGAAAAATCCCTTCTCGAACTTTTTCATATCCGAGAATCCGGGCTCGTTCCAGACCTCATAGCAGGCGATGCGCCCTTTGTACCGGGTCATCACCTTGCGCACGTAGGTATCCCAATCCGCGATGCTTGCGGGCGGAGCCGCGCATCCCTTTCCGTAGGGGCACCATTCGTCGGGGCGCGACGATGCCCATTGCGGGGTCATGCCCAGGACCAGAATCAACTGCTTATGGTGACGCTCGGCCAGGTCGACGAACTTGTCCAGCTTCGAGAAAGCGTATTGCCCACGGTGGGGCTCGAGATTTGTCCAATTGGTGTAAGTGTCCCACAGGCGCCAACGGGTAAAAGGGACGGTCGGCCAAGGGATGGTATCTGCACGATGAATGTGCAGACCGAAAAAAACCGGAAGCAGTTCGCGCCCTGTCGGATTGAATGACGGGGCGCCGTAGGTAACGGGTCGAGAGTCATCGGTGCGCGGCGGCGCTCCCTCCGCGACGCCCGGGGATTGTCCAATCGCACTCGCCGTCGAGGCTTCGGCCGCGTTGGCCGGCGTCGCTGACGGCACTGCCATCGCAGGATGCACACTGTTCAGGTTCTCCCGACCCGCGATGGCGCACGTGCCTGCGCCACTCCAGAGGCCGAGAAGGAGCATGGTTCCCGTTGCAAGGAAGACCCGATTGATCGACGAACCTCCCGGCATCATCGACACGCCCACCTGCTTCGGTCCGGACCGGGCCTCACGCACAATCCGCCACTTCCGAGCGTTGCGCGTGCGTCGTGACGTTCAGCGGGTCGAGGATGTTGATTCATTGCGACGCGTGAGCGCACGGAACACGGAGCGGGCACGAATCCAGTCTCTGCGCGCCGATGCCTTCGCGACCTCGATGCAGTACCAGCAGTAATTGATCCAGAGATACGGCCGGAAGAAGCGCCGGGTGGCTTTCAATTTGTTCGCGTACAACAACTCCAGCGCCCACGCGTCCTTCGCGGTTGCCTTGGGTGTCGATCCGCCTACCTTGTGATAGACGACACTCGCTGGCGCGAAGCCCATGGTGAACAATCCCTTAGCTCTTGCCGCCCAGTCGATCTCCTCGCCATAGAGGAAATAGTCTTCTGCCATCAACCCGACTGCATCGAGAAACCTGCGACTGACCAGCATTGAGGCCCCCACGACATAGCTGGTCTGTGATTCGACGAACGCGGGGTCGGAAGGTACGGATCCTGGAAAAACTTCACCGGCGCCCAGGTGGTACGCGCGCGTAGTCCAAGGGCTGTAACGGGCTCCACCGAGCGCCTGGATCCGGTCGGGAGCGTGATACTGCACCAGCACCGATCCGCAGATACCCACGTCCGGCGCGCCACTCATCCGTTCGACGAGTGCCGACAACGATTGCGGTGGAACCACAGTGTCATTGTTCAACAACCAGGCGTAGTCGGCATCGCCGCGGGCGAGCGCATAGCGCAGCCCCACGTTGTTGCCTCCGGCGAAACCGAGATTGGCAGCGACGTCGATCAGTACCAGTTGAGGATCGTCCGGCGCCCCGCCCTGCTCTGCTTTGGTCCGATCGTGAATGACGAGCGGTATGGGCTTTGACAGCGAAGGCGTGGTGAATCGGGTGAGCGGCCCGACACTGACCGGGGCCGGCTTTGACCCTTCGGCCCACGCCGCGATTCTGGCCAGGGAATCGTCGCGGCTTCCGTTGTCGCAGACTACAACTCGAAAATCGCAGTTGGTGGAGCGCAGGAGCGACTCAAGACACTCGATGGTATCTTGCCAACCATTCCAATTGACGAGTACTACGTAGACCTTCGGCATGTTCGATCATCGCGCGACAGCGAATCGATTCCCGGTTGTCGCCGTGCCCTGCTCGGCGCCTTGTGATCGGTACAATTCGATGATGGCGATGAGAAAAGCGATGGCCGCGATGCTGGACAAGGTGGACCATTCCGGCTGGGTAAACGACACCGCATAGGTCGCCAACGACGCACCCGAAGCTGCCGCTATATTGGCTTTGTGATGCGAGTCGATCTTCGCGCTTTGCAGTCCGCCCCAGGCTCGTCGCAGCACCACGAAGATCATCGCCAAAGGCACGATCACGGCCCACAGTCCCATCTTGAGCGGAAAGAAGAGATATCCGTTGTGAATGTAGGTGCGCTCGATGTCGAAGCCGCCGACAGCGGAACGGAAACTCTTGTATTCGCCACCCATGCCGACACCGAGCAATGGGTGGTCGGCGATCCGGTCCACCGCGGCCGCGTTCTCCTTCAGTCGCCAACCGAAACTGCCGCCGCTTTGAACTTCGTGGCGAGTCCCCGTCAAGCGATCGAACGCGGCATCGTAGATCTGCGGTTGGAACATGACCAAGGGGACGAGAGCGAGGGCCATCACAATCCCGCCGAGTACCACGCCCTTCGTCGCGGCCCTGAGCCCGCCGATCATGAACATGACCGCCAGCGCTCCAAATGCGCTCGTCAGCCAGACGCCCCGGCCGAATGTCAGCACAAGAGCCAAGGCAATGGGTCCGCCGATCACGAACGTCGTGAACGCGCTACCTATGCCGCTCAGTTGGCGGGCAATCGCCCTGTACAGCACGAATGCCATCAGGTAGGTAACACCGCCTGCGGATACGCGAGTGACGTCGGAGTGTTCCAGGTCGAGTGCCGCGACCCTGCCCAACGCCATGACCTGGGAGCCCGCCAACCCTTGCACGATGACGCCGGCCGCCGCGATCAGGGATAGCGCGATAACCCCTCGGACGATCCATTCCTTGCCGCTTTCGTCACGCACCATTGCAAACACCGTCGGCAACACCAGCCATGCGACGAAGTTCCGAGCCTCGGCCATGGCTGTCGCATTGTGCAGATACAACTTGCCATAGACGACGGAACTGACGAAACCGAACGACAGCAAGCCCAGAGGTACGAGATAAGGTCGAATCAGGTAAAACCAGCGGCGACCCGTCAAGAGTGCCTTGGACCAGGATACGAGGAACGTCACGACCAGCACGATGTCGCCCGCCTTGAGACTGCCCCCCCCTAATTCCAGTCTGGGCCCCAGAAACGATGGGACGACACCGAACACGAAACACAGTGCGATGAACAGACCGAATGCCGGCCATACCCAGACGAACAGCGCCACCAGCGGAACGATTACGGCCGCAAGCAGAAACCACCACGGCAATATGGCACTCGCGACGCCGGCAAACAGGCAAAGGAAAACGGCCAGCAGCAGCAGACCCGCATAGCCGACGACCTTGAAGACCTGCGCGCCATTGGTGTCGCGCAGCGCCAGACCGGCCCTTTCGGAAATCTTCATCGGAGCTAACGACATAGGCCGCAGCGCGTACCCTGATCGGGGACTGGGACAATCCATTGAATGGCGGCCGTTGCAGTTACGCCATTACCTGCGTACGGCCACGGCTGGCGCCAGCGGCTCCGGTGCCACGCGCGGTCCACCCGCAGCCCGCGAGACGCGCTGAATCGGCTCATGCGCCGAACGTGCCGACGAGACGCGCGCGGTCCGACGCCGTCAGGCTGGAGAGCACGGACCGGACAAACTCGGACTGAATCTCGTACGCGCGCGCTTCGTCGCGGTCGATACTTGATACCCGGAACAAGAGGCCGTCGGGGATCTTCCCCGTCAATCCATAGCGAAGTTGGGCGATCTTCTGCTCCCAGCCAGTGCGTGCCACACGGTCGCCCACGGTGATCCAGTAGGTGATGGGTTCGACTCGTGCGCCGTGAACTGCAACCAACCGCTTCACGGGCAGTTGGCCGAACTGCGTTGCCAGATAGGTGGTGAGTATGCTGACCACGGAGAAGCCCTGCGCCGGATAGCAGATCTCCGGCTTGTGGACTTGCATCGCATCGCTTTGATCACCGCCGTAGGCCACTGACAGCATGACCCGGTCACCTTTGGAATTGATGTACGTTCTGGCCAGCGTCTGGCTATAGATCCTGGCTAGTGCGGCCCGTGTATCGGGTGCCGCTTGAACGGGAACGATGGATTCATCCACGCTCCAATCACCCAATTTGGTGGGAATCAAAGTCTCGAGATTCGTCCTGGGGCCCGAATCCGCTACTCGGGTTCTGGGTTTGGCGGCCATCGCAAGGCTTGCAGCAACCAGCATCAGCACCATGACGATCAGCGGGCGCAATGACCTACGTTCAATCATGCTTTGCTCCTTGTTCTATCGCCCCAGATCAGACCGAGTGCACCATCGAGACCGAACAGGAGTCCGAGCGCCGCGGCGAACAGGATCATCCCTGCGAATCCATGCAGGAAACCCTGCCCGGCCGCATCTCCGAGGTGGTACGTGATCAATACGAGAATGATGACTCGAAGGATGTTCGCGGCAAACGCAATGGGAAGTATCGAAGCCATGATGATTCCGTTGCGCATGAAGCTGGTGTGTTTCATCAGATACAGATAGAGCAGCCCCAGCGCTGACAGCGAAAACATCGAATGCAGTCCGGAACAGGCGTCGGCAACCAGCAGCTGATACGGACCCACTGTCAGCGTGACCCCGGTGCGACCGATGGGATAGCCTGCAACGTACAGGAGCTGCTCGGCGATCCGGGATACCGATTGCTTGAGAGGTCCGGTTATTCCGTCCACCACGAAGCCGGGCAACGGGATCATGAATATGATGAACAACAGCGGGAACCAGAACGTACGGAGCGCCCTGTTTCCCAACATCAGCAGCAGTGCGCCCGCGATTACCGGAATGTGCGAGCCCACTTCGAACATGAGGATGTCCTGTGAGCGGCCCACGATGTACAGCAGCAGACCGAGAAGCAGCAGGCTGTACCCTCCAACGACGTTCGGTTCTGACGGGCCGATCAACGCATCCCGGCGCTGCCAGAACAGCCAGGCGACGACAGCAAGAACTATCGGGCCATGCCCTTGTTCTTCCGAGCTCCAAATGCCAGACGCAAGAGTGACGTAGGTCGGGATGTACAGTATCGCCAAGCCAATGGCTACAGGAAGCCACGTCATCCAGCGCTTGCTGGCGAACCCCCCAACGCGCGGCCGATCCAGGACAGAGGACATTCGCCGGATTACCCTGCTCGCCGTTCAGGCGATGCGGTATGAGCTTCGACGACGCGCTCTGCAGGCCAGGGAAGGTTATATTTCATTGAAGACGCCGCCAACGAGGGTTGCGTTCGCGGCGGCAATACCCTCTGCCACATCCCGGCAATCATCGAATCCGGTTCGGTTCTTCCTGGCAACCATCAGGGCGGCGCCCGCTTTCGTCGCCACGAACTGGAAATCGCTTCCGAAGATAGCCGGTGGCGTGTCGAGGATTGCCACGTCATAGTGGGCCGCGACACCTTCCATGAAGGTTGCAAATGAACCGCGACCGAGCAGCTCGAGCGGATTCGGCGGCGTGGGCCCGGCAGGCAGGACTGACAAATCCAGAAAGGCGGGGATGCGTTGAATCGCCTCAAGCCCGGCGCGCTCGGCCAACACGCTTGAAAGACCCGCAGTATTGCCAAGGCCGAATAGTTGATTCTGTCTTGGATGCCTGAGATCGGCATCTATCAGCAAGGTGCGTTCGCCCATCTGGGAAAAAACCACCGCCAGATTTGCGGCAAGGTGACTGCGACCATCACCACGATTGGGACTGACCACGGCCAGGCACTTGCGTCCCTCGTCGCCGGTGAACCATCGCAGAAGCAGCTGACTGCGCAGGGCACGCATCGCTTCTACCTGCGGGCTGAATGGACGCCACGCCGCAACAACTTCGTCCGTTACGCTGCTGTCGCCAGGACGCAGATAGGGATAGTCGAACTGTTGGGAAAGGACTCGCTGGATGTCTTCCTGTCGAACGAGCTTGAGCGCCACGGCAGCATCGCCAAAGCGCATGCCCTTGTCCTTTGCGTAGCGAAGAATCTGCTCCGCGGCTTCGGCACTGATCACTTCGTTGTCGATGAGCATCGCCCCGATGGAGCGATCGCCCACAGGCATCGAACCGGGACCCAGAATTATCTTGGCGCTTTCTGAAATCGTACTCATCGCATCACCCCATGGTAAGTGCGGGATTCTTCGGACCAGCAGGTAGTTGCCCCCGTCGCCATCCGAATCGCCCGCGCCGGATTCTCCGGGTGGACTTGTCGTTCAGCATGACCCCGAGCAACGGAGCACCGACCGCTTCGACCAATTCGCGGCCCGAGCGAACGCGCCGGTTGAAGAGCTCTGCCAACAGGGCAAATCCGATTCCGAGTGTGCCCCCGAGCAAAACCGAAAGCATTGTATTGAGGACCACCTTGGGCCCGGAAGGATCGACTGGAGGCGTTGCGGCCGTCAGGATGGCAATGTTGGTCTGGCTCGCCTGGCTTTCGAGATTCGTCTGCTGATAGCGTTGTGAGGCCACTTCATACGCGTGCTGCGCACCTTCCACCTCTTTCATCAGCATCTGCTGCTCGTCACGTCCCTGGTTAACTCTGAGCACCTTGGATTTCTGCCTGGCCAACGCGCCGGCAAGTTCGGCCTCCCGACGTTGGGCGATGTTCGCCTGATTCCGGATGCTGGCCGCAGCCGAGTTGATTTCGGTCTTGAGCTTCGCCCGCTGGCTTTCGAGGTCGGCTTCCAATCGCTTCACTTCGGGGTGATTCGAGCCCAGCTGAGAGGCAGTCTGCTGCAAGCGGCTGTCGGTTTGCGTGAGCTGCACTTTGAGATTCTGGATGACGGGACTGGCGAGTACGTCGGGAAGCGTCTCGGGGCTGGCGCCTCGGGCGACGAAATCGCTCAGTTGCCGCATCCTGGACTGGGCGTCCGCCGCTTGTCCTTGGGCCGCTGTGTACTGCGCGGACAATTCGGACAGCCGGCCAGACTCGAGATCAAGGCGCTCATCCTGCGCCGTGAAACCCTTTTCGCGTTGATAGGCATAAAGCTTCGTCTGAGCGTCTTCGAGGCCCTTGCGCAACTGCTGCAGGCGTTCGTCGAACCACACAGCGGAAAGGCGCGCCGGTTCAACGCGCAATTCGAGATTGGTCTTTTGATATTGCTGGGCGAATCCATTGGCCACGGCAGCAGCAAAGCGCGGGTCCGAGCCCACGTAACTGATGTCGAGTACGCTGCTTTCCTTGGAAGGTTTGACATCGAGTTTCTTCAGCAGGACTTCAGCGTAAAAATCCTCGACGGTGCCCCTGCCGCCAGTCCCCTCCTGCCATTGTTGCCGCGCGACGGGGCTCTGAGTAAGCCCGAGGCTTTTAACCACGTCCACGGCCACCTTGTGGCTCTGGATGATGTCCACCTGAGTTGGCATATAGCCGGGCATGAGCTGCGCGGGCAGCATGACACCGAGGACGGGATCCACTCCTTTGAAGTCGAGCACGAGCGTGGTTGTCGCCGTGTACTGCTTCGGCAGCTGCAGCGAAATGGCGAGCGTCGTACCAACCGTTATGACCAGCGTTGCGATGAAGATCCAGATGCGCGCCCGCATCACGCCGAGAAATTGCGAAAGAGTCATGTTCATGTTTTGATCTCCGGCAGGCTTGGGGCTAGAACACGCTCTCGCGTACATAGATGACGTCGTCTTGAAGGACCCGGTCCTGCAGGCCGGCATTGAGCGAATCGGTTTTTCCGCCCACGTCGCGACGACGGATCTGGATCCCCTTTTCCGTACCGCGCAAGGTGACTCCGCCGCCTTGCGCTATCGCCTGCATCACCGTCATGTTGCGCTCCAGGCGGAACTGGCCTGGTCGGCCGACCTGCCCATAGATATAGAACACTGGATAGCGCGGCACATAAACCGTATCGCCTGGCTGCATCTCGAGATTCTTGTCCAGATCGTTGTAAACGAAGGCCGCGTCGAGGTCGACGTTGATCTTTTCGTCCTTGCCACCCTTGCTGCGACTCACGATGACGACGTCACCGCCGGTTGGGGTGACGCCCCCGGCAAGCGACAATACGTCAGCGAGACGCAGCGTCTGGTCTTCGAGGGAATAGCGTCCGGGGCGGTTGACATACCCGAGCACCGATATCTGCCGGCTGCGAAACTGCGAAACCACCATGTTCACCTGAGGCCGCAAAACAAACCCGCCACTCTTGAGCGCGTTGGCGATCTTCTGCTCAGCCTGGGAAACGGTCGCACCGCTCATATCAAGAACCCCGACCAAGGGAAACGTAATGGCACCGGTGTCGGTAACTCGTGTCTCGATACTCAAATCGGGGTTCTGGAAGACGGTGATCTTGACGATGTCGCCAGGACCCAGAATGTAGGGGCGCACGACTTGTGCAGAGGCCGGCGCAAGCACGCTGAGCAGCAGCACCGCTGCCAGCAGTAGCGATCTGGTGAATGAGATCAAGTGGGAATCCTGAAGTGCGAAAGTGGTTTGAAAATGTTGGGCTTGGCGATCTAGCGCACGCAATGAAAACCCAAGAGCCGGCAGTCTATGAAAGAGATGTTACCGCGGAATGAACCGTCGTTTGCCTGGAGAAATGCAATTTTTGTTAGATATTCCGCAAAGGAGTGTCATTTAATCAACGATTTAAGCTGGTCGTTGCAGGTAGGAATATATTGTCTCGGTGATCACGACAATATCCATGGATGTACGTTCATCTCATGAGAATCCCACGCCGGACGATCAATTGGACATCGGAGCACTCATGGAGAACGGTACCGTGCACATGGCGTGCCAGGACCGGGCACGCCAAGGCAGTTCGAGGACCCGCATCAGTACGCTGCCTTGTCCCTGAACAGCACCAGGACAGTCTTGACGATCACCCAGAGGTCGAGCGACAGCGTCCAGTTGCGCAGGTAGTGCAGGTCGTGCTCGATACGGCCGTGCATCTTTTCGATGGTATCGGTCTCACCGCGAAAGCCGTTCACTTGCGCCCAACCGGTGATCCCGGGGCGCACTTTGTGGCGCAGCATGTAGCCCTTGATAAGCTTGCGATATTGCTCGTTATGCGCGACAGCGTGAGGTCGCGGGCCGACGATGCTCATGGACCCCGCGAGGACGTTCAGCAGCTGTGGCAGTTCGTCGAGCGAGGTCTTGCGAAGAAAGGCCCCAAAGGGTGTCACTCGGGCATCGTTTTTCGTGGCCTGACGGACCACGCCGCCGTCCTCGAGCACAGTCATGGTGCGAAACTTGTACACGAGGATCTCGCGGCCATCGAGGCCGTAACGGCGTTGCTTGAAGATCGCGGGGCCAGGGGAAGAGATTTTGACACCGAGGGCGATCAGGAACATGAGTGGCCAAAGCACCAGCAGCGCGGCGAGGGTGAACACCAAATCGAACCCACGCTTGAGCGCACCGTTGACCCCTGCGTAGGGTGTTTCACAAACGGCAACCAGCGGCATGCCGTCGATCTCGTCGAAACGCGCCTGAATCAGATCGAAGGCAAAGATGTCGGGAAGAAAATAAATCGATGCAGTCGTGTCGCGCAGTTCGTCGAGGAGCTTCAGGATGCGAGGCTGGGCAACCATGGGCAAGGATATTAACACCAGGTTGATTCCATGCTCGCGCACGAAAGCCGGGACATCCTCGATGCCGCCGCGCACCTGGTACTTGCCAAGGTCAGGCAGCCGGCGCGGATTCCGATCATCGAAGAAGCCCTGCACTGACACGCCCAGTAACGGATCGGCCGTGATGCATTCGACAATTCGCATGCCGAGACGGCTGGCACCGATTACGACCACGCGCTTCTGCGCAGTGGCGGCCCTGGACATCAACCGCAGCAGGAAATGCACACCGAGGTGCGCCAGAACGATGGGGATGGGCGTGAGTACAAACCAGGCAATGAGTACGTCGCGATCGTAAATCTGGTTGTAGTTGGTCGCGTAGATGATGAATCCTACGATCGCCACGGTCAGGGGCCACGCGAAAAGCACGTCTCGCGCTGCCCGTACCAATAGCTCCACGGGCCGCAGGCGGAACAGGTCGACCCGGTCGAACAACTGTGACGACACGAAGAACGACAGCACCGCGAGCATCAGGTAGTGCCCGGTAAGGGGTTCGTCGTACCAGAAGAGGCAAGCCCCGAGCGAGGCGAGAATTACGAATGGATTCAGCAGGCTCCGCAATAGCGCGACGTGTGGGAGGTCGCCGCTGAACATGCTGCGATCGCCGAGGCTGCGGGAAAACGGACCCTGAACCTGGAACGGAGCGTTCTCGCGGGCATTGCGCGCCGCATGCTCGGCCGCCGTGGGGAGCGCGATGGGGTCGTTGGAGTTGGGCACGGGTTGAGGCACGCCTAATTATGCAGTGACAAGCAGATTCGGGTCCGAAAATGCGACGAAAACTTCAGCTTCCCAAGAGGGAGTGATCTGATATTCCACGGGAAAGAACCGAGCAATCGACATATTGCTGATGAATCATTAAAGCAATTCGCGTTCCCCGAATGGCTCCATTCACCGGGATTGACCAGCGACACGAGGCTCCCGACATGTTCGAGCAAATGACTGCAGCAAGAGGCTCGGAGTTGACGACGACGCGTGCCACGCCGCGCAACTGAGCTCTCGGTGGCTAGTTCGCGCGGACAATCGCGTGAGACGAACTCGGCGCAGCGCCACCTGCGGAACTGGCACGGAGCAGGGCATGATGCCCTGCTCCTGTGCATCTGCCCTATTTCTTGAGGCCTGACAGCCCTTTTTCCAGCATGTCTTGGCTTTCTGGGGAAGGCACGCCCGCGGCCGGAGGCTGCCCCGCCTGCTCGACGGCGCTGGGGGCTGGCGCCGGATTGGTATCGGCCACCGGCGCGTCCGCTGACCTGGCGAAATCGCCCATGTATTCAATCTTTGCAGCGCCGCGCAGAGTCTTGAGTTCGGTCTGGGCAAGATCCAACCGCGCCTTGTTATGGAGGAACTGCTCGATGAAGGGCGTTGCTTGCGCCTCGTTCAGCGGGCGTGACTCGGATCGGGCGATCTGGACAACCGCAATTCCACCTTGGCCGGGAACTGCGACGATCTCGCCATCTTTCATGTTATGAATGCGCGCAGCGAACTCCATGGGCAACTGCTCAGCCGCACGGACGGAATTGTTGGCGGTGGCCGGAATGTTGTTGGCCTTTGCGTAAGTGACGACATCGGCCAGCGACTTCATCCCTTTCAAGGCATCGCGCAGCGCAGCCGACTGCTCCGGCTTGACCTGCATCGAAATTTCCTGGAGCTGGTAGACGCGCCGCTCGGCAAAGAGCTCCGGGTGCTTGTCATAAAAATCCTTTATCTCCTGGGGTGTGGCTTTTGGCGCATTCGCCATTGCACGTTCAAGGTAGGCTCGCGCGAGGATCTCGCGCTTTGCATTCTCGATGGCCGTCATCGTCTGCGGGTCCCGGTCGAGTTTCGCCTCCATTGCCTTTTCGATGAAGAGTTGCTGATCGACCAGCCGCTCGAGCGCCTGCTTCGACGCGGCCTTGACCTGCTCCGGCGAGGGATTGTTCAGGCGCGGTAAGGCGGCGTTAACCTGATGGACGGTGATTTCGTCCTTGTTGACCTTGGCGGCGACCTGAGTGGCTTTCTTGTCATCGCTCCCTTCGCTGCCGCAAGCGGCCAGGAACAGGACGGTAGCCACGGCCGTTGCGGTGTGGACGAAAACTCGCTTTTTTTGCATGAGATCCCCGTTGAACGGTGTATTAATCAGTTGGGCGTAAGACCGACAGGGTAATTATGGCCTGTTGCGCCTTTGTTTCACATAGACGGCCCGGTCGAACGAATCGTCGCTGCGCAACGCCAAAGTAACAATCCACGCACGAGCCAGACCAGGCCCGCGCATGCCAACAGGCCCCAGGTTGCCTTTTCGATCCAGACCCCGGGCCGGGACGAGCCTGCGGCTATACCGTCAACCCATTGTCTCGCCTCGCCGGACACGAGAACGCCACCGCCAACTGTCCCGAAGACACCTAGTCGCCCGTTCGACTCCGCTCGGGTAACGAAGGTATTGACGGCGACGATTTCCCACCCTGCACTCGTCGCCATGAACGCGGGACTCCCCGAGTCGCCATTTCCGAGTGTTGATTCACGAGAATTGGACGTTGGTGGGCCCCCGAACACACCTATGGCCCCGTCGGGACTGTCAAAATCGAATACATACAGGACGGGACTGCCGGTTCCTGCAAACATGGATAGGCCACAATTGCCGGGATAAGGTACAAAAGCGAAGCAATCGGCGACATTCTGACCTATTCGTTTCACTTTTCCATCGGCAGGCGACGTGATCCCCGTGTCGCCAGTGCCCGCTGCGCCATAACCGACAAAGGTGACTACCGTCCCTTGGCGGAGCGGCTCATCAGCGATGCGATATATCGGCGTTCCTTTGGGGGCGGCATCACGGAGCCGGATCAGTGCGAGGTCGTATTCGCTCCCGGCGTGGAACCCGCGGAAGCCGCGAAAACCTGGATGCACGAAGATCGCTTCGGCCCGGAGCGGCGTTCCGGGCCCCGGCCCCAGATTCAGCGTAAACGTGACGTTGCCGGGTTGTGCCCGCGCGACGGCGTGGGCGGCCGTCAGAACGAGTCTTGGCGCTATCAGCGCGCCCGAGAATATTGCATTGCCGACACTGATGCTGCCGACGCCCGCCCAAGGCGATGTTGCGACATTGGGGTCGATGTCGCCGCCGACAACGGCAAAAGCCGACCTGTTGCAGCACATCAGACCAGACAACATGACGGCGATGTAAAGCCAGGCGACAGACCGATTCGTGTATTGCGGCATGAAGGCGCGCAGTGTACTGGGGCCCGCGACGGCCGCGCATACCCATTCACATGCCCACTAACAGTGATGGATGCCGGCGCAAGTGCTCGGTTCGCGAGCGCAAGCGTTGCCGTGAATTGGGGCTCGACACTCCGCCCCATGGGCAGAACCTCGGAGCGGTTCGGACGCCTTCGGGGGCCGGCTTCGGCGGCGTACTTATGCGTACGGCAGCTCAATCTAGAGCCGGTCGATCAAGAGTGCGGCCGCCGCTTCGATTCCGTCGGGGGTTGGCGGCACCGGCGCCGGTGTCTGGTTCTCGCGCACCCGCTCGAGTGCGAATAGAAAACTGCCCTCCCGCAGCGCGGCAGCCGGCAGAGCGGCGCAACGGCCGACTCGTTCAAGCCATGCGACGAGAGTCGACTCTTCGGGCCATCCACCGCGAGACACGTAGAGCATTGGCACGCCGTTCACCCCTGCTTCGGCGGTGGTTCCATAGCCCGGCTTGGTCACCAGGGCATCGCAACTTGCCAGCAGGTCGATGTGGGGCATGGGCAACGCATCGGCCGCAGAGACGTCAGGGTGAGCGCCTGCAACTTCCATTGCGGCAAGCACATGCCAGCCCTGGAGACGTGGCCAGGTCGCAACGTCGATCCGGAATGGCACACCACCGAGCGAAAGAAGCGCAAGCGCGATCCTTTCATCCAAATGCAGGGCTCGCCGGATCTCGTCCGCACGCCTTCGCCCCAGGCGGGCGATCGGCCCAATGCGAATCAGGTTAGGCAGGCCGGGCATCAACATGGCGGGCTCCGGCGCCAGGAAGACATCGGCCGAGCGGTACGCATCACGCATTTCGACGGCAATCGCTTTTGATTCACGGCCATCACTGCAGTAGTGCTCGAAGATGTCCGCCCAGTTCAGGCAGCACAGCGCAATAGCGGGAACGTTCGCGCGAGACGCCGCGGCGAGGGAGAGGTACGGCACATTTGCGAGCAATAGGGTCGGAGCGAGCGCCTCCAACGATTCTGCGCCAGCGCCCACTGCGGCGTCCCAGCGCGAATGCAGCTCACTGTATTTCCGATAGCTCGCGTCCGCGTCGACTTCGAGCGCCCCGCGCATGACCATGCCGAAATCGAAGGCGCTTGAAACGAGTTCGAATGGGACCTGGACGTGCTCCCGGAGGACGCGTTCCGGGGCGGATGATCGTATCGTCAGGCGCACATCCGGGCGGGCAGCCCCGACCGCATTCAGGACGGGGGCCGTCATCGCCACGTGACCGAATCCGTGGCCGGAAATGTCGGCGACGAGGTGCGAGGCGCTCACTCGGCGGAGTCGATCCGCCGCTTCAGGGTCGTTTCGATGTGGATCAGTTGGCGACGGGGCCGGAAGGTTGCGACCAGATCGCTTCGGCCCGGGTGTCAGCCGGTCCGATGGTCACCAGATCCGACGGTAGGTTGAATTCAGCCCATTGATAATCTTCAACTTCTCGACCATCTGAAGGGTCCGGTACTGCGCTCGGTGGCACGCTCATGGCTGTTGCTCCTGTTGCGGCTCGGGGCGGTTGTGTGATTAGAAATATACTCAAAACGTTAGGTTTGAGAAAGTACCTGTCGAAGATTAATTGCGTGTGACAGGGCGGTTTTTTTTGCCGGCCGGGCGCGAGCGCCTGTACTCGGAACGGGCGTATCCTTCCAAGCCCGAAGCCGGAAAGCCCGCCATGAACGACCATTCCCTCGACGCGCTGGCCGCGTCGACCACAAGCGTCCCGCCCACCCAGGAAATTTCCACCGAAGTCCTGCTCGAGAAGTACGCCAAGGGCACCGAGAGGACACCGGACGAGGTGCGGCGACGCGTCGCCAGGGCGCTCGCGGCGGTCGAACCGGAAGAGCGCCGCTCCCAATGGGAGGTGCGGTTCTTCGAGGCGCAGACGCAGGGGTTCATTCCTGCGGGCCGTATCAATTCCGCCGCGGGTACCAACCTCACCGCCACTCTCATCAACTGTTTCGTTCAACCCGTGGGCGACTCGATCACCGAAATAGTAGACGGGCGGCCCGGTATCTATACGGCGCTCGCGGAGGCAGCCGAAACGATGCGCCGTGGGGGCGGGGTCGGTTACGACTTCTCGTCCATCCGCCCGCAAGGCGCCATGGTTCGCGGCACGCAATCTCGCGCCAGCGGCCCGGTGTCCTACATGCGCGTTTTCGATCGCTCATGCGAGACCGTTGAATCGGCTGGATCCCGACGCGGCGCCCAGATGGGCGTCCTCCGCTGCGATCATCCCGACATCGAAGCCTTCATCCACGCCAAGGATCGCGGCGACCTGGCGAATTTCAACGTGTCGGTCGGAGTGAGCGATGCGTTCATGACGGCGGTCGAGAATGACGGCGACATCGAACTCGCGCACAAGGCCGAGCCCGCACCCGACGCCGGCGCCGCGAAGTCGTACAAGCGTGCCGATGGCCTTTGGGTCTATCGCAAGGCGCGGGCGCGCGAATTGTGGGAACAGATCATGCGCTCCACCTACGATCATGCCGAGCCCGGCATCCTGTTCCTCGATCGTATCAACAGGGACAACAATCTCTATTACTGCGAGACGATCGAGAGCACCAATCCCTGCGGCGAGCAACCGCTTCCTCCCTACGGCTGCTGCGATCTCGGTTCCATCGACCTCACCCGATTCGTCGACGCTCCGTTCGGACAGAAATCAGCCTTCGATTTCGCCGCCTTCGCGGAAGTGGTGGAAACGTCTGTGCGCATGTTGGACAACGTGCTCGACGTGACCTGCTGGCCGCTGCCGCAGCAGCGCGACGAAGCGAATGCCAAACGCCGCATCGGCCTGGGGTTCACGGGCCTCGGCGACGCGTTGATCATGATGCGGCTGCGCTACGACAGCGCGCAGGCGCGCGCGATGGCGACCCGGATATCGGAGTTCATGCGCGACCACGCTTACCTCGCTTCGATCGAACTGGCGAAGGAGCGCGGTTCCTTCCCGCTGTTCAATGCGGACATGTATCTCTCGGGCGGGAATTTCGCGTCGCGGCTACCGGCCGAGATCAAGCAGAAGATCCGCGCCCATGGCATCCGGAATTCGCACCTCCTGTCGATCGCGCCGACGGGCACGATCAGCCTCGCCTTCGCCGACAATGCTTCGAATGGCATCGAACCCCCCTTTTCCTGGACCTATACGCGGCGCAAACGGATGGCCGACGGCACGTGGAAGGAATATCCGGTCGAAGACTACGCATGGCGCCTGTACCGCCATTCCGGCGGGAATGTCGAGCAACTGCCACCGTACTTCGTGACTGCCCTCGAGATTTCCGCACAGGCGCACAAGGACATGGTCGCAGCGGTGGCGCCTTTCATCGACACGAGTATCTCGAAAACGGTGAACGTGCCGGAGAACTATCCCTATCCGGATTTCGAAAACCTCTACATGTCCGCATGGAAATCCGCGTTGAAAGGCCTTGCGACCTATCGGCCGAACAAGGTGCTCGGGTCCGTGCTGTCGGTCGAGCCGCCTGCCGGCGACAAAGCGAATCCGCAGGACGTCTCGCTGACGGATGCAAACCGGCGGCTCACGATCAAGTCGCTGCCGGCGCCCGTCCTTTCCTCGCTGCAATGGCCTGGCCGGCCGGCGCTTCCCGACGGGAACGACGCCTGGACGTACATGATCCAGCATCCGCACGGCGAATTCGCACTGTTCGTCGGCCACACCCAGGCAAACGGCCGCGCGTTTCCGTTCGAAGCCTGGGTCAACGGCGCGGAGCAGCCGCGCGGGCTCGGCGCCGTCGCCAAGACCCTCTCGATGGACATGCGCGCCAACGACCGATCGTGGCTGAAGCTGAAACTGGACGAACTCGCGCGCACACCGGGAGACCAGAGCTTCGACATGCGCTTTCCTCCCCACGGTGAATCCAGACGTGTGCCGAGCGTCGTGGCCGGAGTCGCGCAGGTGATCCGCTACCGTTGCGAGCGCCTTGGCGCATTCGAGGACCCCGGCGCATCACCGGTCCTGGACGCCATGTTCTCGCGCGACGAACCGCGGACCGGCACGGAAGGGACGCTGTCCTGGACCGTGGATATCCAGAGTCCCGCATCGGGCGAGGACTTCGTGCTCGGACTGAAGGAGATCACGCTCCCCGACGGGGTGACGAGGCCCTATTCGCTGTGGTTGTCGGGCTACTATCCGCGCGCGCTCGACGGGCTCGCCCGTGTTCTGTCGCTCGATATGCGAGTACTGGATCCGGCGTGGATCGGCATGAAGCTGCGGAAACTCACCAACTATTCCGAGCCGCTCGGCGATTTCTTGGCCTTCGTACCCGGCCAGCGTCGTCAACAGAACTTCCCGTCCACAGTCGCCTACCTCGCACGGCTCGTCATCCATCGCTACGCGATGCTGGGGGTGCTCGACGAGGACGGCTACCCGCGCCGTGAAATGGGAATCCTCGAATCACCCCGCGATGCCGGCCAGCCGAAGGTCCAGCGGGGAGCCCTGTGCAACGAATGCGGCAACGTGACCGTAATCAGAAAGGACGGCTGCGACTTCTGCACTGCGTGCGGCGCCGTGGGTGCCTGCGGGTAGGTGCTCCGTCGTACGGAAGTTCGATCTGGCTCGAGCCTCGGTCGCGGCGCCACCTCGGTCAGTCTCCACAATCGAGCCAGCCGCGGCACGCGCTTTTTCAACGTGTTAGGGCAGGATCTAAAGGTTTGACTTGACCCTTCCGTTATAACTATCCTGATGGCCCTTGTTATTCAAGGCGCTACGTCTACCGGCCGCCATGCCCAAAAAGGCGTGGATCGTGCTTCCGGCTGCCGGAGCCTCTCCGGTGCCTAGAGGGCCCGGTCAAACTCGATCCAAAGGGAGTGAAGCAACATGATCGCCAGAATCGTACTGATGACCGCAGCGCTGCTCGCCGCCGGCTCGGCTGTCGCGCAGGACAAGAAGATCGGCTTGTACGCCTACGGTAGCGTGGGCGTGTCCATGGGCAAATACGATTCGGCTGCCGCGCAGGCCCGGGGGGAAGCCGCGGTCGGACCAGGCACGACCTTTACCGAGGACACCGACCGCTACTCCGGCAAGGCTCTGATCGGGTACCGGTTCAACAAGTACTTCGGGATCGAAGGCGGCTACGTCGATGTCGCGAAGATCCGCGTGGATTCCTCCGGCCCCGGCGGAACGTTCGGCGCAACCTACAAGCTGCGTGGCGGTCAGGTCGGAGGCATCGCCTGGCTTCCGATGTCGGACGAGCTGGGTCTGTTCCTGAGAGCGGGCGCAGCCATCATCCGTAGCACCTACAAGCCCACTGCAGGGGTCGACGACAGGTCGACCGACGTACAGACCTATTTCGGCGTCGGGCTCCAGTACGATTTCTCGACCGATTTCTTCGGCCGCGCGGAATACGAGCGCTACAGCAAGTTCGGCAATGCCTCGACCGGCGACATATCGGCCAACATCTATTCGCTGGGCCTCGGCTACAAGTTCTAGTAGTGCCCGGATGCGTCCGACCGTCGTACCGCGACGGGCACGACGGTGGGGCTAGCCGCGGGCGCTTGCCACCAGCGCCATCGCAATCGACTCGGCCAGCTTCAACACTGACAGCGGCGCACTGCCTTCCGCTTTGTTATTGACGATCAGGTAAGCGGGCTGGCCGTACCGCATCGCTTGCACGACCAGGGCCGCCAGAATCTTGCGGCACACCGGGTCTTCCTCCTGCAGCCGGTCGAATGGCGTGTAGCGTTCCTTCGCTTCGACGTAGGTGTGCGCGGGATTCAGGTTCCAGCGCGCGACCAGCGGGCCTGGATCGAGCGCCTCCAGCACGTCGAGCTGATCGTGCATCGCCGCGGCCCTCGGATGCACGCTCACGCAATGCCGCACCTCGGTCGAGCGGAGCACTTCGACATAGGCGTCGGTAATGAGCGGTGCGTCACGCACTTCCACCGCGTACAGGGCATCGTGCGGCAATCGCGACAGGAAACGATGCAGCTTGTCCGCGAACCGACGCGGATCTCTCAGCGCGGTGCGGCCCTGCGGCGGAAACTGGAACACGATGGGGCCGCACGTCTCGCCGAGACCGTCGCGCACGGGACGCACGAACGAATCCCAGGCGAATTCGGGATCGAGGAAGCGCGGATTCTCACCTGCAGGCTTGCCCCCTTCGCCTCGCAACCATGGCGTAGTGCAGTCAGCGGGGGCCTTCAGCATGAAGCGGAAACCTGCCGGCACCTGGCGCGCATAGCCTTCGAATACTGATTGGTCTAGGGGCCCGTAGTAGGTCCGATCGAGACTCACGGATCGCAATAGGGGATGCTCGGCATAGGCGGGCAACCCGTGCCGCGCAAGTTGCACTGGGTCGGCAGCACCTTCGTAGACGAGTCCGTTCCAGCCCGGAAAATGCCAGGAAGATGTGCCGAGGTACGCCAACGGCCCCAGGCGGCGCGCGAGTGCCTGGACGGCTTCGTTCGGGGCGCAACCACGCAACGCAACGGGTGCCGGGTGCGTTTCCGCTTCACGATCGAAGAGTGACAACTGATCCGTCACGCCTTCGTCGCCGCCGTGAGCGGGCCGAAGAACCCCACGATGCGGGCGATCCTGCCATCACGGCCGATCTCGATGAAATCGACGCCTTCGGGCAGTCGCGTCTGGTCAGCTAATTCGACACACCATCCGAAGCGCGCGAGATCATGATGGATGTCCACCGCGCTGATCCGCAGGACCCGAGCGCCGGGCCTAGCTTCCTGCATCCGCCCGATGTGAGCAACCAGCGCGTCAACATCGGTGGCTCGTGCGCGCGGATCGGTGTAGGTGGCGCCTTCGGACAGGACCTCGACCAGCATCGCGGCACGCCGCACTGCATCTCGTTCGCTCCATGCCGCACAGTAGCGGTCGATCAGCTTCTCGAGATCGGCAATGGTCGGCACGTGCGGCATGCGGGTGATGGTGCCTCAAACGCCCGCGCCCGGGCAATCCCACGTGCGTGACTCTGGCTCGCCGACGCCCTGGGCCGCTGGCTGCGGCATGCCGCAGCCAGCGGCGTAGCGTCTCAGCCTTTGCCGGCGGTCTCGGGCACGAACTTCATCGCGACCCCGTTCATGCAATAGCGCAGTCCGGTGGGCTGGGGACCGTCCTCGAACACGTGGCCCAGGTGCCCCCCACAGCGGTGGCAATGCACTTCCGTGCGCACGGAAAAGAACGACTTGTCGACCGAAGTACCGATGGCATTGGGCAGTGGCCGATAGAAACTGGGCCAGCCGGTACCGCTATCGAACTTCGTGGACGAAGCATAGAGCGGCAGATCGCAAGCGGCGCAGACAAAGCTCCCCACGCGCTTCTCGTGATCGAGCGGACTCGATCCCGCGCGCTCGGTTCCGTGTTGGCGCAGCACCCGGTACTGCTCCGGCGTGAGTTCCTTGCGCCACTGCGCGTCGGTCTTGACGATCTCGAACTGCTCGTTCACTGCACCCATCGCTCCTCCTTTTCTTTGTCCGATCGCTGCCGCTATAGCAACAGCTCCAGTCACCGCCAGGAACGCGCGGCGACTCAGGCGCGGGGTTGCCCTCATCGCGCACCTCCCCATACCGCTTCGAGCCGGGCGTCGCGGCCACAGTTCCAACGGTAGAAAGAATACTTCGTCGGGTTCTTCAGGTGGTAGTCCTGGTGATACTCCTCGGCGCGATAGAACGGGCTGGCCGCCACGATCTGGGTCTCGATGTGCCCTTTGATCCGTCCCGAGTCTTCGAGCGCCTTCAGCGACGCCTCCGCTGCCCGCCTTTGCGTTTCGTCATGCACGAAGATCGCGGAACGGTACTGATCACCGGAATCGCAGAACTGCCGGTTCTTCGCGAGCGGATCGATGTTGTGCCAGAACACCTGGAGCAGCTTGTCGTAGCTGATCCGCGCCGGGTCGAACACGATCTCCACGGCTTCGGCGTGTCCGGTGCCCCCGGCCGAGACCTGGTGATAGGTCGGATTGGGCACCGTGCCGCCCGTGTAGCCAACGGTGGTCTTCACCACGCCGTCGAGCTTCTCGAACGGTGGCTGCATGCACCAGAAGCAGCCACCGGCGAACGTGGCGGTAGCGAGGCTGGCGGACTCCGCCGCCGTCGTGGTGTCCGGCCGCGCGAAGGTACCGGCGGCTGCGAGCAACAGGGCGATGCCGAGTAGGGAAGCGATGCGTTTCATGGTCGGTACCTGCGATTGAACATTGGTTCTCCTGATACGAATCCCGGCCGCCGGCGGATGACAGGACGTGCAAAGTCTCTTCACGAGCAGGCTACATTCCCCTGGGCCCACCGGTTGGAGCGCCGCATCACCTCTGGACCAGCATCACCGCATGTCCATCAGGATCCTTCACCACCAGATAGAGGCGATAAGGGTGTTTGTCCAGGGACACCAGATCCGGCGACACGAATATCACGTTGCCGTGCTGCAATCGGTCGGCGAGCGCGACGAGGTCATCCACTTCTATGACGACCCGCGTCGCGGCCAGATCGTTCAACCGCATGTCGGTCGGCACAGGGCGTCCGCCAGAGGGCGTGAGATATTGCAGGAACTCGAGCCCCGGTCCTTCGGGCTGCCTGCGCTCCGTCTGGTCCGTTCGGATTTCCCATCCTGCGCATCTGGCAGATCAACCAGCAGGACTCCGGGGAGAATGCTGCGGTCGATCTGGCCGAGGGAGCGGATCATCTCGCCGTCGCGCGAAGTCCCGATCTCGCGATCGCGGTCGAACAGCTCGAACCGTCGACCTACGCGTTCCTGGCCGCCTGCATGCAGGGTAGACGAGCGCCGGAAGCACTGGCCGCAGCGCTCGCTTTGGATGCGAAGCTCGACGCCGAGGCGCTTCTGCGAGGATCCATCGCGCGAGGGCACGTGGTGCGGGCGGAACGCGCGGAGTGACTCCGGCGCCTTCGAACCAAGCGGTCCGGCGACCGATTCGTGATGATTCCGGGATGGGCACTTGAGATCGACGGCGGACACTGACGCCGTGTCTGCGACCCCGCCAGCCCCCCCCGCACCGGCCCATGAATCCGGCATGCGACCTGGTGCGTAACAATGGCGTGTGCTTGCGCGGGCATACGAAGCGGTTGCCCGCGGGGTGTCGGTCCGACCCCGCGGGCCCGCGGATTCAAAGCGGTGCAAAACGGGCCCTACTTCTAATCGGAGAGTACAAAATGATCGAAAAATCGAAAGTAACGGGCGTCGCCATCGCCACCGCGGCGGCGGCGATGTTCCTGGCGGGCTGTCAGTCCAGCGGAAACGGCGTTCTCCAGTCGGCTGATTCGAGCTCGGCCGCCATGAAATGCTTCGGATCAAACGCCTGCAAGGGCCAGGGCGAGTGCAAGACGGCCATGAATGCCTGCAAGGGCCAGAATGAGTGCAAGGGTCACGGTTTCTTGAAAATGACCGAGAAGGCTTGCGCGGAGCACTTCGGCCGCACCTGAGTCGGGGCGCCCCGGCCGGACCCTTTCGCGATTGCCCATGGGGTCGCGACAGTGCCCGGCCGGGTCGACGGAACGACCCTTCTGTACTTGCGTGTCAGGCGTCCGGTAGCAGGCGGCAAGCTGAATGCGCGCCTGGCCCGGCACAATCCGTTGCAGCCTCGAGAATTAAGCGCAGTTGGCTATTGCATACGAACCGTATGGGTCTCGCCGAGATCGACCGGCGGTTTCCCGGCAACAGCCGCCTTGGCCATTTTGTAGAGCTGCGTGAGCTTGCTGGCCTTCACGTCCCAGAACTCGGCCTGCGTTATCTTTACTTCGACGAGCGCGAGGTCGGGATCGTCGATGCCGCCCGGGAACCATGCTTCCACCAGCGCGGACCAGAACGCTTCTTTCTTGCTGCGTTCGTCGACCACCCGCGCGATGCCGGAGACCGACACGTAGCGATCGCTGTCCGGGTCCGAATAGCTCACGTTGACGCCGGCGGCCTCGACCAGATTCTCTACCGGATGACCTCGCCGGGACATGAAGAACCACAGACGATCGTCCTCGTCGACCTGCCGGTTCTGCGTCGTCATGGGACGCGAATGCAGCTCACCGTCAGCGCTTCGGGTAGTGAACATCGCGAACCGGATGTCCTTGATCAGGCTCCACAGCTTGTTGCGCGCTTCCATTTCGGTGTTCATTATTTGCCTCTCATCATCGAGTCGAAGAGGCATCATTCGACCGCGGATGCGCTCGGCGATCTATCGGCCGCACCGCTTCGCGATTGTAGGTCGACACCTGCAAGGCCGATCGAGCGGTGCAGCAACGACATCGAGGCCGCGGTCGCATTCGACGCGGAGACATCGCGACCGATTCATTGCAGCCGCCGGGGTGGTCCGACACGGACTTTCGAAACGATCCAGCGCGAGATGCCATAGGTCTGCTTGCACAGCGGAAGGCCGTTGCCGCCATGCATGATGAGCATCACGGCCGAGAGAATCTGGGCATTCGCGTGACCGCGAGCGCGCCAGTGGGTGTTTTCGTAAACGAGCACGCCATCGAGCCAGACGCGGAATTCGCCGTCGTCATTGCCCGGCCCTCGCGGTCGGGACTTGAGCGAATTGAGTTTCATCTCGAACTCGATGTGGTACCAGCGGCCCGGCAGCAATGCCGAACTGGTGGTCCAGATCCGGCCGCGGTCGGGGCTGCTCAGCTTCCGGTCCTGGTCGTACATGTAGACGAGTAGCGCCTGTGCGGACCCGTTCGCGACGCTCGGAATGCCATGTTCCATGCTGAAGCCGAAACCGAGGTCGTCGTCGAAGAGTTCGGACGCGGTCCAGTCCTTATACGCATAGCCGCCGCTCCGGACGCCGAGGATGCCCTCGGCGCCGGGGATCTTGGTCCCCTGCCAGGCGCAGTGCCCGTCCGGAATGCGGATCAGGTAACTGACGAACAAGCGGTCGTAGCCTTTGCCGACTTTCGTCTGATAAGGCTGCGGATTGCGACTCGGTTTGTCGAGGAACAGGTTGCGCGAATTGACGCACGTCGAATTCTTGTTGTCATTGTGGCATTCGAATCCCCTCAGACCGTATTCCGGGATATCGGTGAATGTCATATCGTCCGGCGTCCACCCTTGCTGGAACACACCGTCCACGGAAGATTTGCCGTTCACGTCCATGTACACGAGGACCTGGGGATTGTTCTTCAGCCCGTCCTCACCGGCTACATCGGTCAACCCCGGCTCCACTTTCTCCGGGTGCTGCGACCGAGGGTCGGTGAGCAGTTCGGGCACGTCGAAGTAGTAGATGTCGAGGGTGTAAGGGCTGTACCAGCCGACCAGATAGAGCCTCAGCGTTGCTGACCGCACCGCGCCACGCACGGCGGACAGATCGAAGCGAAGCGATGCATGCGGTGGGGAGAAATAGGTCAGGTCCGCAAGGCTATGATTGGACGTGACCGAGGTCCAGGAATCAAACATGATCGGACACTCGAAGGTACCTTTGTCGGTGGTGACCGACAGCAGCGGTCTATGCTCCGCCGCAGGGTCGTTCAGCGTCGCGAACTTTGGTTCGGACGCAGCCCCGCGGCCCCCTACCAGGATGCCCGTGTTGTCCGCGAGCAACCTGATGACAAGTTTGGGCGGAACGGCTATCGCAAGGTATCCGGGCGCTGGCCCCGTCAGGATCGGTAGGCTCGCAAACGGCTTGCTTCCCTCGGCGACGCCGTCGGCATCGATCCAGTTGGAACCCTTTCTCCCCCGCGCCCACGGCTGCTCCAACGTATTGCTGGCGTAGTCCCACGTTTGTGCATCGTGCTCCGTCAGATTGATACGCGCGATCTTCGTGGCGATTCCGGGATCCACGGCATTGGAGGGCTGGAGGGTCCGGGCAGGGACCGAACCGGCGATGGTGAGACCAAGCACGAATGCGAGGACTTTCATCGCTTCTTTGGCGCATTCTCGCGCAGTGCCTGGGCGCGCGCGCAAGTCTCGGGGGCAACGCAAGTATCGATGTTCTGCATGATGCGAATTGGAGACAGCTCGCGAGGACAAGGTTCCGCAAAGAAGCGGATTTCAGATGAACCACATTCAACGGAAGCGCCACTTACTGGGTGGATCGAGTTACGGTGCCGCGCCGAGCGGATCCTGACAAACCGAACCGTGGCGAAAACTCGCTGCGCGAAGATACAGCTAGATGAATCAACGATCGGATAGGGGCCCATTTAACCATCATATTCGGATCACTCTGTTGGTCGCATCCGTTCTTACAATGGGCGCTGCGCCGTCGTCGGCGCAGGTGTTCGGCAGCCTGGCCAGCTTCGAGGCCTTCAACGATACTGGAGACTCCGCCCACGGTTTTGAAATCCGGATCGAGGACTCCTCGTTCGATCACACCCGGATCAGAGAAGTGGCTCCGCTTGTTTGAACAGATTTCCCCGATTCATAGGTGGACTGCGGGCGGGGTTGCAAAGATGCAGAGTTGTCCACGGCGGCGGGCGTCGCTTGCGACGAACGACCACCGCGGTGGGCAACTCGGGGCGC